>NZ_BAABFT010000009.1:0-227786 GCF_039541195.1 Mucilaginibacter gynuensis
AGCAGCCGATCAATTATTGACCGATGTCGCTGAAAACGACGTGAACTATAAAGCTTCAGAAGAAGCCTAACCTAATCCCAATACATAAGATAATGGCAACAAAAAAAGTCACCGGGAAAGGTGAAGACAAAACCGCCGATACAAAAAATGTTAGCAAAGGCACACAGCCGGTTAACGATAAGATAGAAAACCTTGCGCCACATACGGCGGACAGTACCGGCGAGTTCATGACCACTAACACCGGTTTGAAGATCAATGATGATCAAAACTCCCTGAAGGCCGGGGACCGTGGCGCAACCCTGCTGGAAGATTTTATACTGCGTGAAAAGATCACGCACTTTGACCACGAACGTATTCCGGAAAGGGTAGTGCATGCCCGTGGTTCGGGCGCCCATGGTGTGTTCAAAGTTTATGAATCGCAGTCAGCTTTAACCAAGGCATTGTTCTTAAACGATACAGCAGCAGAAACGCCAGTGTTTGTTCGCTTCTCTACAGTAGCCGGTTCAAAAGGCTCGACCGACCTTGCGCGTGACGTGCGTGGTTTCGCCGTACGTTTTTATACACAGGAAGGAAACTTTGATTTGGTAGGCAATAATATGCCGGTGTTCTTTATCCAGGATGCCATCAAATTCCCTGACCTGATACATGCCGTAAAACCGGAGCCTGATAACGAAATTCCGCAGGCAGCTTCGGCGCACGACACTTTCTGGGACTTTATTTCCCTGACACCCGAATCTTCCCACATGATCATGTGGGCAATGAGCGATCGCGCGTTGCCGCGCAGTTACCGCATGATGGAAGGGTTTGGTGTACATACTTTTCGTTTTGTAAACGCCAAAGGCGTAGCCAGCTTTGTTAAATTTCACTGGAAACCATTGCTGGGCGTACATGCCGTGGCCTGGGACGAAGCGCAGAACATATCGGGCAAAGACCCCGATTTTCACCGACGCGACCTGTGGGACGCCATCGACAGCGGTGCCTTCCCGGAATGGGAGCTGGGTGTACAGATCGTGCCGGAAGAAGATGAGTTCAAGTTCGAGTTTGACCTGCTCGACCCGACCAAGCTGATCCCCGAAGAACTGGTGCCTGTTCAACGTATCGGTAAAATGACACTAAACCGTAACCCGGATAACTTTTTTGCTGAAACGGAACAAGTGGCTTTTCACTTAGGGCATATAGTACCCGGCATCGATTTTAGTAACGACCCGCTGCTGCAGGGCAGGCTGTTCTCCTATACAGATACACAGCTGACCCGTTTAGGCGGCCCGAACTTCCAGGAGATCCCGATCAACCGGCCCATTGTTCCGGTGCATAATAACCAGCGTGACGGCTTTATGCGGCAGACCATCAACAAAGGTAAGACCAGTTACAGTCCGAATGCTATCGGAGGTAATGATCCAAGGCAGGCCAAAGAAGCGGAAGGCGGTTTTGTCAGCTATCCTGAACGTATTTCGGCCAGCAAAGTCAGGGCAAGAAGCAAAAGCTTTTTCGACCATTTCAGCCAAGCCACGTTATTTTTCAACAGCCAATCGGAACCGGAAAAGAATCACATTACCGATGCTCTGAGTTTTGAATTGGGCAAAGTAAAAACCGTGGCAATCCGCGAGCGTATGCTGGCGATACTGGCACAGATCGATAAAGGTTTGGCAGCAGCAGTTGCTTATGCACTTGGCATTCACATCCCGGAGAACCTGGCCGAGCAATTGAACCAGAATATTCCGGCCGATGGCGACCCGGCAGATTATGCTTCATTGCAGGTAGAAAGTTCTTTGGCGCAATCAACGGCGTTAAGTATGGCCTACACCGTGAAAGATTCTATTCAAACACGTAAGATCGCGATATTAGCCGCGGACGGCGTCAATGAAAAATCACTGACCGCTGTTAAGACGGCCGTTGAATCGGCCGGTGGTGTAGTAGAAATCATAGCTCCGCGTTTAGGTTTTATCACGGCTGATAATGATGCTAAGATCCATGTGGATGAAAGTTTACTGGGTGCGGCATCCGTGCTATTTGACGCAGTCTATGTGCCCGGCGGTACCAACAGCGTCGCCACACTGGAGGCAGACGCAGATGCGGTGCATTTTCTGAATGAAGCCTTTAAACATTGTAAAGCCATTGCCGCCGACAGTGATGCGGCGCAGGTATTGGAAGCGACATACTTTAGTAAGAAACTTCCGGATGAGTATAGTGAAGAAACGGTGTTGTCCGAGGGTATTGTCTTAAGTGATGAGGCGAAGAAATTAGCCACCTTATTTATTAAGGCTATTGCTCAGCACCGTTTTTGGGAGCGGGAAAAACCGAGAAAGATCCCGGCATAACGAACCCGCCAAAAAAGCCGCTCCTGTTTCAGGGGCGGCTTTTTATTTATGCCAATAGCGAGAGCGCTTCCTGGTTGCCCTGCTGCACCGCCAGATCAGTTACCGACAGGCCACGCGTGTCAACAATAGTTTTGTCAGCACCATGCCCGACCAACAGTCGCACCAGGTCATTTCTGCCAAACATGGCTGCAAACATTAAGGCCGTACCACCATTGCCATGCTGCAGGTTCAAATCAGCGCCATGACTGATCAATAGCTCCGCAATAGCAGGGTAGCCCTTAAAAGCAACACCCATCAATGCGGTATTACCGCCGTTATCAGCTGCGTTAACGTCTGCACCGTTTTCCAGGAGCAATTTAGCCGCTTCATAACGATCATTATAACAAGCAATGATCAGCGGCGTGTAGCCTTTTTCGTCACGCGCATTCACATTTGTTTGCTGGTCTAATAACTCTTTGATCACGGCCACTTCGCCTGTGCGGGCCGCATGTATCAATACGTCGTTGTAATTGGTCATTTCAAAGTTTTATTAGTAAAGGCATGGCAGCGCAGAATGTTTTATTAAACACCTGATCCGCGTATTAGCCGCATGGTGCAACTGGACACTAAAATGCACAGCGGCCCTGGGTTACATTTAAGGTTGCTTCCACTGATCAAAGAATATGGCCGCGGCTTTTGCTTTTTCTTCTTCACCGGTTCCGCGCCAAAGCAATATGATCGTGCTCTTTATCATACTTTTTACCACCTTTATAATTGGCGTAACGCCGCGCGCGGGTAAAACCCATTTGCAGGTATTTACGCGCCATATCAGCGCCAATAAAGTCATTCTTTTCCAAATAGCTCAGAAAAAGCTCATATATTTTTGCACTGCTCTCTTTAGCAATTTCTACTGTTTTGAACCGCCAGTACGGACCGATCTCGCTCTTATAAGGTTCGCAGATCAGCACACCTTGTTCACCTTTGCCTACACGGTATAGTTCCGGATGCTTGCGGTAATCGATTTCCGGCTTCCAGGCATAAGCCTTAGTATCGAAGTTGAGATAGCTGGGTTTGTCGACCATACCGCTGACATTTATTTCTTTGATGAGCCCAATAGCAGAAACCCCGCCGCAAAGCCTGCCAGCAGCGCGCCGGCAATATATTTACGGTGCGCTTTTGGCGCGCCCGGTATACCAAATCCCCCGTGCACGCTCATCCCGTAATCAACCGTATTAAAAAGGTTACCGTTGGTCGGTGCGATATCATCCGCGACCTTGAAATATTTGCGCATCACCAGCGCGGTCATTTTGGTGGTCAGTTCAGGAAACAGCGCGTGAGAGAATTTTAGGAGGAGGGAAGCGCTGCCTACATAGGTATTGGACTTAGGATTGGCGGCGACTTTTACCATCGCTTGGGCTACCCGCACCGGGTCATAAACCGGCGGGGCAGGTTTTAATACCTTACCCGTATAATTGCCTGCATGCAAGATGCCCGGCGTATCCAAAAACGCCGGAAAAAGATCACAAATGTAAATATCAGGCCAAGCGCTGAGCTCCGCTTTCAGCGCTTCCGAGAAACCACGCAAGCCAAACTTACTTGCCGTATACCCGGCGCCATACGGCACCGGCAAAAATCCGCCGATGGAAATATTGTTGATCAGCACGCCATAACGTTGCTGCTTAAATATGGGTAGCACCGCGTGCGCGCCATTCATATAGCCCAGCAAATTCGTTTTAATGACCTGTTCATGTACCTCCATGGGCGTGACGTCAAAATCACCGCCAGCCAGTACGCCCGCATTATTGATCCAGATATCAATGTTACCATGCCATTCGCCCGCCGCATCCGCCAGTCTGATCATGGCTTTCGGGTCGGCCACGTCTGTCGGCAGCACAAGTGTTTCGGCACCAAGCATTACACATTCTTCTGCCAGCTCCTTTAAAGCAGTTTCATTCCGCGCCGCCAAAACCAGGCGGACACCAAGTGGTGCAAATTCAAGTGCGGCTGCCCGGCCTGCGCCGCTGGAAGCCCCGGTAATAACAATGGTCTTTTTATGTAAATTCATAGCGCTTGGATGTGGATGATCACTATTTTAAGAAACTTAATTATGGTGATCCGATACTATGGTCAAACGTAATATGAGGCGTATGGTTTCTATTTAAGTAATTAACTTAATTGATCGCTACCGAGATCGTTAAAGCGCACGATGGAAGCATTGGTGTACAAAGTACTGGTCAGGATGGCTCCACTTTCTTTTTGATTTGCCGTTATTAAATCTGTGAGGTAATTACGGCTTAAGCCACCGGTGTAATGCTTTGGTCAGAAACGGCATAACGAGCCAGTTTAATAAGCCAACCATACAAGCGGATGTAATCAGTAAACGAACCGGCACGGGCAAATCCTTAATGATAAGACCTACGGTGTAGAAAAGAAGAAGGCTGGTAGGAAATACGCCGAGCAGAATCACCAGCGCCATTTTCCAGCGGGGTGGAGCACCGGTGGAAAGGAACCAGAACTCAAGACCATTCAGATCACGGTAAACCGGCGGTTCCGTAAGCGTCAGGGCATAGGCTTCCCATTTCTTAAATTGCTCGGACTGGTAAAAAGCATCCCGTTCGGCCGGGTCTTGAAAGGTCCGCAGAATACCGATCTCGCTTTCATCACCCGGTAATGATGTGATCATGCTTGCGCCATGCACGCCGCCTTGCGTAAAAGATTCACCCATGAATTTCCGGAGTGCCTGTTTGAATTCGTCCTCCTTACCGGGTAAAATTCTAAGGGTAATAGCGACGTGTACCGGCATAGTTTATGATTTGACCAAATTTACATATTTATCTTGCAGTACCATGGGTAAGAATAGCTTTTAAGGTAACTCCAGTAATTGAATGCGATCCGCGTAAAATAAGCTAATGTTCACCCGTCGGATAATCAGCACTGAGGCTTAGATCCTTCAATGCCTCAAAGTTCTCCTTTAGCTGGTCCATGGAATTATATTATGATTTACGGGGTTGAATATAATCTTCAATTTTACTCCAGGCCAGTTCCGCATAGCGGCTGTTGTCCGTCACCTCATTATGCGCACTAAACATGCTGTGCATATACATGCTTTGCTGCCATTTGGCGTACAGTTCCTGTTCGCCCTCGGGGTGCTCCGCCCGTTGCTGGCGGTTATATTGGTCAAGTCCGGCGAGGGGACCCATGTCTTTTAGCGTATAGCCAGTCAACTCAGTCAATTCTCTCGGGCTGGGCTGGAAACTGGCGATACGCAGGTAGCGCGGCGCTGTGTTATCGAGGGCGGCTTCAGCGGTAAACGTAGCCGTATCATTCATGCTCGTAAAATCTACTTTCCAGTCCGGCTTTTCCCAATAACCGATGGTTTGCTCTTGATGATCAAGCAGCGGGATATTATAGGTCAGCAGTTCGGCAAATGCACCGTTGAAAATACTGGTTGGCGTGATCGGCTGCTGATCCAGCATTCTGGCAAATTCCCGGCGCAGGTCAAAGTTCCGGTTCTCCCCGTCGGCCAACTGTGTATAGTCCGTACAAAAGTCAGAGGGAATAAAACGCGGCACGCCAGCCTTAACTGCTGCTTCCAGCAATAGGCCTTGCGTATCTACAATGACGTCCCGCAAGCCAGCAAGCGCGGAAACAACACAAGAGGCCCCTTTTAAAGCATCGGCCAGTGATGCAGCATCAGTCATATCTACCTCAATAATCCTTGCGCCTAAACTGTCCAGTTGTGCTACTTTCTGCTCATCACTGCCCGGACGGACGATGGCCTGCACCTTTGCACCTTTGCTGAGTAAAGCTTTAATGATCCGGCCGCCGAGGTTACCGGTGCCGCCTGCTACTACGATCTCTTTTTCCATAACCAGGTAACGGGCGGCGGGCCCTTTTGTTCGGGGAAATACATGGCCCCGCCAAACCGCAGGCGCTGACATTTGTTATTCAATCATGATCAGGAGATGGAATAAATGGCAGACAGGCGTGGTGCTTGGTATCGGCGCGGCGGCGATCGCGATAAATTTTGCATCATGTGTAAGCATACCAAAAGGTGCCAGGGCGGTCAGTCCTTTTGATATAGACCGTTACTTAGGCAAGTGGTATGAGATCGCACGGATGGATTTTAAGTTTGAAAAAAACCTGGACCACGTGACCGCGGAATATTCATTGAATGCAGATGGCTCGATCCGGGTAGTTAACAAAGGCTATCATTACCTCAAAAAACAATGGAAGGAAAGTATCGGTAAGGCCAGATTTGTCAAAAGCCCTGATACCGCCCGTTTAAAAGTTTCCTTTTTCGGACCCTTCTATGCCGGTTATAACGTCATCGCCATCGACCCGGAATACCGCTACGCGATGGTAGCCGGCAATAACCTGGATTACCTGTGGCTGCTGTCCAGGGAAAAATCAATCCCTGCCGCTGCACAAACTGCCTATTTGAAACAGGCTGTAAACCTTGGTTACGATGTGAGCAAATTAGTCTGGACGAATCAGCAATAATTTTTTAATGTTTAGTCATTGGACAAGATTCGTTTTATGATGGCTCATGACCTGCGTGGTTTCAGGGCAAATAAATACCCCATACCATGTTGGAAAATTTACCGGCGGCAAAGTGAATCGTTAAGGCCCCTTCGGTAATTTATAGACATTCATCCGGTGGCTTTGCTGATAGATCGGATCGTTGACCAAAATTGTTTCACCGGAAGCTTTCCAGGGATGATCCCAGATATTCAACCCTTCCAGGCGCAGCTCTTCACCGTCGATAACCGATCTGTAAAATTGCCAATTTTCCATGTCATCACAACATTCGTCGTGCCGGCTTGTTTGTTTAGCATCATACCACTCCAAATGAAAATCTTTTTGACGCTCATTTTCTTACATGTGGCATTTTATTGCTCAAATCCAGCGCTGGCGCAAAAAGCGTATGAAATGATCAGTTATAAAACTACAATAGCCGGCAAGGCAACCACTTTGCAATTAGCAGATGGTTACTTGCTGGCGAGTAAGGTGAAAATCTTGTCAAAATTGGGTAACCAGGAATTTTCGCCATCAGCTGATGAGCCGGATGCCAAAGGCGATCTGAGATTTGATCCGGTGAATTCAAAAAACAACAAGGATCCTGTATAACATTAAAAAAAATAACCGGGACGGAATATCCGTCGCGGATTGAGGCCGCTTATTGGGATGGTAAAGTCCAACATACGCTGGTCTTTAAACAGAAGTAGGCCATGTCACCGCACCGAAAATATTGCACACCTGATTTTGTTTTTGAGCAAGTCTTTACGCAGCCGTATGTAGTAATTTATCCGGCAGTACTTGTTGGAATTGTTCCGGCAGTCTTGTTTTATGTATTGTTCATCCGCCATTTTTTTAAGCACGTCGGCCTGGCGCTCTCATTAGGGATCGTGATCATTATTGTGTCGCTGATCACCAGTTTATTATCAAAGACCGTCCGGATTTACTTTGATGAGAAATCAATTTTTATCAGCGATAGCCAAGGCGATTTTACCAGATATTTGAAAAGAGAAATTGCCGGGATTTATTGTTACGATTACGAAACCAACAATAAGCCGAACGTATCCATTACTATAATCCTGACAAATGGTAAAAGGTTTGATTTAAATAGTATCAACCTGTTTGAGCGGCCTGATCAGGCAAAAGCACAAATGTTAAGGCAGTTTTTTACAGCGGCTAAAAAAAGACTTCATTTAACTTATGTACGAAAAAACAGATGGCGCGGGCTTCAAGGTTTAGGAGCCAACTGGTATGTACCGTTAAGGAATGATTTGCTTGGCAACACTACCATGGTAATTTAACTTTATAAACCCGGTAGGGGTAATCCGTCTTATCTGCTCCCTTATGGAATTTAGGCAGCCTGTTCAGCTGCGACGCGCTGAAATACAGGTAACCGTCAGGGCCAACACCCATGGAGTCGGGCCAGCTGATACGGGGATTTTTGATCAATGTATGTAATTTTCCGTCGGGACTAAAATAGGTAATGGCGTTGTCGGGTGAATCACTCAGAAACACATTGCCCTTAGCATCGGCCGTCATGCCATGGCAAACACCTGTCTCTGCTACTTTTTCCACTTTTCCTGCGGTCTCTCCACTTGCCAAGTCAGTCGTTTTGATGCGGTACAGCCAGGTTTGGTTAATGGCCCTGAAGTAAAAATACCGGTTATCCGTACTGAGTGCGATCCCATTGACATTGGACGAAAAGGCGTTACCCTTATCATCAACCACATCTTCACCATCCAAATACAGTTTGAAAGCAGGATCAGCTTTTGTGGTCGGGTCATCTTGCAAGGCCAGCCGGGTTTTACCGCTTTTCAGGTCCAGCACGACAATCGCAGAAAGCCCGGGGTCGGATAGATAAGCTAAATGGTGCAAATGATCTACCCGTACATCGTTCAGGGCACTTTTTGTTTTATCTAAATCGTCAAACGTATACGTTCTTTTTACGGTATTGCTGGCGAGCTCAAATTGGACCAACTTGAATTTTCCAACTATCATGCCGCCACCAGGCGCTGAATCCAGCACCCATAGGTTATTCTGTTCATCCGTCCAAAGGTCCTGTACATTATTGAACTGGCTTTGATAAGCCGCATCAGGGTAGGGAACCCGCTGCCCGTTTTTGATCTCGGTCAGCGCGTAAAGAAAGGGCTCATGATGCGGAAAGCCGACAAACAAACGTCCTGAAGGGGATACTTTACAGCCAATGGGCTGGTTTTTTCCGAAGGAGGCGACTTCAATAAGTTGTTGTGCTTGCGCGATGGAAGCGATCCCCGCAAAGAGTAATAAACAAGCAATTTTCATAAAAAGATAACACAATATCTCAGATTGGGTTTATTAAAAATAAGAAGCCAGATAAACAATTTAAATGCATAGTTATAGGCTATTTTCGCGGCATGAAGAACTTTATGATAGAT
The DNA here is from genome assembly GCF_039541195.1 of Mucilaginibacter gynuensis. Classification (NCBI taxonomy): domain Bacteria; kingdom Pseudomonadati; phylum Bacteroidota; class Sphingobacteriia; order Sphingobacteriales; family Sphingobacteriaceae; genus Mucilaginibacter; species Mucilaginibacter gynuensis. Next base: position 9,230 of record NZ_BAABFT010000009.1, read on the forward strand.
GCGGAGAATAATACTTTTTCTTTCAATTCCATGAACCGGCGCAAATTGTAGTTGTTTCAGGTCAATGTGAGCCATGAAGGTCAGCCATTCAGGTTTCACCTACAGTTGAATGAAACTATGGATGAATTTTACATTGCTGCAGATAAATCAAGCTGTAAGGAAGTCTATTATCCGGCGGAGAAACTCGGCAGAGCCGCCTGCAAGTCCATGGTCATATTCTTAGCTGGTATCGCCATTAATGAAAGCTTCGCGTCATTATGATAAGGGCAACTGCCTTTCAGTACCTTTCGGCGGTACGTGAAAACCAAAGCACTATGCAAAGATTTTATAGATTTGCTGATCGACATCATCCGGGTGATATGTAATTTTATGAATTTGATGGTTACGGGTAGGGTATTCCTATGGGTTGTATCCGCCAAGGCAATTTGTTTTCCTTATAAGAAATCTATACTTTAGCCTTACATCTGCTATATTCCCGTCTATTCACCGTTCATCTAACGGCGTGCAAGACGCTTTAGCTGTGTTTGAAAAATCCAAAAGATCCCTGTTAGAAAAAACGTGAATGGCTAAGAGAAATAACTATGACTCAGAATTTTGTGGCAGTTTGCCCCTGAATCATATCAATGTGATCCAAACATATGGGTACCTGGTAGTACTTGACGCAGGTAGCTACCGCATCCTGCAGGTCAGTGAAAACTGTGCCGGGCTTTTCCAAGCCGATTTGCCGGAGATCACCAGCAATTTATTCAGCGTTTATGCCGGTACGGGGCAACTGAAAGAATTGCAGCAACGTTTTGCGGAACGCTCAAAAGTCAAGATACCGCTGCCGTTGACCATCGCCGGCAAGCGGTTATTGGCGCTTGCACATTTTAAAGAGAAGCTGATCATTCTGGAGATAGAAAAAGAGGACGCCGGAACAGAACGGTCTTTTACCAATGTTTATGATGAGGTCAAATATGCGATGGCCGCGATGGAATCTGCCGAAACGATCGAAGAGGTCAGCCGGACAGCGGTTTATGAATTAAGAAGGATCACTGGTTTTGACGGGGTGATGATGTACCGTTTTGATGAGGAATGGAACGGCACTGTCATCGCAGAAGAGAAAGAAGGAAACCTTGAGAACTACCTGGGGCACACATTTCCGGCTTCAGATGTACCCAAACAGGCACGGGAACTTTACTTGAAAAATCCTTACCGGCTAATCCCTGACCGCCAGTATGTGCCGGTGAGACTATATCCAGTCATTAATCCGGTTACCCGCGCTTTTATTGATCTTTCTGATTGTAACCTGCGGGGTGTAGCGGCCGTGCACCTGGAATACCTGAAAAACATGAACGTGTCCGCTTCGATGTCAATTCGGGTCATCCATAATAATACCTTGTGGGGGCTTATCGCTTGTCATCATCTGGAGCCTCATTACCTAAGCTTTGAACTATGTTCCGTATGCGAAATGATCTCGTCGGTCATTTCCAACAGGATATCCGCCATATTGAATAAAACTTTGTTCGACGTGGAAAGCGAGTTGCAAAAACAACAAACCGCGCTAATCGCACAGGTGTATGCGGAAGACGACCTGGTAGCCGGCTTGCTAAACGAGAACGGCACTAACTTGCTAACTATGTTTCAGGCCTCCGGCGCAGTAGCTGCTTACCGGGGCGGCTATTACACTCTGGGGGATGTTCCTGACCACGACATGGTTGAAAATCTCCTGCTTTGGCTGCAAAATAAAAATATTGAACGGGTATTCTGCACCGATCAGTTACCCGGGCTTTTTGACGAGGCTGTGCCTTACGCGGCGAAGTCCAGCGGTTTGCTGGCCATTGCCATCGCGAAGGAAAAAGGAGAGTATATTCTGGCCTTCCGCCCGGAAGTAGTACAAACGATAAATTGGGGCGGAGATCCGACCAAGACGATCAACTTTGACCCTGATGGCACAAAATACCACCCGCGTGCCTCATTTAAGATATGGCAACAACAGGTACACCATACGTCGGATGCCTGGACCGTTCAGGAACTGGAAACAGCAGAAAATCTGAGAACCTTTATTTATGAATTCAGTACCAAGCAAGCAAATTACTAAGAAGGCGTGGCGAAGAGAACCTTGAAAATTCCAGAACACAGGTCGCTGGACCGGTATATCGTGGCCATCGGTGCATCCGCCGGAGGCCTGGAGGCCATCCATGAATTTTTTGACCATATGCCGGACAATTCCGGTTTTACATTCGTGGTAATCCAGCATCTTTCCCCCGATTACAAGAGCCTGCTGGCCGAACTAGTGGCCAAACACACCCGTATGAAAGTGCTGGAAGCGGCCAATGACGAGAAACTTCAGCGTAACTGTGTTTATATTATACCGACCAAGAAGCTGATGACTATTAAAGGACATCAGTTAAAACTGGCAGACAAAATCAAAGATAAAACGCCGAACACAGCTATAGATACATTTTTCTTTAGCCTGGCCAAGGATAAAAAAGATAAAGCGATTGCCATTGTGCTCTCGGGAACCGGTACCGATGGTACCAAGGGGATCGAAGCCATCAAAGAAGCCGGGGGGATGGTTATGGTCCAGGAACCGTCCTCCGCTAAATTTGACGGTATGCCTAATAGCGCCATCACTTCGGGTAATGCCGACTTTATTCTGCCTCCTGCAAAAATGCATTTGGAACTGCACAACTTTGTGCAGCAGAAATCCGCGCCGGAACTAGCAGCGGAACAAGTGGATGACGGACTGATGAGTGAGCTTTTCCAACTGGTCAGCCAAAACAGCGATCAAGATTTTAACTTGTATAAAACGCCTACTATTTTGCGCCGCATTGCCCGGCGTATGGCCGCTGTCGAAGTTCCCGATCTTCGGGATTATGTGGACTTGCTGCACCAGGACGCCGGAGAGGTCAGCCTGCTGGCCAAGGATTTCCTGATCGGCGTGACCAAGTTTTTTCGTGATAAGGCAGCCTTTGATGTTTTGGCCAAGGATATAATCCCGGAGCTGATCCGGCAAAAGCAGGATGGCGATCTGCTGAAGGTTTGGGTCTGTGCCTGTAGCACCGGCGAAGAGGCATACTCCATTGCTGTACTAATCAACGATTGTTTATTACAGGCCGGCAAAAGCCTGGAAGTAAAGATCTTTGCGACCGATGTGGATGAAAAAAGTATCGAGATCGCCGGTAAGAACAGTTACCCGCTGACGGTGGCCAAGGAAATCCCGGCATCATTACTCAAAAAATATTTTGTAAAAGACCGTAAAAGTTATTCGGTCATACCATCCATCCGCAAACAGATCGTTTTTGCCCGGCACAATGTGATCAAATCACCGCCTTTTATCAAAAATGACCTGATCACCTGTCGCAATATGCTGATCTACATGAATAGCCTGCTGCAGCAGAAAGTCGTGGCTACCTTTCATTATTCCTTGAACAGGGAGGGTTTTCTGTTCCTGGGTTCCAGCGAGAATGCATCTAGCATCAAAGAGGGGATCACCGAGATCAGCAGCAAATGGAAGATCTACCAAAAATCAGGTACGATCAATTATGGCCTGCACCACACGTACACCGCTGCCGCCCCATCTTTGAAAGTGCCCGAGAGTAGGCCCCTGAAAACGATCGATTCTGGAAAGACCATTGAGCAGGAATTCCTGGAATTGATGACCGAGGAATTTGATGCGGTGGCGATTTTTATCGATAAGAATTATATTGTTCAGGACACAATCGGAAATTATCGCAGGTATTTGAACCTGCCGGAAAAGAAACTCGACCTGAATATCCTGAACCTGGTCAGCCGGGATGTTGCGATCGTGTTGAATACCGCTATCCGGCGGGCCTGGAAAGAGCATAAAAAGACCTATCTCAACAAAATACGCATCAAGCGGGAAAATGAAGAACTGTATTTGCAGATTACCGTTAAGCCACCTGAAGGAGGTTCCCCATCTGGCTACACGCTGCTGATGTTTACCGAAACTAAAGCCGAGCCGGGCACTAAAGAAGGTATTACGCTGCAAACGGTAGGGCCGGAGCATCAGCAGGAACATTTACTCGAAGTGGAAGCTGAATTAAATGAGACTCGGGCAAATCTGCAAATGGCGGTCGAAGAAATGGAGACCACCAATGAAGAACTGCAGTCCAGTAACGAGGAATTGCTTTCGGCCAATGAAGAATTGCAGTCGGGTAATGAAGAACTTCAGAGCTTGAATGAAGAGCTGCACACGCTGAACTCGGAGCATCAGGTTAAGATCAGGGAATTAATAGAGCTAAACGATGACCTGGACAATTATTTTAAAAGCACGGATATCGGCCAGATCTTTATCGACTCGGGTATGCGGATCCGCAAATTCAACCCTGCGGCCATTCATATCGTTAACCTGATTGAAGCAGACATAGGCCGACCTATTAGCCATATTTCCAGTAATTTACAATACGATCATTTGGTGAACGATATCCACACCGTACTGTCGAGCGCACAAATGTCGGAAAAGGAAATCAGGGTCAGGAACGGGACCAATTACCTGATGCGCATCATGCCTTACGTACGTAAAGACAAGCAACGCGATGGTGTCGTGATCAGTTTCATTGATATTACGGTCATTACCGAGCTGAATAATATAATTTCGGGCGTATTCAATGCCAGTTCGGCGGCTATCCTGGCTTTCAGGGAAACGCGTAACCGCTCGGGTAAGATCAATGATTTTAAATGTATCGCTTATAATAATGCGGCACTGCAGCTTGTCGGCAAATCCGCAGAGATGATGGAAGCCCAGCCGTCCGTAAAGGAATTTGCTGATCTTTCGCACACCATTGCATTTGATCAGTTCGTCAAGGTAGTCGAAAGCGGTAAAGCCCTTCATACCGAATTGCAAACCCTGTCCAATGACTGGTATCAGGTGGTCACAGCCAAAATGGATGACGGTTTTGTTATCAGTTTAACCAATGTTACCGACCGGCGCAATGCGGAACAAAAACTCCGGAAAAATTACCACGAACTGATCACGGCCAGGGAAGGATTGAAAGACCTCAATAACCAGTTGGAGGACAGGGTTTTCGAACGCACCCGGAAGTTGACTGAAAGCGAAGAACGTTTTAACCTGGTAGCCAAAGCCACCAATGATACCATCTGGGACTGGAATCTGATCAATAATACCATGTGGCGCAGTGAGAACTTCACGGTCATGTTCGGTTACGAACGGGATGAAGCCAGTAATCATATCGGCTTCTGGTTTGAAAAGGTTCATCCGGCAGACCGGGAACGGGTACAGGACAGCGTTTACTACGCTATTAACCACCAGGAAAAACACTGGTCGGCAGAATACCGCTTCCTGAAAGCGGACAATACCTACGCCTACATTCTCGATCGCGGCAGTATTCTGGAAGATGAGTTCCGGACGCCCTACCGCCTGGTGGGCTCGATCATTGACATCACCCGGCAAAAGGAAACAGAAACTCACCTGATCAAAGCACAGGAGGCAACCGAGGAATTGATGCGTAAAAAGGACGAATTTATGAGCGTAGCCAGCCACGAACTGAAAACGCCGGTAACCAGCCTCAAAGGTTCTTTGCAGATATTGCAGCGCATGGCGTCGAAAATGGACAGGAAGGACCCGATGGTATCCTTCATAGATAAGGCGGAGAGGCAAACGGGCAAGTTAACTGTGCTGTTAGACGATCTGTTGGATGTGACCAAAATCCAGGAAGGAAAACTGCTGCTGAATTATACCCGATTTGATGCCGTAAGCATGCTACGGGAAAGTATTGAGGAAGTACGTGCGCAGGGCGGAACACATCGCTTGGTTTTTTCCTGCGATGACGTTGCGGAAATTAACGCAGACCGCACCCGGTTGGAGCAAGTTGTTAATAATTTTCTGACCAACGCGATCAAGTATTCGCCCGGTGCTGACCAGATCGTTATTACTTGCGGCGTGGAAGGCGCATACTTTAAAGTAACGGTGCAGGACTTTGGCATCGGCGTGCCGGACAGCAAACGAAATTTCCTGTTCGATCGTTTTTACCGCGTCCAGGAATCATCGACGCATTTTGGCGGATTGGGCCTCGGTCTTTATATCTGTGCGGAGATCGTTGAACGGCACCATGGTGATATAGGGGTCGAGAGTGAGGAGGGAAAGGGTTCCGTATTCTGGTTCAAGGTGCCGGTGGATAAAATGGAATAAACGCAGGTTATCAGCCTGTTTTGAATAAGTAACACCGTTGGCGGGTTGCCCTATTTAATATTCAAAAATAAATGATCCAAATTCAAAAGCATTCATTACAGAATGCTTTTATTAGTCTTTTAAATGGATATTCCGGGTTCATGACCATCGTTTTCCGAAAACGGGTGCAGTGCTTTCTGTTGCATTTTGAGCATGCTAAGACCTGATTTGTAAATTTGAATATAAAAACCTCAATGCACTTCGCTGACCAGATAGTACGGAACTGCATAGTGAAGCTTACCGGAATGTCCAGTCAATAATTGAATACCGTTTTTTAATATTGATTGAATTGCAATATTGCATGTCAGTGGGCTTCAATAGCCTGGGTCGTTATGTGACGAAGTTGATCAAGATCGAAGGGCTTGGATAGTATGAGATCCGCACCTGCATCCGCTGCCAGCATTTCAATATCGCTGTTGGCTGAAAAATAGATAACAGGAATATGCGCCAGAGAACTGTTAGCCTTGATCTTTCGGGTAGCTGTCACTCCTCCTTCTTCCGGAATCCAATTGTCCATCAGGATTACATTTGGCGCAAATGAAGTGATCCGTTCCGTAAGGTGATTGCAATCTTCATACGCCAGCACCTCCCAACCATCCTCTTCAAGTATATAAGTGCATATACTTACTATATCCTCGTCATCATCAAAGATGAGTATTTTCTTAACTTTCACGTTCATTTTTTTCTATGATCAATGGTAATGTAAAACAAAAGGCAGATCCTTTTCCTTCTTCGCTTTCCACCCAAATCTTACCGTGGTGGTCAGTAACGATCTTGGAGGTTATATACAGTCCCATCCCAAGCCCGGTGTGGCTTTTTATAACATCCTTTGCCCGGTAAAATTTATCAAAAACAGATGTCATGACCTCGGGAGACATCCCGCGCCCTTCATCACTAATAGTTACAGTAACTGATCCGGGTACAGTCTTTTTTGTCTGAAGTACGATCCGCGTATTTTTGTCGGAATATTTGCCTGCGTTTCCTAAAAGATTGGCCATTACCTGCTCCATTCTGAGCTCATCGATCAGCACCTGGACATCATCCCCTAAAATGATCTCAAAACGGTGATGGGGTAAGATGTGCTCCATTACTGCTATCTGTCCTCTTAAAAACTCATTGAGGTTCGCCGGTTGAATATTATACTGGAGATTGCCGTTTTCTATCCTGGAAATATCCAGGAGTTGTTGTACGAGCGCATGCAGCTTATTCGACTGGATATCGATCTTGTTTAATAACCCGCGTAAATGATCACTAACAGGTTCTTTCGTGGCATTGGCCAGTTGCGTATACGCCTTTAAAATGGTCAGGGGCGTTTTAATCTCATGACTGGCAACAGAAATGAACTCTGTTTTCTTTTCATCGATCAGTTTAGACTGGCGTAGCTCTTCATCTTTTTCTGTCGCAAGCCGGTTTAGCGTCGCGTTCCGCTGTTTGATTTCTTCGTAGGCGTTCAGCGGCGATTCCTCCTCAAAATGGTTTTTAAGTATATTGACCTTGACAGGATCAAGTTTTAAGGAACGGGGTAAACCGATCTTCAAGGTGATCAGGTTGCTGTTTGCTGACTCACTCAACTCAAACTCAGGTACCAGCTTTTGCGCGTAATAGAACCCGGAATCCGCATTGGTAAACCTGATCTCTTTTTCAAAAGTTATGTTAGCTACCAGGCTGTAACGGGTTTTGTATTGGTCCAGGCCGATCTCCAGGATGCCGGTGTCTGTGTGTTCGATTACCGTTCTGGCGATCTCGGATACCGCCGTGGCGAATGTGGTTTGCGTGGCAACGGTCAGGCCCAGGCGCTCCGCGACTTTCATAGACCGCTTATGTGCCAGCACAAGGTCCATTTCATTTTCCAGGGTAATTGATACGATTGCTGTCATTTTACTTTTGCGATTACCACCGACATGTCGTCATTCCGGCGGGCGTGATCTTTATAAATAGCGGCGGCTAAAATGGTCAGGTCATACTTATACATCATCGGATATCGCATCAGCTCGATCCGTGTCTTAATTCCGTCTGAGCAAAGCATGACCTGGTTATAATCTTCGACGGCGTAATCCTGGTCATTCATGGTATTTGGAATATTATGTCCCACGATACCATTATATGACATATGGTTTTTAAAATTAACCGGCCCGAATACACGTGCTGCGATATTACCCACACCGGCAGAGGTCCAGACCCTGCGTGAAAAATCATACCCTAAGATATTGATCACCGCGCCCCGGGTCTTCTTGATGCTGCTGTGTATAAACCGGATCGTTTCCGTCGGACTATAATCCGGAAAGACTTTAAAGGCATTGGCCGCCTCGTTTATCGCGAAGTTGGCCTCCGGGCCGTGCCCCAGTCCGTCAGCCAGCATCATTTTTAGAAATTTATCGGTTTGTTTAAAGGTAAATCCGTCGCCGCTTGTTTTTTCTCCTGGCTTGTAGACCACAATCGGACGCATGATCACCTTGCTTTTTTCTTTTATTCTTTCAGGGTCACTGTACACCCGGCTCAGCGCGATGGTGCCCCAGCCGATCTGCGAGTATAATTCAAATGTATCGGACAGGCGTTTCATGCTGCCCAGGCCATGGCCAAGTGTGTTGGAGGTCGAGACACCATCCTGCATCATCCTGGTTGGATTGACCATGCCGGGGCCATTATCAATGCTGATCAGTTCGACATAAGGATTGCCGCCATTGGGAAACACGCCCATCAGCAGTTCGCCGTCGTCGCTGTATTTAAACAGGTTCGAGGTCATCTCTGCGACGATTAGGTCAAGCGCGTTGATCCGCGCCGGCGCAATGCCGCCATCGGTAGCTATCCGGTGAATTTCTTTTTTGATCAGCGAAAAGTAACTGCGGTCATTGGCCGTAAAACTGATATGCGTTGCATCAACCATTGGCCCATTTTAAGATTGTTACCACTGTGCCTTCACCTACTTTACTTTTAATATCAAATTCATTGACCAGCCTTTTGGAGCCGGGTAGCCCCAGGCCCAGACTTTTACCCGTAGAAAAACCGTCCCGCATGGCCGCGGCAATGTCCGGTATGCCGGGACCCCGGTCGGAAAAGGTCAGGCGGACACCATTGTTGCGCCCGCTGGAAACCACCTCCACGATACAGACGCCGCCATCGGCATAACGCATCATGTTGCGCACAAGTTCACTGCAGGCGGTCAGTAAACGGGTCTGGTTGACCAGTCCCATTTTTATCTTAACCGCGGTTTCCTTAACGCGGTTCTTCAAAAAAACCACGTCCTGCTCTTTGAGTATCTGTATGGTATCTTTATTCAGCGATAAGATCATCTGCGGTCTGGTCTTCGTCTGCGTCCTCTTCGGTCTCGTCAATCATGGACTTCAGCAGGTTCATGCCTTTTTCCATATCCAAAGCGGTGTGCACGCCTTTCAGCGGCAAGCCCAGCTCAATTAATGTAATTGCTACCGCAGGCTGCATGCCCACGACCACGGTTTCTGCGTCAAGTATCTTGGACATGCTGGCAATATTGCCGATGATCCGTCCCATAAATGAATCCACAATGGAAACGGCCGAAATATCGATCAAAACCCCTTTTGCATTGGTCTTGTTGACCATTTGTACCAGGTCGGCCTCCAAGTTGAGGGCCAGCCGATCGTAAAGGTCAACTTGTATTGTCACCAATAAAAAGGCTCCCATCCGGAGAATAGGAATTTTATCCATGAGCTTAGAAATTAAAATTTGCTAACTGTACCGGTCTTTTTTACTTCCAGGCGCATCACTTTAAACGAATAGGCCAGCGCGCTTGCCAAAGTCGCCTTGGTGATGATATTGGAAAGATCGATACCTAAATGTACAACCGTTTGTGCGATTTCGGGACGGATACCGCTGATAATGCATTCAGCGCCCATCAGACGTGTCGCACTAACCGTTTTAATTAGATGCTGGGCGACCAGTGAATCCACGGCGGGTACTCCGGAAATATCCAGAATGGCGATGCTCGAACCTGTTTCCACAATCTCCTGCAACAGGTTTTCCATGACGATCTGTGTGCGTGCACTGTCAAGCGTGCCGATGATCGGCAATGCCAGGATGCCGTCCCAAACCCGAATCACCGGCGTTGAAATTTCGGTGATTTCATCCGTCTGGCGCAGGATCACTTCTTCACGTCCTTTAATAAAGGTTTCAAAAGTGACCACGCTAAGGTTGTCCATGATCCGGTTAACCTTCAGGCTTTCCTGAAAAAGAGCCGTGGGATCATTGGTCATCTCCTGCTGCAATACTTCCAGGATGGCTTCTTTCAGCGAAAAAACAAAGTTACCCGTTTCTCGTGGACTGAAGCCCTGCCGGGCACGCGTAATAGCGATGCCACCCAGTATTTCAATTACAGGGCTCCATTCATCAGCATCAAGGTTCGTGAAATTCTCAGAAGATAAATTACCGACTAAAGCTGTGATCAGCTCTTCAGACTGGCTACGTAGTTCATCGTTACTGATGAGGTCCTCACGCAACCCGTCATCAGCTAATTGGTTCTTCATCCAGCGCTCCAGGATGTTTTTTTTCTTGTTTTTTAACAATTGATGTGTTTTAAGTGACATGAGTGAAGAATACAGGTTAAACGATAAGCTATATGATCCAAACTTGGCAAAGTTGAATTAAAATAATGCGGAAAGGTAGAGAATCACTTTGATAATCTAAAATCTTATTCCGCGCCGTAAAAAACAGATCATGAATAATTTTGAAAAAATCCAGTAAAATGGGTCGGAACAACCGGTCAACGAAGCATGAACAGACAATGAACAATTACAAAACCAATGGCGGAACCACCAGGTCAATTTCTTGTTTTTGAATGTAGTCCCAACCTTAGTTTTCCAGTCGTAACTGTTATTTTCAGATGTGTCTATTCGCTTCTAAGATCGTTCCTACTGACCTTTAAGTCTACGTATTGCAGCGTTCAGTTCGGGGCCCAACGCTCTTTTTACGAAAATGGATTTAGGCATGATATCTTTCAGCGATAGAAAGTTGTAGGATATTTTTGATTTGTCAGTTTAGTCCATTAAAGTCAGGGCCTTTTTTTTGCGGACATCAAAATATGATGTTTCAATGCCCTCCAGTTTCGCATAATAAACGTTGTATTTACAATAGCAATTCGACAGCATTTAATCTGAAGCTTTCCTTTGAAGTATGCCGTTGGCAAGATCGTTTATAGCGATCAACCGGGTGACTAAACGTATAAAATGCATTTTTAGCGCCGCATTAACTAATCTGATCAGTTAAAACAAATAGGCCCTATCATAAACTGGATAATCCCGCTTAAAAACCATCACCTTTAATATTTTTCATGTCTTCCGCTACTTCCTTGCTGAATCTATCCTGCCTTGCTTCAAGATCAGCTATGATACTTTTTCGATAATGTGGGGAATGATATGGATCTGCCTGAAAACTTTTTGAATATCCAGCCACTTTACCTTACTGGTCTGCATACGGATAAAGCCCGTTGTTACCAAAAACTTATCAATTTTAAGACTTCGGACGTAACGATAATCATCGAACGCGGCAATGGGCTTATCATAGGTTAATCTGCTGATGAGTGTTTTAGCCTGCTGCACCATTTCATCACTGAAACCTAACTGATCGGCAATCTTGTGGAACGGACGACGGGTTACCTCTTCTTTGGCCAGCTGCTTAACATGATTACTATGGGAAAGCTAAAAAACAATTAGCAAAAAGTAAGATGAGGCGCGGTGATGCCATGGCAATTGATTGAAAGAAGAGGCTTTAGGAGACAGCCTTTTCTTTTGTTTGATTTATTCGGATAGTTGAGGCGGCTGAGACAGTTATCGTACGGATGATTCTCAGAGCCTCAATCTCATTTCTGAGATAACCTCTTCTTTTTATGCTTGTGGATCAAGGCTGGCCGCCGCCACCGGCGGCACCATAGACCTGGCCCGTCGCGTAACTCGCGTCGCTGGCGGCCAGCTGCACGTAAATGGAAGCCAGTTCCACCGGTTGGCCGGGACGACCCAATGGCGTTTGACCGCCGAATTGTCTCAGTTTCTCCATGGTCGAGCCACCACTCACCTGCAAAGGTGTCCAGATGGGACCCGGGGCTACGCCATTCACGCGGATACCTTTCGGGCCTAACTGTTTAGCCAGTGATTTAACATAATTGGTTGTCGCCGCCTTGGTCTGGGCATAATCATAGAGTTCCGCCGAGGGGTCATACGCCTGCTCGGAGGTGGTACCGATGATGACCGAACCGGGTGGCAAATGCGGCAGGGCGGCTTTGGTCGTCCAGAAGGGGCCATAGATATTCGTTTTCATGGTGGCGTCAAAAGCTTCGCTGGTAATATCCAGGATGGATTTTTGCGTTTGCTGCCTTGCCGCGTTATTCACGAGGATATCCAGTCCGCCTAATTGACGCACGGCGTCATCGACCAGCTTTTTACAAAAGGCCTCGTCGCGCAGGTCGCCGGGAATAGCGATGGCTTTAACGCCTTTCTTTTTCATCAGGGCGATCACCTCCTGGGCATCCGCTTCCTCGCTCGGGTAATAGTTGATGGCCACATCCGCGCCTTCATGGGCACAGGCGATAGCCGCTGCACGGCCCATGCCGGAATCGCCGCCGGTGATCAGTGCTCTGCGGCCTTTTAAACGGCCGGAGCCTTTATAACTGGTTTCGCCATGGTCGGGTTTCGGGTTCATATTACCAGCCAGTCCCGGCCAGGGCTGTGACTGTGCCTGGAAAGGAGGGCGTGGATATTTGGTGGTTGGGTCCTCCAGTTTCAGGCTGTCCGCCGGTTGATTGTTTACGGCGCCGAAGGCCGGTGCCACGGTAGCGGCGGCCAGGGTGGTGCCCAGGCTGGCCACCATCTGCCGGCGGCTCATTTTTTGATTCTCTTCCATATCAGTCTTTCTTTTTAGGCGCTTTGGCACCGTCCTTCCGGGCTTCGGAAAGCCCGATGTCGATGGCTCGTTTTTTACTCGTTACCTTTTTACCGCACGCTTTTCAGCGTGCCTTCTTTTTCTTCGTTTAAGGCCTGGCGGACCTTGTCCTGTGCTTTTTAGAATATTTCACCATGATGATTATGGGATTTGCTGCTGTTGTTTTTGTTCAACCGGTTTTTGCTGTTCATACATCGTATGGGCCACGTTGCTGTCGGGCATGAGGTTGCTCATATTCACTTGTGCCTTATTCTTAAAGCCGGAGATCACGCGGTCTGCACCGGCCATTAGTGCGTTGTAGCCATCTTTGGCGACATCGGCTGGATCCGATAGTGCTTCTTTATCCTGAACTACTTTGCTGTTCTGCATACCGGCTTTATTAAAGAAATCCGTGTCGGTAGCACCCGGCATCAGCGAGGTAAAGGTGATGCCCGAATCTTTAAGTTCTTCGCGGATGGCGGTAGTGAAAGAAAGCACAAAGGCTTTGGTCGCGTGATACACTGCCTGCCAAGGGCCGGGTAGTTTACCGGCGACCGACCCCAAATTGAGGACTTTGCCTTCACCACGCACGGCCATTTCTTTGACGAAATGTTTGGTCAGGATCACCAGGCTGCAGATATTAAGGTGTATGATCGATAGTTCACGTTCCAGGTCGTTGTCTTTGAACAAACCGTACACGCCCATACCTGCATCGTTAACTAAGACGTCGACCGGGGTGTTCACTTCAGCGCATAAAGCCCTTGCCTGTTCCATGTCTGAAAGGTCTTTGGCGATCGTTTGTACCCGGATGCCAAATATTTCCAGCTCAGCGGCAGTATTTTCCTGCTCATGCTGGCTGCGGGCCACAATGATTAAGTTATAATGATCGTTGGCGAACAGCTTCGCCAGTTCTTTGCCGATACCGCTGGTCGCCCCCGTGATCAGGGCTGTTTTTTGTTGATTTTCCATTAGTTCTCGATTTTAACAGGTTCTTTGTTTTCGGTCAGTTTTTGCTGCTCCCAGGGTTTGAGCACCACTTTCACACAGTCTTCTTCCTTTTTATTAAAGATCTCATATCCGTGTGTAACCTCACTTAAAGGCAGGGTATGGGTAATGATATCATCCAGCACTACCTTTTCTGTTTTGACCAGTTCGATGAGGTGATCAATATAATTCAATACCGGAGCCTGACCCATCTTCAGCGTAATGCCTTTATCAAAAGCACGGTGCAGCGGGAAATTATCATAGGTAGAACCATAAACGCCCATGATAGATACGGTGCCCATACGGCGTACGGCTTTTAGGGCCAGATCGATCACTTTCATACTACCCACTTCAAAATTGATCAACGCTTTGGCCTTGTCGAAAATATTGCGTTCGGGTTCAAAACCAACTGCATCCACGCAAACATCGGCGCCGCGGCCGCCGGTCATTTCGCGGATCGCTTCTACCACATCGACTTCGTTAGGATTGAGTGTATCCACTTTATTTACTGCTTTAGCCTTCGCCAAACGATAATTCAGCGGGTCTATAGCAATAACACGGCTGGCACCATTCAGCCAGGCCGCTTTTTGGGCCATCAGGCCAACAGGGCCCGATCCGAAGATCGCCACGACCTCACCGCCTTTCAGCTGTGCCCAGTCAATCGCAGACCAGCCTGTAGGAAAGATATCGGTCAAAAACAGAACCTGTTCATCGGTCATGTTATCCGGTACGATACGTGGACTAATATCAGCGTACGGAACGCGTACATATTCCGCCTGCCCGCCGGAATAGCCGCCATACAGATCCGTATAACCAAATAAGGCGGCGCCTTTTTGATCGGCCATATCGCCGTTAGGGCCGTAATGTTTGTAATTAGAGTTCTCGCAGGCCGGCGAGGCATCATGCTGGCAAAAAAAACAGTGCCCGCAGGAAATGGGGAACGGCACAACGACACGATCTCCTTTTTTGAGATTTTTAACCCCTTTGCCGACTTCTTCGACGATCCCCATAAACTCGTGGCCCATGATCATCGGTTTGGGTTGCGGTACCCCGCCGCTGAGAATGTGCAGGTCTGAACCGCAAATGGCGGTTGAAGTAACTTTTAAAATAACATCGGTGTCTTCCTGTAATCGTGGGTCCTCAACTGTATCATAACGTATATCGCCGGGTTTGTGAAATACTGCTGCTTTCATGGTGGTTTTTCATTAGTTTGATGTCTTTGTTTAACTTGAAGTAAAATAATTTGTTTAATAATATTTGAGATTGTTGTAAATCGTTTTGTATTACCTTAGCCGTAAGGTAAATTTCTCAAATGGTTCGGCAGCTCGCCTATCTGAAAGAGCACAGGTGTTGATCTCCTGCATGCTAACGATCAGACCATGCAGGCATTCAGTGATCTGGACCCTGAATATTTGACCTGACGCTGCCGGCGAAAGCCCATATCATATTTCAATCGGTACAAGGGCAAACAATCGCCGGATTTTGTAAATTTATTCCCCAATTTGAAGTATGCGCATCGTCTCCCTGATAAATCTGATCGCTGAAGCTGAGCAGCCCATGAACATCCTTCTTGCCGACGTACCGCACTTCACCATTGTTGCTTACAATCAGGCATATCAGCAAGCGACTTACACGCATCACTGTAATACTGTAGCTGAACCCCTTGGGAGGCATTTGAGCCCGACAGGGCGGGTTGGAGTGAAAGGCGCTGCTGGATGCACTTTGCCGCGCCCTGGAAACCGATACGGCTTTTACGACCGTTCCGTTCCATTACAACATCCCTGCAGTTCAAATCTGAACCTGGCGGAGTGCTGGTGGCAGTTGGATATTGTTCCGGTGCAAGAGGCCGGCGGCCAAGCCGGTTATTTACTGGTCACTTGTTATAATATCACAGAGCGGATGAGCAGGGCGAAATAGCCGGACAGGCTATTTCTTTAAAGGTCTTTAATCCGCAGAGCAACGCCATCGGGTAACCGGCCACTGTCTCATCGGCGTTGCCCGGTTCACGTAGCAGTCGACAATCGGTTCAATGTATAATTTAGACCGGCCTTGGACTACAGCCGTTTTATGATCCCGATACCTCTCTCGTTTTCATTTATCTTTCCCTCTTTTTTTGCAACGATTAAGTCAACAATCATCAAATTAAAATCATAAGGATCCATCCCTTAAATTGCTGTTCCCGTTGGCAGTTGAGTTCCTCGTCAATAATCACCTACGTACGGTCCCGGATGGTAAGGTAAAGAGACTTTTTGAAAATGATACAGAATTGATGGTTTGGAAGTTTAGTATGATAGTTCCTAGCGGGAGCGCTTTCATGTAAAGATTATTGATTATTCGCGCGATGTTGATATGTTCTCCTAATTGGCCGCTGCGACGACAGGCCGCAGCCAATGCCTTAGAAGTGAACCCTTATGGCAGGTGTCTTACATTAGGCTTGTTGATCAAAACAGGCGCCAAATTTTTTGCTCGAACATCTCTAGCGCTTTCAATGATGACGGCGATTTGGTTGCAAAATGCGTGGCCTACTGAAGATGGAAAAAGTTCGCCGCATTGTTATAAAACAGGTCGTTCTTTTGCTGCGTATTTAAAAACGGGGCATTCTCAACGTTTTTTATCGATAATGGGATGGCATCTTCCCATATCATTTGATCTGATCCATACATCAGGCGCTTACCGAAGCCCGCCGTGAGCAAAGCTTTCAGATAATCATAAAATTCCTGAACGGGAAGTATCCAGTCAATCACGGAAAAATCCGCATACACCTGGGGGTATACACCCATGATCGCTTTTGTTTCCTCCAGATAGGGATACCCCATATGCATCATCTGAATCTTAAGTTTAGGATGTTTTTTTAATACTGGCTCAAGACAGGACGGTTTCCCGGCAGCTATGGTAAAGTTGGGGGATCCGTGGTAGGGTGTTTCCGGCGGCCCGATTCCAGTATGCACAGCAACCGGAATGTCATACTGTTCACAAATAGCCAAATAAGGTTCAGATATCGATTCATCCAGTGTCCGCCCTTCATATTGTAATCCCAATTCACCAAAAACAGTAAATTTCTTCGCCATGACCATCTTCCTGAAAGTGGCGGTATCCGGTATGGGATTATTTTGATGATCAGGATATTCCAAAGAACTGATGAAACGTTCAGGATCGGCGCTTATATAATCTGCATTCCTCTTCAATGTGCCCGAGCAGATTGCTTTTACGACATTATACTGCTTCAGCAAATGATAATTGCTGGAGAGGATTGCCTCATTGCTGCCTGCGTTCGGCTTCTTGCCTGTCGCCGGATTAGGCGGGGGCTGCAACCCATAATCACCGGCTGATCGCGTATGAAAATGCACATCAATAATCTTCCGTTGCTGCCCCAGGCAGTAAGAACTTAAGGAAATAATAATAGTATGGTTAACGAACGCATAATTTATTGCAGTTTGTTGGATGAATGATAGTGGTGAAATAGATGTTTTTTTGAAATACCTGGCTTTTTATCTGATCTTAAACCCCGGATGCCCTGCCTGCCATAAGGCGAAGGCGTACATGTTTGCAAAGTTGCGAAATGTAACCGTCTTATCTTCCGTAAAATGCCCGTTATCATAGTTGACCTGCAGGAGAACAGGTTTACCGGAAGAAGTCGAATTTTGCAGGGCGGCGGTAAATTTTCCCGGCTGCCAGATGATCACCCTTGGGTCGTTCATGCCGCCAACGCTGATCACAGCGGGATAGGGTGTGCCTTTTTTAACGTGATAAAGTGCGTCCATTTCATACAGGGCTTTGCTTTCCACCGAATCTTTAAACGTACCGAATTCCGCGATGTTATCCGAATTCGGTGTCAGTTCAAAGCGCATGACATTGGTGACGCCCACGTTATTAATAGCCGCGGCAAAAAGATCCGGCCGCTCGGTGATGGCGCGGCCAATCAGTATGCCGCCGGCGCTGGTACCTTCTCCGATCAGGTGGCGGGCGCTGGTATAGCCCGCCCTGATCAGGTATTCGCCTGAGGAAATAAAATCCTTCCAGGTATTTGGCTTGGTCGTTTTAAAGCCCGCTTTATACCAGGACAAGCCCTTCTCACTGCCACCACGGGGATGGGTAACGGCGACGATGACGCCCTGATTAAGCAAGGCGAGATATTTCGGATCGAAATGAGGCGTGGCTGAATGTCCATAGGCGCCGTAGCCGGTCATAAAACAAACAGTGGAGCCATCTTTTTTCAATCCTTTGCGGTAGATGATACTCAGCGGGATCAGGGTCCCGTCATGCCCGGGAATCTCAATCTCTTCCACTGTCAGCTGATCAAGTCCCGGGTATTTGGACTGCCGGTGAAAAGTGCTTGGCGTAAGTTTACCGATTGGCGGCGAATAGTTATAAGTTACGGGCGGATAAAGCCAGGAAACGAGCGATACATACAAATCGTTTGCCTGAGGATCATAGCTTCGTATACCGCCTACACCACTTACAGGCAGGGGGATATTGTGCAGTTGACGGGTAGCGGCATGATACGTTTGCAGGTATGATCGCACCACATCGTCTTTGGTGATCAGCAGGTAATCTTTACTGGCGCCGATTTCATAGATCTTATTGCCTTCCGCGACCGCGACCTTTGCGACCCGCACGTCAGGACTCGCCAGTGAGGTCACCAGCACACGTCCATTGGGCGCGCCCTTGATGCTGTGCAGAAACAGCTGCCCGCCAACATCTGTCAGCCCGGCTATACTATCCTCACGGCTGATCAAAGGCTTCCAGTTGATCTTTGCTTTTGCCAGGTCAGTTATCGGTGCGATCACCACATGCATTCGGTAATCAACCGTCATCAGATTCCCGATCAGGTGCTGTAGATCATTACTTACATACACGGTAGGGACTTCGGTCTTGCTTATACCGAGCTCCGGATTTTTGGAGGCGGATAAGATTACCCGATCATTCTGCGGATTAGTTCCCAATGCATGGTAACAGGCCTGCGTATTCATCTGAAAATTGACATCAAAGGGATCTGCCGAATTTAATACGGTATAAATAATACCCCGGCTATCAGGAGCCCAGGTAAATTCTTCCCGGACAGGTGACAGTTTGTCGGATAGAAATTTGTTACCGCCGACGTCAATGACCCGCAATGTGGCAATCTCGCCACCGCCATTGGCAATAGCAATTGCGACCATCTTTCCGTCATGGCTGGGCAGGTGATCTAACATATAATAGCCTTTACCGTTCTGATATGTGGAAGGATCGAACAACAGTATTTCAGCGCCATGCTCACCCTGCTTGTAGTATAACTTGCCAATGTTTTCTCCCGGCATGGTTTTGCGGAAAAAATATCGTCCGGCGCGTCGTTTGATGGCCGAATAGCGTTCTGGCTGCATTCGGTCAAAGCCGGTTAAGGTGCTGATCAGGCTGTCCCGGCCCGGAATGCGGTCGAGCAGTCGTTTGGTATATTCGCCCTGTGCCATTACCCATTCTTTCACATCCGGGGCGCTCACATTTTCCAGCCAACGGTAATTATCTTGAACCGTTTTGTCGAAATAGCGGTCCTCAACGGTGGTTATGCGTGTTTTGGGCGGCGTCAGTTGCGCCAATGCCGGCATAAGCGGAAATATTGATACAATCAAAAAGATGGACAGAGGTGTGGATGGCCAGGTTGACTTCATGTATAAAGCGTTTATTGATCACTAAATTAGGTGTTCTGACAAGACTTGTCAATCATATTTCTTAAGATTTTGAGGTTGATATCGCCTACACCGAATTTTAACACTTTATTAAGACATTGACTCGTTTCCATATAATTACATGATGCATCAATAAAATCAGAAACAAGTACCCGTTGGCCATTTCTTCAATGGTGCCACCCCGTTTAACAAGATAACCCTAAGCGTTCGTGGATCGGCGTTTTCATATGTCCCGGCGACAACACATTTACCTCCGTTAATGTGCCTGGTTGGGTGCAAGCCTACGATACAGCCACTTGGCTTTCCTCGCTCAAAAATTCGCCAAAAATAGCGTTAGAATGAATTTTTATGATCTTGTATAAACGCCGGAAAGATCTTATGTCGGGTATTTGCTGTAAGTATGGGAAACACCGATAATAAGTATATCCACCTGGTGGACACTGGCTTGAATGGAGATCAACAACAGAATTAAATACTTTATTATAAGACCTTTTAGTAAAGTTTTTATGATCTATGATTATCTTGCTTCCAGATTTATTTACTTACAGGCTTAAACGCTCACATGGCAGAATTTGATCCGCTTGCAACACATATCCGAAAACGCATCAGTATAACAGATGATGAGCTCAATGAGTTCTGTCGAAGTTTTAAACTGGTTAAAGTTAAAAAACGGCAGTTCATTGTACAGCCTGAATTCGTCGCCAAATACAGATTCTATGTTGTCCAGGGCAGTTTCAGGGCTTATGTTATAGGCGACGAGGGCCAGGAACATACCATACAATTTGCTATTGATGATTGGTGGATCTCCGATTACAACAGTTATATTTTTCAACAGCCTGCTTCGATGTTCGTGATGGCCCTGGAGGACAGCGTAGTGCTACAGATCAGCTATGAAGCAGAGCAGGAGCTTAAAAAGCGCAGGCACGTTTATGAAACTTTCTTCCGCATACTGGCCGAAAACACTGCAGCTCATATGGCGCGCCGGGTTATCGTCAATCTGACCAAAACGGCCGAGCAACGCTATGAACTTTTCCTGGAGCGTTATCCGGTCATCGTAAGCAAAGTGCCGCAGTATGCCCTGGCTTCCTTTCTCGGCATGACCACCGAGTACCTTTCGAAGCTCCGGAATAAGCGGGTATCACGGGAAAGTTAATCTGGTTCAACATTTTTTGTTGATCCAGTTCGCCCTTATTTCCTAAACCAGTTCATTGGCGCGAAGCACGCATTGTAACCAACTTTGTATTGTCCGGTCAGGATAATAACAATACAATAAAAACGCTTACAATGAAATCTTTAACACGAACTCAGGTTTTAATTATGGCAGCTACCGCCGGGATTGCCGTAGCGAATGTTTATTACAGCCAACCTATATTGCATGCCATTGCACAACAATTTCACATCAGTGCGGAAAAAGCGGGCACCATATCTGTGTTATCTCAAATTGGCTACGGCTTAGGCTTGTTCTTCCTGACACCTATTGGTGATATGATCGAGCGCAAAAAGCTCATTCTTTATCTTCAGATAGGCTTGATCCTTTCCTTATTACTGGTTGCCTATTCGCCTACACTTACCATACTATACGCTGGAAGCCTGCTAATAGGTGTATTTTCGGTTGTAGCACAGGTTATCCTGCCTATGGCCGCCAGCTTGGTTAAAGAGAACCGGGGCAAAATAGTAGGGCAAATATTCACAGGTATACTGGTGGGCATTTTAGTAGCACGTGTATACAGTGGTTTTATTACGGGATGGTTGGGCTGGCAATATGTTTACCTCTTATCGGCTGCTATGGTATTTTGTACTGCTATATTGATGCAAGTGGACTTCCCATCAACCACCGAGTGGTTTACCGGAACCTATGGCGGGCTTCTCAGATCAACAGTTGCCCAGCTACGCAGATTTCCATTACTACGCCGCACTGCCTTGACCGGTATGCTGGCCTTTGGCACACTTAGTGCTTTTTGGGTAACCCTTACTTTTTACCTGAGTGATGCACCGTTTAATTATTCTGCATCTCATATCGGCTTATTTGGATTACTTGCCGCAGCAGGGGCTTTGATAGCGCCGGTATTTGGTAAACTGGCAGACAATGGCACACCTCGCAGGTCTTTACTATTTGCCACCGGCTTAACATTAGTAAGTATCCTTGTGTTAATATCGTTTCCGGGTGCTATTGCCGCGATCTGGGTCACCGTTATCCTGCTTGATATTGGTGTTCAGGCTACCCAAGTTACCAACATCGCCGTTATCTATTCTCTGGATCATCTGGCTAACAGCCGCATCAATACCGTTTACATGACGAGTTATTTTATCGGCGGCGCTTTGGGCTCCTTTATCGCTATACAATTGTATAATGCAGGCGGCTGGGGCTGGTCAACCTCTTTTATGGCGCTGTTAGCAGTTGCAGCAATTGTAAATGTGGTTACAAGCGGGTCTAAATCTAAATAATTAACACAATGAATATCATTATAATAGGCGGTTCCATTGGCGGATTGTGTGCAGGTATCGCACTGCAGGAAAAAGGGCATTTGGTAAGCATTTATGAACGCTCGCCCGGCGATATGAAAGACCGTGGTGCAGGGTTGGTCATCCAGCCCGATCTGATGGACTACCTGATAGAAAAAGGCATAGCGCCACGGGAGGTATTTGGCGTACCGGCTACGCAGCGGCAGGTATTGGATGATAACGGTAGTATAGCACTGATCTATCCTAACGATACCATATTTACATCCTGGAATTATTTGTGGCGCAGGTTAAAAGATTTCTTTCCATCGGCTAATTACCTTACTGGTTTTGAACTGGATGGTGTTACTGATAATGGCGGCACCGTAACGGCGATATTCAAAAACGGTGAAGAGAGAACTGCGGACCTGCTCATTGGTGCAGATGGATTTAACTCGGTGGTTAGAGAATATGTAGGTCCGAACATTCACCCGCTTTATGCCGGCTATGTTGCTTACCGTGGATTGATTCCCGAGAGTGAATTAACTAAGGAGGAGGTGGCTTTCTTCAGCGACAAGTTCTCTATCTATCCTTATGATAACTCACACCTTTTATGCTACCTGGTTCCTGGTCTTAACGGCGAATTAACGGAGGGCAAAAGACTATACAACTGGGTTTGGTACCAAAATAAAACGAAGGATGAATTAAGAGATTTATTAACAGATCAAAATGGCCTGCAACGTGATTTTACTGTTCCGGCCGGTTACTTGAGTAAGGCAAGTGTGGAAGATCTCAACCAAGCTGCATTTGAACAACTACCGCCGGTATTGCGTGATCGAGTGCTTCAAACAGCTCAGCCATTTTTACAGGTAATTCTGGATATGGCGGTACCACAGATGTACAATGGCAATGTGGTGGTCCTGGGAGATGCGTCAAGCCTGGTAAGGCCTCATACCGCTTCAGGCACTGCAAAGGCGTACCGGGATGCGGTCACTTTAGCTATGAGCCTAGAAGAACACCCGGATACGAAAACCGCGCTAGGGTTTTGGAATAAACAGCAATTCCGCCATGCAAAAGCCCTGGCCATACATGGTCAGCAACTGGCTGCACGAAGTGGATTAGGAAATTGATCGAATATGTTGCTGAATATTGGCAGCATTCTCTGTTGTCCGATCGGCAGTCTATTCACTTGACGGGGGCTTATTATTTATCTTGTTCGCTTGTGCAAATCTTTCTACACGGTCAATTAGATCATGAAGGGCGACACCATCTTCGAAATTAGGCGCCTTTCGTGACCCTGTTCGTACATCTTCAGCAATAATTGCGTAAAGGTGAGCAACATTACGTGCTCCTGAAAACGACGGCCAACCATCGTAAGCAATCGGGGGCGGCAAGAGCGTTTTCATATCTTTTTCTTCACCTTTCGCGCCTTTGATCGCAAGTTGAACAATTTGGCCATGGCCATTTTCGCCGGTCACCTGCAGGTCACCCTCAGTACCGTTGATCTCCCATAATAAGTTGGTGCCGCGGGTTATCCCGCCACGGTAATGTACGGACAAGGCGGCGCCGCCTTGTAATGTTCCGTGAATCATTATCTGATCCGGGGTGTTTTTTTTCTTCAGGTCTCCTGTTTCAATAACTTTAACGTGATCGAAGTGAGTAAGTGTCCGGGCTGACAACTGGTCTATACCTCCGAGAACCTCCGTTAAGCCTGCCAGCGTGTGTGTTAAAGGAATGGCTTGCAGCGTTGCGCCACTAGCCTGTACGTAGAGATAATAATGGTCCTCAGTTATTTCATTTCCCCAGCTACCGCCAGCGCCGATCAGGGTGGTGGATAATACTTTACCTACATACCCATCTGCGATCAACTGTTTCAGGTAAGTCACCTCGGGGGCGTAGCGCATTTGTGTTCCGATAGCAGCAACAACACCCTTCTGTCTGGCCAGCTCGGCCAGTTTCCGGGCTTCCTCCGATCCATTACCCAGGGGCCATTCGCAAAAAACATGTTTGCCCGCATTCAACGCTTCGCTCACAAGTTCAAAAAGTGATATGGAACTTTAACGGTTACCACGACCAGGTCGATCTCCGTGCAGCTTACCAGTGATCGCACGTTGTCAAAGGCATAAGGTAGGTTTAATGCCTCTGCTGATTTTTTTGAGCTCTCATAGCTGCGGTTAGCCACACCTACGATCTCAAAATCATCGGCTAATGTGAGTGCGACCTATTCACTGAATCCTGACGGTTCGATTCTATGCCGGTTATAATGTGATCGCTATTGACCTGGACTATCGCCATGCGCTGGTGGCCGGCAACAACCTGAATTATTCATGTCTGCTATCGCGCGAAAAGGTGATACCGGCAGCGATTCAAACGGCTTACTTGAAACAGGCCAACGCATTAGTCTACGATGTGTCCAAGCTGATTTGGACGAAGCATGAACATGGAAGATAAGGCGTTGATTTTTTAGCAAACCATCTCCCTGTTTTGTTGTTGAAAGCACATGCAAAACGAATACAACAAGACCCGCTATAACGATACCGAGCTGCTGGAATTTAAGCAGCTGATAGATGATAAGATCAGGATGGCACGTGAAGAACTGGACGAATTGACCGCAGCCTTAAGCTCATCGAACAGTAATGGCGATGATGCGGCCATTGCGGGTAAAACCCTGGAGGACGGTTCGGCGACCTATGAAAAGGAACAAACGAATCAATTAGCGGCCCGGCAGAAAAAATTCATCGAACAACTGGAAGCCGCGCTGGTCCGCATCCAAAATAAAACTTATGGTATTTGCAAGGTGACAGGAACACTGATTCCGGCAGAACGCCTGCGCGCCGTGCCGCATACTAGGATGAGCATGGCCGCCAAATTAAAACAGGTGTCCTGATTATTTGGACCTCATGTCCGTTAAGCCTGATATCGCAAAAGCTATCCTTCAAAGCGCCGCAGAACGCGGCGCCTTGAAGACGACCTGCCCCTCCGAGGTCGCACGGGCGCTTTTTCCGTCGGACTGGCGTAGCCACATGGGCGAAGTGCGCGGCGTAGCTTTTCAATTACAGGAAAAAGGAAAGGTCGTGATTACCCAAAAAGGGATGCCCGTTACCGGCGAACCGGTGAAAGGGCCAATTCGTATCGGACTTAAACTATAAGTCTCTGTTTTTCCCGGATCGCGTTCAGCGGTTTTGATAGGATTGTTCTGATGAATAATTTAAAACAAATCCGGCGCCGGCCCGCTTATGAGAGCATGCATCGCTATGAACAGATCAACCAATTCTTAAATGCCTCGGCTTTCTTTTATACGATTGCGATCGGCATGGACAGCGTTTACACCTATGTGAGCCCGAACTATGATCGCAACTTTAGTTTTGGCAAGGGTACCCTGCGCGGACAGCATTTTTCGGTTACGCTCCACCCGGAGGATGTCCAGATCTGTGAAGCCGCCGGTCCGCAATGTTTCCAGGACCCGGGCCACCTGTTTCCGGTCACTTTGCGTAAACATGATGGCCGCGGCGGGTTCGTGACCACGCAATGGGAAATGCAGGCGATGCTGGATGAGCAGGGCTTACCGCAGGGTATTTTCTGCATAGGTTATAATATCACCGAGTTTGTAGACACCAAAACGAAACTGAACCTGGCCGAAACGCACCTGGACGAGATCAGCTTCATCCAGTCTCATGGGGTACGGAAACCACTCGCCAATATCATGGGCCTCACTAAATTATTACGCAGCGCAGAGAATGAGGCCGAGCGTGAAGAGCTCATGAATATGCTGGCCTTGAGCGCCGATGAGTTCGACCAGATCATCCAGGAAATATCCGCAAAAGGCAGCGCTTAAACAATGCGGTGGTTAAACAGTTATGTAAGTATGGAAAATTACCCGATCACGATCAGTGTTGACAAGGCAGTGCATCATTTCGAGGTGGGTGAATATCCCCATCATAATGAGCAGCAGTGCAAGTATAAAGTATTCGAGAACGGCGTATATGTGGCCAGTTTTGAGCCGGATGCGCAGTATTTCTGCCTATCTGCCAAAACCCGGAGAGATCAATGAAGAAGTGCTGCGATTGCTGGCAGATCAGATCGAAGGGCACCACCCGCATGGCATCAATGATAATATTAGAAAACTGAAATTATGAGAAGCATTTGGACCGGTTCGATTGGCTTTGGGCTGGTGAGTATCCCCATTAAACTGTTTTCGGCGGTGCAGGAAACCCGGCTTGACCTGGATATGCTGGTTAGCCGCGACCACGCGCACATTAAATTCCAGCGGCTGAATGAGAACACCAAGAAAGAAGTGCCTTATGATAAAATCGTCAAGGGTTATAAATATGATGAGGACTACGTGATCATCGAGGATGCGGATTTCGAGGCTGCGGCTTACGCACTTCAGTAAAGGAAGATTAAGTTTCCAAAATATTAAGAGTAATTTAAGAGTTTGGTGGACAAGTTTCCAAACAAACTGTTAGTCCACCTTCACATATTTCCGCCAGTTATGTTGTTCTTTGAATCCCAGAAGCTCACGGATTTTGCGGTTTGAAAACAGGGCTTCATGTACCTCCAATTCACGGGTAATGGGCACACCGGGAAAAAAATTTTCAGCCAATTCTATGCTTGGAATAATCGCACCATTGTGATCATTACCAGCATTAAAAACCTGAAAACCGAGATTATCTTTTTTCAAACATAAATCTACAATTTGTCCGAGATCACGTGCATCAATATAACAGAAAGCATTCCTGCGACGCGCTTCAGGATGTTTTAAATAATAAGGAAACAGTTCTGTGTATTCTTGGGGCTCAATTACATTGCCAATACGAAGTGCATATATATCAAAGCCTGAGCGTCGCTGGAAGGCCCGTGCCGTTTTCTCATTCACAACTTTCGACAATCCATAGCTGTCCATTGGGTCGACATCATAGTCTTCTTCTAATGGCAGCAAATGAGGGTCGGTTTTGCCATCTGAAAAACAAATTCCGTAAGTGGTCTCCGACGAGGCAATAATGATTTTTTTAATTCCAAGTTTTACGGCTGCTTCAATCACATTATAAGTACCTATGGTATTGACCCGAAAAGTTTCATTATCAGTTGTAAGTAAGATCCTTGGCACAGCAGCAAAATGTACTACAGCATCAAATTTTGGTACGCCGTCACCCTGTTCCAACTCATCTAATCCTGCGTACGAACTCATGGCATTAAACATTTGCCCTGAATCGGTAATATCAGCCATCAGATTGTCTACGCCCGGGTAATCTAAACGTGCCAGGTCTACATTCATCACCCTATACCCCTGGTTCAGGAGGTAAGGTATCACGTGCTTTCCTGCTTTTCCTGATCCCCCCGTAAAAAATATCCGCTTTATACTCATGATTTTACTGATTTATAATGATTTAGATTTTTGTCCCCGCAGGTGTTCATTGCTTCACCGTTAGTGATTACATAGGTAGGAACAATGGAATCCTATGAATGTTAATGATTGATTTGACTTATTTTTCATGCATCATGTACATTTATCTGATATATCGCCTTATTCATTATTTGTTCAATAACATCAAGGTTTTTTAATCAATTATGGTTCTTGGGAAACGCCTTTGCAAGGTTGATTCCTGACGTTCCAACTAAGTTCCTGGATGCTGTTCCCTTCGCAAACTGTTTTCTCGCTCGTCGCGACATGGCAGATGATTGACATTTCGCCTTTTCGGCTGCGTTGTCCTTTGCCAGATCGAAATCATCGAATGTTTTCATCGGACCATCATAGTCCATATTCAGACATATATTCATTCCTGCATCTTTCAGTTCTTTTTCAAGTGCATAGCAGTCCGCCACATGTTGAAAGGGCGTGGTTAAAATGTCTTCCCGTATATTTTCAAATACGTCGCTGCTAACGTACTGTTTTAATAAAGAGAACAGGTCGTTGTACATATCGTCGGCCACAGACCGGGCCGGATAGACCGCATCGTCAAGATCAAATAGAAACGCTTTTTTCATGTGTAGCGTAGTGCCGTATGATGTTCGTAATTGTTTGGCGCACTTATCATAGGTGTAAGAGTAGTTTATCGTTTTATTTTTTCAGTGATGGAGGCAAGAAGTTTTTTATACGGGATTTCAAATTTTTTTATTCCCTCTTTTTCCAGCTGCAAAGCCACTTCTTCCATATCAATTCCGGACTGGGCTATCGCCTCCAGGATGGTCAACGCCTGTTCAGGCTTTTGCTCCAGTCGGTTATCCGGCAGACCATGGTCCCTGAATGCCTCGATCGTAGCCAATGGGACGGTATTGACGGTATCAGGGCCGATGAGTTCTTCGACATAAAGCGTGTCTTTAGTTGCCGGATTTTTATTGCCCGTGCTTGCCCATAGCAGTCGTTGTGGTTTAGCTCCGGCAGCAGCCAATCTATCCCAGCGTTCGCCACTAAAGATCCTGCGGTAGAGTGTAAAAGCTGTTTTAGCCGAAGCTATAGCTGCCTTACCTTCGAATTCGACCAACCCCTTTTCTTCAAGTAAAGGATCTACCATCAGGTCGATGCGGCTAAGGAAAAAGCTGGCCACAGACGCGATCCGTCCGATCTTTTCCCCTGCAGCCAATCTGAGTTCCAATCCCTCGATATAAGCGTTGGCGATGGCTTCATAGCGTTCCAGGCCAAAAATGAGCGTGACGTTGATATTTATTCCCTCACTGATCGCTGTTTTGATCGCCGGTAGGCATGGCAGCGTACCAGGGATTTTGATCATCACGTTTTTGCGGTCAACAGCCTGCCATAATTGCCTTGCCTGGGCGATCGTATTTTCTTCATCTAAAGCAAATAACGGGGATACCTCAAGGCTTACATAGCCGTCTGCTCCGTCAACTTCCTCATTGTAAAGTGGCAAAAACAGGTCGGCCGCGTCCTGAATGTCCTTGATGGCCAGTTGATAAAATATGTTTTCCGGATCGGATTCGGATTTTGTAATTTCAAAAATAGAAGTATAAGGATGAATACCATACGGAACTGATGAATATCATTGAGCAAAAAGCCAAAGGCAAACGCCCGACCATCAAGAAGCTGAAACCGAAAGCAGCGAAAGGCGACGATCTTTATGGTCAGTTGATGAGCAGCCTGACCGCTAAAAAAGGTGCCTGAGATGATGCATCCGGTTCAAACGAGCATTCCGCAGGTAGATGGCAGCGATCGTTATGTGGTCATCGAACCGGTCCTTGAAAGGGATGGTGATAATGGCCTGCGCTCAACAGGCGTTTTTAAAATCTATAAAGACGCATTCGGTGATGAACCCCATTTGTTTACCGAACCAGCAGAAAGCGACGGGCCGGCCGACGAATTGCCGGATGAGGATAAACCCGATTATCCCGGTAAATTTTTATTCGAGAATGGCAGGGTTCAGCATTTTGAGGGCCAGGTTTTAAGCGTCGCCGAGCAGGCCTATCTCGCGGTTTTTATCGAAACTTACCAGGAACCGGATATTTAAAGGAACATTACGCTAAAAAACCTGTTACCTCTATATGAAAAATCCATTTAAAAAAGACGATCATACCGGGCTGATTGTAGGAATAGCAGTTGGTATAACGGCTGGTATTGCCTTAGGTTGGCTATATCTTACAGATAAAGGTGATCATTATCGTCGCCAACTGACAAGAAAATTTAAGGAAGCGGTTAGTGATACAGCCGCCGATGTGATTGACAAAAAAACGTTCATTCCGAAGAAGGCCGCTAAAGTGGCGACGGATGCAGTGCTCAAAGACTAGGTAAGATTTGAAAATCGCCACCTATAATATCAACGGCATTAATGGTCGTATCGGCAACTTACTCCGGTGGTTAGAAGAAGCTGCCCCTGACGTAGTTTGTTTACAGGAACTCAAAACGGAAGATCATAAGTTTCCTGAAGATATATTATTGAAGGCGGGTTATCATGCGATCTGGCAGGGTCAGAAAAGCTGGAATGGCGTGGCTATTCTCTCCCGCTATGGCGAAATACAGGAAACCCGCCGTGGTTTGGACGGTGACCCGGATGATACCCAGAGCCGTTACATCGAAGCATTTATCAATGGAATCGTAATCGGTTGCTTATACCTGCCCAATGGCAATCCTTATCCAGGCCCCAAATTCGATTATAAACTTAAATGGATCAAACGCCTTACCGCCCATGGTAAAAAACTAAATGGTTTCGGTTTACCGGTGGCCCTAATTGGTGATTATAATATCATGCCTACCGAACTTGACACTTACAAACCAGAGAAATATGTAGATAACGCGTTATTCCGCCCCGAGTCGCGAAAACTTTGGCGCCAACTGGTTAAATCCGGCTGGACGGATGCCATTCGTAAGTTACACCCTGATGAGCGCTTCTATACATTTTGGGACTACCTGCGTAATGCCTATGGGCGCGATGCTGGTTTAAGGCTGGATCACTTCCTGCTTAATCTGGTATTGGTAGCAAGATTAGTTTCCGCCGGGGTTGATAAAGATGTGCGCGGCTGGGAGCATTCCAGCGACCACGCACCGGTGTGGATCGAATTGAAGGAATTTTAAGCCAATGCCGGATCAACCCAGTTACCTCAATTTTGATAAAATTAACTATGCCTGGCATCCGGACATCGATTACCGGGCCCATCCCGAAAATTACCGTGTGGGTAAAGGTAAGCAGGGGGTGCTGACCTGTGAACCCTGTAAAAGCGAGATTGGTCCATACTGGCGGTTTAAATCAGAGGACGTCGCCAAAGAAAGTAGCAAAAAGATCTATGAACTATTTTTAGCATACCTCGAAGCGGGTGATTTTGTTGGTGCTGATATGGCGCGAAAGTACCTGCAAATGGGTTACACCCACGCCAGGCGCTACGCTAATTACAAGGGTGGTAAGAAAGACGACGCCGAAAAAAATCATGCGCAATTAGAACGGGGTACGGGCGATCCCGAAAAAGCAAGGGCGGCCAATATATTCTATGACTGCTGGAAGGCTGCTGAAGCAACAGAATCCTATGCCGCAATGAAAAAACAATGGAAGCATGAGAGGGGTTAAAAAACAGGACCTGCCGCAAAAGATTTGCTTAGTTTGCGGAAGACCCTTTACCTGTCGTAAAAAATGGGAAAAGGTTTGGGATGATGTTAAATATTGCTCAGATAAATGCAGGTAAACGAAAAAAGACCATTAATACTAACGCTAAGCATTGATCCGGATGGTCAGGCTTTTTTTGAAATGCAACGGAAACGATATTTTCCGCCTGAACGAAATTTCCTGGCTGCACATCTGAATTTATTTCACCAGTTGCCTGATGATCCTGCAACTTATGATTATTTGGCCGGGTTGAGGATCCGGTCTTTTGAACTGAACGTCATAAGACTGATGCATTTAGGCGCCGGGGTAGCCTACCGCATAGATGGTCCTGAACTCATATCGTTGCACCGGATGCTGAGCTCGCATTTTTCAAAAGATTTGATTCCACAGGATCGGCAAGGATTCCGGCCACATATCACTATTTCAAATAAGACTACTCCTGAAAATGCATCCGAACTTCTCAAGCAATTATCCGGCGATTTCAAGCCCTTTAAAATCCAGGCGACCGGCCTTGATCTATGGACCTATTTAGACGGTCCATGGAGACATGAGCGAACGTTTAGTTTTGAATTATAGAATTTTCATTTAGTTTGTTTGCTGCATTTCCAAGCTTTTGGATATGACTGCGAAGCCATTCTATCAGGTGCCCGGATATTGATTAATCTGCTTTAGCGCGAATTGATTTTATAGTGAATGCCGTGACCAGACCGCCGATCAAATACCAGGCAACGGTCATCAATTTTGTTTTGTCGGTTCGGGTAACCGGCGCATCACTTAAGCCCATCCGGTCGGGTAGCGTTACGGCACCTATTCCGGCCGAAAGCCCTACAGCTGCTCCGCGCAATAACAGATAGGTCTTTTTGCCAAAACCTATGGTGCTGTAAAAAAGTGCGTTGCTTAAAACATCACCCGTCAACGTCGCTAAAAATAATGCATTGCCCGTCGGCGGAGTTAATCCCATGGATTCCATCCCTTTGGTTAATGCTTCCTCGCCAACCAGATCCACCCGCGGCGCATCATGATCAACGGCTTTAACGGTTTGATGAATGATGTTTAGTGCGATGGCTCCGGCCAGTCCCCCGATAATGTTGCTGATGATCTTTTTCATGTTACCCGAATATACTTTGTGCTTTTTTAATGGTTTTCGCCAGGTCTATACCTTCACCCAAAACGCCTTTGAACAGGTCGCCCGTTTCTTTCAGACGGTCCAGTGCGTTGTGGATGTTAAAATCCTGGATGGTCAGCCCGGGTTTTACTTCATCCCAGGTGAGCGGCATGGAGATCGTGGCACCGGGTTTGGGTCGCAGCGAGTAGGGGCCGGCAATCGTCGCGCCTGGGCGGTTTTGTAAAAAGTCCAGATACATTTTTCCTTTCCGCGCGGCAATGCTGCGTTCCAGGCTGGTGAAATTCGGTATCTCTTTGTGTACCAACTTAACTATGATATTGGCGAACATTTGCGACTGGTCGTAACTGTATTTGCCTTCTAAAGGTATGTAGATATGCATACCGGTTGAGCCGGAGGTTTTCGGATATGCGGGAACGTCAATGGCATCTAAGATTTTTTTTACTTCCAGCGCTGCTTGCACCACCTGGTCGTAAGTATGTTTGTCCGGATCAAGATCAATTACGCAGTAGTCAGGATTATCCGGTGTCTCTGCACGGCTAAACCAGGGATTGATCTCTATGCACCCTAATGAGTTCATCCATAGCAAACTTGCCTCGTCGGTTGCTACCAGATATTTCGTAACTTTCCCTTCTCCGGTGACGTGGTCAAAAGTTTTGGCCCAGTCAGGAGCTTTGTCGGTAACGTTCTTTTGGTAGAAGCTTTGGCCGTGGATGCCCCCCGGAAAGCGATTCAAAGACATCGGACGATCTTTTAGGTAAGGCATCATATATTCGCCAACCTTGTAATAATAATTGAGCATCTGCCCTTTGGTGATCTTATCTTCCGGCCAGTAAAGTTTTGTGACGTGGTTGAATTTGAGTGGATGACCGCAAACGGTTTTTGTTTGTGTGTCCTCAGTGGGGTTAAGCAGCGTTTTTCGCTCATGGGTTTTTATCGGTTCCAACTTCAGACTGGCATCTTTGGCTTTGGCTTTTGTTGTTGTTTTTGAAGGTGTTGATTTGCGTTTTTCTAGGGTTTCCGGAATTGATGTTTCAGCTTCCGCAAGGGTTGTTTCGGTTTCTACCGGAGTTTCCAAAACGACATCTTTCGCTTTTTTGTCACTGCGCATCCCTTTAAAAGATGCCTGGCGAAAAACGCCGTCACCGGTTACTTCGGCAAACCCTACTTCGCAGACCAGTTCAGGTTTTAGCCAGGTTGGTTTCGCGCCCGTTCTTTTCGGCCGGAAGCGCGTGGGTTTGTCCACATCTACTTCATAATTGAAAGGGCTTTCGTCAGTGACTAACGGCTTGAACTGCGCCATCATTTCCTTTTGGAGTTTATCAGAAAAACCAGTGCCAACTTTGCCCACGAATTGAAGTTCCTTGCCTTTGTAAACGCCCAATACCAAGGCGCTAAACGATTTGCCGGTGCCCTCATTTTTGGTGTAGCCTGCAATCACAACTTCTTGTCGCCGCTGCACTTTAACTTTAAGCCATTCCTTGCTGCGCAGGTCAGCGGTATAAACGCTGGCCGCTTTTTTAGCAATAATGCCTTCCAATCCCATTTTTACTGCGGCTGCGAAGAAATCAATGCCGTTAGCATCGAAAACTTTGCTTTGACGGATGTGGTCGTTATCGGTCGGGAGTATTTCTTTAAGGATCGCCTGGCGTTCAACGAGTGGTAGTTCCATCAGGTTTTTCCCCTCGTACCATAAAATGTCAAAGATGTAGTAAACGAGGTTGCCATCCGCTTCGCTGCGCCAGTTTTGCATAGCACCAAAATCAGAAATGCCTTTTTCATTCAATACAAGTAGTTCCCCATCAAGTACGGCATTCATGCTCCAACTTTTTAATGCCTCGTTGATGGGGTAATATTTTTCAAAGGGGAGATTGTTGCGGGAGATCAACTGCGCACCATCTTTTTTATCAAGAACGGCAATAGCGCGGTAGCCGTCCCATTTGACCTCAAACAGCCAGCCGGGTTCATCAAATGGTTCATCTACTAAAGTGGCTTTCATCGGTTTAACGTTGGCGGGAACTTTAGACTTTGGCGCGGCTTTTAAAATGGCTTTTACATCGATATCCGGCGCATCTTCTGTTGCTACATCTTCCGCCAGTTCCTCATCGGGAACCACATCTTCTTCATGCCCGTTTTGCCATACTTTTTCACTCGTTTTTTCCATGGTTTCAATGGTCTTCCCTGAAAGCACGGATTTATCCTTTTTGGTAATATCCTCGCTGGTGGCGAACTCATCTTTATGTTTGATCATTAGCCAGCCATTTTCGCCCATGCCATGCGTTTTAACCATAGCAAATTCACCGTTCAATTTCTCGCCGTGTAGTTTAATTTTTAGCTGGCCGCTTGCCAGTTGCTTAAGCAGGTGTTTTTCCTGCGCCTTTTTCCCCCTGATCGGTTCAATAGGTTCATAAGTGCCCTCGTCCCAAACGATCACCGTCCCGCCACCATATTCCCCTTTCGGTATAATCCCTTCAAAGTTTAAATAATCAAAAGGATGATCCTCTACCATCATCGCCAGGTGTTTCACCTTAGGATCAAGGCTTGGTCCTTTTGGAACGGCCCAGCTTTTTAATACGCCATCCATCTCCAGCCGGAAATCATAATGCAGTCTGGAAGCATCATGCTTTTGCACGACAAAAATAAGGTTATCCTTATCCTTGCTTTTTCCGGCTTTGGGTTCGGCGGTCTTTTTAAAATCCCGCTTTTTGGCGTATTCGGTCAGGCCCATGGTGTTATTTTTTAAGTTCACGCTTTACATCCGGTGCGATAGTTCCGGCAGCCAATACTGCCGCTTTTACTTTATCCTGGGATACATTGAACTCCCTCGCCCAAAATTCCAGGGCATAGGCGTCGTCAATGTCAACTGTTCTGGCATCTGTAGTAGTTCCCTTTATCTTTCGGTTCATTTTTTACAGGTAGATAAATGACAACAAAGCCCCTTCCGGGGCTTCTATTAAAACTTCGTTTGGGCTATCCCTTTTTCTTATCGGCAAGATATTTTTCGATAACCTTACGGTCATTGGAGCCGGTTGCTCTCTTGGCGCCGACGAGCGCCTGCGTGCTGACGCCTAACTTCTCAGCTTCGTACTTTACTTCGTACTTTTCACCGGAATTAACTTTTTTACGGTCTGTAGTTGCCCCTTTTGTTGCCATAGTTTTTTCTTGTTAGATGTAACTCAAAAACAAGGGATAGCAAAGATGGTTTTAACAGATAAGTAAACAATTGTCCCTATAAATAAATATGGAAAACTCGAAGCGCTCAATGATATAGGGCTGCTGTACAAATAGTCTGCACCGAATCTTCGCAATGTCACTCATTCATAAAAAAAATAATATTTGTCGGATGACTTAACATCAATGGAAATGTCGAAATATCTGCGGAATTGATTAGCTATCTGGTTGAAAAGTTATGGAGTCGCCAACAACATTCGGTTTGAGACAAATATAATACCCTTACAACTTGATATTTCGCAAGCCATCCCTTTAGGTTTAATATTAAATGAAGCCATTACTAAATTCGCTTAAATATGCTTTCATTCCCAATAAGCCTGGGAGAATTTCCGTGTCCATGACGGAAGTAAATGCGGAGCAACTACAGCTGAGCATTGCAGATAATGGTATCGGTATTCCAGCAGAAGTACAAGAAAGCCCACGTGGTACATTGGGCATGCGGCTTATGAAAGGTTTAAGTGCAGAGTTACATGGCGATTTCAATGTAAGGCAAGAGTTTGGAACTATCATTACGCTAATATTTTCAAGAAATCCAGTATATATCAAAAAACGGAAAATTATGTGAACGAGTTCGGAAATAATGAATTAAAAAGGATTTCAAAAAAGATCTGCTACCACATTGGTTAACAAGCACCTGAAGCTGATCGCGGAAAAGGCATGTATCAAAAAACCATTATCCCCTCACATCGCCCGGCACATTCGCTCGGATGGCCATTGATAAGATTAATAACCCAATGGTAACAATGGAGCTGTTGGGGCATTCATCGCTTGCAGTACATCAGCAATATCTAAATGATATCCGAAAAAGATATACTTGATAAGGCAGGAAAGATATATTTGGGTAAACAAAAAATCGCAACATCTCAACTACCTATCATACTTGCTGAAATTGCCGCGCTAAAGATTTTATCAGTCAAAAGTTCAATAATGTACACCTTTTTCCTTGTTACTAATAACTTCCGTCCCCGGCAACAATGATATAAAGCGGCCTTAAAAGTGACATCATCACATTTCATAATTTAACACTTATGCTTTATATTTAGCCAATAGAGTAGCTAAACTGCCTACAATAAAAAATGAGAAACACTATTGTTATTCTGCTTGCTTTGTTTTTAACTATCGAGGCACATGGTCAGCAGTACACTATCAACGGAACGGTTAATGATATAGATTCCGGAATGATACGGATGTACAAAGCAGACCTAAGTGGTTTTGCCGACAGTGCTGTTATTAAAAGCGGCAAATTTGTAATGCAGGGCAAAGCAAAGATTTCCGAGAGGCATGGCTTTGTTATTACTCCGGGCACCTGGATGTTTCGAGCATTTTTAGAAAATTCAAACATGACGTTTAACATTGATACAATTGGCGCAATGCATCAATCTGATAATTCGGTAATGATATGGTCAATAAATCAAAAAGGCTCGGCTATAAATGATATTTATCTTAGGTTTAAGAAAGAAACCGACTATAGTTATTACTACTCATCCTTGGAATCCATTTATAAAAATGGAGGTGATAATCAGATTCAAATGGATTCATTAAAGCTACTTATGGTGGAAAAGCAAAAAAACTGGATCAAAAAGTTTGTCGATAAAAATCCTTCGTCTATAGCAGCGGTATATATATATAATGACTACTATGAATTATTTAAACAGTTTTATCATAATACTCCCCCAGGATTCAAAGAAGCTGTTGCTCAATTTACCGGAGATGCAAAAAAAACGGAATGTTATAAAAACCTTGCTGTAACTGCCGCCAACCTTGTGAACAAACATATAGGAACACCAGCACCTAACTTTGCATTGTTACAAAGGGATAACACCAAGTTCAGTCTATCTGAAACGAAAGGCACCTTTGTAATGATAGATTTTTGGGCAAGCTGGTGTGTACCATGCAGGGCGGCTATCCCCAATTGGAAAAGCGTGTATGCCAAATATCACGATAAAGGTTTGAACATAGTAGGTGTATCAGACGATCAAAATCAAAATAGTTGGAAAAATGCGCTCGATAAGGAACTTATGCCATGGACGCAAGTGGTTGATGAGCGTACACCAAGTAAGCCCGGAAATGTTAGCACGTTATACGGCGTTAATTACCTGCCCCACTATGTGCTTATTGATAAAGAAGGTAAAATATTACTTTCAACAGGCGACGAGGGAACAATGATGAACAAAATTGCAGAAATTTTCAATTAGAGCTAATCGTAAATTTTTCAGGGTACATTAAAACAAGTGATTTTTTAGACCGGTAATATCCGTGATTAAAGATTATGGATATTAAGTGTTTCCTAATTGTTAGCTAATATTCATAATAACTCAGGTTATTTAAATGGACTTACCCGCAAGCGACGCAACGGCCTATCGATTAGCTTTAATTAAATTTCTCTCTCACCGCCAGTGCCCATTCCAAAGCTACTATCTTTGCGGCGATTTCTGGTAAATCGTGATGCTCATTATCTGAATGCTGCATAAATTGTTTCAAGTCTTCAAGTTCTGATACTATTTCGACCTCCGGTCTCATGTTTTTTAATCTATTATTAATTCAAGTCCTGTAAGTGCAAAATAAAGATTCTGTAATTGATGAACAAATTGTAATTGATATTTACAGATCGGATAACCACCGTCCATTGGCTGTAAATTAATCGGCTCTATGTACATATAATGCCCTGTAATATAATATACTGGAGGCTGTCCTTCAACCAATGTGTCAAGCTTAAACCCTAATAAAAATAACCAGTCCTCGGTTAAAGGAATTGGCTCCAAGTTGTCCATGGTCATCATAAACATATCAACATTAAAAGGCTCACCTTGAATTAGTATTGTGTTGCCAATACGGAGGTCACTGCGTTTCATGATGTGAAAATAACAATATTTTCACTTTAAAACCTGAAGTTGTAATGTCACTAACCCATGTTAAATTTTGCGAAACCATAGGGAACATATCCTCGTAAAAAATGCCAATATTAATCACCTTATATAGTCGCAATGGTTGTTACCCCTGCAATCGAAAATTCTAATCAACTAACATGCCCTAAATGCCAAAGCTTGGGAGTAACAAGGATACCGCGGTCTCGTTTAGTGAGACTGATACTTTCGGACAATGTGAGGCACTTTAAATGTTTCAAGTGCTTTTTTTCTTTTTACCGAAAAGTCAAATAACGCGGGATGTTTAAAGTAATAATTTTTGCAGTAATTGTATCGCTGATATATTTGCTTTTCAAGGATCATCGTGACTAACAGCAATACTCTATTTACAACTGACTCAAAATGTCCAATCATCATTTATCGATTGGGTATAAAAAGATCCCAATATTGGCATTTTCTCGATAGGCGATTCGTAATTTTTGCAACCGTCAAGGTTTTTCTTGCCTCACAACTTGCGCGGTCGGTATCTACCAATCTGATCCGACCCTGATAATTAATTTTTGAATGAATACATTTACGAACCCATCTATTTTATCTTTAAGTTCAGGATTGAGCAATATCACCTCTCCGGTAGATCTAATTACATAAATGCAACTTGTCTCACCTTTTATTTTGGAGTCTAAATTTGATAAGTAGTATTTACGTTCGTATTTTCCAGTATTGCGGATGCCATCAAGCTTTTAATATCCGGCTCCACTCTGATTTTGCCATCCTTAAATTGAAGATTGATTATAAACTTCATCTAATATTTGTATGCCCGCCATCGTCTTTAATAGCCTCAGTATACCCGTTGGTTATAATCGATTCCCGATCAACTGTTGTCAGCACCCGCGCCGGATCCTGTCATCAATTGAATGGACAGAGGAAACGTGGAATCCGGTTACAGGTTGTAAAAAAATCGGTCCTGGCTGTAAGTTTTGCTATGCAATAGTTATGTCAAGGCGACTAAAAGCAATGGGTGTTGATAAGTATAAAGATGGATTTAAAATCACACTACGTCCAACTACATTGAATATTCCATTCACTTGGAAAAAAGAAAAAGTGGTATTTGTTAATTCAATGAGCGATTTTTTTCATGACGAAATACTTACAGATTTTATAAAATCTGTATTTTTAGTTATGAACACCACTCCGCAACATACATACCAGGTTTTAACTAAAAGATCGGACAGATTGATTGCTATTGCAGACCAATTAAAATGGACTGATAATATTTGGATGGGAATATATGTCGAAATTCTAACTATGTTAAAGAATTGATGAACTCAGCTTAGTTCCAGCAAAAACAAGATTTTTATCAATCGAACCGCTTTTGGGGAATATTGATGACTTACCGCTTAGAGGTATTCATTGGGTGATAGTAGGAGGTGAATCCGGACATGGAGCAAGGCCGGTAAAATTTGAATGGATTGACAGTATTAGGGTTCAACGTAAGGAATTCCCTGTTCCTTTCTTTTTCAAACAATAGGGAAAACCAAAGTTTAATGTTAACCCTGGCGATCCAACCATTGATAAAAACCATCTTTTACTTGCGAAAGGAGGTTCACAACTGAATGGTATAATATATCGTGAGCTACTACTCACTCAACAAAAAATCAGGTAAATCCAACCCCTTGTTCCTATCATCACCAGTGCCAACGCGTTCAATGTGATGGGTGGTGTTCACAACTATCTTGTTGCCGCTTGTACGATCGTGATATATGCTTGGGCTACCTATTTGGTCCTTGCTCCTCAAAATCAGACAACAACTGATCGACAATATCAAGATATCTCATATAAGGAACCTTCCTCTTTTCAAACTCTGCTTCAATTTTTCCCGCTGCTAATTCAAGTGCAAATCGGTATCTCGAATTCAGGAAATGACTATTGGGACTCTTTTTTAAAACGCAAGGTCGCATAACCCCCGTGTTGTTCTCATAAATGAGTGCCGGTTCCATCGGCTCACCAGGATTTGAATAATAGAGTGCCAACGTTTCGAAAAGATACGTTGGGTCCATTTATTTTAACTTTGAATATTTGATCAGTAGTTTGCTTACTCTCAGTTCCCGCTGTAGTTTTGCCATAAAATGGCGACAGTTTTTCAATGTCCATAGCTTAAATCAGGTTTTAAATATACAACAATGGCATACATTGTAGTATGACAATATCCGGCCGTAACGGTAATTTCCTTGTTGAATTTGAAGATGGTACCAGGTGCGTGATCATTGGGAGACTGTTGAGGAAAGAAAGTGAAGGTTTAATCTATAGGAATTCCGCTCTGATTTAGATAGCCAATAATCGCGCCTCCAACTTCCGGTATGTCAATCTTTTTCGACCGATCCCTCATCTCTACAAAATCCCATTTGCCCGAATAATTATAGCATATTAGGTAAAATGTATCGGGATTAAACACCTCAAAAAATCTTTTAAGCTTTGGGTGGCGCTTCACCATCAATTCCACCCCGTATACTGTTATTGTAAAATTATAATCGTCCATGTTGCTGCATTTGACGTAGCGAATATACAATAGTATTAAACATTATGATTGAACATATTCCATTATCAGGTTACCCAACTCACGGGTATCCATATCGGGCGAATAGACAGCGGTAACGCTATATATCGTCCAATCTTCATTGAAGGCTATTTCACAGTATCTGCCTTGCTCATCTGTTATATTGTACACATGTTCATTATTTCCCCTTTTGTAAGCAACTTGATACACCTTGTTTTTTGAGTCTGTCACTGAAAATATGGTTGCCATCGATCGTTTTTTTATCTAAAGCATATTTCATGCCGTAGTATTTCTGCATAGTGATATCCCGAGTCAATTTTTGTGTTATGTATATTATCGTCCGGATCTACGGAAATGCCATTGCAGGTTCCCAACAATAGGCTACAATAACTAACCGGGTTGCGCTAAGTAAGCAGCAGCTGGCCCAAATGCTTGCAGAGGAAAAATACAGGCAACAGCAATCTACAGCGGAGTTAAAGAATAACTCCCGCGAGATGCTTAATGCAAAAGGATCGATAGCGCAGCGTAAGGCAGCACTGGAAAGGCTAATCACCTTACGGCAGGTTATCCATAGCAGAGCGTGGTACACCATAAGGTGAAAGGATGGCCAGCATCATAAAAGGTACGCGCGATCAGGTCAAAGGCCTTGACGATCAAACTAAAGGCGGGAGAG
Organism: Mucilaginibacter gynuensis; assembly: GCF_039541195.1. Lineage (NCBI taxonomy): Bacteria > Pseudomonadati > Bacteroidota > Sphingobacteriia > Sphingobacteriales > Sphingobacteriaceae > Mucilaginibacter > Mucilaginibacter gynuensis. The sequence continues at coordinate 50,880 of NZ_BAABFT010000009.1, forward strand.
TGGTATTGCCGGTTTCTTTGATGCTATAAAAAATAATATTGGTAGCACCCTCGGCCACCGGCTAGAAAGATTAATGCCGAATTATCTCATCGTTTATCTAACCTGTTTTACCCTTTGTAGGTAATTATCGCATTTAGCGAACGGCAACCCTTTTGGGTTCCTTATAACACTGCATAAGAAGTTTTTGGCCTCTTTCTTTAGGTCTGTTATATACATGAAATTAAATATACCGCACAGAGCACATAATGTAAATCTCAAAATATTTTTTTTCTAAATAGAATCATAATATCATCGATTACTGATATTTGGCACGGATCCGGTTGCCCTTAATAGTGACTATATGTTTAGTATAATCTTAAGAGATATTATAAATGATCATTGAAAACAAAAGGTTATTCGTAATCCTATTTTGCACTTTCATATCTGTCGGGTTGATAATAACAGTTTTGATGTTAAGACACGATAGACTAAAAACCTCAGAGGGCTATGTTAAGTCCTTCAATAATAAAATCGTTGGCCAAATCAGTGAACTCGAAGCCAGCCACTCTATTATCAAGATAGATTTGACAAATGGGGATAGGTATATTTTTGCTCAAACCACAGAGTCCTATTTAAAAAAAGATTTTATAAAAAATTCTTATGTAGGGGATTCGATTTTTAAAAAAGCGTTTTCAAACAAGATCATCATTAAGCATAAAGATTCAATCCACCTATATACAATTTTGAAAAATGACGGCCCAAGCAAGTCCCTATCAGGCATGAGCGGCAATAATTGACTCAAACAGGATAGGCTTATTGGATAATAAAAAAAACCTGCTATGTAGGAAACTTAGCAGGTTTTAAACCAATTTTTGCAAGAAATATTTTTTGCTTCCCAAAGATATAGAAAAATGATTTCTCTTTTTGAATCCAGTTAGCACAAAACCTTCACATAATCTGGATGTTAATATTCCTAATCGTCCCATAATTGATAGCATTAATTAATATTTGGTTAAGGTCATTTCGATATATACACCTTCCGGTGGCGTTAAATATGGTTCATTATCTTTAGGAGAGTAGCTTAACTGAGCCTCTGTTTTGGTAAGCTTTTTTACCCTAAATTATTCTTTAGCGCCATAATTCTGCTTATTTTCTATGTGTATAAATGTTAAGGAATCCCCAACCAAAGTGTATTGCATAGTAAAGGTGTTGCCATCAAGGGTTTTCTCTTCAAGGGTATTATCTCCATTAAATATATAGTACGCCCCATGAAACTGAGCGGTATTTTCGTCTCGTATAGTAACGCCATTAGAGATTTGCTTCAATGTTTTGGCAGTTAAAACCCATTTGCCTTGAATGAGTGGCTCATCGTTCCTTTTCCGCATCATTTCCACGTTCGAAAACACGTTGTATCACCGCTTTATATTGTTTATGCCAGTCGATCTTATCCATGTCCGTGTCCCAGAATAGCGCTTTTCTGAAAGATGGCGCGCCCTTATGTTTTAATTTCTTCTTTACCTGGTCAATTTCATAATGCGCCTGCAACAAATAGAACGCGCCTTCCTCTCAACCCAGAGCGTGATCAATTTTCAGGGAAAGCAGGGGTGATAAACCTCTCCGTGCTTTTGTAACTTCATTGATAACCTGCGGATACTCGCCGATAGAAATGGCAAACGGTCCCTTTTTTAATTGACGCTTCGTTAGTTCTCTTTCCAGAACACGTCCCGGATGAATGCCATAATATTTTTCAATGTCGCTGCTCATATTCAAAAATAAACAATTATGTTTATAAATAAAAGTTTATAAACAACCTATATTAAATCTTTTAGTCATCCTTCGCCAAGGTCAATTCCTGTCCTGCATACTTTTTCTTAAGGGCTCTCATATCCCTGCTTACTTTGGTGTCAGTGACCCGCGCATAAATTTGTGTTGAGCGGATATTCTTATGTCCGAGCATCTTCCCCACGGTTTCAATGGGAACGCCGTTAGTCAGCGTTACAGTCGTCGCGAAAGTATGCCTGGCACAATGAAAGGTAAGCCATTTCGTCCAGCCCGTTTCTTTCATAATTTCCTTCAGGTAAAAGTTAACCCTCGGATTGCTAAGCTTGGGAAGAAGAAAATCCTCATCAGGGGTTCGCGGATAGCTTTTATAATGATCGATCAGTTTAAGCGCCGGAGATAACAGCGGAACCCTTACCCTGTTATTGTTTTTCATGCGATGCGTTTCCAGCCAGATTCCACCGTCCTCACCTTTGACTATATCTTCCGCCGTCAATCGCACGGTATCCGAATAAGACAAGCCGGTGTAACAGCTAAAAAGGAAAAGATCCCGGGTCAATACCAAACGTTTTTTCAGTTTTTTAAGCGCAAGCACATTTAGCTCTTCACTGGTCAAAAATTCACGGAAAACTTCCTCCTTTTTTGCCCGGTAAGCGACAAAAGGATCGCGCTTAGCCCAGCCGATCTCATTGGCAATTTTCATCATAGTCCGTAGTTTTTTCACCATTTGGACCGCCGTATTTATCTTTACACCATAATCAGCTTTAAGGTAATGGTCGAAGTCCCTGACGAGTTGATAGTCGATATCATCGAGTTTGATATCATCTTTTTGCGTTTTCAGCAGTAAGAACTTTCGTAATACCCGAAAGACCGACTTGTATTTCTGCAAGGTTCCCGCCGTGTAACCTTTACCCAAAAGACCGGCGATCTGGTTAGTGTGATAATCCCAAACATCAGACAACATCTTTGGCGGCTCAAGTTCTTCACCTTGCATCAATTTACGAATATGTACGGCTGTAAACGTTTTACCCGCTGCATACAGATCTTGCCGGCAGGCATACGCCCGGGCCTGTAAAACATCCAGCCAATTATTGATCGACCTGGCATATTCACGTGTGCCTTTGACCCGTTTAGCTGCACGATCCCATTCCAAGGGATAGCATTTACGGCCCGTCGACCACTCTTCCCGGGAGCCATTCACTGTTATCCTGATGTATACAGGATGTTCTTTGCGCTTGTCGCCGGATCTGATTTTTGGAAAAAAGATAACCTTGTAAGTCTGTCGGACAGGTCGTGCTAGGATTTCCGCTTCGGGCTTTTTTTTTCACCCTTGTTAAGTTCTTTGTCGATATCTTCCGCACTGTAGAAATAAGTTTTACCGATTTTTCGGGCAACCAGCGCACCGGTCACACGCAAATGATTAAGCGTTCCGGCAGATATATTCAGGAACTCACGAACATCCTTGCTGCGTAGCCATTTTTGTTTGCTAACCATTTGCGAATCCGTTATCGGTTTCAGCAATTCGAACAGTTCCTTTTTGAAGTTATCTAAATCCTGTTTGGTTAATAGGTCGTTTGGTGTCACTATATATTTTTAACGCTAACATACTCGTATGGCACAGGATAATAAAATTATACACCTGCCTAAAGCATACTTACCGAGAATTATTTAGACCTTATTGCGGCCTAAAGACAACCAAGAAGATAATTCAATTATTCTATTCAAACGGCAAATCGATCGTTTTGCGGCCAATACAGATTAGTGATCATTATTTTCAGTTCGAAAGCGAATGATTTCATATCTAATAAAAATCTTTCGGTACTACCTAAACACTACCGAAAAAATCACGATAGACCAGGGTACGTTTGCATAAACAATATCAACATCATGGCAGCGGAAATTATCACCAAAGAAGACCTTGACGCGTTTGAGCAGCGTCTCCTTCAGCATATTCGATTACTCATCGGCGGGAGCCCGGCAGAACCAAAAAAATGGCTGAAGAGCTACCAGGTAAGAAATATGCTTCGAATATCACCGGGAACCCTGCAAACGTTGCGGGTGAACGGCACGCTATCCTACACAAAGATCGGCGGCATACTCTATTACAAACAGGAAGACATCCTTAAATTATTAGAGGGGGAACAAAAACGGAAATCTTAAAGCGGAAAGGAGACAGGCCATCCCGGCAGTTATGCGTCTTTCCTTCTTTTGTTTTTTGCCGGCTTGCCAATAACAGGCATTGCTACGCTTAAACAGCAGGGAGTGCTAAGACGTGGGATAGTCAAGGGTGGCGCATCTTCTATACAGGCTTTCAGCGCCATTTACCTGCCCTTGACGATTTCGCGGCTGTGTGCTAATTTTGTGTTTGCGGTGCAATGCCAATGAATGTATTCAATTGATTTTTTAAGCTTTATCTTTTTAAGGGCGGGTATGAAATCCCAATGCGTAAAGCTGCACCATTCCATACGGTCCGCTTTTAGTTATTAAGCCTTTCAACCTTCCCGATGTCCCTTTTGGGTGAAATGCTAAAGTAGTATACTCCGTAAACAGCATCTCCAAAGTCGTTACGGCCGTAACATCTTAAAAAAACAGTATAGCTAACGGTTTTTGTTTTTTCGGTTTGCGTTAATGAATTAAGCTGTAAATATAATTCGTCTTTTCTTTTGATAACCCTAAGATACTCCGATAAGCTTTTGTCCCTCATCATCATTAAGGTTTTCATCCAGTTTTGATTCAGGGCCGAAGCGGTCGAATCTGTAGGGGCCGGTTTCTGTTTTTCACGCTTAATGCTTTCAATCGTCTCACGATACGGCGATTCTGATGAGGCAGTATCTATGGCCGTAAGTTTTCTTTCGTAGGCAGTCAAGGAGTCTTTTAGCGCTTTTTCATTGTTGACCGGTAACAATCCTATCCTGGAAAACCGATAACTCCCCGGTTCCTTAAAGTGTAAGGGTACATAAACGGATTCAAAATAACTGCGGGCATGTTTTTTTAGTACCTGTTGACGTTTCAACTCATTTGCGTCTTGTGCTAGTGCAGGCCTGATACAGTAAGCTGTAACGATCAATAGGATGAATAGCAGTGTTCTTATTTTAGTGTTTTGATTGTACATTCATTCAAAGATGTTTACGTATTTACAGGGTTGATAAAAAAAGCGAAAATAGCTTTAATTTCTCCCGCCATAATTGGTAAATCTACAATCGTAAAGTATTCAAAGGGGGGCAACCGTCGATTTATAGCATTGATGGATAAAAGAATCGGAAGCATCACATAGTAGTATGGATAGATCAGACCAAATTCATTTTAAAATATCAACTTTCAACACAGATCGTTAAACGCTAACGCTATCGGTGTTCTTTAAATAATAAATAGATACAGCTTACAATCATTATAAACACCGCCGATTTAATCACTTTTGACCTTCCTGTAAAACTTAAAAAAACATTTGAAACATTTAAAATGCTTAATGTTGTCCGATAGCAAGAGTTTAACGAATCGGGATCTCGGAATTCGTCGCACACCGAGACTTTTACACTTGGGGCATGTTAAATGGTTTTCAAATTCAATTGCAGGGGTAACAACCATGATATTTTGTTAAAAGGTAATCAATGTCGCTACTGCTTTTTACGTGTCATAATAACATGTGGTTACTAAATTTATTATTTTTAATCGGCGGCGAAATAAATCAGCAATAGTTGTACACGATAGAATCCGTAGATTCGCCTTTAATGGAACCTACCGAATTACGTATTGGAAATATTGTACAACTTCATGGAGATCCTTTTTATGCCGATATTGACACGCTGGGAAACGCGAGTGGAGAGCCGGTTATCTTAAATGATCAATGGCTGCAAATGTTGGGATTTTATGTTGTAGTTCTAAATGACGGCGATTCCCCTATTTATCATAAACATGGACTTGAGATATACATCGACTGCGAAACACTGCAGCCTATGTTTTACGGCTTTCAAGTTTGTAACTATCGCATCCAATACGTCCACCAACTTCAAAACCTCTACTTTGCCCTGACCGGGGAGGAATTAACCATAATGGCCATGTGAGATGGAGGCACTGACTTAATCTATTCCATCCGCTTTATAAACTCATTATCGCCCTCAACCGGAATCTCACCGGCCTGGCTGTCATCTGTTTTAGCGTCGGCAGCTATCAGCTGAGCTTTTATATTTTCAAGCTCCAAATTTTTATCAATTAGCGACACTAGTGATTTGATTTGATCGGGGGTGATTTCAATTTGTAATATCATAGCATTGAATAAGCAAACGGTGAGCCAAAAATCTACTGTCTTCCCGTTCCTACCAACTGGAAAAGGTTATCTACTAAACGCTTTGATAAAGATCACCGGGAAGGCAGCCAGGCATAATATTTTTGCAATCCTTATCAACAGTTGAAAAACAATTAAATCATTATCCATTGTTATTAAATTGAATAGCACATCATAGTTATTAAGTACAAACAGGATAACACTCCGCCAAACTGTTTAGAAACCGTTCCCTGAAATCATCAAAATGCTCCTTCAGGATCGTTACCCGGTTACCGTGGTCGGCAAACCAGTTCAACAACTCGTCCTCTTGTAAGGAGCCAACAAGATAATAATGATTGGTCACGGCATGCACGATAAATAATGGCGTTTTCCTGTACGCTAATCCCATTTCCTTACCATTGATCCTGCACACCGGCTCCAACAGGTAATGATCATTTTTGTCCGACAATAAAAAACTGACAGCGACACCGCCGGCCGATACCTGGCACGGTTGCATCATGTATTTTCGCGGCTTATCCTGCCAGTTCTTAAAACCGTAGGAATAAATGGAATGAAACCATGTTTCCTGCTGTAATTTCGGGATGATCTTTCGCCACAGGTTAAACATGACCACACTTGCTTTTTTCCAGGCAGCGGCATGTCCTTCCCGATCAGGATGGCCTGTTGATCTGGCCGTTTCCCATTGGTCATAACAAAACTCCTGTAACATGATCTGGTTATTGGTTTGTTTGATGTGATGAGGTTTAGGTTTATCCCTTCTCAGGTAATTATGATAATACGCAACCTGATCACCCTTCTTGTTCATTGTCGCTATATAAGGCACCAGAAAAGGCAGGTGACTGGTCGGATGCTGCCTGCTGTTGAATTGCAGGGCAAAGCCCATTACTTGCGTGCTGCCGTTATTTTTTGTTGTGTCTATTACTGTTTCCTGCGGCTTTTCGAGGTTGAGGTCGTGCAGTTCCGGGAAGCCAAAGCCCGGCTTGTAAACAAGGCCGTATTCTTTTCTGGGCCGGATGTCGAGTTGAAAAGTACTCTGTGTTATTTTTACGAACCTTTCCTTGTTTTTTCCTTTACCGATGATGCCCGGCCAGTAATAATGATTCAGGTCTGTTTCGTCGTAACGCCACATCAGTTTATGCAAGCCAAAGAAGGCATGGGCGCATAGCTTTTCGCCCGGCATGCCACAATCACAGGCCACGTGTAATTCCTCGGGCTCCACGTGCAGGTAGATGTTCAGTGCCTTCTCTTTAAATAGCTCTAACTTAACGGTTAGTATATCGTTAGCGAAATGAACATAGTCATACTTAATCCGGTGCAGTGAACGGTAATCCCGGGGTAAGGGTTCATAATACTTGTCAACAACCTCTTTACCTAATAAAAGGCGGTCATTTTCTAATGGAATCTTGAAGAAAAAGGTATCAGGTGGCAGTATCGTTGGCAGGGTTGGTTTCTTAATCATAGCGGCGATAATTTGAGGAGAATTAATAGTATAATAACTACTGGTGTAAGGAAGCCGGTAATCCCGGCATGAAATCAAGAGGCGCAGGCGCTTCCGCTGTCAACTTCAACTCATTGAGCTTACGGGAACAGAGCTTGTCGGCAAGGCTAAGCAATTGCGCAACTTGCCTATACAAGGCATTTGCATCTTCTATGCTGATATGGAAATCCGTGCTGTACCTCGAACCGGAGTAGCTGTCGAGCAGCAACTGGAATAAACGCCTTTCCGGTTTCGTATGTAGCGGGAACAGATTGGCAGGCTGATCAGAAAAGCATTTGCAGAGGTTAAGCAGGCGTCCTAAGTGATGGATATCCGCGCGGTAACCGATATGTACCCTAACTAAGGCCACCAATGTTTGTTCCATCACCTGGTGGATTAAAAATATGGCCGCCGTCGCATTATTGTTTGTAAGGCATTCTTGCGCGGATCTGAATAATCCCTTTGCCATCGTTGACCGGCTGCTGTAATGCTCTTCGGCCAGTTGTAATAATAAAAGCGGTGATATCTCAGGGATGTCGAAATCCGGTACCAGTTTTCCGTCAAGGGCATACAATACCACGCCATCTTTATAGACTTTATTAAAAAAGCCGGGGCCATTTGTCATCGCACCTTCCACTGCTTCTTTACTGTGAACCAACATCGTGATTGTACCTTTATGAAAGTGTGTAGCTACATAATCCTGGACATTATGCTCCATCCGGTACGTGCTTTGCGTAACCATCAGTAAATGGTAATGGGTGTTATGATCCGTTGCAGGATGGCGAAAACAGCCTGATGAGGCCGTGCTGTAGCTGACACAACCGAAACAGATGATGCGATCAGGATTGTAACGTTCGATGAGCCGGGGCAGGAAGTCCTGTAGTTGTTGGTAGGACGCTGCGAGTTGGTAATGATGATGTTTGATCATGGTACTTTGCGTTGATCTTTTCAAAGTACGGCAGGCTTCAACTGCTATCCTATCCCGGCTGTTTTCTATCGGGGAAGTTAAATGGCATAAAATATCTTCGCGGGTAACTCAAAAAAGGCTTTTCTTGGCGGTCTTAAATTTTATTATCTTTGTTTTACACCCTACATCGAATATGAGCACAACAACTGAAAGACCGAATCCAATCCATCAAGGCCGCAACATAAAACGTTTCCGTGAAATGCTGGGGCTTAAACAGGAAGCCCTTGCCATCGAGTTGGGCGAGGATTGGAGCCAAAAAAGGGTTTCGTTGTTAGAGGCCAAGGAAACGATTGATCCTGATATTTTAAGCGAGGTTGCAAAAGCTTTAAAAGTATCTGAGGAAGCTATAAAGAATTTCGACGGCGAAATGGCCGTTAATGTAATTTCAAATACTTTTCATCAACATGCATTTATTAACAGTGCAGGTACTTTCAATATTAATCCTGTAGAAAAATGGCTTGAAGTATTGGAGGAAAACAAGAAACTATACGAGCGTCTGCTTGCAAGCGAACAGGAAAAGGTTGAACTGTTAAAAAGTACGTTGAAGCACAAACAATAATCATTATCACTCATACCCTGAATAGACAGAAACATGGGCATTTTTGATTGGCTGAAAAAGAACGTTACTGCAACATCCAAAGTGGCTGAACCTGCAAACAAACTGGAGGCGGTTCTTATGAAAGCAGCTACCGAACCCGCCTACAGGCCCGAATTCTACAACTTGTTACTTTCCGAAGAACTTGTGGTTATCACGAAAAAAAACGACATGACGCAAGGCAACCACACGCTTGAGCAAGATACTACTATTAGCATTGCCACCCTCAATGACGGTAAAATACCGGTGTTTACTTCAACAGACAGGATATTCGATAAGGGCGTAGTAAAAGAAACGGTTCCGTTCGTCGCCATGAAAGGTGAAGACCTTTTTAAAATGATCGCAGGCGCTACTTTCATCCTTAATCCCTATTCGGATCACGGAAAGGAGTTGCTTCCTGCCGAGATTACTAACCTGCTCAACGGCACCGTGCTGCAACCCGAACACCAGCATGTCACGATTGAAAAAGAAACTCAGGTTCTCATCGGGCAACCAGAGAAATACCCGCACAAGATGGTTGAATCGCTAAAAATACTGTTTGCTACCAAACCGGCGGTAAAGGCCGCTTACTTGGGCTGGATACACGATCCGACTTCCGGAATAGCACCGCATTGTATCATTGGGCTTGATATTGAAGGTGCAGATCCGTCCATTAACAATGAAGCCGGTTTCCTGGCGCAAAGCCATCTCGGCCCCGGTGAGATCGTAGACATTATCAGGGTAACCAATGAGCCGGGGATTTCGTCCTATTTCCTTTCTACATCGCCCTTTTACAAGAAGTAGGACACTACCGACTGTTCTTTCGCGCTTTTTTTTCTTTTAGTCTATTCCTTCCAAATATTGCCTCGTCATCAACATCGTCGCTGATCTGAATACCTACAGCAGTATCCAACCGATCATATTCAATATCCCTGTCAATAAGACGATGTAAATCAGTACCCGGTGGTTGGCCTTGCTTTTCGTCAATTCCTGTTCTATTTTCTCCTGCCGCTGTATGATCTCTTTCATGAGCGGTTGATTGATGGACGTCTTCTCCGTAAGGTTTTTGATCGTTTGCAGGAAATCCTGTAGGGAAGTGTCCAGTTCCGTTGGTTGCTGCTGCCTGTTGGTCGTACTTTGCTCTTGTCCTATCGTTTGTTGCGCTAATCGCCGCGCTGTCTCTGCCTTGTTCATAGTCTATGCGTTTAATAATTTCACTCCATTTAAACCGGTTGCCCAATGCCTGGCCCCGTATCTTAAAATCATTATGAAAATAAGTGATGCCACTAACTCTACCTGTAGATGCCTGATTAAAAAGTAAAGAGATTCCATGACGCTCACAGCGTTCGATAAAATCTTGTAAAGAAATGCGGCTGGATGGCAGCAACAGTAACATCTTTTCTTGTAGTAATAGTTTTTCTGATACGATGCCTGTCCGGTCGATCATTTCCAGCTCGCTCTTAGTTGGCGCTTTCATGGTTCTTCTTGTCCCTGCACACGTATTATTCAGCTCACTCGTTATAGCATTACTTTGTTTTATTGATGGATTGTTATCCGGCTCTACCGCTACGATATTATACTGATACTCCAATTGTCTTAATATGGCTTCGCTTTTTCTGTAGTTCTGGCTGTCCGAAACTACGCTTCCGTCAAACCGGATACGGTTTACCAATAAATGAAGATGCAAATGATCGGCATCGTTGTGCCGGAAAATGAAGTATTGATTATTGTCGTAGCCGCTTTTTTGTAGGTATTGATGCGCTATCGCCAACAGTTGTTTGTTATCCAATTGGTCTTCCTGTGCAAAATTAAGGCTGGTATGGTAAACATACCTGTTCAATGAGGGTCTTAAACTGCGCACTAAATCCACCTCTTGTTTGATGATGCGTAAATCTGCCGAAGAAAAATTACTATCCAGAAGTTCAGCCCGCTTACTTTTATCCGGGTGTAACATTTTGTGCCAATTGTACAGCAAAGCTCCCATAAAACTTTTACCGATCTTTTGACTGGCTATCATTCAGTAATAGTTTAATGATGAAATGCTGCTGCTCGGAAAGCTTCCGCAAAGCTGACGTTATACCAAAAGGAAACCTGCCGGAGTTGGCGTGTTTAGCAAGCTGGTTGATGTTCGTCCCGATCTTTTTAAGTTCGACATAAACATCAATATCGATGCGCGCCATTTTAGGTTCGGGAACGCGCCCTTTTAATAACTTTTCCCTGGCAAAAAGATAATTGGACATACCTGCAGCCTTCGCAGATTGCTGAACCTGAAGCCGTTCGGCCACGTTTAACCTGATGGTTATTTTAAAAACACGCTTCTTGTCCTGTAGTATCTTAGGCCTTGCCATACCAATGCACCGTTTTGAGTACAAAGTTCTATAGCCTGTTCCATATTTTTTCGGTAGTACTTCGGTAGTACCGAAAGATTTTACTAATGTGGCCGGAGCACTCCAAGCAGCGTGAGGAGATAAATGATCGTCCACAAAACAATCAACCCTATGGCGGATTTGTCATTACTTGTTAATTTGGGTATTGACATTTTCCTAAGCATAAATAATTTTTTGTTCCTCATAATGCGTTTGGAACCTATTAGAGTTATTATCAAAAATAATTACAGTGCTCACTTTTACAAAATGCCAAACCAAATCAATGCGCAGGATTTTCTTTCTTTATATGCTGAACATGGTGAAGCATATTGGGTTCGGGTGTCCCGACAAGTCGTTTTGGGCTGCCCAAAACATGGCTTGCTTATCCTTCAATAACACTAAAAAAGACATTACCTCTAATTGGTTTTCTACATCGTGAGGTAATGTCTTTTTTTTTTAATATATTGGATTCCAAACTTTTTTAATGAGATTGACCAAATAAAGCAGCACCATCATTTTTGGCACGATTGAAGCGAGCATGTTAATTTAATGATAACATCATTTCTAACCTCTCCTAACTCCACTATGGCAAGGGCGGTTGCAAAGTATATCAGAACGACTTCGATCACGGAAATAAGATAAAAAAGTGTTTTGACAGGCGGATACCAATCCGGCCGTTTGCCTTGTGGTAATGTGACAAAAATTTTGAAAGCATCAGTGAGGTAATAACCCCAAAATATCATGTTCAAAATGAATAAAGGAATAGCGATACCTACAGCTGTAATTCCCAAAGTGGAGAATACCGTTTCGCTTCGTTTCTGCAATTTCACTCTCAGCAAAGCAAAACCCATAAAAGCAATGATACCTCCTGCGATAAGGACGGTATACCTGACCTGTTGCTCAGTGGCCGTAGTCACCCAATCCGCCAGTTTTAGTGGCGGTGGACCCATGCCTGCAAATAGTGGGAACAGCATCCAGGGAACAATTAAAAGCAAGGCAGCATTTGTCCAGCCCGAGTCAATACCTATTGATCGAGTTGTCTTAAGCTGCCAAATGGCTATTGACATCAGGCAGAAATTCAAAGCCCATAGCGTTGTGTAAAGCGGTACTTCCGCATGCCCGATCCCGAATCCAATGCCCGCTGTAGCCAGAGGGACTGAGTACAAATAAGCTAATGCGATCTTTTGTAAATGATTCATAACAAACGTTCTAATAAATGTAGTGATTCCAAATGATTTAAAACACACCCTTAAAGATACTTTAGTAACATTTGATGATAGATGTGCTTTAACTACTCTTTTGACGATATGCTTGATGACGTGTAGCAAAAATTTGTCAGGTTAAATTCAAATAGATAGATAGATTTCGATATATCAATGGTTGCAGTACCTTTGCACAAGTAGATCATCTTTCCAAATGATGCAAAAAAATATGGACATCAAAAAAATAGAGAAAATATCCCGGGCATTAAGCGATACTAACCGGATAGCTATTTTACAGGAATTTAAAAAGAAGAAGGACTGTCTTTATTGTGCCGAAGTAAATGATCTGCTTGATCTTGCGCAGCCTTCTGTTTCGCATCACCTTAAACAGCTGGTAGACGCCGATCTATTGCTTTCGAAAAAAGAAGGCCGCAACATTAAATACATGCTCAACCAGCAAGTGCTTAACGAATATATAAACTGCTTAAACGATCTTAAAGATTAACATCTTCCGATCAGACAGAAAATACTGCAACTCAAACATATCGACATATTTAAATAGATAAATAAATGAACCGTTCTATATATATACTTGCCTTAGGTGCTTTTGGCATCATTACCACCGAGTTTGGTGTTATTGGAATACTACCGACCATCAGTCGGGAATTCAAGGTGTCACTTGAAACAGCCGGATGGCTGCTAAGCGCTTTCGCGCTGACCGTGGCTATATCATCCCCGTTTATAACCGCCTTAACAACAAAGATAAACCGCAAATTTTTACTGTGCCTTGTATTGGGCGTGTTTATCCTGTCAAACTTGCTTTCGGCTTTCTCACCTAATTTTACGGTGTTATTGATCGCCAGGATACTGCCGGCATTTTTCCATCCGCTATTCTGGAACATATCACTTGCCGTGGCATTTAAACAGAATGGTGCCAAAGCCGTTTCTGTAGTTATGACTGGACTGAGCATTGCTACGGTATTGGGCGTACCGATAACTACTTATGCTGCGGATTTCTTTCATAACTGGCAGGCATCTTTTATTCTGACCAGTATGATCAGCACCGTTGCCTTTTTGGGTTTACTATTTTTCATCCCTTCAATTCCTGGCAATAAAGAGCAAGGCGCCAAAAGCCAAACACATGTGCTGCGGGAGCCTAAATTATGGATCAATCTTGTTTCCACCGTCCTGACACTTGCCGCTATGTTTTCAAGCTACAGCTACCTGGCAGGCTACCTCGAAAAGATTTCGCGGATGAACGGCGCGCAGATCAGCATCATGCTGCTTTTATTCGGCAGCACGGGTATTGTTGGAAATTGGCTGATCGGTAGGGCCATCGCCAAAAAGGTAATGCTCACAAGCCGGGTATTTTATATTTTACTGATCGGCGTTCAAATTTTAGCGTACTATTTCGGCGGCTTTTTTATACCTATGATAATTATCGTTTCTCTTTGGGGAATGATCCATACAGGCGGGTTCCTGGTTCCTAATATACGTACCACTCAAAGCGTGCCACATTCGGCATTGGAATTCGTTAACAGCCTCTTGACTTCATGTTACAATATAGGCATTTCTTTGGGTGCGTTATTAGGCGGCCTCATGATAGCATACTTCGGCATTCATCAAATTATTTGGATGTCCGTACCATTATTGCTTATAGCCTACGGCTTAACCTTTTTAGTAGGTTCAGGGCCACAAAACGGTGATGAAAAGATCCCGGATGAACTAGTGGGACAAGAGTCAGTTGCAGTAGTAAGCGGACATTTTTAAGAGATTTGCGCAACATCAGAGCCAAAAAACGCCGGATATTTATATTCGACTCTAACGGTTCATCACGCAGCCCGGGAAAATCGGCTAAAAGCTACACTTAATGGTATGTACAGGTGCGCGAAAATCTTGTGTTTATTACCGACCGGCAAGTTGAACTGTCATCATGATGACTGTTGGTCATCATGATAAGGAGCTCACCACGAACGTCCTTTAATCTAACGATATATGAGCAACTTTGCGTCCGTTTGAGCGTAGGTTGTAAGTTTACGCTATAGCTTTTCGAGGCTTCTTGCGCGCAAAGTAATTAACCAAAGCTATTGCCTGATCAGCCATGGCGTCACTCTTTTAGGCCCATACCATTCAATGGTACTTAATGTCGTTGTGATCCGGGCCCAACCAAAGTCGTAGGCGTCAACATATAATACCTTCCCATCACTGGAGAGAACGCCATAGTAAGGAATATTGGCTGTTAAAGGCTCGGCAATATCCGGGTTTACACCAGCGAACGTAATGCGTGAACCATCCTGTTTATAGTTCTCTCTCCAAAGTACCTTCTCATCGTAAACGTAATACACGGGTTTACCACCCTGGTTATAATTAGTTTGCCCACTTTTTTCAAATGCGACAATATTGACATCCGGAAACCAATCAGGATGCTCCGGCTGTGACCAAACACCAACTACACTGGGCGCATCTTTGGGGAATAACTTCATGTCTACCATGGAGATAATAGGTGATGAGCCACCGGTGATGGTTTTCTTATCAGCAGAAATGGTATACACCTGCGGCGAATTGAATTGCTCATCCCCTGGCAGATCAAATAGGATCGTAACGGTGGTTTCGCCTTGAGCACCCTCTTCCACTTTTGTTATTTTGCCATGCACATCGCCCCGGCGCCATACACTAAGCGTCAAATGCGACCACGCGGTAACGCTATCCTTTGCCCCGAAACGTAAAGACAGCGGACGGGGTAATAATGATTGCCAATGTTCGCAAGGCCGGTATATTCAGTGTTCGAAAAGCTGTAGAGGCCTTTCGTGTCTTTATCCGGGTCTTTCTGTGTTTTATCTTTTTTACAACCGATACTTAATAAAAGCAGGTGCAATACTGATACTGTGATCAGCAGGTGAATTATTTTTTTCATAGTGTTATTTTATGTTCTAAACTTCTTTACTTCACATCAATGATGGTGGCCTGCCGTGCAATGATCTTCCAGCCTGCATTTTCTTTTAGCCAGACGTTCGTGTACCGGCGGGTAACTTTTTTCCCTACATTGTCTGTCGCTTTTTCGGGCTCATTTTCTTCATAACCCATGGTTACTGCCACCGGTCCGGTGATGGTTACCTTTTCGATGACACGACTGAAAGTTGTATAGGCGATCTTGCCTTCCTTCATGAGCTGCCGTATCTGCGCAATGTTCACCACCATGTTCGCCGGATTATTTACCACAAAGCCGGGCGACCATAGCTTTTTCAGCGTAATGGTGTCACCGCTGATGGTAGCCTGTGCTTCCAATTGATCCAGCTTGCGGATCTCGGTCTCGACGGCGGTTTGAGCCATGGAGAATTTGATAGAGAGTAACAGAACAGCTGATAAAATGCTTATTTTTATGATCATAGTGTTGTTAAGTTATTTGCTATTCACAGGGAAAAGGTTCTCATCTACCTGCGTACCCTGGCCGGCCACACGGCACCAGTTGCCAGCGGTTTTATGATATACTTCCAACCGACGGACCTTGATATTTATATCTTGGCCATCTACCACGATATTTACATTGATCAGCAGGTTTATCACTGCGGTCGTGCCATCGTAAATTCGAATGAACTCATTGCCAGGTACCGGCCTTAGGGACTTGAACACCAGCTTCTCTTTTTTCTGCGCTTCGATCCATTGCTGCCGGGTGAAGGAAATATCGCCTTTAGGCCCAACTGCGATCATATCCGCGCAATCGATGTTTGTACCGGGTCCCTGGCTGCGCAGGAGTTGCCGGATTTCTTGTCGCTCTTTTGGATAGCTCGTTGTATCGGTCTGCGCGAACGCACCAAGCGATAAAGAGGTCAAAAAAATTAAGGTGATCAATGCTTTCATAGTAATTGTTTTTATTTCAAATCTAGCGGCGTTGATTATATGAAATCTGGAATGTAGCCCGACCTTGTCAATTTGAAAACATACAGCTGATATTTGTCTATCAGATCATTTCGTCGTCGACGAAATGATCTGATAGACTGATTAATTACGTTTGTCGAATAAGTCGCCGGAAATAGTTCGCTTTGATAGCCTATGTGTATCTTAGTATGATAATTACGTTCGATGCAGCAATTACCATTTATTTATTCCAACCGTATCAAATGGCGGTTGTCGCGGCATTTCAGCTTTTGGTTGCTCTGGTTCCTGTTCCAACTTTTGCTATACTCGTTCTCTCCGTCACCTGCATTGCAGCGACAACCATTTTTCCATCGCCTGCTCATCACATCGCCGGAAACCTTGATGTATTTGATCCCAAGTATGTTTTTGGCTTACACACTGATGTATCTGGTCATTCCTGAACTGGTGCTGCCTGGCCGATATGGCTGGGCTACTATA
This sequence comes from Mucilaginibacter gynuensis, assembly GCF_039541195.1. NCBI lineage: Bacteria > Pseudomonadati > Bacteroidota > Sphingobacteriia > Sphingobacteriales > Sphingobacteriaceae > Mucilaginibacter > Mucilaginibacter gynuensis. The sequence continues at coordinate 67,859 of NZ_BAABFT010000009.1, forward strand.
AGTGCGGCCCTTTTAGTTTTTTTAACGGCGGCATTATCAGCGGTCTTATCCATGACAGTGATCGACTACTTTCGTCATCTCAATGCGGATAAGATATCGCCACTCGTTGCCCGTGAGCCTCATCCGGCATTTTATGTACAATTCGGTGTAGCCATGCTGGCTGGTCTGCGCGGGAGTATTACGGTAGGAGGTGTAGCCGCTGCTATCAAGTTGATGAAGTGCTTCTATGAAAGGCAGCAAGCTGCCCTGACGCTGGAAAAGGAAAAAGCTAATGCTGAACTGCAAATGCTGAAAGCACAGCTACACCCTCATTTCCTATTTAACACGCTTAATAATATTTACTCGTTCACACAGGAAGTATCCGAGAAGGCATCCGGAATGATCATGGGCCTATCTCAACTACTCCGCTACATCCTTTACGATTGTAGCAAGCCGTTAGTGCCGCTTGACAAAGAGCTGAAAATGATAAAAGATTATTTTCAGCTGGAGTCGATGCGCTATGATGACGGTTTGGACCTATCGATTCAAATGCCAAAATCTACCGATCATTTGATCGCCCCATTATTGCTTTTACCCTTCGTTGAAAATGCCTTCAAACATGGTGCAAGCCAGGTGACCGAGCATCCCTGGATCAGTCTCGCTGTTCATATAAACAATAACGAACTGTCGATGAAGCTGATCAATGGCAAGCCAGCCACCATCAGCAATATGAACCCCGGTATCGGGATCGCCAATGTTCGCAAACGTCTGGAGCTTTTGTATCCCGGTAAACATAAACTGGTGATCAATGATGAAGAAGAAATGTACATTGTCAATCTGACAATCACGCTGGCAACCGCACCTGCTCAAGTGGTCAAAAATGTTTATCATGCAACCGAACAAGAAATACAACTGCCTCATTGTTGACGATGAACCGCCTGCCAGGGAGGTCTTGCGACGTTATATCGCTCAGCTACCGATGCTTACCCTCATCAGGGAATGTGGTAATGCGGTGCAAGCCATTGGTATGCTAAAACAACAACAGATCGATCTGCTGTTCCTGGATATTCAGATGCCACAGATCTCGGGATTAGATCTGGTTAGCACACTTATTTATCCGCCAAAGATCATCCTGACGACGGCATTTGAACAATATGCGGTCAGGGCCTTTGAACTGGATGTTACAGATTATCTGGTCAAGCCTATCCGTTTCGATCGGTTTCTGAAAGCGGTTATGAAAGCACTGCCGGAGCACGAAGTCAAGAACGAAGCCCAACCACTGGTCAACACCCAGGAAAAAATGGATCATGCTTTCTTGTACTTTCGCGCCGATCGCAAAATGGTCAAGGTCATGCTTGGCGATATTCTATACATCGAAAGCTTAAAGGATTATGTAAGGATAAATACGATCAAAGGACCGGTCATTACTAAATACGCGATCACTTCCCTCGAGAGCATGCTTCCGGCGGCGTCATTCATCAGAGTACATCGTTCATATCTTACATCGCTGGATAAGATCGATTCGTATACCCAAGATGAAATTAACATAGGAAGCGATGTAATTCCGATCGGAAAGCTCTACCGGATGCAAGTGTTGAATGTTTTGACAAACGCCAATGGCTGAGAGCTTTCATTTATTAGAGGTCAGTTAACGTTAAATCCAACGTCCTCCTGGCGTTTCTTGCGCATTAATTCGTAAGATCCACGAATGTAGACGAATAAACCCGCTCTTACGTCATCTGATGCATCAACGCGAATATGGTTCTCGTATTTATTACCCACTTTGATGCTTTTGATGACCGGCTTCGCCGAAAGTGCCACGGCAGAATAAAATTTAATGTCCAGCCATTTTTTCATCGGACGAATGATCAGGAATCCCACCCTCCGGGTAAAGACAATACAATTCGGCGTTACACCCACGAGTACTTTTTCCCAATCCGCCACTTCGGCTAATATCTTATCAAACGCCAATACCAGTTCCGCAGAGTAGCCTTCGAACAAGCTGTCCAGGGCGGATCCAACCGCAGACGAATAAACTGTTGGCCCTGATCGATGACATGCTAAACCTGACGCGGATCAAGGCAGGCGAACTATTATATCATTTTGAGCAAATGGACCTGGAACTATGCCTGCGGGAAGCGGCGGCAGCGGTACAGGCGGCAACTCCGGGGCGGGTTATCGAGGTAAACGCTGAACCAGCGCTGCCGGCGGTGAAAGCCGATGCAGGACGGATCGGACAGGTAGCTAAGAACCTCCTGAGTAATGCACTGAAATACTCGCCGGGTAACGCACAGGTCAAATTAGCGCTTTACCGCAAATCGGACAGGTTCGAGATCAGTGTCAGTGATCATGGCATCGGGATCCCGCGGGGAAAACTCAAGCGGGTATTTGACCGTTTTTACCGGGTCGATACTTTGCCCAAGGGAAAATTCGAAGGCCTTGGTTTAGGCCTCTTCATCGCCGCAGAGATCATTCATAAACACCGCGGAAACATCTGGGTCGAAAGCGAGGAAGGAAAAGGGTCCGTATTTTATTTTTCATTACCCGTTAACTGACAGGTATCCGACAGGTCACACCCGAAAAATGCTATTAGAACGCTGACAATTTACAATGCGGTGAAACAAAATTTGCAGGCATCGGGTAGTTTTGTTCGAAAGCACTGAATATGAAAATTTCCAAGGTCGTTCCAAAAGCTGATGATCACCTGCCGCGGTTCAGGAAGGAGATCGATCAATGGGTGGTATTCGATGACCAAGAGTGGGAGGTCTTGACCGGTCATATCAGGCTGATCAACATCAAACGCAATGGCCATTTTGCCGAGATCGGTTCGGTGTGTGCACATCTGGGTTTTCTTATATCGGGCTCGGTGCGACTTTTTCATCTCAAAGATGGCGTTGAAATCACCGCGTACGTGACCCTTCCCAACGAATTCATCAGTTCATATAAAAGTTTTATCCGTCAGGAGCCTGGTTCTCTTGGTATCCAGGCAATAGAAGATTCTTTGGTGGCGGTTTTTGACCGGCAGAACTGGGAGCTTGCATTAGATCATCCCGTTATAGGACACAAGATCGAACGGTTAGGCAGACTGATCGCCGAAAAGCTCGTGTTCTGTTATGAGGACAGGTTAGCGGCGTTCATCACGAAGACCCCCGCAGAACGGTATGAAGCGCTCATCAGTTGCCGGCCCGAAATGATCCAAAATATACCCCAACATTACCTTGCGAATTATTTAGGGATCACGCCCACATCCCTGTCGCGCATCCGGAAAAGAATAACCCGGTCCGGTAAGCAATAGTCCGTTTTTCTTGTCTTTTGTATACGATCTGAGGCGTGGTGACCTCCTAATTTTGTGGGAACAAATAGGATAAACACCATGCAAGAAGATCTGATAAAAGAGCTACCAGCCGGTAGCCAAGAACTCAATGAAAAATTACAATGGCGCTACGCGACCAAGAAATTCGATGCGGCTAAAAAAGTGCCCCAAGCTAAGATCGAGCGCATCCTCGAAGCGGTAAGGTTAACGCCAACATCCAGCGGGCTGCAACCATTCGAGCTGATCCTCATTACCAATGACGAGATCCGCCAGCGTATCCGCGAGGTAGCCTGGGGCCAGGCACAGATAACCGACTGTTCGCACTTGCTGGTTTTCGCCGCCTGGGATGATATCACCCCTGACCGGGTCCATATGATGTTCGATCTGACCAACGACATCAGAGGCTTTAAAAATGAAGGCTGGGAGAATTACAGACAACAACTTCTCAAGATCGTAGCCGATCGTGGCCAGGAAGCGAACTACCAGGCCGCCGCCCGTCAAGCCTACATCGCCTTAGGCACTGCATTGATCGCCGCCGCATTCGAAGAAGTGGACTGCACACCCATGGAAGGATTTGACCCGAAGGCGGTCGATGAGATCCTCGACCTGGGTAACAGAAATTTACGAAGCGTTATCTTATTACCCTTGGGTTACCGTGCCGAAGAAGGAGACTGGCTGGTCGAATTAAAAAAAGTGAGACGAAGCCGCCTTGATCTGGTAACAGAGATCCATTAATGACATGGTTCACACCGTATGCCTCGCCATACTGAAATCTATAGGGCCGCCTCGTTATCACTGATGTAAGGCGGCTTTTTCTTGAAGCTCACGGTATCTGATCATCCAGTTGTGTCGCCCTCGCCATGGGGTCGTAGCTTTTTATTTGGGCAGATAAAACGTCTGGACGGACCTGCCGCCAATATGCCCGTTCATTCAGTACTTTGTTCAGGAAAAAAAAACTTTCTCCGCAAGAATTCCGCGCCGAATTCGATCAGTTGACCGGCAGCTTGCGGAAATACAGGTTTCGCATCCGGGGAAAAGTGAACCGGCAGCCGGAAATATGGCCTAGACTATCGCGGCTAAATTCAACAGTGCCGTCAAAGGCCCCGCTGAAGCGGTCTTTGCTTTCCGGTGTCAGTTTCATGTCGCTATTGTAACCGGGTTGGATGACCAGTTGTCCGTCGATGACCTTGAACCAGTAGCTTGTAGGTACTTCGTCGCTGTAAAATAAGCCGGTGTATTCCGAGAGTACAAGCTGGCTTTTATCAACTGGTTCCGGTGCCGGGGCGGTTTTCTGTGATGCGGCACTGACCAGCTTGCGGGCGGTGCTCGTTTTACCTTTGGAACTGAAATACAATTCGGCGATCTGGCGTGCGATAGGGCGGGAATTGACGTCATTATTGTTGGCCAGGTAGACGACCGCGATATCATCATCGGGGAAAATGCCGACATGGGCTTTAAAGCCGGCGACAGCGCCGGAATGCCCCAGCTCGAGGTGTCCCTGGTGATCAGCGATCATGAGACCGGAGCCAAAGGTCGTTAATGTGCCGTCATTCAGTTTTCCGGGCGAGGCCATTTTATGGATGATATCGGCATTGGTTTTGGGATGTAGTAAATGCTTGGCCCAAATGGCCATATCCCGGGCGGTCGAGATCACGCCGGTGCCGCCATAGAGGTCGCCCAGAACATATAGCTTTTTCGGGCCGTTCGCGGTCCGGTCGTAGGAAGCTGCGATGCCGGGCAGAAGCTGGCCTTGTTCGGTTTGGACAGCGCTGGACTGCATACCTAGCGGATCAAAAATATGCTGTTTGACAAATTGCGCGTAGGACTGTCCTGACAGGCGCTGTATGATCACTGCGAACAGTGTGCAACCCGTATTAGAATATAACACGTCTTCTCCAGGAACGAAATTCAGGTCATGCTGGCGGGCCAGCATTTTAAAGAACATTTCCCAGGTATCGATCTCGTATCGCGCCATACCCCGCAAGGTCGCATAATCCCGCAGACCACTGGTGTGCTGGGAAATTTGCCGGAGCGTTATCCGGTGGCCAAAATCGGGTAATTCAGGTATGTATTGTCGGATGTCGTCATCCATACTTAGTTTACCGGCTTTTTCCAGCAGGAACATGCAATAATTCGTAAAAGATTTGGTAATGGAACCGATCTGTTGCGGCGTGGTTGTGCGGAGCGGGATATGATGCTCCAGGTCAGCCATACCATAGGCTTTTTCAAAGACCAATTTACCGCCTTTGAGGACGGCGACCGCTGCGCCAGGGGATCGCGGATCGTCAAAAGCTGCCATGAGTTCATCAATCCGCCCTGCTGTATTTGCCGCTTTGGATCTGACCGTAGCTAAGGTAAGCTCATAATAGGGTCGATCTCCGCCGGTCCATTGGGCGGTGACGCTGATACGGTAGCTGGCTTTTTCGACAGAGATCAACGTTGCTTCTTCAGGACCGCTGTTTCCGTTGGCGCCGTCGAATTCTCCTATTGGCCTGCCTTTCTGATCATAGGTATTGACTTTGACATCCGCACCATGCTGCACGATACGGACTAAAGCGAACTGATTTTTTTCTAAATGGACCTGGTAAATATGTTGCTGCCCGGCCGCAATGGTCGCGGTGACTTTCTTGCCTTTGACCAGTATGCCTTTTTGCTCCTGTGCGTAAAGTGGTGTGCTTAACGATAGCAACACGAAAACTAACCTTTTAAATAAGCTCATAGTACCCATGATTTAGACAACGAAGATCGCTTTAGGCTACGCACTAAAATAGGATGAAATTAGCCGGTGGTCAAGGCGCGTAAACGTTTGGGTAAAAAACCGGTCTCGTCTTTTAAAGCACGGATGAAATGACACTGATCAAAGAAACCGCAGTGGTAAGCGACCTCGGTCAGCGAATAATTACCGTCTGACAGGAGGGCTAACGCCTTTTCCAGTTTGAGGCGGCGGCGGTATTCGCCCAGGTTACAGGCAAAATAGCGTCCGAAATGTTTGGAGATCGTTACCGGGTGTACCCCGGCGATATCCGACAACTCGCGCAGGCTGATCTCCCGGTCCCAGTTATCGTGCAGGAATTCGCGGACGATGTTGACCCATAACGGTGGACGGCTCGTCACGATCGCCTGCTGATCCTGCAGTAAACTAAGCGTGAGAAAATGGACCTGATCCTGAGAACCGGCATCCTGAAGATCCAGCTCACGGAGCAAACGTAACATGACCAGCCCAGCGCCCGGTGTGTTCGTCAGTGTTTCTAAATGATTCTCTTTAAGCTCGTACTGCTGCATAAAGGCCGGTTCTAGCTCCAGGTTGATATTTCTTCCGGTGCCCGGACCCATTTGGGTCTGGTGATATTCTCCGGCACGGATATAAGAGAACTTTTCGCTGTTGGTCAGTAAACCGTTCAGCCTTTTCCGGCCGACCAGCACGTCCCCGGTCAGGCTGTAACTTAAGTGGGCGTTCTCATGCGTATGCAGCGGAGAGCACAAGCGTTCAGCCCGGTAATCCGTCAGGGTGACCCGCAAGCCGCCTGCGGCGAACGAACTGCTCACCTGTCCCGAATACTCACCTTTCGCTAGCTTTAACATATCCAGGAAATATAGGTTTTTTTTGTCGCTTTAGCCAGATCCGTGATGAGTTCGTTGAGGATATGTGAATGAACGGTCAAGTGAAATTTTGACATTCCTGACATGAAAAAAAATCATTTTTTCTGATCTTTTTTCAGTCCACATCGGTGTTATGCGCACTGGCACATAGGTTGAAAGACGATCACCAGTTTAATTAATTATAAGTTTTGATCCTTATTAAATTAAGGAGGAAAGACCTATGACACTGGTTAAATTCAATTCTGACAAACGTCACAACGGTTCATTTTTGCCAGGCATTAATGACGTATTCGATTCGATCTTCAACGACACTTTTTTCAATGACCGCCTGACCAGCCGGGTCCCTGCGGCCAACATCAGCGAAACTGAGGACCACTTTCATGTGGAATTGGCGGCCCCGGGTCTGAAGAAAGAAGATCTTAAGCTGAACCTGGACCGCAATGTGCTGAACATTTCTGTTGAGCAAGGTGCGCAAAACAGCGATGAGCAAAAGAATTACAGCAAGCGCGAGTATAGCTACGCTTCCTGGGTGCGTTCGTTCACGCTACCTGAAAGCGCCAATGCCGAGAATATTGAAGCGAGCTACACCGACGGCGTATTGAAGATCGATATCGCTAAACGCGAGGAAGCTAAAATAGTGCGTCGTCAGATCGATATCAAGTAATTTTAAAGTGTATTAGTTCTATGAAGGGTTCTGCTTGCAGGACCCTTCTATTTACTACTTAAATTTTGAGGTTATGGAAGATCGCTTTTCTTTATTGCTTAGTTTAAAGACCGTGACGGGTTTCGACGTATTCGGTGAATTTGGTATAGGCGATGATCGGCTGGCGGCCAAAGCCCTGTTCGACAGTTTGGCGGGTAAGGAACCATTAAATGAGTTGGGCCTGTTGCATATCGATCTGATGGAAAAAGACGGTGCTTTGCCGGCCAAAGTCATGACCAAACGCTGTAGCCTCCAGGAACTGGCTGCTAACTGCAGTCTGATCACTCGCGAAGTTTTCCGCCAAAAAAATCTAAAGATCGATGATGAATAACAGGCTGGTTATGACAATGCTAACGATCGCTATGGTCGTGATCATCAGCACTTGGCAACTGACCGAACACGGATCCCCGGAATTGCTTAAGCAAGTGCTGGGTGTGATAACGGTCTGTTGGCTGGTCTATATACTGTTTCGCATGCCGCAGGATGATGATGACTGGGCCGGTCAATGTTAAATAAAAAAGCAGCCCTTAGGATCGCTTTTTATTTAACTATTTTCTGACCCACACCTATTTTGTGCTGTAGCTCCTCGATACGTTTCGAGGCCTCGGCCTTGGATCAGATCATCTGAAATTTATGGCGCAAAGATCGCTATATAAAGCACATGTCCGATACCCTTTCCCCAAGCCTGCTGGTCATAGACGATGACCCGTTGTATCATCTTATCCTGCAGCAAAAGCTGCGTGGCCATCAGGTTTATAAAAGCGTTGCTTACAGCCTCTCGGCGGAACCTGTGCTGGAAATGATCATTGAAGAGCGCCAGAATGCTGATCTTCTGCCGGATATCATTTTCCTGGACCTGGAAATGCCCGGTTTAAACGGCAGAAATTTCCTGCAACTGTTCAACGTCATTCACCGCTCATTAGAGAAATGGATCGATATCATCATTATTTCCTCCTCAACCGAGCAAGCGGACCGGTCCCTGAGCCGGAGCTATGCGTTCGTCAAAGGCTATTTTGATAAAGCAAGCGGGCTTGATATGGCGGTACATTTGCCGCAATTTATTCCCAAAAGCAGGTAATTTTTTCCTCATCGACCCAACTGACCATTCAATGTAGCGGTCTTTGACCGTGGTGACCTGAAAGATGACAATAAGCTTTAAAACTGTTTGATCATGATACATGCACCACCGCCGGGTGCAAGTTTGACAAGCAAAGTGTCGTCCTTACCTACCAGCCTTTTTGAGACCTTATAGCTTTCGGTAGGCATCCGGTAATCGGCATCTTCTCCATCCTGGATGATCACAGCCTCATATCGGCCTTTCTTTAAAAAAAACAGGGGTATAGCCAGCTCCCGGGAAAACTCATTGGTGGCTGCGCCAATGAGCCATGTTCTATCTGAAGCCTGCCGCGCCATGACAATGTATTCGCCGATCTCTCCTTTGATCGTTCTGCTTTCCAGCCAGGGCATTTTTTGAGCGGAAATAAATCGCAGGATCTCCGGGTGCTTTTGATAATGCTCGGGGATATCAGGTATGACCGTCACGCCGGAAAAAGTGATCAGGGTCCGGGCGGCCTCCGCGACCAGGGTCGTATTTGTCGCATAGGCCGGCGCATGGGTTCTTCCTTTCTGGCTCAGGTCCGCCAAGCCATTGTTCATATCCAGCGGGCCGGCGAGCATGTTCACGAATACGGAAGTAACGAAGGTTTTAGGCTCCAGTACGGTGGCACCATCCAGTTGTGCCTGGCAATACTCCCTTGTGACGGCATTCGGAAAGGTCCGCATCTGGCCGTAAGGATGTACCGGGCCATCATGAAAGTCGCATAGCAACCGGTTCTTTGCGCACAATTCGGTGATCATACGGGTGCGCACGTTCTTTTCCGCCGGGCTGCCTGACATGAAACCATATTTGATCCCGGCAGCACCCCAGTCACCATATTGTTTCAAGGTCTGCTCGATCGGGAACCTCCGGCCACCGACATCATTCAAATATAGCCAGATGCCGACATTCCGGGTCTTGCCATAGCTGATGATCTCGTGTACCTGGGCGACCTTACCACCTTTGAGCGGATCGGAATCTTTCCCGAATTCGGGGCCGTACCAATCGGCATCCAGCGCGAGGTACCGCATATTGTTGGCCGCGGCAAAGTCCACCATTCTTTTCCAGGAAGGGAGCGACATGTCGTATTTGAAACTATCGATCTGCGCACCGGCGATGCGCCAGTCCCAAACGGCAACGCCTGGCTTTACCCAGGAAAAGTCAAGGTCCTTTGAAGGTTCCGGGTTCAATAACTCCAGCAGATGCGAATCGACGAGGTCGCCGGGACGGGTACCATACATGATCACTTTCCACGAACTGCTGGGCTTTGAGGCGATCGTGAACAGGGTCTCGTTCTTTCTGGACCGTAAGACTAGCGGCTCCCCCCATGACAGATCAGCTTCATGAACAGCGAGATAACTGCTATCATCTGCCTTGACGGTCATCACCGGTAACCGTGTACCGTCACAGTCCGCTAATTTTTCCGGACCGATGTTAGCCCGTTCGCCGTTATAATACCAGGCGGTGTAGTTCCCTTTGAAATTGAATTGCGTGAGATCATTTATCGCTTTTTCTTTAGGGAACTCATATCTGAAAGCAACGCCGTCGTTGTAGGCTCTGGCGATGATCTTAAAAACTTTCATATCCAGGGTAAGTTCATTGTAGCGGTCGGGTACCGAAGCTCTTTTCCCCCATACCGGTGTCCAGACCGACCGCACGGAGCGGCGGGAAAAGTTGACCTTCGCAGCCTTGCCAAGACCGCTCAAACCCATTTCGGAGTTCGCTAATAACGTTTTTGAATGGGCCGAAAACGTATAATTTACCTCACCCTGCGGGCCGAGACCAAGTGTTAATTGTAGTGCTTTATCCGGCGACCTGAGCACCATTGTTGACTTGTCATCTCTAAAAGGAACAACGCGTGTTAGGTGCTTGCTTTCAGCGTTTAGTAGATGAGATATAAAGAGTAAAAAGATGATCAGCGATCTGATTTTCATAGCTAAATATAGTTCTTCACCAAACATACTTAAAAAGTGCCTCTTTGAAAGATATTCAGAATCAAGGGCAGGATAAAGTGAATGGCTGACCAATTACTGTTTCTTATCATTAGATTTGGGTGATGCAGGATCAGCTACAACAACTCAAGGCATTCATCAGCGCCATGTCACCCTTGCCGGATGATGATCTGTCACAATTCGCCGGCCTATGGAAACCGAGAAGTGCCAAACGTAAGGAGATCCTGACGGCCGCCGGTGAACGTGAAAAACATCTCTACTTTGTGCTAAGTGGCGTGCAGCGTGTCTATACTTTGATGAAAAAGGACGCTAAGCGACCCTGGTATTTACCTATGCGCCATCGTTCGGCGGCGTACTGGATGCGATGCTGGAAGACCGGCCTTCGAAATATTTTTATGAAACGCTGAGCCGGTCGGAATTTTTGTACGCCCCATTTTCAGAGATCAGGCTGCTGCAGAGCTCGAGTCGGGCGATAGACAACTTTATACAGGTTTCCCTGGCCGCTACGATCAGCGGGCTTTTACAAAGAATGGTGGAACTGCAATGCTTTAGTTCGGAGGAAAAATTCCGAACACTAATATCCCGTAGTCCTCATATCCTTCAGCAGATACCTCATAAATACCTGGCCAACTATTTAGGTATTGACGCAACCAATTTCAGCAAACTGATCAATAGAGCCATTATTTGATAATGATGGTAAATACCAACATTTATTCGCTTTTATGATCGCAATTTTGTCCTATGGATCATCAAAAAGAATTAGACCGGACCAGGTTCTTTGATCAGCTGCATGAACTGGCCGAACAACCTCTGCGCCAGGCCATATCGGTCTATCAAAACCTTTCGATCGATACGCTCGATCGGCCATCAGCTGATGGCGGTTGGAGCATGACGCAATGCCTGGAACATCTTAACACTTACCACCGGCACTATTTGCCATTGATCACTACAACTATAGCTAAAGACCCGGGGGGCTCATCAGTTAACGTCAAAAGAGGTTGGCTGGGTAATTATTTTATCAGGCTGATGGATCCTGATCACAAGGCGACCAAGTATAAAGCGATGACGAAGCATGTCCCGGCTGCCGGACTCCATGCTTCGGAGGTCATTGCAGAATTTATGGACCATCAGGAGCGCCTTAGTAAGTTTAAAAATGACATCTTAAAAAACTTCATATTATTCGGTAAATCATCTATATCGCAACGATGAGGTTTAGTCAGCTTTAGTTTTTAGCTCGATTTCGTCGTTACGAATATCCTTCGCCAGCATCTTTAACTGTTGCATAGACCATCAATAGGGGTTGCCGGCGGCGCTGAATGAAACCAAAAATCTAAGATTATCGATCTTAACTCTTGAAGAAATAATTAAATTCTATTCACTGTATTGGTTGTTGAAATATCTAATGATGGATAAAATAAACTTAATTCTTTTATAAAATTCGATAATATTGATGAGAATATAATTCTATTGATTCGAAGTAAATTATTCGGTTAACACTATAGTTAAAATATGATTTAAAGAATACAACTTGCTGAATGTAAGGGTGTAATACTAAGTCGACACGGTTCCGTCCAAAACGAGTTACCTTTCGCTCGCAGCCTCAACGATACTTCAATCAATAAATGCGGCCTCTTAGTCACTGCGCGTCTTTTAAGACTCCATATCTATTGATTTTCGTTTTAACACTGCCATATCCCGGCTAATCTTTTTTTCTTGAACTCTGGCATAGATCTGAGTTGTGGTAATTTTGGTATCCCCCAGCATCTTGCTAACGGTTTCAATAGGCACATCATTGCCTAATGTAACTGTTGTTGCAAATGTGTGCCGTGCAATATGTGTAGTCAAATTTTTATCGATCTCGCATAAATCAGCAATTTCTTTTAAATAAGCATTCATTTTCTGATTGCTCTTAATCGGCAGCAATTTGTTTGCAGCAATACAATGCTCGCTATTTTTTTATTTCTTTATAATGGCCAGTGCCTGGGGTAATAGTGGGACATTTGCAACAATCTCGGTTTTTGTTCGGTTTGTCTCTATCCAGTACTCATTATCATTTCTTTGATGGACATTTTCAGGCGTCAGCTTTTGGGCATCTACAAAAGCATAGCCGGTGTAACAACTGAAAAGAAAACAATCTCTGACTTCCTCTAATCGCTTTATTTTAAAGTCCTTTGATGTAAGCACCGACAGTTCTAGTTCTGATAAATGCGATCGCGCTATCTTACGGGTGGTACACTTGAACGCTAAGAATGGATTATGCGCTATCCATTTATTATTGACAGCAATTGATAGTATTCTTTTTAGCCGCTTGATGTAACTCATTGCGGTATTGTGCTCAATGCCTTCTTGTATCTTTAGGAATTTTTCGAATTGACTTATAAAAGTAAAATCAAGTTCTTCAAGCAATATGTCCGGCTTTTTGTACTTTGTTATTATAAACGCGCTTACCTTGCTTCTTATAGTCTTATATTTAGTTACTGTGGCCTTTACGTAGTCTCTCCCCACAAGGTTCTCGATCTCCTGATTATGTTCATCGAAAATCTCCAATAAGCTTTTACCAGTAATCTCAATTAGTGGTTGACCTGTAAATTTATTTTTGATTTCGTCCGCACTGACAATTTCACCTTTACGGTTGAACGCAGTGTAAATCTCGAATAATTCGTTGCTTACTTCAGTAATATACCTGTTAGTGATGCGCACTTCTTCACCTTTAAAAAAAACGAATTTAATTTGGAACGTTAGGTTTAATATAACTATCTTTGCTCCATGCCAAGAAACAAGGAATTTGATTACGATGAGAAGCTGGTGACGGCAAGGGACCTCTTTTGGAAGAAGGGTTATAATGCGACTACGATGAATGACCTGGTGGACACTTTGGCGATCAACCGGAGCAGTTTGTACCTGGCGTACGGCAATAAACATGAGCTTTTTATAAAGTCACTGGGCAATTACATCCAGCAAAAGGACAAGCAGTACAGCCATGCGGCAAAGAAAAGTAAAAAGCCTTTAGAGGCTATCCGTCATATTATCCTATCTGTGACCGTTTCAGCTATAAAGGATACCAACTGCCTGTTCACCAACTCCGTATTTGAACTGGCAACGACGGATACAGAAGTAAGTAGTATTCTAAGAAAGCAGACGCTTAAAGCCGTTGACCTGTTCGAGCAATTGTTGAACCAGGCTAAAGCAGATGGCTCACTTAAATCATCCAAAGAGCCACGCGCCCTTGCGCACTATTTAGTATCCGGTCTGGTCTCGATTTACAACACGCAGATTCTTTTTAACGATGCAGCGTTAACCAAACAGACAGCAGAAATTTTAATAGGCTCAATTAACAACTAATTTTTTTGCCTTATTTTGAAACGATAGGTTTAATATAATTATGAAAAAATACGCATATCAAAGCGCAATAGCATTGCACTCGGCTCCGTTCGTGAAACGCTTCATAGTATTTACTTCCCTCGCACTAATGGTGCTATCATGTACCCACAGTAACCAACAATCGCATCAGATGGAAAAAACGAAGATCCGAAACAATTATATAGAGACAGAAACCTTCCAGGAAATAGGTTTTTTCGGCGACGTTAAAAAAGAGCAATGGCCCAACTTCGTTCAAGCCGTACAAAATAACATCAGGTATTCGCGCCGGGAAGCGCGTAACATTTCCTTTAGTCTGTACCAGCCCGAAGACGGCAGGTTGCAGCCCATATGGTTTGAACGGTTTAAAGATAAGGCGGGACATAACTACCATAAAGAACAGGGCTATTTTAAAAATGCCATTAGTGTTATCCAGCAATCATTAAAAGGAGAAGCAAGATCTATTTCACTACTGCTGGTGGACAGGCTACGCGCCATAACGGCCAAGGCCGCTGACTACCCTAACAACTCCCGCCATGTCATCGTGCTATTCGATGTCAAACCAGGAAAGCGAGCAGCATTCATCGATGCCATGGCCGCAGCTGCATCATTCTCGCGCGGCGCGCACGGAAACCTCGAATTTAACCTCTATGCGTATGCAGATGATCCAAACAAGTTCGTCCTTATTGAAGGCTGGCAAACTGTGGCAGACCATGAGGTGCAGCTTAAGCAGGATCACATTAAACGGTTAAATAGCGCATTGGAAGGCTTATTCGCATCAAATCGTATGGAGACCCGCTGGATCGTGAAGGATATCTCTCAATAATACCTGAATAATTAAAAATTCATATATATCAATATGCAAACAATCAAATTAAATAACGGCATCGAGATGCCGATGGTAGGTCTGGGCGTTTTCCAGATACCTGACCTGAACGAATGTGAACAGACGGTACTAAGTGCCATAAAAGCAGGTTACCGACTGATTGATACGGCCTCTCTTTACCAAAATGAATCAGCCGTAGGCAATGCTATCATAAAAAGCGGCGTCCCCAGGAAAGAACTTTTCATTACCACCAAGCTTTGGGTGCAGGATGCCGGTTATGAGAAAACCAAAGTAGCGTTTCAAAAGTCGCTGGACGAGCTACAACTCGAATACGTCGACCTTTACCTTCTCCACCAGTCCATGGGCGATTACTACGGGTCATGGCGTGCGATGGAAGAATTATACAAGGAAGGCAAAATCAGAGCCATTGGGATCAGCAACTTTTTCCCCGACCGCTTGGTAGACCTGATCGCACATAATGAGATTGTCCCGGCCGTGAATCAGATTGAGATCAATCCATTTTATCAAAGGGCTACTGAGCATGAACTGTTGAAGAAGAAAAATATCGTCACGCAATCCTGGGCATCTTTCGCTGAAGGGAAAAATGAAATTTTCAGTAATGAGATATTGACCCGCATTGGCCAGAAGTACAGTAAATCAGTCCCGCAGGTTACCCTGCGCTGGCTCGTACAGCAAGGCATTTGTGTTATTCCCAAATCGGTGCGTGATGAACGTATGATCGAAAACTTTAATATTTGGGATTTCGAACTGAGCCAGGAAGATTTGAATGCGATCGCAACACTGGACACCGGCAAAAGCGTCTTCTTTGACCACCGTGATCCGGAAACCGCAGAATGGCTTACCAAACTGACCTTTTAAATAAGTTTTGCGACGCTAATATTAAAAAATGCAAACTTTACTATAACAATTATCAATTAAGAGCATGAAACATAGTAAACTGGGAGCACTTGAAGTTGGCCGTATCGGCCTGGGTGCCATGGGCATGTCTGCCTATTATACCATGGGTGAAGGCAACGAAGCGGAATCCATAAAGACCATTCATAGAGCGATTGAGCTGGGCGTGACCCTGATTGACACTGCCGAAGTATATGGGCCTTACACCAACGAAGAACTGGTCGGCAAAGCCCTGAAGGGCAAACGGGACCAGGTGGTAATGGCTACCAAATTCGGTGTAATCTCGCATCGCAATGGCGGCATTAACGCCATGGACAGCAATCCCGATAATATCCGCGTAGCCGTAGAGGGTTCACTCAGGCGCTTGCAGACTGATTATATCGATCTTTATTATCAGCATAGGGTTGACCCAAATACACCCATTGAAGACACAGTTGGTACGCTTTCCCAATTGGTCAAAGAGGGTAAGATACGGCATATAGGCCTTTCGGAGGCGGGTGCCGCTACCATTCAAAGGGCTCATGCAGTGCATCCCATTACAGCGCTGCAAAGTGAGTACTCATTGTGGGCACGTGATCCGGAGCGTGAAATATTGCCGTTGTTGCGCCAGCTTGGTATCGGCCTGGTGCCTTATTCGCCTTTGGGCCGTGGTTTCCTTACGGGTCAAATTAAATCTTTGGAACAGATTGCCGATGACGACTGGCGTAAAACCAATCCGCGTTTTAGTGCTGAGAACTTTTCAAAAAACTTGCAGATCGTGCGGGAAGTGGAAGCCATTGCTGACCAGCTGAATGCAAAGCCAGGCCAGGTCGCCCTTGCATGGCTACTGGCACAAGGTGATGATATCACGCCCATTCCGGGAACAAAGCGCACGGAACGCCTAGAAGAAAATGCGGGAGCTGACAACCTGGAACTTAGCCAAGCCCACATCGAAAAGCTAAATCAACTTGCACCTGCCGCTGGCCAGCGGTATGATGAAGCCAATATGAATTCGATAGAAAAATAGCCAGCCGCATGGCACTATGTAAGTTTTAACCGTCCTACGTATTTTATTAACTATGTAGCTATCAAAAAAATCGCTGATGATTAAAATGATTTATACACTGGCAAGCCTGATGATTTCCGGTACTTTATTGGCGCAGCATATAGATGGTGCTAAAATTCAGGACCAGTTCGGATTAACAGGGGATAGCATTTCGCTTCCTATTTCCATCATTAACACTTACCCATTTATTTCGGGGGAAATTAATGGCGTTAAGGGTAAACTGATGTTTGACACCGGCAATCAGAATGCCTTGGATATCAATAATAATATAATCCCGCTCTCCTTTCAAAAGGAGGTGGGTAACGGGCAGGTTGCGAGCGGTCAAAAGTTTAAAAAGTATATTAATGATACTATTGAGGAGGTAAAGCTGGTAAACGGGTTGCGTTTTCAGAACTTAAAACGAATCCCCAGTGCTAATTACGATTTTTTACAAAATAATATTACCCCCGATTGCATAGGATATATAGGCCATGATTTTTTCAAGGGATATCTTTTTAAACTGGATTACACCAAGCGGCAAATTACTTTTTACAAAAACACTTCGGAAAGAGAATCATCAAAAGATTTTCTGGTGGGAGAAAAAGTATTAGCTGTTTTACAGTTCGAAACAAGAAGGCTTTAAAATCATCCCATGATCAAAGTAAAAGTGGACAATGTTGAAATGCTCGCATCTTTTGATACGGGAGGTTCCTATGGAGGATTAGAAATTACCGTAAAGGATGCTCAAAAGCTTAAGAAAAAAAAACTGAAAGATTATGGTAAAGATGGCTACGATGATGAATTAGTTTCTTTATACAATGTGAGTATAGACCCTCAATTCACTATCGATCAAATAGGTATCTACAAAGAATCCGGGGATGACAACAGCCACGTCAGGAAGGCTCTGGGCATAACCGAGGACAATTTTTTGACTTTCGCTTACCGATTTTTGTCGGAATATAAAACGGTTTGGGATTACGAACATCAGAAAATATATGTTTTAGCATATTGACGAGATATAGGGAGTATACAGGGCCTCTCGTTGGATTATAGCATGTAATTAACTCTAACTATAAATTGATAATAACGCCTGGATTGCTTAGAGTAAATTTTATGAAGGATGATTATCAATTGGTGAAATTGACCGGCGCGTTTAGGTTGCCGAACCACTTTGATAAATAAAAGCGGCAATGGATATGAACCATTGCCGCCTTAACTGTCTGTAACAAGTCAATTGAATGTCTTATGCTAATAGTTCGCCCATACCAAACACCGTCAGGCCTTTACCGAATTGCTCACTTACAGCCCGGTTGGCCGCCTGGATATATTCCCCTGTTATCGGGTCCACAACGGTCCTTAACGGCCTTTTGCCTTTTTCGGCACCGATCAAACTCACGATGGCATCGGCAACATCCTGCGGGTTAGGGTTTTTAGCCTGCATCTCCGCAGTTAGGGCGGCTACCATTTTGTTGGGTATATCTGCAACTGCGCCGTACCCCTCAAAGACGCCCTGATCGGACGCGGGGTTGTTCTTTTGCTGCATTTCAGTAGGGAAAGCACCCGGCTCCACGATAGCCACATCTATGCCCAAACGTTTCACCTCGTAATGCAGGCCCTCACTAATCCCTTCCAGTGCAAACTTGGAGGCCGCATAAATGGTAGCGAACGGGAAGGATACGCGACCAAAGCCGCTGGTCACATTAATAATCAGTCCATCGGCCTGTTTGCGCATGTTGGGCAGCACCTGTTTGATCAGCCGCCAGGGGGCATAAACGTTGATATCAAAGGTAGTGTGCACATCGGCCGTGGTAAAGCTCTCGGCCACCCCAGTCATCGCGTAACCGGCGTTGTTCACCAGCACATCAATAGTGCCTTCTTTCGCTATAATGCGCTCAACCGCCTGCTTCACACTTTCGTCGTCAGTCAGCGTTACATCCAGAACCGTAACATTTGCTACAGCAGAAAGGGCCTGGGCTTTTTCCAAATTCTTACCCTGGGTATCTCTCATGGTAGCGTAAACCTGGTGGCCTAATGCAGCAACGCTATGCGCGGTCAGCCAGCCGAAGCCACTATTTGTTCCTGTTATCAAAACTACTTTTTTGCTCATTTTCTTGTTTTTTAAAATAATGATGCAAAGTTTGGTAACTATAAAATGAAACCATTTACCATTTGGTAAAAAGCCCCCTTAACGGATATTTTTTCTTATCCGGCTCAGTGACTGTTGGGTTATCCCAAGGTAGGACGCAATATGGGAAAGTGGGACGCGGTTGAGAAGACCGGGAAACTGTCCGATAAACGATAAATACCGGGTGGTGGCATCTTCCGAGACCAATGGGCTTCGTCGCTCAATTGTTTTTAACAGGCAATTCTTTAAGATCAGGTGCTCAATATCTTTCCAGCCCAAAACGGTATTGCCCATTTCGTCCCAGTCTTTCTTGGAAAAAACAAGGAATTGACAATGGGTAACTGCCTGAATGTACTCGGAGGCTACCATTTGTGCCTCAAACCGTTGCTGGTCAGATACAAAATTGTTCTCGTCTATAAATGAATGCGTAATCTCTTCGCCTTTATTGTTATAGTAACAGAAGCGGACAACCCCTTCAAGAAGAAATCCGACGTACCTTGGTATCTTTCCGGCTTCCGAAAAATATTCCTCCTTAGGAAGTTCCAGCGTTTTCGCTTTGCTTAAAATGAAGTCCGTTTGCTGTTTATTGAGATTTCCGAACTGTAGGATGTAATTGATAAAAGCTTCCATAGGCCAAATTTCAGGTTTATTGAGGGCATTGCATTTACCATTTGGTAAAAAAACAGCTATCATGACTTTTATAACTGCAAATTACAAAATTCCATCGTGCCATGCCTCTGGTTTGCCGCATCAGGGATTGCAGCGGGTATCCTTTTCTTGAAAAGAAAGATAATAGCGGAAAGCCCGGCCAAAGGGATGCCATTTAGTTATACTATCTTGATGTCGTCCAGAATATCGTTAAAGTTATCGTCCAAGATTGTCCTGATAGGAAATGGGGTGTTTCGTAAAGTGGTGATACAAGGTAAGTCTGTTTCAATTTATCCGGCCGTCCCTAAACCAATTATGGTCTTTTGTTGGGCAATCTAAGTGACGGCGTTGGATAGGTAGAGGTGCCCGGCATTAACTCATGATCCAAACCTCTTACAACCATACCTGTAATTTATAATCACATCAGTTGAAGGACTGCCTGAAATCCAAAGGGCTTTGATTGGTCTTGCTTTTAAATAGCTTGCTAAAGGATTGAGGGTGTTCGAATCCAAGCTGGTATGCGATCTCACTAACCGTCAAATCGGAGGTAGAAAGCTTTTCTTTCGCTTTTTCTATTAATTTTTCATGAATTAACTGCTGCGTGGTCTGGCCCGTAAGCTGTTTTAGCACACTGCTTAAATACTTTGATGAGATATTCAGCATATAAGCAATATCGAGAACGCTTGGCAATCCCTTAGTGAGCAGGTCTTCACTATTGATGCAGTCTGAGAGTACGTCCTCAAGGCGGGTGAGTATTTTATGGTTCGTTATTTTGCGGGTAATGAACTGGCGCTGGTAAAAGCGTTCGGCGTAGTTCAGCAGCGTTTCAAGGTGTGAGATAATAATATCCTGGCTAAACTTATCAATATTGGAGCTATACTCTATCTGGATGTTGTCAACAATGCCGTTGATGATCGCTTCTTCCCTGTCGGAAAGAAATAAAGCCTCACAGGTGTTGTAGTCAAAATATTCGTACTTCTTAATTTTTTTTGCCAATGGTGTATTCCACAAGAAGTCAGGATGGATGAACAACATCCAACCGATTAAATCGTGTGGCACGCCGTCGTCTTCGCCGCGCAGTATTTGCCCCGGGGCAAGGAAAGCCATCACACCTTCATCAAAATCATATTTCTGTTGGCCATAAAAAAGTTTATCACAGCCACGCTTCATAGATATCACGTAAAAATCAAATATGACCGCAGTAATATCGGTCCTGTTCTCTAAACCTTCAAGATTTATAATACTGACGAGCGGGTGTTGCGGTTTATCATAGCCCCCAAGCCTGTGCAACTCGGTTATGGTTTTTATCCTGTGTAATTCTTTATTTTTCATTGCGTACATTTATTAATCGCATGGCTTACTTGCCTTTTGAAAACGGGTTGAATGAGATACCCACACTTGCATACGGTGCCGGATCCGCTTTGACCGACCAGGTGTAATCTGAAAAAGTCCTGTCTTTTTCAAAAATACGAACAAATGGCGCAGCTCTGTACCCGGCAGACATCGTAAGCATAAGATGGGCCGGTAGCAAATGTTCGTAGACCAACCCTGCATTAGCATCTACCTGGCTGTACTGGTAGGTTTTATTGGTTCCATTAAAATCATGAAGGAAAAATGTTTGCTGATCAAAGTCGAAACCTGCTGACAGCCTGCCATTTTTTGAAATACCTGTCCGCAAATAGGCATATCGGGGAAGCATCAGGTCTAAGGTAGTCCTGCTGCTAAGTTTGTTGTTGTATAAAAAGATGGGCATGACCGGTACCAATGCGGCAGGGTCTGCGGTTGCCAGCAAACCAACACTCATTCTTGTTTTTTCATCCGCTTTAAGGACGAGGATACCGGAAGCCATTCCACGTACCCGTTCTATACTTTTGTCGCCCCCATCCAGGAATACGCTCGTAGAATATACTGCTGTTATCCCAAATAACCTGGAAAAGTAATTGAAAGTCAGGCCTTCTGTATGGTAATGGTGGTCGCCCTGAAAACTTTCCAGTGAATTGACTCCTTGTCGCAATGAAAAGTCTTCTTCAACAGATAGGTAGCGGTACATTCCGGTAGCCTGTAATTGCCAGCGGCGTTTGTTTACCAGGTCAATATTGGTACCAATGCTTAAAACAGACCAATTTGTGATTTTTCCATCCTGCTGGTCATTTTGGTCCTTAAGCGCAGGCGTAAAATTGTAGTTGCCGAATTGTTTGTAGTCGACCTTTAAAAAGGGCCGGTCTGTAAATTCAGCTGAACGGTTTTGAGGCGTTTGCTTTTGAATGGTATCCAACGTGTCGTTTTGACCTTGTGCGCTTGCAAGTAAGGGGAAGAATAAACCCATTATCACGATTATGCTTTTCAAACTACGAAGGGCTGTTTGCGTGAGTTGTCCGGCCGGTAACATCTTATATATGAACATTATTGTTTGATTGATTTTGAAGTTATTTTATAAAAGGATACTTTATCCAGATCAAGATCAGGGGAATTGCTAAAAATGGAATCTCTATCAATGCCATTTTATAATTTCCGGCATGCAGGGCAAGTGCCATAATGAACACAACCGATAAGGCATTGAGCAGGTTGCCGCTGAAAAATGTCTTGGGTATCAGCAGCAGCAATCCAACCAATACAGCACAGATGCCAAATACAGGCATCGTCCATTCCGCCAAACCCAACTGGGACATCATCTTTAATGATTCAGGGTTCTTCTTATAAGTATATGAATTCCACCCGTGACTAAAACTTAAGCCTACAGAAACGATCAGTAAGACCAGGGAAATGACGTTCTTGATCATCTTAGTTAAGGACGTAATTTTGTAATACGTAACCCCCGATCAACCCAATTGGAGTGCCCAGGATCGCATTGATCAGCGCGGTCCGCGCCTTTTTAGGAAATGCTCTACTAAACCTGTAATACAGGTAAAATCCTACCGGCGGCAATGCGTTCGACAATATGGTTAAACCCATGGGAAGCTTGTCATTGATTTGAATCGTTTTCATGTCATTTACTTTTAATGTTATTTAATATTTACCCAAAGTTCTTCCACGTTGAAACTTATATGGGACACTTTGGTCTTGTCAGGCATGTCAACAGCTGTTTTGTTGCCGTCTTTGATGATTTTGGTATGCTTTAGCACCTCTTCCAGGTTACTTTTATCGCTTTCGGTCCATTTGTCCGTGCCATAGTCAAACACTTTTTTACGCTCTATCCGTACTCCATTCAGGGAGTCGGTAAAAGCAGGGTAAGTATGCATGTAAGCGCTATCGACCTGGAGCGTAATGCTTTCGCCCGTCTTGTTAGTGATGTACACCGTTTTCCTGGCATTACAGGACGAAAGCACAACCACGAGTGCGAATACAGCCGTTAGATGTTTCATTTTGCTTATTTAATAAGTTGTTGATATGGGAACTTACCTATTCCTGTAAGCCGGATAGTAACCTGAAATGGCTGGTACTGAAATCCACGCCCGATAGTTCCTGAGATACTTCCCATAATTTTGCGGCAACATTTTCATCCTCTGCCTGCGAGGGTATTTTTGCTATGGCTGGAAATCCCCTTGTCTCCGTCATTTTGTTTGGGCCGTAATAAGCCCCTCCTTTAGCCTCCGGAGAAGTGGCTGCATACAATGTTGGCAAGGCTCCATGTGCAGTTGGCTGGAACAAGAAAGGAAGAAAGGTCCTCATGATCCCCGGGCCGCTCCATCTGCCTGCTCCGGTAATAAGCAGATTTGTACGGGAAACACCCGGATGGGAGGCTATACTGGTAATACCCCAATGGTGCTTTTCACTTTGTCGCTGAAGCTCTAAAGCAAACATCAGGTTAGCCAGTTTTGACTGGCTGTATGCTTTGGATGGGTTATAGGATGATGTTGATTGAAGGTCATCAAAATTGATTTTGCCGGCACGGTTTGCTACACTGGAAACAGTGACAACACGGGCATAAGGTGACTTACATAATAATGGAAGAAGCTGTGCGGTCAGTGCAAAGTGGCCAATATGGTTGGTGCCGAACTGCAGCTCAAAGCCATCGGCAGTTTCGAGCCGTTTTGGTGGTGTCATTACACCGGCATTGTTAATTAATAAATCAATGGCTTGCCCTTTTGAAATCATCCTTGAGGCAAAGGCACTGATTGAAGACAGATCTGCAAGGTCTATCTTCTCGAAACTTACTTTTGTCTTGGGATTAGCCTGCTTGATCTTAGCGATTGCATCCGCCCCTTTTTGAGCGTTACGCCCCATCATTATTACATCCCATCCCGATGAAGACAGGGCTACTGCATCTTCGTACCCAATACCTTCCGTACTACCGGTAATTAGAGCTAAACCGCTGTTCCTTAAAGGAATTTGGGATGTGGTCCAATTTTTAATTTCGCTTTGCATTTTAGTTGATTTTATTATTGCAAAGTTCAGGAAGGGTTAACAGGCGGATGTAGCCAAAAGTCGCATTGTTGTAGTGGAAAGGTAGACTAACCCTTTCGGGTATTTGGGAACCATCTGTTAAATCCCGGAAGAACGGAGAAAAAGCATTTTCCGCCATACATATAGTTAAACTACTAAAAAGCTAATTGTTGTACACAAATTGGCTTTTAAGAATCTATATCTATTAATTTTCGTTTCAGTACTGCCATATCACGGCCTATCTTATTTTCCTGAACTCTGGCATAGATTTGAGTTGTAGTAATTTTGGTATGCCCCAGCATCTTGCTTACGGTTTCAATAGGTACATCATTGCCTAATGTAACTGTTGTTGCAAATGTGTGTCGTGCAACATGTGTAGTCAAATTTTTATTTATCTCGCATAAATCAGCAATTTCTTTCAAATAGGCATTCATTTTCTGGTTACTCTTTATTGGAAGCAACCTGTTAGCAGCAATACACCAATCGCTGTCTTTGTATTTCTTTATAATGGCTAGTGCCTGGGGCAATAGTGGAACATTTGCAACAATCTCGGTTTTTGTCCGGCTCGTCTCGATCCAATACTCATCGTCATTTCTTTGATGGACATGTGCAGGCGTCAGCTTTTGGGCATCTACAAAAGCATAGCCGGTGTAACAGCTGAAAAGAAAGCAATCTCTTACTTCCTCTAATCGCTTTATTCTAAATTCTTTTGATGAAAGCACAGACAGTTCCAGTTCGGATAAATGTAATCGCGCTATCTTACGGGTGGTACATTTGAATGCTAAGAATGGATTATGCGCTATCCATTTATTATTGACAGCAATTGATAGTATTCTTTTTAGCCGCTTGATGTAACTCATTGCGGTATTGTGCTCAATGCCTTCTTGTATCTTTAGGAATTTTTCGAATTGACTTATAAAAGTAAAATCAAGTTCTTCAAGCAATATGTCCGGCTTTTTGTACTTTGTTATTATAAACGCGCTTACCTTGCTTCTTATAGTCTTATATTTAGTTACTGTGGCCTTTACGTAGTCTCTCCCCACAAGGTTCTCGATCTCCTGATTATGTTCATCGAAAATCTCCAATAAGCTTTTACCAGTAATCTCAATTAGTGGTTGACCTGTAAATTTATTTTTGATTTCGTCCGCACTGACAATTTCACCTTTACGGTTGAACGCAGTGTAAATCTCGAATAATTCGTTGCCTACTTCAGTAATATACCTATTAGTGATGCGCACTTCTTCACCGCTGCCTTTCATAAAACCTGTGCGCGCATCCCATTTTTTAAGATTTAATCTCTTCCTGAGGGATATTTCTGCACGTTTGCCATCCACCGTAACCCTTGCGTAAAGGGGTACGAGGCCATTGATATCTGCCTTTGCTTTGTTTGTCCAGAAAAGGACCGAAAAACTTCTAGAATTTTTCATAGACCATTGAATTTTGAGTGACCGAATAAATACATTTTGAACTGTTTTGATTTGCTTTGCAATTCATTCAAAATCAATCAATTATAACCTATTCGGTTACCTCAAATTTAATGAATCTAAATAGGTAACCGAATAGGTAACCGAATGATCCATTTTTATTGGTATGAAACGGGCGCTTATGGCATAAAAAAAGCGCCTAAATCATTGATTTAAGCGCTTTCGATGGGTTTTGACACCCTTTTGGCGGAATGGACGGGACTCGAACCCGCGACCTCCTGCGTGACAGGCAGGCATTCTAACCAGCTGAACTACCACTCCGTTTTTCCGAAATCCGTTTTGTTTTTCGGTGTGCAAATATACACAGGTTTTCTTATTCCACAAGGGGAGGGTTGTAAAATAGTTCAATTAATTTTTAATTAGTTTATACTGCTTTGATTATGTGTTGATTATATTTTATAAAAAAATGAAAATATATGCCCACACATATCAAAATGGCTTATTTTAGCCTCAAATTATTTAAACCAAGGCGGTTTTTAGCTTAAAAAACTGTTTTTATATACTATGATCAACAATTTAAAACAAACGTTTCGCTGGTTCGGCCCGGCAGATCCGGTTACTTTGCAGGCTATTACACAAACGGGGGCCACAGGTATTGTAACCGCCCTGTATCATATAGCAAGCGGGGAGGTATGGCCGCTCGACGAGATCCTGCAGCGTAAGCAAATAATAGAACAGGCCGGCTTAACCTGGGATGTGGTTGAAAGCGTGAATATTCACGAAGCTATTAAAACAGCCGGTTCAGATCGCGACAGGTACATCAATAACTATATTGCCACTATTAAAAACCTGTCATCGGCCGGTATCAACATTATATGCTACAATTTTATGCCCGTGCTGGATTGGACACGTACCGATCTTGATTTTCGACTGAACAACGGTGCGTCGGCCTTGCGCTATGATGCAAAAGCGCTTGTCGCGTTCGATCTGTATATACTGGAGCGGGAGGGCGCGCTTAAAGATTATAGCAAAGAGCAGCAGGCTGCTGCCAAAGGCTACCTGGCTGGAATAACCGCTGAACAAAAACAACAATTGATCAATAACTTGCTGGCGGGTTTGCCCGGCACTAATAAAACGCTCACCATTCCGGAGTTTAACAGCTACTTGCAACGGTATGCCAATGTGGATGCTGTGGCGTTGAAAAGTAACCTTCAATACTTTCTGCGAGCTATTGTTCCGCATGCTGAGGAAGCGGGTGTGAAAATGTGTATCCATCCGGATGATCCGCCGTTTCCGATATTGGGTTTGCCGAGAGTGGTATCTACAGAAAAAGATTTGGAAGATGTAGTGAACGCCAGTCCGTCGCCAAGTAATGGTATTACTTTTTGCAGCGGCTCGTTAGGGGCAAGAGGCGATAATGATCTGCCCGGCATTGTGGACCGCTTAGGCACGCATATTCACTTTTTACACCTGCGTAATGTACAGCGCGAGGCCGACGGCAGCTTTTACGAGGCCGAACATTTAGGCGGCAATACTGATATGTACGCGGTAATGAAAAATATCATCATCGAACAAAAGAAACGGGAAGATGCCGGTCGCACGGATATCGCCATACCTATGCGACCGGATCACGGGCACAAAATACTCGACGATTTTAGGTACAATACCTATCATGGTTATTCGGCTATCGGGCGTTTAAAAGGCCTGGCCGAGTTACGGGGTTTGGAATTAGGCACAAAAAGAGCGTTATTTGAAAAAGAGGATTGATCTGTTGATCCGCGCAGCTACCAATTACCAAACCTATGATACCATTTACCGGGCAACCGTTTCCGTTCAAATTTAATGTTAACCTCTACCTCAATAGCAATGGATAATAAAGGCGCTATCTTATCATTTGGCGAATTGTTACTGCGGATAACTCCTGATGCTGATGGCCAATGGCTGCAAAATAATAACCTGCCGTTTTTTGTTGGTGGTGCCGAATTGAATGTAGCCACCGCATTGGCCTTATGGGGATTGCCATCAAAATATTTTACAGCGTTGCCGGATAATGGTCTGTCGGCACAAATCATCACTTACTTACAGCAAAAAAATATCGATACTACCCCGGTACTCTTTTCGGGCGACAAGATAGGCCTCTACTTTTTAACCAAAGGGAAGGACCTGAAGAACGATGCCCTCATTTACGACCGTGCACATTCAGCCTTTGCTAATTTGCAACCGGGAATGATTGATTGGGATAATGTACTTGAAGGCGTAAGCTGGTTCAACTTCAGCGCGATATGCCCGGCCATCAGTAATAACGTTGCCGAGGTATGTAAGGAAGCTTTGCAAGAGGCCTCGAAACGTAACATCACCATATCTGTCGATTTGAATTACAGGTCGAAGTTATGGAAATACGATAAAACACCACAAGAGGTGATGACGGAACTATTACCTTATTGCGACATCGTAATGGGTAATATTTGGGCCGCCGAAACTATGCTGGGTATTGAAGTAGTGCCCGATATTCATGAGAGCGGGCAGCAAAGCATCTACCTGAAAGAAGCCCTGAATACTTCACAAAAAATTATGGCGCTATACCCTAAATGCAAGGCGGTTGCCAACACCTTCAGGTTTGATGCTAAAAGCGACATTACTTACTATTCGGCATTATACACCGGCGATAAACTGTATCATTCGGCCCAATACGAAACTTCGCATATTGTAGATAAGGTAGGCAGCGGCGATTGTTTTATGGCCGGGCTTATTTATGGTTTTTATAACGATTGGGCTCCTGCCGAAACATTGGCTTTCGCTACCGCGTCGGCCTTTCAAAAGTTGTTTGTAGAGAGCGATGCCACCAATAAAACTGTTGACCAGATCAAAAAAACGATAATTTATGAGTAAGAAAGCCGATGTGGTAGATGCCATTATTGTGCAGGGCATGCTGCCCCTGTATTTTTATGAAGATGCCGAAGTAAGCGTACAAATTGCCCGTACGTTGTATAAAGCAGGGGTAAGGGTGTTTGAATATACTAACCGGGGGGAAAGCGCGCTCGAAAACTTTAAAGAGCTTAAAAAGGCGCAAAAGGCCGAAATGCCCGATCTGTATTTAGGGATAGGCACCATAAAAACCCTTGCCGAAGCCGAAGCCTTTATTAGTGCCGGAGCCGATTTTATTGTAGCACCCGTAATTAACCCGGAAGTAGGTAAGCTTGCGCATAAACATGGCATGTTATGGATTCCCGGATGTTTAACACCTACCGAGATTTTTACCGCTCAGCAGCACAAGGCGGCTATTATAAAACTGTTCCCGGCAAATATATTAGGGCCGGGCTTTTTGAGCAGTATAAAAGAGCTGTTCCCCGGTCAAAAGTTTATACCAACAGGCGGGGTTGATACCACTAAAGAGAATATCCTCGACTGGTTTAGGGCCGGGGTTTGTGCTGTGGGCATGGGCAGTAAGCTCATCAGCAAGCAGGTGTTAGAAAATAAATTATACGATCAATTATATACCGATACCATACATGTGAGCGAGATAATACAAAGTTGTAAGTAAACCACCAATTATGCCTTCACCTAAAACCGGTAACTACAGATGGGTAGTAGTTGCCTTGTTGTTTTTTGCTACCACTATCAACTACCTTGATAGGCAGGTACTAAGCTATTTAAAGCCAACGCTCGAAAAAGAGTTCGGCTGGGATAACACCACTTATGGCTACATCAACGGCCTTTTTCAGCTTTTTTACGCTACCGGGTTATTAATATCGGGTAGGTTTATCGATAAAATTGGCACCAAGTTAGGTTACACTATTTCTATCGTGGTATGGAGCCTGGCCGCCATGTTGCATGCTATCGCCAAAACATCTTATGGTTTTATGGCCGCGAGAGGATTGCTGGGTTTGGGCGAGTCGGGCAATTTCCCGTCGGCTATTCGCAGCGTGGCCGAGTGGTTCCCTAAACGGGAGCGGGCTTTTGCCACCGGCATCTTTAATTCGGGCGCTAATATTGGCGCTGTGGCCGCGCCGATATGTATTCCGCTGATATTGGGTTTATATGGCTGGCAGGCGGCTTTTATTATCACCGGGGGAATAGGCTTTGTATGGTTGATCTTTTGGGTCATTTTTTACGAGATCCCCTCCAAAAAGAAAAACCTCGACCCGGCCGAACTTGCCCTTATCAATGAAGACGCAGTTGCCGAAACTGCCGCGGATGCAAAAATAGGATGGGGCGCTTTGTTCCGCATAAGGCAAACATGGGCATTTATAACAGGCAAGTTTTTAACCGACCCTATATGGTATTTCTTTTTAACCTGGCTGCCCGATTATTTCAGCAAAACCTTCCATCTCGATTTAAAGAAACCTACGTTGCCGCTCATTATCATTTATACAGCCACAACCGTTGGCAGTATTGGCGGCGGTTACCTCTCATCGTACCTCATTAAAAAGGGCTGGTCGCCGTTTAAGGCACGCAAGGTATCTATGCTGATATTCGCGCTTTGTGTGGTGCCCATTGCCTCTGCACGTTTCTGTACCGATATGTGGCAGGCTGTTGCATTGATCAGTCTGGCTGCTGCCGCGCATCAGGCCTGGAGCGCTAACCTGTATACTTCCATGTCCGATCATTTTCCTAAAAGCTCGGTCAGTTCGGTTACAGGTATCGGTGGTATGGCGGGTTCATTCAGTGGTTTTGTGTTCCCTATCGTGATTGGGTACGTGCTGGATATTTATACCCGGCTGGGTAATGTAACGGTTGGTTATAACCTCATCTTTTTGTTTTGCGGTATAGCCTATATCCTGGCCTGGACCATCACCCATTTCCTGATGCGAAATGCCAGGCCGGTTGTTTAAACGTTTTTCATTTATACCGAACACTTTACGCGCATTAACTGTTAACGCAATATGAGCATAGCCGATCAAAACATCCCCGAACAACGCGAAGGTGAGCATAATGATGTAATTCAATATGTTGATCTGCCTACTGTAGCCGAAGCGCACCATTTGTTTATACTGGTGAAAGACCGCCTTAAAGATGTATCAAACTGGCATACCTTCACCGGTCCGGTTGAATCAAAGTTTGGCATAACCGATACACAAGGGCGCGAAACTTATAAGATAGTGGAAAAGGGCGATCATATTTACATCGATATGCCCGGGCCGGGCTCTATCAGCGGCGGCGGTTACGATTGGGTACGTGTAGAAGCCCTTCGCGAGCACGATAATGCCGAAGCCGAATCGGAATATGTAGCCATAACCGTGCGACCTGTAGCCAACCCCAAAAAGCCCGGAAGCGTAATAGCGCATTTCTTTAGCCATAACTCCACCAATACCTTTATTGTAGAACGTTACCGCAACCGGGTAAGCGCGGCAGTACATGGCCGCAACGAGCAACCCAATACCGACGGCAACCTGATCGACGATATCCGTAACATCATAGTAGGCCTAACCGCCCGCCACAGCCTCAGCGGTCCGCACTGGCAGGTGTTTGTCGATAATATTCTGAAGCAGGGGTAGAGGGATTATTGCTTCATTAGTTTCTGCGTGCTTAATAATGATGGCTTATATTCGAATGAGTAATGTACTGTTTTTTCGAAAATCAATGCCTGTGATACTCCGTAACCGATAGCCCCGTGATCCGCTCATACGCGCACAAGGCATTAAGCACAGGCCGGTATCCGCTATTCCCGGGTTTAGTTGGGAGAGGGTAGTGCGAGTTTGGAGATGCAATTGCCTTGCTATATGTTTTGCCTCACCCAACCCTCTTCAACGGAGAGGGCTTTGAATTTTTATATATTAAATATTGCTTTTTTCGTCAGCAAACAGCTTCGGACGAAAACGGGCAGAACTGTGATGGCCATGAGCGCAAAGGCGGGCATAGGAACTTGTTGCATGCGGGCAGGAATAGCGCATTGGGGCAAAAGTTCCAGCCCAAGTTCTGACTGTTTTGCAGGGGAAGGCCTCGTGCGGCAAAGAAGCCTTTTGCTGGACAAGCCTTTTTGTTACTTTTGTGGCGACAAAAGTAATGGGGCCCTGCGCCCAAGAGCAGACTAACGTTAATTGCAGCACAATCTTTGAAAAGAGTGTAAGAACGCAAGGTGATTACTTTGCGCCTCGTAATAACAATAATAATAAATTAGGCTTAGTTTAACCTTACAGCCGTTAACTCCATCGGATTATCCCCCGCTTTTTCACCGTATTTGTTTTGGGCGTATTCTTTATTAAGTGGGGTAACGCGCCATGCCATATCCTTACCAAGCAGGTACGGTTTTTCGCCGGCCTCGTTGCCGTTAACAACGAGGAATGATGCACG
This sequence comes from Mucilaginibacter gynuensis, assembly GCF_039541195.1. NCBI lineage: Bacteria > Pseudomonadati > Bacteroidota > Sphingobacteriia > Sphingobacteriales > Sphingobacteriaceae > Mucilaginibacter > Mucilaginibacter gynuensis. The sequence goes on from NZ_BAABFT010000009.1 coordinate 99,495, forward strand.
GATGTTTACATGCTTAACGTCCAATTTAATAATAGCTTCGTTTTGGCTGTCGTATTGAATTACGTGGCCTGTTAAAACAATCGCTTTGTTTGAAGTCTTCCACAGCAGCGAATCGGCAGTTAAGAAGACTGTATTTTTCACGTCCTTTCCTGGGTTTTTATTAACAGCACTGTTAAGTTTTGTTGGGTATTGGGGCGCAGTAGAAGAGATTGTCTTATCGGATAGCGCCCCATAAGTAATTGCTGTCTTCATATTAGCTTTCCATGTTAAGGAATCGGCCCGTAGCACAGTAGTAGAATAAACTTTCTGGGTGGCCGAAACGTTCGTTTTTACAGCGGCCTTTTTGTCTGCGGCGAATGTTTTTACTTCCACCACTCCGTTAATGCCCCTTTCTCCAAATACCGGTTGTGCTTTGGCCGGACCGAAAATAAATACTGTTTGAAGCTTTTGCGCTGACATCTTTTTTAATTCGTTAAAGGTAGTTTCTTTATTATTGATCAGGATCAACGCGTTTTTCAGTGTCTTCAACGAATCCTCAATTTGGATCACATTTGCCATCAGCCTGATATCCGCGCTGTTGTAAACCGCGTTTCCTACTAAGGTTATCCTGCCTTTTGTTTTATCCGTTATTACAGAATCCTGGGCAATTAATTGGGTAGCCGGTACTGCTTTCTGCTTTACAATGGTATCCGCTTTTTCGGCAGAATCCCTCTTCATCATTACTTTTACAGCTTTTGATCTAAAGCCTTTGTACGATTTGTAAAAAGCCCAGGCCTCTGTATTCAGGCTATCATTATGGATCGCGGTCGACATGGTAGCCAAAAAATCATAACAGCTCTTGCAGTTTTTACTCGCAGTTTTACGTAGCCCGATCAGCTCTATTAAAGAAGATGGCTTCTCTTTGTTAAAAGGATATGCAAAGCGTCTTTCCGCATAAATATAGCCCTGCTTATTAAATTTCAGACTCACATGTAAAGTATTGTCTTTACCTACAGTATAAGGTACAGTTATGTATCCGTCGCCCTCTGACGATGCGTCAACGGGTTTGTAAATACCCTTTACTTCAACATCGGGTATAGGTTTATATGTTTCCAAGTCGTAAAATATAACGGCGTATTTAATGCCATTGTCGTTAGTATTCAGCTTGTTGCGGCAGGCTAATAGTATCACTGCCAGCAAGGGCAGCACGAACATAAATTTCAGCAGGTGTATTTTGGCGGTTCTTACTTTGTTCATCATCATGATCCGTTTTTTTAAGGATGAAAAATTAAACTGATTTGCAATCCGGTATTTGGGTATTCCCACCACTTTAAGCAGGTGGTATTGATAAGCCTTTTTATCAAGCCCGGCATTAAGCACTTCATTATCGGCTATAAACTCCAGATTTTGGCGAATGCTATGCCTGATCAGCCAGGCGAAAGGATTATACCAGTTGAGCGCGCACAGGCATTCGCCTATAAAAATATCAATGGTGTGCTTTTGTACCACGTGTACATACTCATGCAGAATAATCTCTTCCAGCTCCTGCTCGGTGTGCATCTCCCGGTTAATGTATATCGACTTGCCGAACGAGAAAGGCATAATCTGCTCGTCCACATGGTAAATAGGCGTATCGCTATCATCATTCAATAATACCGCCCGCTTTTTTATCCGGTTGAAGGATATCAATTGCATTACAATCCTGATGGCCATTACCGTGATACCTAAGAGTATGGCAGCCATCAGCATGTCCCAGGCATCTAAATGCAGACCGGTATCTTGTACAATAGTCCCCGTTTGTTTACCGGCGGCTATATTTTGAATGGCAGGTATATAATTTATGGCTTCCTCCTTTAAGGCCACCTTTTGCACCATAGGCGATACATTGATGAACGGTATGGCAAAGCTTAGCAGCGAATAACCAGCCAAGTACCAGCGGTTCCAGTTATAAAAAGTTAACCGGCGCAATACCAGGTAATAGAACAGGTAAATGGCGCTCAAACAGAGCGACAGTTTTAAAATATAGGTGATTAATGCAGGCATAATGTTTAGGTTTTATAGTTGTTTTTTATCGCCCTTTTCAATCATGTTAATGATCTCTTTCAGTTCGTCGGCGCTTATTTTTTCTTCCTTGGCAAAAAACGCTATCAGCTCTTTATATGAACTTTTAAAATAATCGTTCACAAAGCCCTTCATAAATTTCTGCTTATACTCTTCTGCCTTTATAGCGGGCGAATAACGGTATGAGTTGGCCAGTTTTTCGCCTTTTACAAATCCTTTTTTCTCCAGGTTCTTCACGGTTGAAGCGAGGGTAGTGTAAGGAGGTTTAGGTTCGGGCATAATTTCCAGTATATCTTTTATAAAACCCTGTCCCAGTTTCCATATAACCTGCATGGTTTCTTCTTCCTGTTGTGATAATTTTTCCATAGCAATTACTAATTATTCGTAAATTTACGAAAGTTTCGTAATTATACAAATGTTTTTTAATTATTTATTTAAAGCGTATTGTTTAGCTGTATTTAAGCCTCGGATTAATTCTATTTATTAATGGGGCTGGTGCTGTTTTTTTGAAAATCAATGCCTGTGGTACTTCGTAACCGATAGCCCCGTGATCCGCTCATACGCGCACAAGGCATTAGGCACGGGCCGGTATCCGCTACTCCCGGGTTTAGTTAGGGGAGGGTAGTGCAAAATGTAGGGGTATAATCGCCGCGCCATGTTAGTTATGTATTTGCAAATGAGGCATGGGGTAGGTATACTGTAAAAAAAAGGATAATCCATTTTATTAGTTTTTATTATTGCTATATTTATTAACCATTTATACTGAGCCAATTAACCTACTTAAATATTGTTATGTTATGAAGACAAGAAAATTGCTTTTTATACTTTTTTTGATGCAAGTAGCATTCGTAACTGTATCATACATTGCAAAGTTTAATCATATTGAGTACACGCAGTTAATTATATCAGTATCTATAATGGGCTTCGTAGCTTCGTTTATACTTTGCCTGCTCATTACCCTACGCAGAATATCGAAACGACTTAACGTTGGTAGTTGAGTTTTTTAATAAGATAATCCATTAAGTATAAATTATATTCTATTTCTATTTTCCGTCAACAAAGAGCTCCGGGCGAAAACGGGCAGAACTTTGGTGGCCTGGAGCGCAAAGGCGGGCGGTTTGAGAAAGAATTAGCCTTATAAAAAACATTTGTCATTGCGAGAAACGAAGCAATACCGTAGCTATGCGTGTTCGCCCTGTATAGTTCGCGATTGCTTCGTTTCTCGCAATGACATTTTGGATAGGGCTATTACCTACCCGTCAGCAAGCAGCTTCGGGCGAAAGCGGGCAGAACGGTGGAGGCCAAGAGCGCAAAGGCGGGCATAGTGAACTTGTTGCATGTGTGGTGGGAATGAGCGGAGAAGTATGGGGCAAAAGTTCCAGCCCTAAGTTCTGCACGGTTTGCAGCGAAGGCCTTGCGCGGCAGAGAAGCCTTTTGCTGGACAAGGGTTTTGTTACTTTTGCCCTCAAAAGTAATGGGGCACTGCGCCCAAGAGCAGACTGACGTAGATTATAGCACACCGCAACAAGCAGAAGAAAGCAACGAGACCTACCATGACATGTTAAAAAAACTGTCATTCTGAACGCCGTGAAGAATCTTCTCGCCATGCTTATCTGCGATAGATGCTTCGTTCCTCAGCATGACAGTGGAGAGAAAGGGTACAGGCATACGTCATTCGTAAAGTCGCCCGGATAATAAAACCGCAATGGCAAGAGTATATTATAAACAAAAAAGGCTTACCCATTGGGTAAGCCTTAGCTATATCGTTAGCGTATATTATTAAGCTAATTTACGTTTTACTTCAACATTTTCGTAAGCTTCAACAATGTCACCTACTTCAATATTGTTAAAGTTTTGGATGTTCAAACCGCACTCGTAGCCGGTTGCCACCTCCTTAACGTCATCTTTAAAGCGTTTAAGTGATGCAAGCTCACCGGTGTAGATAACCACACCTTCGCGGATGATACGGATCTTGCTGTTACGGTTGATCTTACCATCCAATACCATACAGCCGGCAATTGTACCCACTTTGCTGATCTTGAATGTTTCGCGGATCTCCACGTTAGCAACAATCTTCTCTTCAAAGGTTGGTGCAAGCATACCTTCCATCGCTGCTTTTATCTCGTTGATAGCATCGTAGATGATTGAGTAAAGCCTGATATCAATTTGCTCTGCTTCGGCCAGTTTACGGGCACCACCTGAAGGGCGTACCTGGAAACCGATGATGATCGCATCAGATGCAGAAGCCAGCAATACGTCTGATTCGGAGATCTGACCAACGGCTTTTGATATGATGTTAACCTGTATTTGCTCGGTAGACAGTTTCAGCAATGAATCTGACAAGGCCTCGATAGAACCATCCACGTCACCTTTAACAATAATGTTAAGTTCTTTAAAGTTACCAACTGCCAAACGACGGCCGATCTCATCAAGTGTGATGTGTTTTTGTGTACGTAAACCTTGTTCGCGTTGTAATTGCAAGCGTTTGTTGGCAATTTCACGTGCCTCCACTTCGCTTTCAAGCGCGTTAAACCTGTCGCCCGCTGTAGGTGCACCCTGCATACCCAATACCTGTACAGGTGTTGATGGTCCGGCAGATTCTACACGCTGACCGCGTTCGTTGGTAAGCGCCTTAACACGACCGCTGTAACAGCCTGCCAGTATCGGATCGCCCACTTTTAAGCGGCCGGCCTGTACCAATATGGTGGTAACAATACCACGGCCTTTATCTAAAGCAGCCTCAATAACGGTACCTACGGCACGTTTGTTAGGGTTAGCTTTCAGTTCAAGCAATTCGGCTTCAAGCAATACTTTTTCTAACAGCAGCTCAACATTTAAACCTGTTTTTGCTGATATTTCCTGGGTTTGGTATTTACCACCCCACTCTTCAACCAAAATATTCATGGCTGATAGTTGCTCACGTACTTTATCGGCATTTGCTCCCGGCTTATCAATTTTGTTGAAAGCGAAGATGATAGGGGCACCTGCGGCTTGCGCGTGGTTTATGGCCTCGCGGGTTTGCGGCATCACACTATCGTCGGCAGCAATTACTATAATAACTATATCGGTTACCTGTGCACCCCTGGCACGCATAGCGGTAAACGCTTCGTGACCCGGTGTATCCAGGAAGGTGATCTTTCCTTTATTTTCTGGTAATGTAACTTCGTAAGCGCCAATGTGCTGGGTAATACCCCCGGCTTCGCCGCCTATTACGTTGGTTTTGCGTATAAAATCCAGCAACGATGTTTTACCGTGGTCAACGTGACCCATAATGGTTACGATTGGCGCGCGTGGTATTAAATCATCCGGATTGTCTTCTTCCTCCAGATTGGCTTCTTCATCCTGCGGCTTAACAAACTCTATCTGGTAACCAAACTCGTCGGCCACTATAGTTAAAGTTTCAGCATCAAGCCTTTGGTTGATGGATACGAACATACCCAGGCTCATACAGGTAGAGATGATCTGTGTAACAGGTACATCCATCATTGATGCCAGCTCGTTAGCGGTAACAAACTCGGTAACCTTCAGTACCTTTGATTGCAGTTCCTGCTCCATTGCCAGTTCTTCGGCATTTGCAGCTACATCATCACGTTTCTGACGGCGGAATTTTGCACGCTGTGCAAATTTACCCGATTTACCTGCACCACTAAGGCGGGCCAATGTTGCCTTAATCTGGTCTTGTATATCTTTTTCTGTAGGTTCCTCTTTCGGGGTACTTGGCGGGGCGTTACGGTTGTTCCTGAAATCGGGACGGTTACCACCACCCTGACCCGGACCGCGGTTGTTATTGTTGTTCCTGAAATCGGGACGGTTGCCGCCACCTTGACCACCCTGGCCTGGTCCGCGGTTTTGTCCGCCCGGATGGCCTTGACCACCCTGACCGCCTTGCTGACCCTGACCTTGTTGCTGGTTAGGATTATGTCCCTGGCCGCCTTGCGGTCCGCCCGGGTTATCTTTACGCTTTCTTTTGCGCTTGTGGTCTGCGTTAGTATTTGATGATGAAGCTACCGGGTTACGCTTAGGCTCGTTAACAGGCAGGGTAATTTTACCTACAATGTTAGGGCCGGTAAGGCGTTGCGCTCTCGCGCGTATTACATCTGGTTCATCATTTGCCGGTGCGGCGGGTTTAACCGGCTCTTCGGCTTTTGGTGCAACGGGCTCCGGTTTAGGCGCTTCAGCTTTTGGTTGTTCAACCGGTTTAGGCGCTTCAACTTTAGGAGGTTCCGGGGCCGGTACTTCTTTCTTTTCAACAACAACAGGTGCTGGTATTGGTACCGGTGCAGGCTCTGGTTGTTTTACCTCTGCCTTTGGTTCAGGCTGCGGGGTAACAACAGGTTCCGGTGCAGGTTCCGGTTTTGGCGCTTCGGCCACCGGGGCTTTTTCTGCAGGCGCTACAGGCCTTGCATTAAGATTGTTAAGGTCAATTTTGCCAACAACCTTTACACCCGGCAGGGCATCGTTACGGTCGTCTGTTTTTTCGGGCGCAGGCTCTGCGGCCGGTTTAGGCTTCTCAACCTGCGGCGATGCAAACTGGCCGGCATTCTTGATCAGGATCTCTTCGTTCTCAAACTCGCGTGAGCGCCTGTTTTCAACAGGTTTTTCAGGCGTTTGAACGGTTTCTTCCTTTCTGATCTTGCCGATGCTGATCTGTTTGGCTTCTTCCTTAATAATCTTGTCAACAGCAAATTCCTTCAACAGGGCATCGTACATGTCACCGTCAAGCTTAGCCGCCGGGTTTTTATCAATTTTATAACCCTTCGATCCAAGGAAATCGACAATTGTACCTGTTCCTATATTCAGCTCCTTTGCTGCCTTAAATAATTTTATTGATTTGTCTTCTGACATTTATTACTCTTTTCTCTGCTTATAAGTTGTGCAAAAATACGATTTTAATTCCGGTTAATCATTTTTATTCAAACTCGGCTTGTAATATTGACATAACTTCTTTGATGGTTTCCTCTTCAAGGTCGGTACGCTTCACCAGCTCACCAATTGTTAAGCCCAGTACAGATTTTGCGGTATCTAAACCAACTCGTTTAAATTCGTCAATAATCCAGCTGTCAATCTCATCTGAAAATTCTTCAATATCCACATCCTCATCCAATTCATCTGCCTCGCGGTAAACATCAATTTCATAACCGGTTAGTTTACCTGCAAGCTTAATATTGTGCCCGCCGCGACCAATGGCCAGTGATACCTGGTCTGGCTTTAAGTATACCGCTGCCGTTTTCTTCTCATCATCTAACTTAATAGACATGATTTTGGCAGGTGATAAAGCACGCTGTATATATAACTGAATATTGTTGGTAAAGTTTATAACATCAATATTTTCGTTCTTTAACTCGCGTACTATACCATGTATACGTGATCCTTTCATACCTACGCAGGCACCTACAGGGTCAATACGGTCGTCGTATGATTCAACCGCAACTTTGGCCCTTTCGCCGGGTTCACGTACAATTTTTTTAATGGTGATTAAGCCATCAAAAATTTCAGGCACTTCCAATTCAAACAAACGTTGTAAAAACTCAGGCGCGGTACGTGATATGATAATTTTAGGATTGCTGTTCAGCATATCCACTTTATGTACCACCGCTTTTACGCTGTCGCCTTTTTTAAAGTAGTCGGCAGGTATTTGCTCGGTTTTAGGTAATAGCAACTCGTTACCTTCATCGTCAAGCACAAGCGTTTCTTTTTTCCAAACCTGGTAAACTTCGCCTGTTACAATTTCACCTACTCTATCTTTATATTTTTTGAATATTTCGTCTTTTTCAAGTTCTAATATCTTAGAAACAAGCGTTTGGCGCGCGGCAAGTATAGCACGGCGACCAAAGCTTTCCAGCGTGATCAGCTCTACATATTCGTCGCCCACTTCAAGGTCGGCATCAAATTTATGCGCTTCTGCCAGTTCTATTTCCAGGTCATCATCCTCACTAAAGCCATCTTCCATAACTGTGCGCGTGCGCCATATTTCAAGGTCACCGTTATCAGTGTTCACAATTACGTCGCAATTCTCATCAGTGCCATATTTTTTCCTGATCATGCTTCTGAAAACATCTTCCAGAACGCTCATCATGGTAGGGCGGTCAATGTTCTTGAAATCTTTAAATTCCTGAAAAGAATCAATTAAATTAATATTGCTCATTTCTTTACTTGAATGATATTATAACTTTTGTTTCTGTTATTTGATCAAAGGGGATGGCGCTTTCAATATTTTCAGCCTTCTTCCCTTTTTCTTTTACTTTTTCTTCAATAGTGATAGTGTTTTCATCAGCCGCTATCAGCTTGCCTTCTCTTTTGGTACCAACGGTGGTTGTAATGGATAATTGCCGCCCAATGTTTTTGTTGTACTGCCTTAAGGTTGTTAATGGTGTATCGATACCGGGTGATGAAACCTCCAGGTTATAGGGTGTTTCTATCACGTTTTCTTCTTCGAGATGAAAGCCTACGTGTTTGCTAATCTGCACGCAATCATCAATTCCGATGCCGTTATCACCATCAACCAGTACTATAAGTTTGCCACCCGGCTGAAATTTTATATCAACCAGGAACAGGTTGGGCTTATCTGCAATTTTCTCCTCAACCAGCTCGGTAACACGTTTTTCAATATTCATTGTCCGTTTTCCGTTTGATTGGTAAAATAAAAGAGGGGGCTAAGGCCCCCTCTTTTTAATTCGACTGCAAATATAATAATTTTTATCTGTTTTTCAAGTGCTTTAGGGCTTAAAAATCAAATCGGTATAAGGGTGTTGGCCGGGTTTGTTTTTGCGGCTCAGCATATCCCAGCTGGTGCCGCCCTCGCTGTAACGGTAAAAGCGTACAAAATAAGTTTGCCCTGTTACAAAGGCTGTATCAGGAGTGAAAAATACCTGGTTTTGCACCAGTTTATATACGCCCGGCTGTGGCGGCTGAAAATCTTTCAGATCAGTATCGGCAGGCATGCGGTAAACCGGTAGGAGGTTTTGCCATTTGTTTACCGTGGTATCACGCTCTATCTCATGTGCCACATCGCCGTTAAGGCTGGTAAACTTTGCCGTTTTATGGTCATTGGTCATGCTTATTTGTATGGTTTGATTGGCCTGTTTTTCGGCACAACCCATGCAGCATAACAATAAAAACAGCGCTATCTTTTTCATGATTTTTACCGCGGCAATTTAGCCAATTAATTATTTTTATACCCATACAACAATAGCATGATATTTACCGGTACCAATTTTATTTTACGTAGATGGCAAACAGATGATGCCGTCGCCTTACAAAAACATGCGGATAACCCCAATATATCGGGTTGCCTGCTTGACAGATTCCCGTATCCTTATTCGCTTACCGACGCGGTAACTTTTATCGGCCTCAAAAAAGATGAAACCCCGATAACCAATTTCCCGATAGTTGTTGACGGAGAAGTAGCCGGTGTGATCGGGCTCGATTTTCGGCAGGATGTATACCGTAAAACACCGCTGTTAGGTTATTGGCTGGCCGAGCAGCACTGGGGTAAAGGCATAATGCCCGAGGCTGTAAAGCTGATAACCGGCTATGCCTTTCAAAATTTGGACATTATTAATATACTGGCCTTTGTGCTGGGCGGCAATCCAAAATCAATGCGGGTACTTGAAAAGGCCGGGTATAAAAAACAGGGCGTCATCAATCAATCGGTAATTAAAAATAATGTGGTGATGGATGAACATGTTTACGCAGGGCGATGAAAATAATTGTTTTATTATTAGCCTTATGTGTTGTTTTTATTTTTTTATTTTTGAAAAAATTGACTTATAATTAACTATTAACATGAAGAAACCTATAGCCTTATTTTTAGCGGCCGGACTGACTATTACTCAATTTACAAATTGTGGTAAAAGTGGAGGGCCTGATGATGGTGGTGGCAGCACAAGTATTGATATTATTGTTAAAGATGCCGACAGTTGGAGTTCGGTAAATACATCATTAAGCAATGTTGGAGGCGCTACTGTTAAATTATACGATAGCCAGCAGGCAGTTACAACTGATAAGCCTGTGTACACCGCCACTGCCGACGACGCGGGGCATGTTGTTATTCCGGTTGAGTATAAAAGCCAGTATTTTATAAAAGCCAGTAAAGGCAACCTAAGTAATATTTATGAGGGTTATGTTATTTTTGGTGTATTTATTAATGCTACCGAGGTTGCCGCTGCAGGTATTCAGCCAACACCTGCCATTGGTTGGCCAAAAGTAGCAGATATTAACGGCGATGGCAGTATCACTGAAGCTGACAAAACCACTGCGGATGTAATAGTGCCTTTGAAAGATAACAGGCTAAAGAAAACTATATATGTAGCTAAGCCGGTTGCCGGGCAAAAAATGGTGACTTTAAGTAATCCTGAATATCCGGTTACTAAAGCCAGTTTGCAGCATCCCGATCAATGTTTTGGCAGTATCGTATCTGATTTTACCTGTCCGGAGAAGTTTTATGATACAGCAAAAGGATTATTATTTGTTGATGACAGCAAAGTATTGCGTTATATAAATGGTGTACTTCTTGTAAAAGGCGTTGGTAATGTTTTTGATATAACAGGTAAAATAAATGCAGGCATAGCAACTGTTGAGGGTAAAACTTTAACATATACCAATATTGTACTAAAAAATGGTGTTGTAACCGGAAAAGTAGCGGCCATAATTGAGCCGGGGAGCTGTTCAGATGAGCCTGATTATAAATTAAGTTATGTGTATGATTTAACTATTGCATTAGGATATACTTCACTAAATAATGTTATTCATGCTGCCGCAGGCAGCCCGTTTACTGAAGGCACTAATCGTACTTCGGTAGCACAATAATTTTTATCGTAATTAAAATAAGCCGGTGCAAATAGTCATTTGCACCGGCTTATTTTTTACAGGATATTTAATAGTACTATTAATTGATCACCCTGCCGGTGATATCAACTTTGCGGGCAAACGGATTTAAAAATTTGTTGGTTAAAGCCGCGAACTCATAGCGGGTTACCGGCCTGTTTACGTCAAAGTCGGTTTTGAATTTGTATTTGGTTTTCCAGGTTTTTTGTAGCGTGGCCTGGAAAGTCTCCGGATCGTTCAGCGTGATCTCGCAGATGAACGATAGCAAGTTACCCAGTGTGAATTTTTCAGCTGTTTTGTTTTTATTGAACCACAAAAAGGTGCGGGTGTAAGTTTCAGTAAGTATGGGCTTTATATCTTCGGTGTTTACCGGGGCATCGGGCCCAAAATAAATTTGCGCGCTGTTGCCGTTCACCTTCTGTATACCTTTTAGTAAACCGGTAACACAAATTTGCTGTATCGAACGGAAATAAGGATCGTCAAACGCCACATCGGCCAGCGGGAATATATAGCCTTTATGATCTAACACCTCGCCCTGAATTATTCTAACGTTTAAGTTTTTTGTATCCGTTTTAAAGAAAGCGAGGTAAGCGGCAGTAGCACCCACGCCTTGCCCTAAAGTCATTTGAACGGCCGGGTCGGCGGTAGATGCATTTACAAGGTGCGTTACTGATAGTGCTTTTTCGGTTAGCAACAGGTTGCTTTGGTTAGCCGCCACTATAGCACCCAAAGGTATAGTATAAGCCGGGAGCGGGGGATAATTAACTATTGCTCCGTTTGCGCCATAGGCCTGTGTTTGCAGTGCATCAGCAACTGCTATCGCGGTGCGGTATAATTTTGTTGGTCTGTCATACGGGGTATAAATATCGCTAAGTGTTAGCTGGATAATGCCCTTCGCCTTTTTATACTCACGAATAATAGGCATATATGGCAGGTGATCGGCAGTTAGGTATTCTTCCAAACTCATATTTTTGTAACCCAGCACTGTTTGCAGATAATAAACCATGCCTAAGGTATGCAGCCTTGCTTTGGCAAAAGTAGCGGCTCGGTTTTCGGGTTTCAGCGCATCTGCCGTTACCGGGTATTGGTTGGCGCAGCAGTTAAGCAGGTATTTATCGTTCAGTATCTTGCTATCGTTCAAAAGCTTTTTTATATCGATGCCTTTTAAGCAGCTGTATGTTTCGGGGTTATAGCCTTCGGGTTTTTTGATGGTTCTGTCGGCGGCCCGGCCGTTATCTTTCAGTATAGCTAAAAAGCTGATGTTCTGTATTTGGTCTGTTGCGGTTTCGGGCGCTAAGCTTTCACCCGTCGCAGCGCGACTATCAGTTCCTGTACTAAAAACAGCGCCGGCCATAGTGGCAACGTCGGCGGTTTCGGTACCATCTATCAGTACGCGGGCTTTTATGGTTACCGGTTTATTGTCAACCGTAATTTCAACCTCCCAGCCTGTACCATCTTTTTTTACAGAGGTAAACGGCGTGTTTAGTTTTACGGTAAGGCGCTTTACGGTATCGGTGATCTTTTTCAGGATAGCCGCGCCGGTGTATGGCTCAAAGCGGAGTACAGCGTTTTGAGTAGTATCATAACCCGGTGTTTTTTTATAAAAATTAACCACATGCTTGCGAAACTCGGCCCAGATGCCGGTTTTAACATTACGATTGGCATCCAGTATGCAAAAGCCTCCACTGGTCATGCTGCCGCCAAGCCATGGGCCTTGCTCTACCAGCATGGTTTTCAGGTTGCTTCGCGAACTTTGTATGGCTGCCGCCACGCCCGCCGCGCCGCCGCCAATAACCAGTACATCGGTTTTAATGGTTTCGGCATAACTGATAGTACATTGTAGAAGGAAACACAGCAGGAGTAACTTTTTTATCATCAGGTTTTAATAATAGATACAAAACGCTAAATTGCTTAAAAGCTTACTTAACCACAAAATATATTTATGGCACTTACCGACGAGCAAATGCGCTACCCCATAGGGAAATTTAGCCCGCCTGCATCTTATACCGTTGATGATATACGCAAATGGACCAATGATATCCGTATGCTGCCCGGCCTGCTGCGCCAGGCGGTTATCGGCCTTAGCGAAGACGAACTGAACACCCCATACCGCACCGGCGGCTGGACATTGCGCCAGGTTGTACACCATGTTGCCGACAGCCACATGAATAGTATCACCCGTATAAAGCTTGCCCTTACCGAAGATAACCCCACCATAAAACCGTACGAGGAAGCCTATTGGGCATTACAACCCGACTATCGCCTCGCCGTTGAGCCATCCCTGAAAATGCTGGAAGGCATCCATCAGCGCATGATAGCCCTCTTTGAAAGCTTTACCGAAAATGAATGGGAACGCACCTTTATTCACCCCGAAACCGGCGCGAGCAACTCACTCAAAAAAACGCTGGCCACCTATTCATGGCATGGCCGGCACCATTTAGCACACATAACGGAAACGAAGAAAAAGTTTACCCCCTAACCCCCTGAAGGGGGAATAAGTAAATCGCTTAAAAGGGGAAGCGCCATCTTGTTGGCGCTTCCCCTTTTAACTTATATATTAATTCCCCCTTCAGGGGGCGAGGGGGTTACAGCCCGAAAATATTATACTCCAGCCTAACCAGGTACATATTCTTGCTGTTTCTTTCCATGCTGTTGTATATAGGTGTACGGTACGATAGATCGACCCGGAAGATGCTGTTAAAGATGAACTGTACCGATGGGGCTACATCCAGGTAGCTTTGGCCGTAACCGGGATTGTTTTTTCCCAGCAGCTCAACATAAAGGTTGACGTTAGTTTGGTCGTAATCCTTATACGTTTTGGGCAGCAGCAGGTAACCGGCAGATAGGGTGTAACCAATACTGTTCACCGCGTTTGCCTGTGGCAGGTGATAATTACCCCGGTTATCAAATGCCCGTAAATAACTCGCAGAACCCGATATGGCCAGTTTGTGCAATAATTGAGTGAACACCAACCCGGTTTGTATGCCGGTATTATCACCTTCGAGCGAAATTTCCTGGTTAACAATGGGGTTATTAATGGTAGATGCTTTGGCAAAAATGGCCCCGCGAAAATGCCGTTGAACGGTATCTACCGACAGGAAACGGTATTTGGCATAAACGCTGCCACCTTCTAAACGCTGCTTGCTTTGATAATAATCAGAAACATAAGCGGAGCCATGTACCATCAAACTTTTGCTGGCGCCGTACATTACTTCGAGGGTAGTGCGATTTTTATAATCGGGTTTAAAAAAGCCCTGGTTCTCTAACCGTATACCTAAGGATCGTGTGGCCATATTGCTGGCCGGTTCAGTATTAACATAAAGTTCCTGCGCATGCAGGATATGGGTTAGCAGCATTAACAGGCTTGCTAATAGTATTTTTTTCATGAGGGATGGTAACCAGTTATGGATAGCTCCTTACGGAGCATTAAAAAATGTAAATAAGCATCTACAAATCGGTAGTCACTATGGGAAAATGTCAATCGGTTAAAAATCCACTATAATTACTCATCCGGTCTTAGCTTCGCTCGACCACCTTCTCTGCTGCGCAAAGAAGGATTTTTGATTTTTTCAACCCTCTTTGTGCTTGCGCAGAGAGGGTCGACCAGCGAAGCGTAGTCGGGGTGAGTTAATTAAAGCGAATCTCCAACCTAACAACATGACCCACCGGAACAAACCGATAAATAATGCAGATAAATTGCGTGCTTCTTTATATAACCACGCAATACACCTTTTTACCATCGCCCATGGCGGGTTTATGGCCCATGTATTTTTTGGCGACTGCGGTTGATGCAAGGCCTTTGTCAACAAACGTAATAGCTACCGGGCCATTAAGCTGTTTGTTATCGGCATTAACAAAATGGAAGTGATTGCCCGAATAATTGAACATGTTATCGCTAACCTGGGTGTTGGCAAAGTTGAATGTCGCTTTTAGGGTATTTACCGCGAAACCGGCATTTTCTACCTTTTTGCTGAGCATATCAAAGTTTACAGGGGCATCCTTTTTAAAGGTGATCACAAAGATATTGCGGTTAAGGTCGGGTTTAATATCGCTGATGAAATCGAGCGAACGCAGGGCTTTTTCGGTAGCCCTTGAACACATGGAGCAGGTAAGGCCGCTAACTTGTAATTCGGCTTTGGTGAATTGTGCGTTGGCCACGCCAACAGAGATAGCCATAATGGCTAAAAATATTTTTAGGGTTTTCATTATCAGTAAAAATTTAAATGGAATAAATAGTTAAGCGCATGGCATTAACCACGCAAATAATTTTGAGCCAATAAAAATTACTGATCAGATACGGAGATTGCAGTTCTTGATGAATACAGGGACTTTTGCTGCTTTGTCGGGCGGGGGAGGGCCACGGTCAAACAGTTTTTGTGATAATGCCTTTTGCGATGAGAGGATGAAGTCTTCAAACGGCAGGGCAGGCATATCGAACGAGAAAAGCTTGGCAAAGATGGAGGTCGATTTTTCGGCCTGGTGTACATCTTTTACTTTAACATCTATCTGCTTATCCTGGCAGCATTTCATTTTGCTTTTGGCCTCGGTGGGGCCGCATTTTTTGGCAGGCAGATCTATCTTTACAGATGCTATCTTTTTACCGCAATAATGCAAATTCAGGGCAAAGCCGGGTACTGTAGCAATGTACAGCAGCAGCAATAGTATGATCCCCGATTTTTTGAGCATGTACAAATTTACTATTATAATAGTTTATAGCAAGTTATTTAACATTTAAATGCAGGTTGTTATATAACAAAAAAGCCCTTGCCAAAATGGCAAAGGCTTCACAATTAACAATGTATTGATTAAAAAGATTATTGACCTGATTGTGTTTTAGCTTCTTGTTTCAAAGCGTCGTTAGCCACAATTACAATCTCTACCCTGCGGTTCTGAGCACGGCCTTCAACTGTTTTGTTATCGCCGATAGGCTCGCCCTCGCCTTTACCTACAGTGCTTAAGCGTGAGCCCTCAACACCGTTTGATGTAATGTATGATTTTACAGCTTGAGCCCTTCTAACTGAAAGATCCATGTTATGGCTGTCAGAACCGGTATCATCAGTATGACCGATGACAGAGATATTGGTTTGCGGGTTGTTTTTTAATGAGGTAGCTAAGTTTTGCAGGTTAGTTTGCGCAGCCGATTTTAAAGCTGTTTTATCTACATCGAACAAAATACCCGAATCAAATTTTACAATGATACCTTCACCTTCGCGGGTTACGGTAGCGCCCGGTACAGTTTGTTTAATTTCTGCAGCTTGCCTGTCCATTTTACGACCGATAAAAGCACCGGCTGTACCACCCACGGCACCACCAATTACGGCACCCAAAGCAGTGTTACCTGCCGCTTTACCTATAAATGCACCTAAAGTACCACCGGCACCTGCACCAATGGCCGCGCCTTTTTGAGTTTTGGTCAAAGAATCGCATCCCGAAAAAATTACGCCTAATGACGCTAATGCAATGCTATACGTAGCTATTTTCAATCTTAGAGTTTTCATAACGATATATGTATCTGATCTGGTTATTTATACTACTACATTGACAAAGCCAATGCCAAAAAGGTTTAAAAGTCTGTTCAGTATTTATTTTAGGGTATTAAATACTATCACTTCATTTTTTTAATATTTACGATAAACTTTTAAGAGCCCAATGCCTGACAAATTAGCCGTAGCTGAAATTGTGGCTATATTTTAGTACAACATATTAGTTTCAGTGCTTCTTTTTAATGCGCCACTAAATTGCGCGGGATGATCAATTTGAATACACTGCCTTCGTTTTTTACAGACGTTACCTCGATCTTTATCTGGTGAAAATCGGCTATGGAACGTACAATGGGCAGGCCCAGGCCAAAACTATCCTGCTGTAACGATTGCTTGAGCTTTTTAAAGCGGTTAAATATATATGGCAGGTCCTCCTCACTTATGCCTATACCGGTATCGGTAATGTTAATGCTTAGGCCTTTGTTGTCCATAGTTCCGTTGATGGTGATGCTGCCACCTTCGTGGTTATACTTGATGGCGTTATTAATCAGGTTGAAAAAAAGGTTGAACAGCAAGAATTTGTTAATATGATAAAGCACCCAATTATCGGGCACATCAATATTCAGCTGCACATTCTTTTGTTCGAGGCGGATGGAGATCTCTTCATAAACCTCTACCAGCAAATCTTTAACCGGGATGGTATCTTCCTTAATAAACTGCTCATTCTCAATTTGCGATATCAGCAGGAGCGTTTTGGTGATGCTCTTTAAACGGTTAAGGATCTTTTGCATCTCCAGCAGGCGCACTTTCATGTCGTCGGCAATGCCTTCCTCATCTACCATATTCTCAATTTTTGATTGCAGTATGGAGATCGGCGTCATCAACTCGTGCGAGGCATTGCTGATAAATTCGCGCTCTTTCTGAAATTTATCGGCAAGGGTTTCAATCATGCGGTGGATGCTGATATCGAGGTGCTGAAAATCGGCCGTAGTAGTCCTGATCTTTCGGTACGAACCAAAGGACGGGAATTTAGTGCCCACCAGTTTGGTTTTAATAATGAGCCGTAAAGGGCGCAGCACATAGTTGGAATATAGCTGATCTGCCAAAATGGTCAGCAAGATCATGCTCACCAACACCTGGAAAGCGATGTTTTGTAACGGGCCACTGGTATCGTCGAGCGTGTCCACGCTTTTACCAACTTCTAGCAGGTAGTTCTTTTTATTTACATGGAAAGTGTGGCTTAAAATGCGGTATTGTATGGTATCGCCCTCCACAATACGGCGTTCGTTTTGTATGGTGTCCATCCGCTGGTCGGGGGCAACTTCATCCAAACTGATGTATTCTTCTTTTAAAAGGGTATAGCTGCCGTAGCTTTCGCCATCGGTAATGTAGTTGCCGATGCCAAGGGTGTTTACAATTTGTAATACCTTTTCTTTTTGTTTGATCAGCTTACTATCGGTATAGTTAATGTTGATCTTGGTGATGAGGGTGGGCAGCAACGCAACAAAGAACACCACTATTACCAGTTTTGATATGGTATTAAACAGGGTGAGTTTGGTGTTCAGCTTCAAGGCGCTACTGGTTTACGGTGATCTTATAACCCAGGCCCCGCACGGTTTCGAGCCAGTTGGGCGGGGCAAAGGCATTTAATTTTTTGCGGATATTTTTGATATGCGCGTCAATATAATTAGAGTCGTAATCATCATTAACCACGCTGCCCCAAATATGTTCGCTTAACTGGTTACGGGTTAGAGTGCGGTTTTTATGCAGAATAAGGTACGCGATCAGGTCGAACTCCTTTTTGGTAATGGTGCTGATGGGCGCGTTGTCATAGCTGATCACACGTTCGGTAAGGTTGATCAAAAAATCGCCCAGCGAAACAATATTATGCTTAATACCGAACTTGCGGCGGGTAATGGCCTGCATACGGCTTTGCAGTTCAAGCAGCGAAAATGGCTTTGGCAGGTAATCGTCAGCGCCCAGATCAAGCCCTGTAATACGGTCGCTGATCTCGGCACGGGCAGTAAGGATAATGCAGGCTGCTTCGGGGTTATTTGTTTTGGCCTCTTTCAGCAGATTCAGCCCCTCATAATCAGGCAAACCAAGATCGAGCAGGATGAAATCGTACAGGTTTACCGCTATCTTTTCAGATGCCGATGCCCCGGTATGGCATATCTCGCAGATATAATTATAATTGGTCAGGAATATTTCGAGCTCCCTGGCCAGTGCTTTTTCATCCTCTACTATCAATACATTCATCAGCCCTAATAAAACAAATAATAAAAAGTTAAATTAAAAAATGATGCGTGTTTATTCATCAGCATGTTTTCCACATTAACGGGTATTGAGTAGCGGTAGGCGGCCTCAATGGTATAATGCGGCATATTGTAAGCTATAGGCACTTTTATATAATAGTTAAGCACCGCGAAACGGCCGTTGTCCTGGTCTTTAGGCGGGCCTTTGGTGCCGTATATGCTTGCTAGGTTGAGCCTGTAAAACCTGTCGTTCGAGTATTTATCTACAAAGTTTTGCGTACCGAAAATTACGTTGAACGATGGGTTGATGGTGAGGTAATCGTTATCGCTGAAAATGCTCCAATCGGGCTCAATCATTTTCGACTGGCTAAGTGTAAGAAAAAAATCATGCGATTTACCGAACAGGAAATCGGCCACTACGCTGGTTTTGGCAAACTTCCAATCGTACGAGTTTTTAAAGTTGATATCGTTTGATGCCGACGATTTAATGATACGCGCCGAATTATTGAAGATAAAGCGGGTATAACTGATAGAGCCCGAAAACTTTTTATTGAACTTATAAAAGTATCCGCCACCCAGGTCAATTTCATCAAACAGCGGATCGTAACCTAAAACCTTAAGCCCCGAACCGTAAATAAACAAGCCCGACTTATCATTATAAATAACATCGGTAGTTATAAAAGGGTATTTAACCGGGCCGGTACGACCAAAAAATATAGCATCGTTACCATAGCTTACCCCAACAGATATTGATTTTTTGCGGATGATGGTATCGCTGTCGGCAGCAAAACGTACGGTATTTTTTAGAAAAAGCGATGGCTCGGCTGCGGCGTTAGCTGCAACGGTAAAGGTTGTTAATAAGAGTAATAGGCCAAGATGCTTCATCTGTAAAAAAAATGGTTCTGTAATAATTATCAACCTCCGTTACGCCTGATAATTTCTGGCGGACGCTCCATACCATCCGGGCGGCGTTCGCGTTTCTTCTTCTTATCTTCAGTATCGTCATCAACCTTTTCGGGCTTTGTTTGCCGCTTAGCTTTAGCTATCTCCTTAATTTGGTTCTTCTCGTCTTCTTCGCGTTGCTTTTTGGTCTTTTTGTTGATGATTGTATCGCCCCTAAGTTGCTGAGTAAAAAGCAAACGTATGTTATATTCATGTAAAAATGAATGTTTGCTGCCATTTTTAATTTCAGCAATCGATAAACATGGCAGTAATACCAGTAACAGTATAATATACGTAAACCACTTTATCATTCAGGAGGGAGGGAGTATAATTATTTCAAATATCGTTTAAGTTATGATAAAATCAACGACTGATGAGGTTATTTTATGATT
The DNA here is from genome assembly GCF_039541195.1 of Mucilaginibacter gynuensis. Taxonomy (NCBI): domain Bacteria; kingdom Pseudomonadati; phylum Bacteroidota; class Sphingobacteriia; order Sphingobacteriales; family Sphingobacteriaceae; genus Mucilaginibacter; species Mucilaginibacter gynuensis. The sequence goes on from NZ_BAABFT010000009.1 coordinate 119,430, forward strand.
AACCGCCATAAGTAATTTACCTATGGCGGTTAAGTATTTGTAACGCTTATTTTAAAGCGGAGTAAACTATTTGCTTACGCTTACACCTTTTGAGGTATAAACGCGGTTATGATCGTCAATGATGATGCAAGCCAGCTGGTTTAACTGGTTAATAAGGTACATGCCTGCATTAATGCCAATGCTTAAAACAGGAGTTGCCATAGCATCTGATAGTTCGGCAGTTGGGCTAATGATGCTTACGCTTTTTATAGCGCTCACTTCAAAGCCGTTTTTAGGGTCGATAGCGCCGGGGATACGTTTGCTGTCAATAACAGCATATTTATCGGTATTTACCGAAGTAGCCACGGCCATGTTGCTGATCTCGATATCGGCATAAGGGCGACCTTCCTGTTCAGGATCGGCAGTGCCTATTGTCCATGGTTCGTTATCCGGCTGTAAGCCCCAGGTAAGTAAATCGCCGCCCGCGTTGATAACGCCGCCGCTAACACCCTGCATTTGCAACATTACCTTAGCCTTATCGGCCGCGTAACCTTTGCTTGTAGCCGCGAAGCTGATGCGCATACCTTGCTGTGTTAAAAACACGGTTTGTTTAGCGGCATCAAGCACAATGCTTTTATAGTTAACCGGGCGGGCAGGTTTATCGCTTGTTGAATAAGTAATATCGAACGCGCCGTAAGTAAGTTCAGATATTTCAACAGCACGTTGCACCAGCCTGAAAATTTCGGCATTAACTTTTACAGGTTCAACACCCGCGTTACGGTTAATAAGGTTGATATTGCTATCGTCGCCAAAAGTACTCAGCAGTTTTTCAACGCGGTTAATTTCTCTGATAGCGCTTTCAATATGCTCAGCAGCCCAAGCAGGGTTGCTGCCTACTATACTTATTTCGAAATTATTACCCATTAACATGGCAGTATGCCTGTAAACGGTTAAGTTATTATGGTTATTTACTAATGTTTTTATTGCCAGCATTTTCAGATAAATTAAGATGTACTTAAAAAACTGTGGCGGTTTGTGCCGGGTTATTCACCCTGTAAAAAGCACTTTGCTGCCATTATCTGAAAACGAAGGTAGCCGGGCTTTATGAAATTAAAATGAAAAGCCCTTTTAAGTTAATAAAAGGGCTCCTGTTGAAATATTGTGAGAATATTTTGACAAATAATGCGATAGTATTAAGCTACCGTGCCTTCTTTTAATTTTTCGGCATTTTCTGCAAACTGTAACGATTCCAGTATATCCTGTATACCTCCGTTCATTACTTCGGGTAAATTGTAAATGGTTAAGCCTATGCGGTGCTCGGTTAAACGGCCCTGCGGATAGTTATAGGTACGCACCTTGGCCGACCTGTCGCCGGTAGAAACCATGGTTTTACGTTTTTTAGAGGTTTCTTCAAGGTGCTTTTGCAGCTCCATTTCGTAAACCCGTGAACGTAATACCTGTAAAGCCTTATCGTAGTTCTTCAATTGCGATTTCTGATCCTGGCACTGCGCCACTATACCGGTAGGTAAGTGCGTTAACCTAACCGCCGAGTAGGTAGTATTTACCGACTGGCCACCCGGTCCCGACGCGCAGAACAGATCTTTACGGATATCGCTTACATGCAGTTCTATATCGAACTCATCGACCTCGGGCAGTACCACTACCGACGCGGCAGATGTATGTACACGGCCCTGGGTTTCAGTATCGGGCACGCGTTGTACACGGTGCACGCCCGATTCAAATTTCAGCGTACCGTAAGCATCCTCGGCCAGTACGTTAAACACGATCTCTTTGTAACCGCCCGATGTACCTTCGGTATAGTCAACCAGTTCGGTTTTCCAGCCGCGTTTTTCGCAGTAGCGCATGTACATACGGTAAAGGTCGCCTGCAAAAATGGCAGCCTCATCACCACCTGTACCACCACGAATTTCCACCAACGCGTTTTTAGCATCTTCCGGATCTTTCGGGATCAGCATCAGGCGGATCTTTTCTTCCATCTCATCCTGCTGGGTAAGCAACAGGTCAAGCTCTTCCTTAGCCATTTCGCGGAACTCCTGGTCTTTTTCAGTAGCCAGTATATCCTTATTGGTATCTATATTGCTCATAATGTTGCGGTATATGTTATACTCATCAACAATTTTGGCAAGGTCTTTATATTCTTTGTTCAACTGGGCAAAACGCTTCATGTCGGCCATGGCATCCGGGCTGCTTAGCTCACCTTCAACAGTTTTCCAGCGTTGATTTATTGCTTCTAATTTATCTAACATAGTATTATTCAGTTAATACGGAGCAAAAAGCCTGCCGTAAAAAGTGCACAAAAGTACGGAATTTTCGGGGAATATTTATGGTGTTATAAAGGCCGGCGACAGCTAAGTTAAATCGGGCTTCTCAAAGTATTGCAGCCGCGCTTCGGTACCGTCAAAAACTACATAACTGTTAAAGTTGAACCACTCGCCCAGGTTAATGTATTGGGCGTTATTATCCAGGTTGATCACTACCGGCCGATGATGGTGGCCGAAGATAAAATAATCGTAATGGGTTGTTTTAAGCAAATCGTTGGCAAAGGTTACCGCCCCGCTGTGTACATGGGTATAATCTTTTTTAAGATTACCATCCCTGCTATGCTGCGACCATCCTCCCGCTATGCCTATCCCTAAATTAGGGTGCAGCCTTGCAAAAAGCCACTGGCAAAGCGGACTGCGGAATACTTTTTTCAGTAGCTTATACATGTCATCGCCGGGGCCAACGCCATCGCCATGGTGCAGGTAGAATTTTTTGCCGCCGCGTTCAATCACCAGTTCGTTGCTGATAATGGTTGCGCCCAGCTCTTTGGTAAAGTAATCGAACATCCACATATCGTGGTTGCCTTTAAAAAAGTAGATCTTTACGCCTAAGTCGGCCAGTTCGGCCAGTTTACCCAAAAAGCGGATGTAGCCCCTGGGTACTACCGTTTTATACTCGAACCAAAACTCAAACACATCGCCCATCAAAAAAAGTTCGGCAGCATCATGCTTAATACTATCGAACCAGCGCACCAAACGGGCCTCCCGCTCGCGACTGGAGCTAAAGCTATTGGTACCCAAATGAAAATCAGAAGCGAAGTATAGTTTGTTGCGGGTTAACATGCCCGGCAAAAGTACGATGTTATGGTGAAAGGGCAAAGGGCAAAGGGGAGTTTTGAGGTGAAAGCTGAAAGGGTAAAGCTGAAAGGTGTAAGTGATTAGCGGCTTTCTCAAATCCCCTCCTTGGAGGGGGCGCGTAGGCCGGTGTGCGAAGGCAGGGGTGGGTTTATGCGCCCGGTTCTTATTTTGAAAATCACTGTCCCGTGTTTTTTTTGAAACGATAGCCCCGCTATCCGCTTATACGGCACAGGCATTAGGCGCGAGGCCGGTATTCGCTGCTATCGGGTTTAGGGGTGGGATGATTATACAATTTTACAGTTGAGTTTTGGGTAGTAGATTATATACTAAAAAACTTTGTAGGTTTGCAAAAAATAATATTTATGAAGGATATTGATATTCGACAGAAATTAAAAGATTCTAAACTAATTCATTTTGCTAACGATGGTAGCTCTAAAATTGTTGATGAATTTAGTTTTCCTTCAACTAAATCGAGAATTGATGTTGCTGTAATAAATTGCAGTTTGCATGGATATGAAATAAAAAGCGCCTCTGACACTTTACGACGCTTGCCAAATCAATTGTTAGGGTATTCTAAAATTTTAGATTATCTACATGTTGTTACTGAGCCCAAGTATGTGACACAATTGGAAAAAATAATTCCAGAATGGGTTGGTTTAATAGTATGTCAAGAAACTAATGGCGAAATAATATTTTCGGATATAAAATTGGCAAAAGCAAATTTGAATAAAGAGGCTTTTCATATTGCGAAATTACTTTGGCGTGAAGAATTACTTGGAGTTCTAAAAGAAAACAATATTAAACATATAAAGAAACACCGAAACTGGCTCCTTTGTGAGACACTTGCTAATAATCTTGAACTTGAACTTATTTCAGAGATAGTTCGAAATAAGCTCAAGTCAAGAGTTGATTGGAAATTAGTTAAGTAAGGAAACTATTTTTTCAATATGCCTTGCTGTACTTATTTTAACCCAACTTTCGGGATTGCCAGACGTAATGAGTTTTTTAGCACAATCATTAATTAGACGATCTGCTTCGCTGAATATTACTCCATCATAGTTAGGATTTCTGATTAATTGGGCACATTTATCATGATATTGCCCCATTCCATCTGGATGATTACCAGGTAAAATTCCTCTGAAAATCACAAAATCGTTTTCGCCTGTATATCTAATACTTGACGAGCCTGGAAAACTTTGTGTTGTATCTTCATAAATAGGGTGACGTGTTGCGTAATCTCCGTATGATATTGTGGTAGTTACATTATCATCACATGTTAAATTTTTCCAAATAATCCATTCTTGCCTTGCCATGTTTTTAATGGAATCAGTTGGTATACTACTTAAATCCTTTATAAAAGAACCACAAGCTACAATAACATTTAAATACTCATTTTTTTCAATTGATTTTAGAATCGTAGATATTGATGAAACTGTTGAAATAACATTATCTTCATCTACGTAACTGTAGTCTATAATTAGACTGATGTCATCTTCATTGTAGGTAAATAAATTTTTAATTCTATTAATATCGCCTTGGGGATTTTTTATAATAGGATGATCATTATTAATCCTTATGGCTATTGGGGTAGCACCATTAATCAATTTCCTAAAATATTCTAATGTGTCGTTAGAATATTTTATTCTTAACACGGGAATAACATTGACGCCACTTGAAGCTAATGAATTGTATATTTCTTTGAACTCACGAAACCCATTGCTGCTATGTGTAAGTAGGATATATGGGTCTATTAGAATTTTATTTCCTTCAAACGACCAATTTTCAATAATGTATTTTTTTACATTATTTCCACTGTTTGGTATAAGCTCAATAATTGGAATAGTCGAAGTTTTAGTTTCTAAAGATAATAGTTCTAAGGATTTCAATTCACCTCTCTTAGCTTTAAGTATAGGATAATACGATGTAGAAACATTTGCAACCTCAATAGCTAATTTATTTAATTCACTTTTTTGTTGATTTAATCTCATGGATTTTAATTTTTTTGTCTTATTTAATTCAGTAAATCATTGATTTGTAAGGTTTAAACAGATAAAAAATTAAAAAATTTGTATTCTTGTTTTTTTTTATACTTTTGTCGCGTCTCCGTCAAGACATTCTGTTTAAAAATAGGGTAACCAGCCCCATGAGATGTTTTAAGTCAATTAAAACATTTTTTAGGTTTATATGTATATTGGGCTTAGCAAGTGCCAAACATTATGCCATTTGCCTGATTTAGTGACACTAAAATTCGTTAATTCACTTTTAGGATAATTCGAAAAATACTAATTTAAATTATTGCCTATTACTTGATTCGCTGTCCTTTTGTCAGTGGCTGTACATAGATTTAGGTGCGTTTTTGGCAGTCGATTTGTCATGTGATTGCAAACGAAAGAGTCTTTCAGCTTTTGCGAAACAGCACAACCACAACATCCCTAAACCCGATAGCAGCGAATACCGGCCTCGCGCCTAATGCCTGTGCCGTATAAGCAAATAGCGGGGCTGCCCGAACCGAAGCACTACAGGCATTGATTTTCAAAAAAGATTGATGCTTATTGTAGAAACCCACCCCTGCTACTGCACATTTCCGCCCGCCCCCTCCGAGGAGGGGATTTGGAAAAACCAACAGACAGCTCCCTCCAAACCGCCCTTCAATTGTCACTTTCGGTGTAAACCGCTATATTAGCCACATACATACCCGACCTTGTAATAATTGATCATGAAGAAATTTATCTTTTTACCGGCCATTGCTGCATTGTTGTACAGCAATACCCACGCGCAAAAAATGACTATAAAAACTTTACCCTACCCGCAAACTAAAAAAGGCGATGTTACGGATACTTATTTCGGCACCACCGTGGCCGACCCTTTCCGCTGGCTCGAAGATGACCGCGCCGAAGATACCAAAGCCTGGGTGCAGGCCGAAAACAAGGTAACGCAAGATTACCTGGGCCATATACCGTACCGCGACGCGATTGCCAAACGCCTTACCGAACTATGGAACTACGAAAAGTACAGCGCGCCTTTTAAAGAAGGCAAATACACCTATTTTTATAAGAACGATGGCTTGCAAAGTCAGTCGGTATTGTGGCGGCAGGTAGGGGATGGGGCACCCGAAGTATTTCTCGATCCTAACAAGTTTTCGGCCGATGGTACTACTTCTTTGCAGGGTATCAGCTTTACCAAGGATGGCAGTATGGCGGCCTACCAGATTTCGGAAGGTGGATCGGACTGGCGCAAGGTGATCGTGCTGAAAACCGGCGATAAAAGCGTTGTTGGCGATACGCTGATAGACGTGAAATTTTCGGGACTGGCATGGCACGGCAATGCCGGCTTTTACTACAGCAGTTACGATAAACCTAAAGAGGGCAGCCAGCTTTCGGGTTTAACGCAATACCACAAGTTGTTTTACCATAAATTGGGCACACCGCAAACGGAGGATAAACTGATCTTCGGCGGTGATAAAACACCACGCAGGTACATCGGCGCGGGCCTTACCGAAGACGAACGTTTCCTGATCATCAGCGCGGCTAACTCAACCAGCGGCAATGAGCTGTACATACAGGATTTGAGCAAGCCGAACAGCCCGATTGTTAACCTGGTGGATAACTTTGAAAAGGAGCACAGCATTATTGATAACGAGGGCAGCAAGCTGTTCATTTACACTAACCTGAACGCGCCTAACTATAAAATAGTTACTGCCGATGTGGCCAACGCTAAACCGGCTGCCTGGAAAGACCTGATCCCTGAAACGCAAAATGTGCTTACGGTATCAACAGGCGGCGGCAAAATATTCGCCGAATATTTAAAGGATGCTACCTCGCTGGTGCAGCAGTATGATATGGCCGGTAAGCTGGAACGTACCATCGCCCTGCCATCGGTAGGTTCGGCGGGTGGTTTTGGCGCTAAACGGCATGAGAAGGAGTTATACTACAGCTTTACGTCGTACATATACCCAACCACTATTTTTAAGTATGATATTGCCAGCGGTAAATCAACACTGTACAAAAAGCCAAACGTGCAGTTTAACCCGGAACTGTACGAATCGAAACAGGTTTTTTATACCTCTAAGGATGGTACCAAGGTGCCGATGATCATTACCTATAAAAAGGGTACGGTGCTGAACGGCAAAAACCCAACGCTGTTGTATGCTTACGGCGGTTTCAACATTAGCCTTACACCGGCTTTCAGCACCTCTAATATTATACTGCTGGAGCATGGCGGCGTTTACGCGGTACCAAACCTGCGCGGCGGCGGTGAGTATGGCGAAAAATGGCACCGTGCGGGTACCAAGCTGCAAAAGCAAAACGTGTTCGACGATTTCATAGCAGCGGCACAATACCTCATTGATAATAAATATACCTCGAAAGAATACCTGGCTGTTTCGGGTGGCTCAAACGGTGGTTTGCTTATTGGCGCTACCATTACGCAACGCCCTGATCTTTGCCAGGTTGCTTTCCCGGCGGTAGGGGTGTTAGATATGCTGCGCTACAATAAATTTACCGCAGGCGCGGGCTGGGCTTTTGATTACGGCACAGCCGAAGACTCCAAAGAAATGTTTGAGTACCTGTATAAGTATTCGCCATACCATGCGGTAAAACCGGCCAGTTACCCGGCCACCATGGTTACCACTGCCGATCATGACGACCGTGTGGTACCTGCGCACTCCTTTAAATTTGCTTCGCGCTTGCAGGAATTGCAGCAAGGCCCGGCACCGGTACTCATCCGTATTGAAACCAAAGCGGGCCACGGCGCAGGTAAATCAACCGCCCAGGTAATTGCCGAGCAAGCCGATAAATGGGCTTTCATGTTCCAGAATATGGATGTGAAATGGTAGTTTTTGGGTTGTAAGTTGAAAGTTGTGAGTTGTAAGTAGGTAGTTGATAGTAGTGAATGGTGAGTTGAGGAGAATTAAGCTTGCCTGCTTGGATATATGCGAAGGGCTTCCCTGGTTGGGGAAGCCCTTTTGCTTTATCTAAACTATCAAATCAATCTGTTGTATTAGTCGCGGTGTTTGCCGCCTTTGTCGTGGCCGCGGCCTTTGTCTTTTTTATCCCAGCCTTTGTGTTTGCCGTTGTCGTGTTTTTCCACGTATTTAACGGTTCTTACTTCGGGCCTTCTGTCGCGGATGATCACCTGATCATGGCGACCCCTGTAACCTGAGTATTTCTCGCGGATCACGGTGTTGCGTACCCATGGGGTGCGTTCGTTTACCACTACCTTATAGCTTTTGTACGGATCATATCCGCGGTAGCGTGATGGTAAAGCTGAACGGTGTACCCAAACATTGTTTTCGTATACCACGTATTGTTTGGCAGGTACATCATAGTAGGCATCAATATCGGGCAGATAGTAATAATCTACATGGTTATAACCTACCGGTCCCCAGGCTGGCTGGCTACCTAAATTAATGTTTACACTTATTTGCGCGCTGGCACTTTGTATGGTTAATACACTTATTGCTATGGCTGCGGTTAATATTATCTTTTTCATGTTCGTATCGTTTTTGTATAGTTATGACAGGGTTAACTACGTAATAGTTTAACGGAACGATTGTAACAGGTTTATGTATTTCGGATTTTGGATGTTCGATTTCGGATTTGTTGAGGTGATTCATCAGCAAACCAGCTTCGGAGAAAAGCGGGTACAACGATGGGGACTATGGGCTTAGAGGCAGTCACGTAGTGCAAAAGGTTTGACAACTTTTTAAAAGTTGTCAAACCTCAAACTTTAATAAACGATGAGATTGCTTCATTCTTAGCAATGACAAGGCGGGTATAGCTATATACTACTGTTCATCATCCTCATCAACTGCTTCATCCTTTTTGTCATCAGCCTTTTTTGCCAGTTGAGCGGCTTGTGGTTTGCCTATGGTTTTGTAAGTACCTTGTCCGGTTAATATGGCGGTAAGCTGGGTTTGATCTTGCATGGTTTTAATAGCACGGGCAAGCTCTTTATCGTATTTGAAATGGGTTTCGTAACGGCCCTTTTCATAATAGTAACGCGATACTATTTCATTTTCGAGCAGTTGCTTTATTTCTTCTTTATGCTGTTTAACGTCGTTCTTTTTGCTGGTGAGCAGTTTGTTCTTCAGCACATCGTATTCAGCCTGTATCTCGTTGAATTGTTTTTCTTTGGTGGCCTCCGTTTTCAGTGTGTTCAGCAATTTTTCGGATGTGCTGGTGTAGCTGTAGTTTTTGTCGGCAAGGTATTTCACAAACTCATCGTACTCGGAATCGGTAAGGCTAAAGGTTTTCGCGTCGGCAATTTTGGGGTGACTGTCGTGATATTTAGTAGCATAATCAAACACCAGCAGCTTACCTACCAGGGCCTGGGTAACATTGGCAAATTTATCGCGCGGAATAACAAGATCAGGAGTTACACCACTGCCATCATAAACTGAACGGCCATTTTTTGTTTTATACTCGTGGATCAATGAGTCGGCTACCTTTACTACGCTGCCATCATCCTTACGGTGGGCGTAATCCAGCTCCTGTACGCAACGACCGGATGAGGTATAGTATTTGGCCACAGTGATCTTCACCAAGCTGTTATAAGGCAAGCTGAACGATTGCTGCACCAGGCCCTTACCAAAGCTGCGCTGACCGATAATAACGGCCCTATCCAAATCTTGCAGTGAACCCGCTACAATTTCAGATGCCGAAGCCGAGCGGCTATTCACCAATACCGTAAGCGGCAAGTTAGGCTCGGCAGGGGCACTCATGGTATTATAAACAAAATTCTTTTCCTTTATTTTGCCAATTTGCGATACTACCTTTACATCCTTCGGCACAAACAGGTTAACTATTTTAACAGCTTCCTGCAATATACCGCCACCATTAGAGCGCAGGTCGAGGATGATTCCCTTTGGATTGCTCTTTTTTACCGCGGCAAGCGCGGCAGCAACTTCATCAGATGAGCGCTCCAAAAACTTATCAAGCTTAATATAGCCCATGTTGCCATCAACCATACCGTAGTAAGACACGTTAGGTTGTTTTATTTCGTCGCGAATGAGGTTTTTCACTACCGGCTGGGCAGCGTTTTCGTGCTTTATCAGCATTTTTATAGTGGCTCCTTTAGCGCCTTTCAGTAATTGGCTTACCTGGTCGCTGTTTTTGCTGGTGAGTTCAATATCGTTGATCTTGACAATTTGGTCGCCTGCGCGGATGTCGTTCTTTTGAGCCGGGTAGCCCTCGAATACATCAGACACATACACTTTATTATTGCGCGAAAATATGGTAGTGCCTATACCGCCGTATTGAGTACTTACGTAGTGTAGTTTATAATCTTCAATTTCCGATTCGGGAACAAATTCGGTATACGGGTCGAGGCCGCCGAGCATTGCATCGGCTCCGCTTTTGATCATTTTTGATGAATTGATATCATCAACGTAATTAATGTTTACCTCTTTATAGAGTGATGCAAATACGTCGAGATTTTTGGATATCTGGAAGAGGTCGTCCTTAAAGCTCCATGTAGTAATGGCTGTAAGCGATAGCGCCGCGCCAACAATAAAAACCCTCACCCCTTTTTTGGTAGCCTTTCCCGTATTCATCTTTTTCGTATTAAAAAAATAAATATACGAAAAAGCCCCTCATATAGTATATGAAGGGCTGCAAGGTTTTTAAAGGCGGTTATTATCAATATTAACCAAAGCCTTTTTAAGGGTGAACACCACGTATTTGCGGTCGCGGTCAACCAGCTCCATTATTTTGCTGATCAGGCTGTCTTCCTGTCCTTCGGTATATTGTAATTGCGAATCGGTAAGGTGGTTGTACTTGCGCTGCAACTTTATCTTAACACGTTCCCAATCTTTATTTGAAATGGTTATCTCTGCCATGTTTTGTACTGTTTGTTGCAAAAATATAAAAATTACTATAGCGTCGCCCTAATATATTAACACAAAATGTATTAAACTATTGTTAACTATCATCATCTAAACCGATGTTGAACCAAATTTAATAACACGATGAAAAAGTTAATTTTATGCATAACCCTGCTTACAGCAGGTATTATTAGCGCTAAGGCCCAGGTAACTGTAGGCGCCAAAGCGGGTATCACCTTTTCAAAGATCAATACCGACCAATTAAAAGAATCGAGTGTTACCGGTTACCAGATAGGCGCGTTTGCCCGTGTGGGCGACAACTGGTTTCTGCAGCCCGAGCTTTACTTAGGCAGCAGCGGCGGTAAATTCAACACCAGTAATAACGGTACTGACTACAGCGCCAAAGTACGCTTCACTACCCTCAACCTGCCTGTACTGGTAGGTAAAACCTTTGGCAGCGAAGATTTGAACCTGCACGTAGTTGGCGGTCCGGTTTATTCTTACATTTTAGACGACAGCAAAAGTTTCAGCAGCAACATAGGCGGTGCCGTTAGCGACTTTAACGATTACAAAAAAAGCACGCTTGGTTACCAGGTAGGCGCAGGCCTTGATATTGGTAAAATTACTGCCGACCTGCGCTATGAAGGTGGTTTAACCAAGGTAAATGAACGCTTTGGTCAGCGCCAAAACCTTTGGGTGGTAAGTGTTGGTTTTAAATTTTTATAATGATGAAATATTGATGTGGCGATAGTAGTGTTGCTTCATTGCAGGTCCCTCTTTCCGGTTTAGGAAGAGGGATTTTTTTGTTTGTTAGTTATCATTAGGTTTTAAATCCGGAGAACTTAACAATACTTATATTTTATGCTTGTGCTGTAATTAACGGCAGTCTGCTCTTGGGCGCAGTGCCCCATTACTTTTGAGGGCAAAAGTAACAAAACCCATGTCCAGCAAAAGGCTTCTTTGCCGCACATGGCCAGTCCTGCAAACCGAACAGAACTTAGGGCTGGAACTTTTGCCCTACCGTACTATTCCTCCCCACATGCAACAAGTTCCTATGCCCGTCTTTGCGCTCCTGGCCTCCACAGTTCTGCTCGCTTTCGCCCGAAGCTGTTTGCTGACGAAGACGTATAACCGCCGTCGCTACGGCTACAGCCGAGTGACAGCTATTACGCGGCCTCCGGCCGCATTCCATATTATTAAACTAAGCAAGTTATATACTATAACTCTCTCATTATGAATATGCATAGCATAAAATTCGACTTAAAAATACTTTTACAATACAGCGGCGGGACGCCGCGAAATAGTCGTCACTCGGCTGTAGCCGTAGCGACTGCGGTTCTGTTAAGGCATTTAATATTTTTTTTCAAAGCCCTCTTTGCGAAGCAGAGAGGGTGATCCAGCGAAGCGTAGATCGGGTGAGTTATCTACTTTTTCACCTTCCCTACACCCGCTACCCTATTGGCATTATCCTTAACAAAGGTATCCCAGCCGGAGTATGATTTTTTGCTTCCTTCGCTGCTGCTGCCTCCTGTTATATTACGTTGAAAAGCGTGACAAACCGCTACGGCCAAACCATCGGTAGCATCCAAAAAATCGGGTGTTTCGGTGAAGTTGAGCAGGCGTTGTATCATGCCGGCCACTTGTTCTTTGGTGGCGTTACCGTTGCCAGTGATGGCTTGTTTTATTTTGCGGGGCGCGTATTCGGTGATAGACACATTGCGCGATAAGGCTGCCGACATGGCCACGCCCTGTGCCCTGCCCAGCTTAAGCATTACCTGTATGTTTTTACCGTAAAAAGGTGCCTCAATGGCCAAGCAATCGGGATGGTAATTATCAATAAGGGCTACTGTTTTTTCGAAAATGCGTTGCAGCTTCAGCATGTGGTCGTCAATCTTTTCCATCTTCACCACCCCTAAACTGATCAGTTCTATTTTTGAACCTACCTCTTTAATCAATCCATAACCCATTACGGCAGTGCCGGGGTCAATCCCTAATATGATACGTTCTTTTGTGTTTGATTGCTGCATTTGTTAATGCAAAGGTATTGTATAGTTACGGTTTATTTACGTAGTTCGGCCATATATTGCTGGCGCGATATCATTTTTGCCCCCATCGATTCGAGATGTTCGGTGTGTACCTGGCAGTCTATCAGGTTATAGTTGCCCGTTTGACATAAGGCGATGAGCGCTGTTTTTGAGGCGTTGCTTACTTTACTGAACATACTTTCGCCACAAAATACCTGGCCTGCATGTACGCCGTATAAGCCGCCTGCTAATTCGCCCTGCTGCCATACTTCAACCGAATGGGCATAACCTTGCCGGTGCAATTCTACGTAGGCGTTGATCATATCGTCGGTGATCCAGGTACCATCCTGTCCTTCTCGCGGCACTAATGAACAGGCTTTTATCACATCTGCGAAGGCGGTGTTCATGGTAACGGTAAATTTCCCCGACCGCAATACCTGTCGCATGCTTTTCGAGATCTTCAGTTCACCTGGATACAACACAAAGCGCTCGTGCGGCGAGTACCACAATATAGGCGTATCATCACTATACCATGGGAATATGCCATGCTGATAGGCCAGCAGCAAGCGCCCGGTTGAAAGATCACCGCCTACTGCCAGCAATCCGTCCTCATCGGCCAGTTCAGGATCCGGAAATACTAAGCGTTCATCAAGCCTGAAGATCATCAGGCAAATTTACGCCTTACGTTTTATTACCAATTTTTTATTTTGCGCTTTTGCAATGGCATCCATGTATTGCTGCATTTCGGTGTATTTGGCAGCCGGTATAATATGTGAGTTCAAATTGAATTTGGTAACGCTGTTTACCTGGTTTTTAGCGGCATCGTAACTGTAAGTTACATCGTAGTTGCCGTAAGTGAATTTGAGGCTTTGATTTGCAGGCAGGGTTTCTACCTCAAAACCTTCGGGCAGATCGATCACCGTATTACATACCTTCTGCATCGGGATGCTGAAATAATAATCAGACCGGCGTTTTTCAAGTACCGGGCAGGTATAGCGCCATATATCAAATATCCTCGGGCGATAAAATTGCTTGTTACCCGATGCTATATCATAAAGCTTATCGTACTCCAGCTCAATGTTCAACTCCTTTGTACCATCCTTATCATCAGTAGCTTTAAACTCAAAGGCGCTTGGCTGTTTTATGTTCATTACACGCTGAAAAAACTCTTTTTGGTCGTCGGTTTTCATGGCGGTAACACCTATGTAATCGCTGCGGTATTCGCCTGTGCCCATAATTTTTACTTCCGCTTTCGCGCTGCCATCGGCACTTAGTTTTACATGCACCTCGCTTTTGAACTGGTTATCTTCGGCCTTACTTTTTGGGGTATTAACCAATACACCGCCATTTTCGGTTATCAAAAGCGCGTTACGATTTTCAGTAAAGTTGCCTAATTTGCCAAAAGGCTGTGTATTGCTGGTACATTCCAGCCAGGTGGTGTCACCTTTAAAGGGCACACACAAAACAATATGGTTAAAAGGATCGCTCGGGAATGAAGGCTCGGCAGGTTCGCCATTTTCGCCGCCGTAAATAATGGCATAGTATGACGGGATGTTAACTGCTTTTAGTAAAGCGCCCATGTAGTTTGACAGCGCCTTGCAATCGCCATATTTTTTTTGATCAACAAACATGGCCGGGAAAGGCTTTAAACCGCCAATACCCAATTGGATGCTCACATAGCGCATATTCTGTTGCAGGTATTCGTATAAAAATTTGGCTTTCTCTTTATCCGTTTTCAGGTTGGCGGTCATCTGGCGGATCTCTTCGGCCCGTTGCGGACTAAGCGAGTTTACATCGGCATTAAGTGTTTGGTACCATTTGCCATAATTTTGCCAGCTGCTGATATCGCCCGGGCGACCATCAAACTCGAAGTTATTGGTATTAAAAAAAATACGCTGAGAAACCTTCCATGCAGGCACATCTTCTTCGGGCTTTATGGCCTTTAAGTTTTTAACACTCCAGGTGTAAACTTCATTGCCATCGGCATTGGTTTTAACAGGTTGTACTTTAGTGTTTTTGTTAAGATACCTGAACCCAACAGTCGATGGCGCCGTCACCTTACAAACAGAGTTTTGAACCGCCTGATCGGGCTTTTGTATGTACCAGGCACCCAGATCGAGGTAGCTGTTCATGTTTACCTCCACTGTTATTTCAATAGTAACCGGGTAGCTGGTAATGGTATGGCGGGCAGCTAAAAAACGGTTATCGGTTACTATCGATATACCATCGGTAGCGGCACCATCATACATATCGCTGCGCTTGTATTTCTTTATTAGCTTACCATCAGCATCATAAGCTATCATTTCTATCCGGCTGATGCTGTTGAACTTTTTATCGTAAGGCACCTGTATCACCGCCTCATTATCATCCTTTTCGTTTAATATGGTGGTAACGGTATGCATCTTATTCACCGCCCTGCCCGGGCCTTTTACCACATATTCTTCCATGGCATATCGCACTACCGAGTTCGCATCCTGCTTTAAAGAATCGGGCAAGGTAGATGCCTTATATAAATCGGCAGGGATATCCTGGGCATTAACAAAATCGCATACTGCCAACAGCAGTATGAAACACATCAGTACATTTTTTCGCGTCATCACTTATCAGGATTTTTTGAGGGCTATAGGTTCATTCAGCATTTCGTACATTTTTTTATTAAATTCACGAAACTCCGGGTAATCTTCTTTAAAGTAAATTGTTTTTAAATGGTCTATCGTGAACCTTATAATGATGTTGTCGTCAGATAGGCTTACAATACGTTTAAAGCTCATACTTCCGTCGGGCATAGTTAAACTTGCATTTTGGGGTAAACTTTCCGGTTTATAACCGGCAGGTATTTTATACATGCCACTTATGGTGTAATTATCGCGATATCCATAATCAATATCTGTAAACCTGTTCTCTTTCACAAAGGGGTTTTCTTCAAGTGAGGTTAAGGCATTAACCTTGAAGTAAAGATATTTATCATCAGAATTAGTTAAATCAAGGCTGAAATTCACATTCTGAACTAAAGGTAATGTATCAGTATCAGTATTTTCAAACTTTACCGATGTTATAGTTAGACTGTTATCTTTTCCTTTTAAATATTCAATAAATTTATTTTCGCCATCTGTTTTATACTTTGTAGTTCTGTTTATCTTATTATATCCGAAACTGCTAAGTTGTGCTGTTCCAACCATTTTACCATCCGGCTTAATTTCAGCGTTTACAAAACATGCTTGTCTTACGGGCTGCTCGTTTTGAATAAACACAAGGTCATGATCCTCTTTATCAGTGTCATAATAAAAGCCAAATGAATTAAGTGTGTTATCAGGTATCTCATTATATAAATTAAACTTGTTTGAAGCATCCAGCACGTAGCATTTCGAGCTATCTACGGGAATATAAACTACAGTTCGGTTAAATTGATTTAATACCGGATTGTATGGATTTACTTTGCCATGTTTACGTGTGCTTACCAGCATTGGGTAGGCCGGAATGTTTACTTGTTTCAGCAAGTGAAATAACATCATGTTTATTTCTGTTGCATTACCTGTCTTTTTTTCCCAGGCTTTAACAACGCCATCATTAGTATCCCAATAATCAAGGGCGTTACTTTTCATAGCAGTTTTAATATGATTAAACAGATAAGCAATCCTTTCATCCTGGTTTTTTTGTTGATTAGCTTTTGCTATAATCAGCTGCTCATCAGGTAGTTTCTTATTTAATTGTGCCCCGAAGTTATTGTTGGCGCTTAAATATTTAACTATCTTCTTCCAGGTGCCAATCTCATATTTTGAGCCTAACTCTGAAATTCCACTGAGGGTAAATGATATAGACTTTAAATTATCATATAAAGAACTCATGTAAGGCTCGTTCGGTAGTGAATGTACTTTTTCCAGCGCTTTTGTTTCGGTGATAACATTAAACGTAAAAGTGTTCGTGCCTTCTAACGTTTCATTTTTTTTGACAGTTGTATTTATAACATATGGTTGCCTGTTGCGAGATTGTCTTTTAAAATCAAGATTATCTGGTATGCTTGTAGTAAGCTGACTATAGCGTACCGGTATCAAATCCTGAAAGTACCATGTAGGAAAATTACTCAATGAGAGAGTTTTCCATTTGTATTGATACTCTACAACAGAGCCGGGCTGTACATTTGGAAACGCAAATACAATAGCCGATCTGAATTTATCGATCTGCTCAACATAAATTGACTTTTTATCAAGTTTAGTTATTTCAGTTTTGCCATTAGTAAGATTGATTGTTTGTGCCTTCAAATCCAAAACCTCTTCAAAATGTTGTGTATGGAAATATTCAATACGCACATTAGCATAACTTTTGCCTGCTTCGTTAAAAATTTTAAGGCGTTTATGCCTGTTTTCAATAATTTGTACGTCCGAATTTAATTCATAATGTACCTCTGCCTTATCAAACAATATTTCGGCATTAGCATCGGGTTCAAAATCACAGCTTTTCAGTTGAAGGTCGGCCATATCTACTTTGCCGAATGGTTGCGGCAAGGGTACCGTTTGAGCATGAACAATAAAAGTTATTGCACTTAAGCAACAGCTAAAAAATATTTTTTTCATGTAATAATATAGTATGTACGCAAATGCATTATTGTTATTAGCGCATAAATAAAGTATAGTCAGTTATAAGCTGTTAATAAGTTCATCAACCCTTTTTCAACGCTATAGGCTCGTTCAGCATTTCGTACATCTGCTTGCTAAACTCTCGGAAATCCTGATATTCTTCTTTAAAATAGGTAGTTTTTGCGTGATCAATTATATAACGCACTGTAATAGTTTGATCCTCCTGTAACAACATCCGTTTAAAGGTGATGCTTTTATCGGGCATTACAATGGTCATGCTTTTTGGCAATACATCAACTTTATATCCGGCAGGTATCTTGTAAATGCCACTTACGCTGTAATTATCGCGATATCCAAACTCAATATCTGTAAATCGGTTTTCGCTCAAAAAAGGATTGGTATGTAAAGAGGTAAACTGGTTAGGGTTAAAATAAATATAGTTATCGTCAGACCCGGTAAGGTCAAAATCAAATTTCATTTTTTGCAACAGCGGTAATGTGTCAACATCCATATTATCAAACTTCAGTTCGGATATTTTGAAGTTGTTATCATTGTGGCGTAAATAGTCAATATACTTAGTTTCGCCATCCGTTTTGTACTTGGAGGTACAATATATTTTGTTGTAACTGAAGCTGCTTATTTGTACCGAACCGGCCATTTTACCATCGGGTTTTATTTCGGCATTAATGAAATAGCTTTGCCTTACCGGTTCGTTGTTTTTCAGATACACCAGATCATACGTGTTGCTTTCTTTATCAATATATAATCCTGTAGAATTAAGCAGATTATCGGGCACCTCATTATAAAGATTGTACTTGTTTGTTGCATCAAGCACGTAGCGTTTGGTGCTATCAACCGGTATATATACTACAGCCCTGTTAAACTGGTAAAGAAATGGAGTATACGGGTTTACACGGCCATTGCTGCGGGTACTTACCACCATTGGGTAGGCCTTAACGCCCGATTGCTTAAGCAGGTGAAACAGTATCAGGTTAACTTCTGATGAGTTTCCTGTTTTCTTTTCCCAGGCTTTTACGGTACCATCATAGGTATACCAGCTATCGTCGCCGTTCCATTTCATGGCGTTTCTAACTTCCCTGAAAAGGTAGGCAATCTTGTCATCATCTTTAGCGAAGGCCTTTGCCTTGGTGATAAATGCTTCTTCACCGGCAAGCTTTCTTTTCAGCTGTTTGCCAAAATCTTCATCATCGGCCAGTAGGCCACCAATTTTTGGCCATGTATCGGCACCACTTTGTACAAAACCTTGCGGCGGCCTGATAGATGTAAGCGTGAAGTGTACACAATCCAAATTATCGGCATCCGAGCTCATGTACGGTTCATCGGGCAGCGAATGTACGTTGGCCAGCGCCCTTGTTGACGTTTCATAGCTATAGCTAAGTGTTTCGGTACCATAACCCAGGCTTTCCGAACCATTTTCAGTTTTGTTTTTAGCAAACATTTGCTTGGTACGAAACTGCGGCTTGTAATAAAACCACTCCGGTATTTTTGTGGTAAGCTCGCTGTACCTTACCGGGATCTTTTTTTGATAATACCAACTCGGGAAACGGTATATTGAGTTGTGGGTAATTTTGTACTTATACTCTATAACGCTGCCCGGTTTTACATTAGGTAACGAAAACACCGTTGCAGAAGTGGCCTTGTCAACCACTTGGGTAAATATTTGTTTTTTATCAATCTTGGTAATCTCCGGCTTGCCATCTACTAAATTTATGGTTTGGGCTTGCAGTTCGGTAATATACTCCAGGCGGTTAGCGCTTACATAAGTGATACGGATATCGGCATTCTTTTTACCGTTATCATTAAAAATTTTAATGCGGGTATGCCTTTCGGTAACAATATCAAACTGACGGTCAATGTACACATCGCCCTTGTCGAAAAGTACTTCGGCATTAGCATCAGGTTCAAATTCGCAGTTTTTTAGTTCGAGGTCTGCCTTGTCAATTTTCCCGAAAGGCATAATTGGGGTTACAGTTTGCGCGTTGACAGCTATTGCTGCCATGGCTAAGCATACGCTTAAGTAGAGTTTTTTCATGCAATAAGGTTGGGTATTAATCCAATAGTTTGGCATGAAAATAATTAAAACAATTGGATTGCCGAAAAAAATGAAAATATTTTAATTAACACTCAATTGGCTGTAAATCAAATAAATAATTATACGCTTGCATATTTTAATTGCTTTGCGTAAGTTCAGCCTTTCACTTATTACAATGACCACCATTGCAGCAACCACTAAAAAACGTATCGAGTCGATTGATATTCTTCGCGGAATAGTAATGATGATCATGGCACTCGACCATGCCCGCGATTTTTTCACCCATAACTCGTATGACCCTACCGATCTTACCAAAGCATCAACAGGATTGTTCCTTACCCGTTTTATAACGCACTTTTGCGCGCCAACCTTTGTTTTTTTGGCAGGCACCGGCGCATTTTTATCGCTCAACCGTGGTAAAACCAAGGGCGAGGCATCCGTATTTCTGTTAACAAGGGGTTTGTGGCTGGTATTGCTGGAGTTAACCGTAGTGGGAATAGGCTGGAGTTTCGATCCCGGTATCCATTTCTTATTTGTACAGGTAATATGGGCATTGGGTATCAGCATGGTGGTATTATCATTATTGATTTACCTGCCTGTGCCCGCTATAGCGGCGGTAGGCCTTGTTATGATATTTGGCCATAACCTGTTAGATAGCATCAAACCCGAAAACTTTGAGGGTGGTAAAGCAGCCTGGCATTTTATACACGTAATGGGCATGGCCGATTTAAGTAAAGATTACCATGTTTTTGTATTATACCCGCTTATACCGTGGATTGGCGTAATGGCGGTAGGCTACAGCTTTGGCAAGTTATTTAAACTGGAGCCCGATAAAAGGCAGAAACTATTTTACACCATAGGCGCATCAACGCTGGCCTTATTTGTTATCGTACGTGCCTACAACCACTACGGCGACCCTAACCAATGGACTGACCAAGGTGTTTGGTACCGTACCATCCTCTCGTTTGTAAACGTGCAGAAATACCCGCCATCGCTCGATTATTTATTGATCACCCTGGGCACTTCCATCACCATGCTGGGCGTGCTGGAACATGTGCAAAACCGTTTTACCAATATAGCACTGGTATTTGGCCGTGTGCCGCTGTTCTATTATATATTGCATTTGTACCTGCTGCATACCATGGGGGTGATCGCTTATATTGTTGTTAAAAACCATGCTCCCAATAGCGCAATCATGCAAAATGGCGCGCCACTGTATTTTGTATACATGATGTGGGCACTGGCACTGTTCATCTTATACTTCCCTTGCCGCTGGTATATGAAATATAAAATGACGCATAAGCAATGGTGGCTGAGTTATTTGTAGGATAGATTCCGTACTACTTATCGCAATATTTAAGCAAAAACACATCGGCGCGGGTACTGCCTATGTTACGGATGAACGTCCAGTCGTCGCAGGCTCCTTCGGTGTCGCCTTGTTTGAGTTTCTTTTTGGCACGGCTTAGTACATCGTCAATATAGTCGTCATCAAAGCCTAACTGGTCTTTCAGGCCTTGTACCTGTTTTTCGGCGTTGGCATCGGCCTTGCCCTCTCTTTTGTTTTTGTAATAGGTTACAACGGCATCTTCCAGGCTTTGGCGCCTTTGGTAAGCGGCAATGGCATTTTGTATATCAGCCCCGGTTGCGCCTGTGCACTTTGAAAGATCGGCAGTGAATGTTACCGGTAATACAATATTGCTTGAATGATCGTATCCTGCTGGGATTGTCCATTTGCCAGAGGTGAGTTTTACCACGCGTTTTGCTTCGGCATCCAGATCGATCCCCATGCCTTTTTGAACTTTTACATTGGTTACCCTGCCGCTGCTATCTAACCGGAAAGCAACCTGCACCATACCCGATATGCAGTTTTCGCTTGAATAAGCCGGGTATACTATTTTGCTTTGTATAAAATTATCGAGCGCGTAACGGCCGCCTTTAAAGGTGGGCTGTGGCTGCGCCGATGCTATGCTTAAAGCCAGTACGAATGCGGTAATGCAAAGGATGATCCGTTTCATAACAGCTAATATAGCACTAATAACTAATTGCTTAGCTTTTAGGCCGTATCCTCAAGCTGTAAGCTTCACCTACCAGGCGAAGAATTTATCAGCCAGCCTATCGTGTTAAACAAAGTTTCGACAGGCCAGCTGATAAATGTTTTGTATATGGAGATTCGGTTATTCCAGTAATCCTGCCGGGATTTTTCCATCCACTTTAGGGAACGGGATATCAAGCAGTTTTATCATAATAGGTGTCATATCGCGCAGGTTCATTTCTTCAATCACAGCGCCTTTATGTATTCCCGGGCCATGTGCTATGAGGCCGGTGCGAATATTTTTTGTATCCGGAAAATGGCCGTGCGTGCCGCCTTTGCCGGGCTTAACAGCATTGCCGGTAACAGAGCCGCTGAACGAGGCATCGTGCTCGCCGGTAAGGGCAAAAGCGACATTCGGGTTATAACCGCCTTTGGTTAATTGTTCTTTGCTGATGACGCGATAGTATTGTTTTACGCTATCAGGCTGTGCTTCTAATAATGTTTTCACCTTGTTAGCGGCAGCCTTATCAGATGGATCTTTCAGGTACAGGTACGCGGAGCCGCCAACTGAGTTGAATTGCGCTTTCCAGTCGCCTGTTTTAAGGTCGGTGATCAAGCCGGCTTCTTTCAGCCATACATTGGGCGATATGGTTTTCTTTACATCATAAAATCCGTGGTCGCCGCCAACAAGTAATACGGTACTGTCCCATATGCCTGCTTCTTTCAGGGCAGCTACGATAATGCCTACGGCTTCATCTGCATCGGCTACAGCTTCCTGTACGCGTGCGCCGTAACGGCCTTCACCATGTTCCGCGCCATCTACAGAAAATACGTGAATGGTCATCAATCCCGGTTTGCTTTTCTTTATCACGTACGCGGCAATTTTTGCTATGTTCTGGTTTTTTCCGTGGTCAATCTTGTCAACCCCGCCAAATACTTCCTTTTTCACATCGGCATAAAAGCCTTGTGGTAAAGAATACTGCTCGCGAACCTCATCGCCCAAACCGCCTATGTCCGGTATGTTATAATCAACAGGAGCATTGGCAGATACCGGCCAATAAAGTGAAGCTACCGTCATGCCTTTTGCTTTAGCCGCTTTCCAAATAGTAGGTACGTGGATAGAGCTATCCTGCCAGTAAGGCTGTTGCGGGGCTCCGTCCGGGGTAAATATGTTATTGTAAAATATACCGTGCTTCGCGGGTTGCACACCCGTAACTATGGTGGTATGCGAAGGGTAGGTCATTGATGGGAATACGCTGTTTACGCCTTTGGCATAAGCGCCATCTTTCATCAGCTCGCGCAGGTTTGGCGTTTTCCATTCGCTGTCGAGATAAAAATCAGGGCGAAAGCCGTCAATAGTAAGGAAGATAACATGCTTGGCTTTCTGCGCCATAAGCTGCCCTGTTGTAGCAAACAAGGCAAGTAGTGTAATTGATAATAGCTTTTTCATAAATAATGCCATCCGGGTATTGCGGGGGAGTTAAGGGTATACCCACATACCGGAATATAGAATGGGGCAAAATTGCCGGTAATTTTGTTAACTTATTGTGATGTTATAATTAACAAAATCTGCCTAAACAGCCTCAGGGAGCAGAATTATCAGCTTTTAATAGTGGCGGGAAACTGCAATATCAGGTTAGGATCGGGGATGATACTAAGCCAGCTTTCCTTCTCCGAAAACTTGGCTACGCCGGGATAATCTCCCTGTTTGCCTTGCATATCCAGCATCAATTGAAAATGTAAATGCGGCGACCAATGCCCGTTCTCCGGTATGGCGCCAAAAGTGGCTATTTGTGTGCCTTTATCAATTACCTGCCCAACGGCAAGGTGCAGCAATGAGGTGCGACTTAAATGGCCGTAAAGGCTATACAAAGTCAACCCGGCAATATCGTATTGCAGTATAATGGTTGGGCCGTAATCGCCAAAGTTATCGTTATCCTGAAAGCTGTGCACAATACCTGGTAGCGGCGTGTAAACAGGCGTATCTGCCGCTGCCCATATATCAACACCCAGGTGTAAGCGACGGGGGTCATCGCTCTCGTCAAACAAACTGCGGCCTGCATAAATGGTGCGGTGTTCCATATAACCGCCAACGGCGTAACGACTGCCGGTAGCTTTAAGTTTAGCGGTAAGCCATTCATCAAACTTTTGGGTATCGGCTATCAGGCCCGCGTTTAGTTCGGTATTATCAGCTGTAAGATCGAGTGGAAAAAGCTTATCATTCCCGGCATCAAAATCAACTACCTTGCCAATGGCATGGGGGTAATTATCGAGGTGTGTTGCCAGTGCATGGGTTGCATCCATTAGGCTTATTCTTCGGTATCGGGTTGCCTTGGCTCTTTGCTTATCTTGTCGAATATTTTATCCATGCGCTCAACATACTCGCTGGTATCATCAATAAAAAATTCCAGTTGAGGGATGATGCGCACCTGGTCTTTTATACGGGCACCCAGTTTATAACGAATTTCTGAAGCGTGCGATTTTACAGTTTGTAAGGCCAGCTGGTTATTGTTGTTATTAAAAAAACTTAAAAAAACACGTGCAATAGCCAAATCAGGCGTAACCCTTACTTTAGTAATAGTAACCATTGTGTTAGGCAAATAACTACTGCCCTCGCGCTGAAAAATAGCGGCAAGGTCTTCTTGTATCACTCCTGCAAACTTTTGCTGACGTTTTGATTCCATGATAAGTAATGTTTAAAGGCCGGTAGCCCTGAAGCGTAAAGCTAATATTAAAAAGATAATTGATGACAAATTGTTTGAGCAAAAAGCTGCACGATTGCCATACTGGTATAATAAAAATAAAAATTTAGTGGCAGGCGTCGGCCGGTATTTCTTTGGTTATTTTGATCACTTTTTTCACCACGAGGGTACTGTCATATTCCGATCCGAGGCCATCCTTTCCCGATGGTTCTTTAGTGCCTTCTACCTCAATATAAACTGGTTCGTAAGGTTTTTCAAAGTTCATGCGCGAGTATTGCAATTCAAGCTGTGATGAACTGTCGGTAACCCAAAATTCGTGGCCGTTGTCGCAATCTTCAAACGTACGCACCTCGGGGCCAAAGCTGTATAAGCCCTTGTATACCGAACGCCTGGCCTTACCGCCATTGTTATTACACGAGCTGGATACAGCAAAAAATATTGCCAGGCCTATTACTATATATGTTACGCGAGTTACCTGCATCCTTCAAATTTACAAATCCTGTTTAATTTCATCCAATCGTTTTACACTTAAGCGTGCGCTTATGCCCGATGCTATTACCGCAATTATACCTACTGTTAAAAACACCAGCCCTGTGTTTGATAGCTTAATATCAACCGGGTAAGCATCAATAACGGTTAGCCTGCCACCCATTTTTATGAGCCCGTATTGCTGCTGTACCACGCAAAATATCAGCCCTACAATAATGCCGCTAATGCAACCCGCTGCCGATATCAGCATTCCTTCGAAAAAGAAGATGCCCTGTATCAGGTTCTTATCGGCACCCAGGCTGGTCAGCACTGCTATGTCCTTACGCTTATCAATCACTAGCATGGTAAGCGAGCCAATGATATTAAACACGGCTATAATGAGCACAAAAGTTAATATCATAAACACCGACCAGCGCTCGTAGTTCAACGTTTTATACAGCTCGGTGTTTTGCTGGGCCCGGTTTTTTACCGTAAAATCTTTACCTATTTTGTTAACAATGTTTTGCTGCGCATCATCAAGGTTGGTGCCGGGCTTAAAATTAAGCTCAAGTGATGATACCATTTGAGGCTCATCCAGCAATTCGCGGGTAAAGTTTAGTGAGGTCACCACAATATCATCAAAATCCTGCTGAATAGCAAATACTCCTGATGGTGTAATACTTTTCAGCACAAACTCATTGAGCGGGTTTGCCGAATTGCCCGCGTTGCGCCGCGGCGAATAAATTTGCAGGGTAGCCACCTGGTCGTTAACGTTTACGCCCAGGCTGCCTTGTATTGTACTGCCTATAACTGCAAATTCGGTATTGTTTTCAAACAAGGTGAACGCACCATTAATGATGGTACTATCCAGCTGTTTGTTCTTCAAAAAATCGTTACTAACACCTTTAATGGTGCCTATATATTGCTTTTTACCGTAACGGATCAGCACCTTTTCCTGCAATACCTCGGTGTATGAAAATACCGTGGCATTTTTATGCAGCGAGTTAAAGTAAGGCGTATTAGGGTCGAAGGTTTTGCCCAGCCGGGCCTCAATTTTAAGCTCGGGGGTAAAGTTGCTGTACAGCGAGAGGATCACCTTCTCAAACCCGTTGAATACCGACAGGATGATGATGAGCGCCGCGCTGCCCACAAAAACGCCAAGCATGGAGATGCCCGAGATGATGTTGATGGCATGCATCTTTTTGCGCGAAAAAAGGTAACGCCTGGCTATATAGATGGAGGTATTCAAAATTGCGGGCTGATGGTATGTGTTATCATTAATCGTTAAAAAACGGATTATATTGCTTTTCAAACCTTATTGTTGTTTCGGGGCCGTGACCGGGATAAACCGTGCAATCATCAGGCAGAACAAATAATTTTTCGCGGATGTTTTTGATCAGCAAATTATAATTTCCGCCGGGTAGGTCGGCACGGCCAATACTTCCCCTGAACAGCACATCGCCGCCTATCAATACAGCAGCCTCTTTATCGTAAAAGCATAAATGCGCAGGCGAATGGCCGGGCGCGAAAATTAGTTCAAGTTCGGTATTGCCAAATTTGATGGTGCCTGTTTCGGGCAGGTAAAAATCGGGCAGTGGTGAGTTTTCGTACCTGATGCCGCTTTGGGCGGCATGTATTGGCACATAGTTAAGCACTACGGTTTCGCCTTCGTGAAACTGAGGTTTTAAACCATACTGTTCAAATACAAATTTATTACCCAATACGTGGTCTACATGGCAATGGGTGTTTAGCAGCAGTACCGGTTTAAGGTTGTTATCTTTAATAAAGTTAACCACGGCATTTTGCTCGGTCCCGGTATACATCCCCGGATCAATGATGGCGCATTCGCCGGTTTCATCATATAAAATAACGGTATTCTCCTGGTACGGATTATTTACAAATGTTTTCACTTTTGCCATAGGCCGTAAAAATACGGTTTTTAAATTTTGGAAGGTAGGCGGACATCCTTAATATTAATCACAAATTAATTGGATTTACGTCAAGAACACAAGGCACTCTATATGTTTTGATCTTAATATAACTCTCTTTGCGTTTCTTAGTATTTCTTTCCTGTAGATGAAAAATAATATAATTGCCTAAAAACACGTTCATACGATACTCATAGCTATGAATAGAACTGATGATAGCATTGTAATTTTGCCTTGCAAGAATATTGCAACTATCGAGAGGATTAGCACCAATGTCGACTATCTTATTAGAATCGGCTGCTGTAATTATGTTAGCTGCCCATGCAGTACCTAACATCTCACTTACCACATGATATCTTTCGTCCCAATCAGCCAAATTTAACTTATTTAAGGCATAATTAACTTCTGTTTCAAACGTTCCCGGTTTTAAAGCTACAGGCTTTGATGATGTATCGTAAACAAAATTCCAATAGCTTTTAAATCTTTGAGATGGTAAAGGCACCGCGTAAAACTGATCTTTTTTATTAGACAATACAATGATGTTTTGAGTAGTGTATCCACTATGCCGTAATTCATACAAGTGGATTTTTACGGCAGGTTTTTCTATTTCAACAGCCCGAATCAATTCATAATCTTTTATACCGAAAATTATTAATTGGGGGAATTTAGTATGTGCCGCGTTAATGGCCGCCGCGATTTCAGAGTTAGAATTTGGTTTGCATGAATTAAACAGAACAATAAGTAATGTTAATAAACAGATAGGTATAGGCTTCATATAAGATGAATTTTGTAAACTAAGTTATCTAAAATCCACCAAATTATAAGTTGTTACTATTTCCATTTAAAACTCTTAATCAGCACATCTATATCCTTCTTCACAAAATCAAGCACCGGCTGTATGGAATCAAGCTTGGGCTCGCTGCTGAAGTAGAGCGCGCCACGGAGGTAATGTTTGGTGCTGTCGGTTAAAAAGAATTGTACCGATGATGCCGCGTTGCCGTCAATGGTATAATACAAGCCGTACAATTTACGGTTGGGGTAACTGATTACGCCCTCGTCAATTGAGGTGGCCTTTACCGTATGCTTAAAGGCGAAAGTATGAGCATCTTCAATCAATTCGTCGAATACCTTTTTTGAAGTAACGGGCTGGTAGCTTAAATGCAATACACCTTTAAACTGCGGAAAGTTCATATTTACCCAGCATGGTTTGGCTTTGGCCTTTTCATCGGGGGTAATGTTGGCATAAGTGGGGTAGTCGAACGTAAAGGGGCAACCATCGTTGTATGCGCGGTAAGCCTTTTCGGGGAAATTGATACGGAAGTAGCCCCTCGGCTTAGGCGAATAATCACCATCACTGCCGCAGGCTGCCAAAAACAGTACACATACCAATATAAAAGCGATTATCCTCATGGATGCTTGGCTTTTGAGTTCCATATTTCCCAGGCTTTTTCGGCCTGTAGTATCAACATCTCTTGTCCGTTTTTTGTTGCAGCCCCTTTTTCTTCTCCCTTTTTCAGGAATAGGGTTTGCTCCGGGTTATAGATAAGGTCGTACAGTAAATGCTCGTCGGTAATATATTCGTAAGGTATAGGCGGACACTCATCTATGTTGGGCGATGTGCCTACCGGGGTAGTATTAATAATGATCTTGTGCGATTGGATATGCTGCTTGGTAAGATCTTTAAACAGGATATGATGCAGATTTTCGCGGCGGGTAACGGTACGGTGACCAATGCCGAGTTTATTAAGCACATAAATAACCGCTTTGGCCGCACCGCCATCGCCCAATATGAGGGCATGGGTATGTTGCTTTTTAAGCAGCGGCTTTAACGACATCTCGAAACCGTAAACATCGGTATTAAACCCTTCGAGCCTGAAATCGTGCCCTTTAATGCCTACTTCGCCCGAAAAAGCGGCCAGTACCGGACTTTCTGATGCTACTCGGATGCAATTGATAGCGCCTACCTGCTTGGCATCCTCATTTACCCAATCGATGTATTTGATCACATCTACCTTATGCGGAATGGTAACATTCAGCCCGCACAGGTCGGGATTGGCATGCAGCAGCGCCGAAAAGTCTTTAAGGTTTTCTATCGGGAAGAGGTCATACTGGGCATCGCTGATCTTCTCTTTCTCAAATTTTTCGGTGAAATACTTTTTTGAAAACGAGTGTGACAGCGGATAACCGATGAGGCCATATTTTTTCATCAGGACGAAATTATTTAACAGGCGAATATAACGATGTTATACAATAAAAAAGCGTAATTGCGAGGGATGAAGCAATCGCTATACTACACAGAGCGTCTCTGCAAATCGGTGATTGCTTCATACCTACCCGTGACGTGTTAAAAAAACTGTCATTCTGAACGTTTGAAGAATCTTCTTCGCCATGCTTATCTGCGATAGATGCTTCGTTCCTCAGCATGACAGTGGAGAGTGGGCGTGAGCAATCGTCATTTTACCTTCAAAGTCCAGAAAGGACTAAAATTCTCGCAATGACGTGGTTTTATTTAGCGTTACAACTTAGCAGAATCCTGCAATTCGGTTTCTACCTGGTCGTCGAAGTACAAGCGGTATATCATCCACTCGTTTTTAGGTTTGTAAAACATAAAGGTGAACCTAACCGGCTGCTTTTCGTGCTTCACGAGGTAGCTATACAGCACCAAACTGCCTGATGCTTTCTTTTGTACGATGAGTTCTTTTCCGTGGTAATCACCCAATAGGGCACGCTCAGCGTCAATTTTCGATACCAAATCAACCAGTTTGGTAGAATCAACCAGTTTATTGGTTTTAAATAAACCCATTACAGCGGCATTGGTGCTCTCTTTTCCGTAGGCTTTAAAAAACTTATCAATCAGCGTAGTTGCGCCGGTAACAGTACCTTGTGGTTTAGCCGCATCGGCAGTGGTTTGGGCATAAGCGCTGCCGCCAAGTAAAAAGCAAAACAAGGCAAGTACAAGGGCCGTTTTTTTCATATTAAAGTAATTGTGAGGCATAGTTTAATTGTTTGCCTATAAAATTAGCTATTTGATGTGGAATATAAAAAGGTGGATGATTTTAAGGGTATCAAGTGTAGATAAAGCATCGTCATTGAGGTACGAAGCTTCGTTTTTGCTCTAATTAACGTTAGTCTGCTCTTGGGCGCAGTGCCCCATTACTTTTGAGGGCAAAAGTAACAAAACCCTTTGTCCAGCAAAAGGCTTCTTTGCCGCACCTGGCCTTTGCCCTGCAAATCGTGCAGAACTTAGGGCTGGAACTTTTGCCCCATTTCTTAGCCTTGCCCATATGCAACAAGTTCCTATGCCCGCCTTTGCGCTCATGGCCCCACAGTTCTGCCCGCTTTCAGCCGAAGCTCTTTGCTGACGGAGAATACATGCACAAAAAACGCGTCATTGCGAGGAACGAAGCAATCTCTAAACTGTACAGAGCGGCTCTGCAAATCAGGGATTGCTTCGTTCCTCGCAATGACAAAGACTCAGCGTTATCGCTTCTTTAAAAACTCGGTACGCAGTACGATACTCATACCGTCAACTTTGCAATCAACCTCGTCGGGTTCATCAGTAAGGCGGATCTTTTTAACGAGGGTGCCTTGCTTTAGCGTGGTGCCGCCGCCTTTTACTTTCAGACTTTTTATCAACGTTACCGAATCGCCATCGTTAAGCTGGTTACCGTTGCTGTCTTTTACTATTACTTTATCGTCGCTCATGCTATTATATTAAAAAAGCCTGCTGTTGGGCAGGCTTTCGGTATTTATAAATGTTTTTAGTTACAATTATTTGGTAACGTACATTACTTGCTTAACTGCTTTAACCACTTTTTCCGGGTTTGGCAGGTACTCTTGTATTAAAGTAGGCGCGTAAGGCAATGGCACGTCGCCACCCATAATACGTTGAATAGGCGCATCAAGGTAATCGAAAGCGTCTTTTTGTACTTTAAAAGCAACCTCGGTAGCGATAGAACCTAAAGGCCAGCTTTCTTCAACAATTACCAAACGGTTAGTTTTTTTAACCGAGTTGATGATAGTTTCGTAATCAATAGGGCGTACAGTACGCAGGTCAATTACCTCAGCATTGATGCCTTCTTTTGCAAGCTCTTCGGCAGCGGCGTTAACCACTTTCATTATTTTACCAAAACCAACTAAGGTTACATCAGTACCTTCTTTAGTTACTTTGGCTTTACCAATTTCAATATAATAGGTTTCTTCCGGAACCTGGCCTTTATCGCCATACATTACTTCTGACTCCATGAAGATAACCGGATCAGGATCAAGGATAGCCGATTTTAACAGACCTTTTGCATCATAAGGATTTGAAGGTACTACTACCTTTAAGCCCGGACAGTTTGCATACCAGTTTTCGAAACACTGGCTGTGCTGTGAGCTAAGCATACCCGCGTTACCTGTTGGGCCGCGAAATACGATAGGCACAGAGAACTGGCCACCGCTCATTGACATCATTTTGGCAGCGCCGTTAATGATCTGGTCAATAGCTACCAGCGAAAAGTTGAACGTCATGAACTCGATGATCGGTTTTAAGCCGTTCATGGCCGAACCGATACCTATACCGGCAAAACCTAACTCAGAGATTGGCGTATCTATTACACGTTTAGCGCTAAACTCATCAAGCATACCCTGACTAACTTTATAAGCACCGTTATACTCGGCTACTTCTTCACCCATCAGGTATATTGTATCATCATTGCGCATTTCTTCTGACATTGCCTCGCGAAGCGCTTCTCTGAATTGTATTTCTCTCATTGCGTTAAAAAAGATGTTTTTTACGGTCGCAAATATAATCACTAATGTTTATAATACAACCCGTACTGCTTAGCTTACTAAAAAATTACCCGGCTTATTTATAAGTTTGTTACATTACGCCAACAAAACTTTATCGCTATGAAATTTCCTTCGGTTAAAACCCTGGCAGAAGGTGCTGCAAATACCATTAAACGCTTTCCATTCGAGGTGCTTTTCGCCCTGGCAGGTACTATAGCCGCCACCGTGCGGATCGAACTGCGCGATATTAGCCCGGCAAATGAAAACTGGTGTTACCGCACCATGATGGTTGCCAACCTTGGTTTTCTGCTAAGCCTATCGGTAACATTATATGCCGAAAGCCGCGCTTTAACTACAAATACCAGGTTGTTATTCCGGTTTGGTGCCGCGGTTATAGCCGTGGGCTTTATATTCCTGCTTAATCCCGGTGAGCGACAGGCCGATTATATACGCTTCACCCTGCTTAGCCTGTCGTTTCATTTGCTGATAGCTTTTGCCGCCTTTACAGCCCCGGGGCATGTGCAGGGCTTTTGGCAATTTAACAAAACCCTGTTTCTGCGGATACTAACCGCGGTGTTATACAGCATAGCGCTGGCGTTGGGTATATCCGCCGCTATTGCCGCTACCAATTATTTGTTCAATTTTAAATTTGAGTGGGATACCTATACCATTTTATGGACATGGATCATCGGCATGTTCAGCTCCGTTTTCTTTTTAGCCGGTGTGCCTGCCGATTTTAATGCGCTCGATGAAGATCTGAATTACCCTAAAGGACTTAAGATTTTCACTCAATACGTGCTCATCCCTCTGGCTACTGTTTACGTGCTGATATTGCTGGCTTACGAAACCAAGATACTGGTAGAGTGGAACCTGCCCAAAGGTGTGGTATCGTATCTTATATTGAGCTATTCGGTATTTGGCATATTATCGTTGTTGCTCGTATACCCCATTCGCGAGCAGGAAGAAAACAAGTGGCTTAAAACCTATACCCGTAGTTTTTATTTCTTGCTTATTCCGCTGTTGGTGCTGTTGTTTTTAGCGGTTGGGGCAAGGGTAAACAAATACGGCGTTACCGAATACCGGTACTTTTTAATATTGCTCACCTGCTGGCTGGCCTTTATCACCGCGTATTTCCTGCTGTTTAAGCAGCAAAATATCAAGCTGATCCCAATATCGCTGTGTGTACTTACCTTGCTAACCATATACGGTCCGCAAAGCGGCTTTTCCATCGCGCGGTATTCGCAGCAGCAAATACTGGTTAAACATTTTAAAAAGTACGATGCCTACAAAAACGGAAAGCTGATAAGCCTGAAAGGTAAAAAGATAAAGGGTATAGATGGCAGCCGGACTGTAGCCACGCTCGATTACCTGATAGAGCATTACGATTTTAACTCGTTGCAGCCTTATTTCAATACCGACCTCGGCAAGGTGAATGATTCGTTAAGCATCAAAAAAAGTAAATGGAACACAGGTTTTATTGTTAGCAGGTATGAACTGCGCGATAAAAAACTTACCTGGGTGAAAAAACAACTGGGGTTAACTAAGTACACGGGATATATCTACAACGACACCATTGCCAATGTATCTGTAATAAACGAAGATGCGCAGCGCTTTTATTTTAATAATGAGGATGGCTTAGTTAACGTAAAAGGGTTTGATTATATACTTAACTTAAATATATACGGCAGCGATGTTGCAAGCACCGTTAAAGAAAAGGGAATGGTAATTAAGCAAAGCAACAAGCTTCAAGAAACATATAACTTATGGATTAATGATGAGCTGTTTTCTTTTGATGCCACTGCTATTGCCAAAGAATTAATAGCCAATAAAAAAATTGCTGTTGCCGATACCAGCACAAATGCCGACGATGTTGACAGGCCGAGTTTAAATTATACCATCCCGGCTCAATACTTAACCGTAACAAAAGAGAGCAAAACTTACATCGTAACGCTGGTGCTAAGCGGTTTTGGATTTAGCTATGATGTAGATAAAGCAATAGTACCAACACAGGTGACAGGTACATACCTGCTAAAAAAGAAGATTGATAACAAATAGGCTATAAACAAGAGAAGCGGACTTTTGGGCCCGCTTCTCTTTTATCTAAGTTTGATATAAACTCTTAGTTCTTCCGCTCGCCTTTTAGGGTTGCGGCTATTTCTAATGCCTTCAAGGCGTTTACAATACCGCCGGTTTTTGATAGGGTTGCAAAATCAACTTTTTCATCTTTGCTGCCCGGTTTTAAAACCATAGTGCCATTAAGCGGGGCTGCCGATTGCAGTATTACTTGTTTCAGTTGTTTAGCGCTTAGTTTAGGATAATATTCTAACACCAAAGCTGCCACACCGGCCACAATTGGCGAAGCGAAACTGGTACCATCGGCAGTGTTAAATTCGGCATCCATATCAATAGAAGTTACTTTAACACCCGGTGCAAATACATCCACATTCTTTTTACCGTAGTTGCTGAAAGAACCAGCAAGCGTTTCGTCGTTCTTAGCGCCCGAAGCACCTACCACAATCACGTTATCGGCGTCGGTTGACGAACCATCTTCAAAGGTATCGTTCGGGAATTGCGGTTTGGCATCCACATCGCTGTTATCGTTACCTGCTGCCTGTACCAACAGCACATCTTTTGAGGCCGCGTATTTAAAGGCATCGTCCACCCATTTTTTGTGCGGAGATAGCTTTTTGCCGAAACTCATATTGATGACCTTAGCGCCATTGTTCACCGCGTAGCGGATGGCATTGGCAATATCCTTATCGTACTCATCGCCGTTAGGCACTGCTTTAATACCCATAATGCGTACATTATCGGCCACGCCGTTGATGCCGTAATTGTTATCGCGAATAGCGCCGATCAAACCGGCCACACCTGTACCGTGCGATGCATCAGGGAATTTGGTGATGTTGCTGCCGTAAGGTTTGCCGTCGTTCACATCCGGGTTATCGCCCACAATACGCTTGCGCGATTCCAGGTCGGGGTTGATATCGTTATTCAGCTTGGCCAGGTATTCGCTCAGGTCTTTAATGGTTTTTACGTTATCGTTATCACCGCCCTCCTGTGTAAATATCGACTCCCATATTTGCTTGCTTTGCATTACGGTATCGTTAGTGGTATTGATCTTAGCCAGGTCGGCTTTGGTGAAACCGGCATCCGCCTTTAGCTTCAATTCGTTTTTAAGATAACCGCTGGTGGTCATCAGTACATTCATCACCGGCTGTAGCTGATCAAATTCGGTTTTCGATTTGGTAACGGTAGTATCATGCGTTGAACGTACCTTAACCCAATATTGATATTCTTTTTTATCGGGCGCAGTGGTTTCGGTAAGCGTGGCGTATTTTGTTTTTAGGCGATTGTACTCACGTACCTCCTCGGTAGTTTCGGTATAATCGGCTTTGCCACCCGGACCGCCTAGAAAGTTCCAGCCGTGTACATCATCAATAAAACCATTCTTGTCGTCATCTTTACCATTGCCGGGTTTCTCTTTGGGATTGGTCCACAGTATAGCTTTCAAATCGGTTTGGGCGGTATCAATACCACTGTCAATAGTAGCCACTACCACCGTTTTGCTTTTTTTGCCCTTTAAAAACTCGTAAGCGGGGCCTAAGCTAATGCCAAAATATCCGTCTTTTTTAAGATCGAGCAGGTGCCAGTCTTTAGGAGTTTCTGCTGGCGGGGCAACCGGCGCTACCTGCGCGTAAGTGTTAATGCTGAAGAACAGCGCGCTGCTAATTAAAGGCGCTATTATGAATTTGCGGATATTAAACATGTATTAAATTTTGTTGTACTATTTTGTTTACTCTCTTTTTTAGATTTTGGTTACAGGTCAAACTTTATTCCCTGTGCTAAAGGCAACGTTTTTGAATAGTTTATAGTATTGGTTTGCCTTCTCATATATACTTTCCAGGCATCCGAACCCGATTCGCGACCGCCGCCGGTTTCTTTTTCGCCGCCAAAAGCGCCGCCAATTTCGGCACCCGAGGTACCTATGTTAACATTGGCAATACCGCAGTCAGAACCAACAGACGATAAAAATTGTTCGGCCTCGCGTAAATTATTGGTCATGATGGCGGATGACAGCCCCTGCGGCACACCATTTTGCATAGCGATGGCATCATCCAGCTCTGTATATTTTACAAGGTATAATATAGGCGCGAAGGTTTCGTGCTGTACAATTTCGAAATGGTTTTCTACCTCGGCAATGCAGGGCTTAACATAACAGCCCGATGTATAATCGCCGCCGCTTAAAGCGCCGCCTTCTACTACAAAATTGCCACCCTCGGCTTTGCACTTTTCAATGGCATTAAGGTATAGCTGCACCGCGTCCTGATCAATCAGCGGCCCTACATGGTTATGCTCATCTAAAGGATTACCGATGCGTATCTGCTTGTAAGCATTCACCAGTTTTTGCTTAAAAGCGTCGTAAACACTTTCGTGGATGATGAGCCTGCGCGTACTGGTGCAGCGCTGCCCGGCAGTACCCACCGCGCCAAATACCGCGCCTATCAATGACATATCCAAATCGGCATTTTCGGTGATGATGATAGCGTTGTTACCGCCCAGCTCAAGCAGGCTGCGGCCTAACCTCGCGCCCACGGCAGCCCCCACAGCCTTACCCATACGGGTAGAACCGGTGGCCGAAATCAGCGGCAGGCGTTTGTCATTAGCCATCAGTTCGCCAATAGCACGATCGCCTATGATGAGGCATGATACTCCTTCGGGGATATTATTCTGTTTAAATACTTCTTGTGCTATATGCTGACAGGCAATGGCCGTAAGCGGTGTTTTTTCAGATGGCTTCCAGATGCATACATCGCCGCAAACCCAGGCCAGCATGGCATTCCAGCTCCACACCGCCACCGGGAAATTAAAAGCTGAAATCACGCCTACAATACCCAGCGGATGATACTGCTCGTACATACGGTGGCTCGGCCTTTCAGATTGCATGGTAAGCCCGTACAACTGGCGGCTTAACCCCACCGCGAAATCACATATATCAATCATCTCCTGCACTTCGCCGTAGCCTTCCTGCAAGCTTTTGCCCATTTCGTAGGATACCAAAGCGCCAAGATTCTCTTTGTTGGCCCGCAGGGCATCACCTATTTGCCTTACAATTTCGCCGCGTTTCGGGGCCGGTGTTTTCTGCCAGCTTTTGAATGCTCCGGCTGCTTTTTCCACAACCTTATTGTAGTCATCGGCGGTAGCAAATTTTACTGCCGCAATGGTCTTACCATCAACCGGCGAGGTAATATTTTTCACTTCGGCACCCGCGCTGCTTCCCCACTCGCTACCTGTACTAAACGCATAGTTAATGTCGTTTATATGTAAATGATCCAAAATCTTTGCAATATCGAGGCTCATAATATGTAAATTTGTCAAAGGTAAAAATCTTTAAGGCAATTCATCAGCAACCCACCTTTTGCCGGCTAATTGGTTCATATTTATTATCAGGCAGTTGTATTTAACATCTGTTAATAATGTGCGAATGTTGAAAACTTAATTGCCATATCGATATTTATTGTATGTAATTTAAACGCAGTTAAGCCTAAATACAGTATTATAATTGCATTTAGCATGGTGTTCTGCAAACAAAAATGAATGGAAGAAGAATTTGAATTTGGTTTTACCGAAGACCCAAAATTCTCGGTAGAACGGTACGAAGAGATGATTCGGAATCATGATCAGTACTTTTTTGATGCCCAGGCGTTTGAGAACATTATCGACTACTATATCGAAAAGAACGATCCGCCGAAGGCACTGCAAGTTGTAGAGTATGCCCGTAACCAACACCCTTTTGCCGCTGTATTTTTAATAAAACAAGCCCAGCTATTGGTGGTAACCAACCGCGCGAGCGAAGCATTCGCGGCATTGGATAAAGCGGCTATGCTGGAAGCGTCAGACCCCGATATTTATATTATTCGCGGTAACCTGTACGAAAGCATGGAGCGCTACAGCGAGGCACTCGAAAACTACGAAAAAGCGCTCGACATGGCCGAGGAAACCGACGAGGTATTACTGCATATCGCTTACGTGCATCAAAACATGGGCGATTATGACCAGGCCATAAAATACCTGAAAATGTGCCTTGAGCAGAACATGGAAAACCAGGACGCTTTATACGAGCTGGCTTTTTGTTATGATGTGCTTGATAACCAGCAGGAAAGCGTACAGTTTTATCAGCAATACATTGATAACGAACCGTATAGCTACGCCGCATGGTATAATTTGGGCAACGCCTACACCAAGCTGAGCCTGTTTGAAAAAGCTATTGATGCTTATGACTATGCCATATTAATTAAGGATAGCTTTGCATCGGCCTACTTTAACAAAGGTAACGCGCTGGTTAATCTCGAAAAATATGCCGAAGCTATTGAAGTATACCGCCAAACCTTTGAGTATGAGCAACCCAATGCCGATACTTATTGCGCTATTGGCGAATGCTACGAAAAGCTGGAGCAAATGGACGACGCGCGCGCTTTCTACAAAAAATCGGTTAAGATGGATTCGAAACTGGCAGATGCCTGGTTCGGTATAGGTGTAACACTTGATTTTGAAGAGCGTTATTTTGAGGCTTTGCACTTTTACAAAAAAGCGCTGGATCTTGATATTGCCAATGCCGACTACTGGTTTGCCATTGCCGATGCCGAATACAAGCTGGGCCATATTGTAGAGGCCGAACAAGCCTACGAAAAAGTGGTAGAACTGAACCCGCTGGATGTGGATGCCTGGCTGGATTATTCGTCGATATTATACGAGCAGGATAATTTGGTGAGCGCCATAGAGATCATGACGCAGGCTATCAAAAATAACCCCGAAGCAGCCGAGCTATACTACCGCATGGTAGCGTACCTGTTTGCCAAAGGCGATTATAACGAAGCGCTGAGTCACCTCGAAATGGCATTAACATCCGATCCGGAGAAGCACTATATCCTGTTTGAATACCTGCCGCAATTGCAGCAGAATAAAGTGATCATTGATATCATTAACAGGTATACCCAATAATAAAAAGATTTTATTGTGATGATTTTTTGAGAGGGTCTGTATAGTAATACAGGCCCTTTTTTATTTAGAGGGATGGGGAGATAGGCACATACAACTTTCAACACACAACCTGCAACCAAACTACTCCACCAAAATATTCTCGCCGAACTTTTGCGAAACGGTGGTATTCTCGCGATCAGCAATGCGGATCACCAGTGAATTGTCATAGCTGATCTTTTCTACCAGCGCTATGGTAGTACCGATGCCTATTTCGAGTTTAAGCAGGTATTGGAGAAAGGCGCTGCTGGTATCTTTAACGGCAGCTACGCGACAGGTGGTGCCGGTTTTCATATCGGCCAGGGTTACCGAATAAGGCTTGGCCATTTTGCCGTTGGCCTTTGGTATCGGGTCGCCATGCGGATCATAATCCGGAAAGCCAAGGAATTTATCGAGCCTGTCGGCAAGGGTGGCATCATTAATATGCTCCAGCTCTTCGGCAATATCATGGATCTCATCCCAGTGATAACCCAATTTTTCCAGCAAGAAAACTTCCCATAGGCGGTGGCGGCGTACTATCAATACCGCGTTTTTTTGCCCTTGCGGGGTGAGCTCAACGCCCTTCTTTTTATCGTACTCAATCAGTTGCTTATCAGTCAGCTTCCTGATCATATCCACTACCGAAGCCGGATTATTGCCTAATGATTCGGCAATGGCTGTGGGGGTGATTTTTACGCCCTCATCCTGCGATAGCCGGTAAATGGCCTTTAGATAGTTCTCCTCTGATAAAGTATACATCCTGATATCTTATTTGAAACAAACATAGGCAATAGTCACAATAAATAAAATTAGGCAAACCTAATTTTATTTATTGTGTTAACTAAATTATTTTATATGTTTGTCCAAATTAATTTATGATGCGTAACCTTGCAATCTGCCTCCTTATATTATTATCAACTTTAGCCAAAGCCCAGCACATCAGCATTAAAGGCACCGTAATGGCCGATACCGTGCCCGTGTCGCACGTATCGGTAACTATTAGCGGTACCCGTTTGGGCACGCGTACCAATGCATCAGGTTATTACGAAATACGGGATGTACCGGCGGGAAATTACCGCGTAACATTTTCCAGCGTTAACTATGAGCAGGAGAAAAGCGCCGTAACCATCAGCAGCGACAAGACTGTAATTTTGAACACCAACCTCAAACCTTTTACCTCTAAACTGAACGAAGTGGTAGTAACCGGGGTGTCGCGAGCCACCACGCTGCGTAAAAACCCGGTGCCTATAGCGGTGCTCTCCAAAACCAATCTCGACCAAAACATCAGCACCAACATTATCGAAAGTATTGTAAAGGGTGTGCCGGGGGTAAATGCCGTAACTACCGGGCCTAATATTTCCAAACCCTTCATCCGTGGCCTCGGTTATAACCGGGTGCTTACGCTGTACGATGGCATCCGGCAGGAAGGCCAGCAATGGGGTGATGAACATGGTATTGAGATAGACCCTTATGGCATTGGCCGGGTAGAGGTAATTAAAGGCCCGGCGAGTTTAACCTATGGTTCTGATGCGCTGGCCGGGGTGATCAACATGATTCCGTTTACCCAGCATGATACCGTTGGTTTTAAGGGCGATTTCACCAGCGATTACCATACTAATAACGGCATGATCGGTTCGTCGTTAGGCTTATATTATAAAAAGAGCGACTGGAAATACATCTTCAGGGCTACGGCAAAAGGCGCGCATGATTATCGTAACAATGTGGATGGCTATGTATATAATTCCGGCTTCCGCGAGGTTAACTTATCGGCAATGGCACGCACCGATAAAAAATGGGGATATACCCAAATAGCGGCCACTTTATATAATAACCAACAGGAAATACCCGACGGCAGCCGCGATTCGCTTACCCGCCGTTTTACCAAGCAGGTAGCCGAAGCCGATAATATAAAAGACAGGCCGATAGTGCCCGATAACGAGTTACGATCATACTCCATTGCGCCGTTAACGCAAAGTATTAAGCATTACCGGGTATACTCGCAAAGCAAGTTCAACGTTGGCGAGGGCAGCATCAACGCTATTTTGGGTGTGCAGCAAAACCTGCGCCGCGAGTACACGCACCCAACTATGGTAGAACAACCTGCTTTAGATATCCAGCTAAACACGCTCAATTATGAGGCAAGGTATAACCTGCCAATTTTTTCGGGGTTTGAAACGACTGTTGGTGCTAACGGTTTTTACCAAACCAACCGCAATAAAAACGCCACCGATCTGCCCATCCCGGATTATAACCTGTTCGATATCGGCACGTACCTGTTCGTCAAAAAGAGCTTTGGTAAGGTTGATGTATCGGGTGGCATCCGTTATGATAGCCGCAATATAAAATGGAACGATCTGTATGTTGGGCACGATCCGCAAACGGGTTTCGGCAAGCAGGTTCAGTCCAATACACCCGGTGCCAACTTACAGTTCCCGGCGTTCAGGCATACGTATACCGGTCTTTCGGGGAGCCTGGGTTTAACGTATAACATTACCGACAGACTACTGTTGAAAGCCAATGTGGCTCGCGGCTACCGTGCGCCAAACATTACCGAGATCGGCTCCAACGGGCTTGATCCGGGTGCGCATATTGTTTACCTGGGTAACCGCGATTTCAATCCCGAATTTAGCTTGCAGCAGGATGTCGGTTTTATCGCCTACCTGAAAAATCTGGATATAGTGATGGAGGTTTTCAATAACAATATCAACAACTACATATACCAGGCAAAATTAACCGATGCCAACGGCAATCCGGTGGTGATAGTGCCTGGTAACAGTACGTATCAGTACCAGCAATCTAAAGCGCGCCTGTACGGTGCCGAGGTTACGCTCAACTTGCACCCCGAGGCTATAAAGTGGCTTAGCTTTAACAATAGCCTGGCATACGTGCGTGGTATCAATAAAAACGAGGAACTGATAGAGCGATCAAACGGCGCGGCTAAATACCTGCCATTTATACCGCCGCTGCATGTGCGTTCCGAATTACGGGGCAAGCTGAGCGGTACTTACGGTATCTTCTCAAAAATATATGCTGCTGTTGAAGCCGACATGTATTCGGCGCAAGATCATTTTTACGCGCTTGATAATACCGAAACTTATACACCCGGCTATACCCTCATTAACCTGAGCGCGGGCACCGCCATTAAACCCAAAGCCGCCAAAACATGGTTCGAGCTATTTGTACAGGCCGATAACATTTTCGATAAAGCCTATCAATCAAACCTTAACCGCTTAAAGTATTTCGAGTATTATACTGCATCGCCCAATGGCCGTTCGGGCATCTATAACATGGGGCACAATGTGAGTATGAAGGTGGTGTGGCATTTTTAGGGATTGAGTTATTGCGAGGTGTTTTAACCGCAAAGTGCACAGAGATTTTAGCACAGAGTTACACAAAGGGCTTAAATAGAGTATAAAAGAGAAATACTATATTGTACAATACTTATAATAATCATTCCCAAAAAAATCTCTGTGTAACTCCGTGGCAAACTCTGTGCACTTTGTGGTTAAATTATAAACCTATTCAATCATTATTCTGCGGTTAAAAATCCGGAATCATATTATTAAACCTGCAATCGCTTTAAATCTCCACAATACTTTGATTTCTGCTTAAAGTATCTCAACTTCGCATTCCGAAAAAACAGATACCTATGGTTACTCATTTCAAAAAGATCGCTGCCGAACTTTCCATTACCGAAAAGCAGGTTAACGCTACCGTTAATTTACTGGATGAAGGCGCTACCGTGCCTTTTATTTCCCGTTACCGTAAAGAGCTTACCGGCAGTTTAGATGAGGTAGAAGTGGCCGCCATCCGCGATCGTACACAACAACTACGTGATCTGGACAAGCGCCGCGAAGCCATCCTGAAATCGCTTACTGATATGGGCAAACTTACTCCCGAACTGGAAGCGAAGATCAATGAGGCCGAAACCATGGTATTGCTGGAAGATATTTATCTGCCATATCGCCCTAAACGTAAAACCCGCGCCACCACTGCCCGCGAAAAAGGGCTGCAACCGCTGGCCGACGTAATTATGGAGCAGGGCCGTTTTGATGTAGATGCCGAAGCCGAAAAATATATCGATACCGAAAAAGGTGTAAAAGACCTTACAGAAGCTTTGGGCGGTGCCCGCGATATTATTGCCGAAACCATCAGCGAAAATGCCGATGTGCGTACCAAAATGCGCGAACTGTTTATCGAAAAAGGCACTTTTCAATCAAAAGTGGCCGATGGTAAAGAGGAAGAGGGGATTAAATATAAAGACTATTTCGATTGGACAGAGCCTGTAAAATCGGCACCATCGCACCGGATACTGGCCATGCGCCGCGGCGAAAAGGAAGAAATTTTGTGGTTGGATATTAAACCGGCCGAAGATGAAGCCATCGCTTTGCTGGATGGTACGTTTATAAAAGGCAACAATGCCGCGTCAGACCAGGTGCGTTTGGCCATTGCCGACGGTTACAAGCGTTTGCTGAAACCATCAATGGAAACCGAAGTTCGCCTGTTCACCAAAAAGAAAGCCGACGAAGAAGCCATCCGCGTATTTGCCGAGAATGCCCGTCAGCT
Source organism: Mucilaginibacter gynuensis (assembly GCF_039541195.1). Lineage (NCBI taxonomy): Bacteria > Pseudomonadati > Bacteroidota > Sphingobacteriia > Sphingobacteriales > Sphingobacteriaceae > Mucilaginibacter > Mucilaginibacter gynuensis. Next base: position 162,508 of record NZ_BAABFT010000009.1, read on the forward strand.
ACTGCTTGGCGCGCCGCTTGGTCAAAAAAGGGTGATGGCTGTAGATCCGGGCTTTCGTACAGGCTGTAAGGTAGTGTGTTTGGATGAGCAGGGTAAACTGCTCGAAAACGCTACCATATACCCACACACCGGCGCAGGTAATGTTAAAGAAGCCGAGAAAACAGTTAAGCACTTAACTGAAAAATTTAATATCCAGGCTATCGCTATCGGCAATGGCACCGCAGGCCGCGAAACCGAGGTGTTTATCCGGAACCTTAATTTGCCGGGAGTTACCGTGGTAATGGTAAATGAAAGCGGCGCGTCAATTTATTCCGCTTCAGATGTTGCCCGCGAGGAATTTCCGGATAAGGATGTTACCGTGAGGGGCGCAGTATCTATCGGTCGCCGGTTGATGGATCCGCTGGCCGAACTGGTGAAGATCGACCCGAAATCAATAGGTGTTGGCCAGTACCAGCACGATGTTGATCAAAATAAACTGCAAACATCATTAGATGATACCGTAATCAGTTGCGTAAACGCCGTTGGTGTGGAACTGAATACGGCATCGAAACAAATACTGGCCTATATATCGGGCCTTGGGCCGCAACTGGCACAAAATATTGTGGAATACCGTGACCAAAACGGGGCTTTTAAACGCCGCGACCAGTTGAAGAAGGTAGCCCGTTTGGGTGATAAGGCCTACGAGCAGGCGGCAGGTTTCCTGCGTATCCGCGATGCCGAAAACCCGCTGGATACCAGTGCCGTACACCCGGAAAGGTATACTTTGGTAGAGCAAATGGCCAAGGATCTTAATTGCTCGGTGAAAGAACTCATGACCAGCGACAAGCTGCGCAAAAGTATTCCGCTGCAAAAATATGTGTCAGAAACTGTGGGTTTACCAACCCTTAACGATATTATAGCCGAACTGGCCAAACCGGGCCGCGACCCGCGTGAGCAGTTTGAAACTTTCAGCTTTACCGAAGGTGTAAACGCCATTGGCGATCTTAAGGTGGGCATGAAACTGCCGGGTATTGTTACCAATATCACCAACTTCGGCGCCTTTGTGGATATAGGCGTGCACCAGGATGGTTTGGTGCATTTGAGCCAGATCACCAACCGCTTTATAAAAGATCCTAACGAGGTGTTAAAGGTAGCTCAAAAGGTAGAGGTAACCGTTACCGAAGTTGATGTGAACCGCAAGCGGATCTCGCTATCAATGAAAGAGAACGAAAAACAAGCGCCGGCCAAAAAGCATACCGACCGGAATGTGGCAAACAGGCAAAGCAAGCCACAACCCGAAACGGATATAGCAATTAAACTGGCAGCGCTTAAAAATAAATTTAAGTAAGAGGTTTATCCCTTATTCGAGGGTTATTTGGCGTTTGATGCTCTCTTCCAGTGATATAAAGGTTTCGGTACGTTGTATGCCTTTTACGCTTTGGATGTTCTCATTAAGCACCTCGCGTAAATGATTGGTATCATGGCATACTATTTTAGCAAAAATACTCCAGCTGCCTGTAGTATAATGCAGCTCAACAATTTCGTTGATCTCCTTAAGCTGGGTTACAGCTTCCTGGTATTGCGAGCCCTTTTCAAGGTAAATACCCAGGAACGCGGTTATGTCGTAGCCTAACTTTTGGGGGTCAACCTCAAGGCTTGCTCCTTTTATAACTCCCATCTCCTCAAGCTTTTTCATACGTACATGTATGGTGCCGCCGGAAACAATTAATTCCTTAGCGATCTCGGTATAAGGAGTAGTCGCGTTCTTCATTAAGATTGATAATATCTGAATATCAAGATTATCAATTTCTAAATTTTGGGCTTTTCTGTGGGGCATAAATTTAAAAATCTATATTTTAATACAAGTTTAATTAAAATCTGAATAAAAATAAAATATTTTTGTTGAAATATTTGCAAGAAAGTGCCAAGTCCTTTAAATTTGTATCAAGCAAATGACAAAATGCTTATCGTTCATTAATATAAAACACAATGTTGGGTGGTGAAACTTTTGGCAGACACACCTCCTTGTCCCGGTGGCGGAGATCATAGGAAACCAGCAATGGCTAACTACTCTGTGGAGGTTCGAATCCTTCCCCAACAGCAATTCCAATGGCTTGGAATTAACAACAATACTGTAGGATGGTGAAATTTTTGGCAGACACACCTCCTTGTCGCGGTGGCGGAGAAACTGGGAAACTCTTAGCAATAAGAATAACCACTCCGTGGAGGTTCGACCCCTTCTCCTACAGCTCTTCTCATAATTTAGGTTTATAATTGGTTAGTAAAGGCCCCTGCCCATCAGGGGTCTTGCTATTTTAAGGCCTTTTTTCTTTTCAAATTTATATCAAGTTTCAGGGTTGTGGTTCGAGGTTTTCTGTATGATTTCATCAATATTATACGTAGCACTCAATTTCAATATCTTAGCAGTCGCGAGTTTAGCATAGCGCAACTCGTGACCAAGTATGGGGTAAGCTTTCAGCTTACACAAAATACATTGATGAGAGATGTTCTTTAGAATGAAGAAAATGAAACTATAATGAGCTTGAATCAGAGCGGCTGTACGCCTCGTAATACCCGTTGCCCGGCTGGAGCCACAAGTGTGGTAAGATGATTTTTTGTCAATTAGAACGAAGAACGGGAGGAACTACTCTCTTGAGCAATAGCGAAAATATTCTTCATCAAGCAAGTAGCAAACATGCGTAATGAAGAAGATCTCTCACTGCGTTTCGAGATGCCAAGTAGTTTTTCCAACGCCTGTGGGCCGGAGCGACTATATAGGTAAATTAAATCCATCCTAAAACTCCCTCTTTGCGCAGCAGAGAGGGACGTCGAGCGAAGCAAAGACAGGGTGAGTCCCTGGCTAATCCTCTTCCCTCAGCGCTTCTTTTATCTTCGCCGCAGTTTCGGCCAGTTGCTCATTGGTGAATGATAGTTTTGGGCGGGCGAAGTTGATATCGTCAACATTATTTACCGGGATGAGGTGGATATGGGCATGCGGTACTTCTAAACCGATAACCACTACGCCAACCTTTTTACACGGAATTGCTTTTTTAACGCCCTTGGCTACTATTTTGGCAAATAGCTGCAAGCCAACATACACGTCATCTTCCAGGTCGAAAATATAATCAACCTCTGCTTTGGGTATTACCAGCACGTGCCCCTCGGCCAGCGGACTAATATCCAGAAATGCCAAAAAATCATTGCTTTCGGCAACTACATGGGCAGGTATTTCACCCGCTATAATTTTTGAAAATATGGTAGACATAGGGAGGGAGTAGATAGTGGTGAGTAGATAGTAGTTTTTGAGTTAGTGATTTAGTGAATGAGCAAGTGTGTGATTTAGTGAGTGAGCGAGTAGTTTGGTATTAGTATAACATTCACTCATTCACTAAATCAATCCTTCACTTAATAAATTCCTTCACTCAATAAATTTACCTGCTTATTTCAAGTATTTCAAATTCTATTTTGCCGGCGGGTACGCTAATTTCGGTTTTGTCACCTACTTTTTTACCTAACAAGCCTTTGGCAATAGGTGATGATACCGATATTTTTCCGGCTTTAAGGTCGGCTTCGGTTTCTGATACCAGTTGGTAGCTCATGGTAGCGCCGTTTTTGATGTTCTTTATTTTAACAACAGATAGGGCCAGTACTTTTGATGTATCCAGTTTTGATTCGTCAAGCAGGCGGGCATTTGATAATACCTCTTCAAGCTTGGCTATTTTAGATTCGTGGTGCCCCTGCGCTTCCTTAGCGGCATCGTATTCAGCATTTTCAGATAGATCACCTTTATCGCGGGCTTCGGCAATCGCTTTCGCGATATTGGCACGCCCGGTTGTTTTTAAATATTGTACTTCTTCTTTTAGTTTGTCTAAACCGTCTTTGGTGTAGTATGCTACATCTGCCATAACGCACAGTTAATTTAAAAATTCAATTATTATTTTGATTCGCTTTGTCAAAAAAAAACCGCCCTCCCTTTTTTAAGAAGGACGCATTGACTTAGTTTAAAAAACAAACAAGACTATACGGGCCGTATGCCTGTATAGTCTTGCTTTGGTATAAAACGAAGATAAGAGATTTAAATTTTATAATCCAAATTTTTTTGAACGTTAAATTTTAAAGAAGCGTTAATAACCGTTTCTTCCTTATCGCTTAAGCGCTGTTATTTAGGGGGTTCCAGTTTTTGGGCAAGCACCTCGCTTATTTTGCGGTACGAGTCAAAGGTCCATCCCGCCACATGCGGACTAAGGATCACTTTATCTGATTTTCGCAGGTCTTCAAACCATTCTTGTTCGCCTAACGACGGGAACTTTTCTACCTCCAGTACATCCAAACCGGCACCTATAATTTTGCCGCTGTTTATGGCGTTCAGCACCGCGCGTACCCTCGCTGTTTTACCACGTGATGTGTTGATAAAGAAGATCGGTTTTTTAAAATGGAACAGGTATTCATCATCAACCAGGTACTGGGTTTCAGAGGTAAGCGGCACGTGCAGGCTCAATATATCGCTGTGCTTTACAATCTCTTCCATACTCACCTCGCGGGCGTAACGGTCTGAGAAACCGGTTTTATATTTATCGTAAGCTATAACATCAACCCCAAAGCCCGAGAGCTTTTGGGCGAAACTTTGCCCCATGTGGCCGTAGCCGATAATACCCACGGTTTTACCTTTCAGTTCGTAACCGCGGTTCTTTTCGCGCTGCCATAAACCGGCACGCACTTCGGCATCGCCCGGGTTAAGTTTGTTCATTAAAGAGAGCAGCAAACCCATCGCGTGTTCGCCCACCGCGTCTGAATTTCCTTCGGGAGCGTTAAGTATAGTGATGCCTTTTTGCTCGGCGTACTCACCGTCTATATTATCTATACCGGCACCGGCGCGGGTAATAAAACGCAGGTTGGTAGCGGCATCCATCACGGTTTTATCTACCTCAAATTTCGAGCGGATAGCCAGTCCCTGGTAATTGGCAATTACAGGCAGGGTATCGGCCAGTGTAAAATCGGGATGATAATCACATATATAACCTTTGGCCTCGGCGCCTTGCATATAGGCAGGGTGCAGGTCGTCAACAATTAATATTCTATTTTCCAAAATGTACAAGTATTATTAAAGCAAATGTATGAATCTGACGGCTTTGCAACCACTAAATTGAATACATATTGGTAGCAGATTTGTAATAATGCGGGCACTACTACACTCTAACATAAAACTGGCACGCGAATAGCATTATAAATGCAGGGTTTTTCCTTTATAAACATCAAAATGAAACCGATAAAACAAATAGGTACCGATATAAAAGTATACGCCGATAAATTATCCCGCGAGGGTTTCAGGCAAATTTTTGATCGTATAGATCAGCTCAATGTTAAAAAGGGCGTGGATACGCTGGGGCTGGATAAATTTATTAACCAATGCGCTTACCTGGCAGCAGGTTCGGGTGTAATATCGGGCAGCGGAGGTATAGTTACCATGCTGGTAGGTTTACCGGTTGATGTGGTTAACCTCATTACCCAGCAATTTAGGGTAACCATGGCCATTATGTACTATAACAAGGGCAGTTATAAGGTAAGTTTTGAGGAGTTTATGTCGCTGGTGGCAGCATCACTTAAGGTAGAAGCAGGTGTAGCCGTTACAAAAAATATAATGGAGGCCGTTGCCGAAAAACTGGTGATGAAACTTGGCGCACGCGCGGCCCAGCGCCTGATACCCATAGTAGGGGCGGTGATAGGCGGCACGGCCAATTACATCTTCATAAAAAGAATGTCGGAATCGGTTAAGGAGCTGCATACCATAACGAGGCCAATAGCCATACCGGTAAAATAAACTATTTACGACCGGCCTCTATTTTATTGGTCAGGTCTACAAAATCTTTAACGGTAAGGCGTTCAGCACGAAGATCGAGCAACGGTTCGTCGGTCATTTTTTCTTTATTAATGAGCGATGATACGGCGTTGCGCAAGGTTTTACGGCGTTGGTTAAACCCGGCCTTTACTACCTGCCAAAATAATTTCTCGTCGCAATCAAGCTTTTGGGTTTCGTTGCGGCTTAAACGAATCACGGCCGATAATACCTTCGGCGGTGGATTGAACACGCCTGCTTTTACGGTAAACAAATATTCTACCTTATAATAGGCCTGCAAAAAAACACTTAGTATGCCATACTCTTTACTGCCTGCCTTGGCGTTGCAGCGTTCGGCTACTTCCTTTTGAAACATACCTACCACTTCCAGTACCTGGTCGCGGTTATCCAGTATCTTAAAAAGTATTTGTGAGGATATATTATAAGGGAAGTTGCCTATTACCGCCATTGGGCCATTAAAGGTGGTTGCAAAATCAAGCTCCAAAAAATCGGCATTCAGCAAACGGCTGCCCAGTTGCGGATATTTCTTCTGCAAAAACAGGTACGATTCGGTATCGATATCTATCAGTGAAGTTTCGTATTCGGTTTTTTGCAGCAGGAAATCGGACAGTACGCCCATACCGGGGCCTACCTCCAGTACCTGTTGGTAACCTTTTTCGGGCCGCAGGCTCTCTACAATTTTTGCGGCTATATTTTTGTCAGTAAGAAAATGCTGACCCAGATGCTTTTTTGCCCTTACTAACGACATGCTATACAATTATTAAGCAAATTAAGGCATATTTGTGTTTTAATCAGGAACTTTAAACCTAAAAATCTTTTATTTGCAATTTGCTAAAGCTAAAAAGACAAAATAATAAGTATAAAATAAGGCATTAAAGTGCATAATACCGGCGTAATATTATTGCAGACCGGCGTAAACCACATATATAAAATGAGCGGAAAAATAAGAGTAGGTATCAGTATAGGCGACGTAAACGGCATAGGATTAGAGATAATCATAAAAACGCTGTCTGAAAGCAAGGTTTATGAATATTGTACACCTGTTGTTTACGGGCATACCAAGGTAGCCTCATTTTACCGCCGCATAGGCAATGCTACGGAGTTTAATTTCAATGTAATTACCCATCCATCGCAAATGCAGCATGGCAAACCCAACATGATCAATTGCTGGGAAGAGGATGTAAAGCTGGAGCCCGGTGTAATAAACGCTACCGGCGGCAAATACGCGCTGCTGTCACTGGCACGCGCTACCGACGACCTGCTGGCCGGCGAACTCGACGCTTTAGTAACCGCGCCTATCAATAAATATAACATTCAAACAGAAACGTTCAATTTCGCCGGCCATACCGAATATTTGCAGCAAAGGGATAACGCTGCCGAGTCGCTGATGTTTTTGGTGAGCGATACCCTGCGGGTAGGGGTGGTAACGGGCCATATCCCGGTTACCAAAATAGCGCAAAGCATTACGGTTGAAAAAATACTGGCCAAGCTTAAGCTGATGGATGCCAGTCTGCGTAACGATTTCTGGATCCGTAAACCTAAGATCGCCGTGCTGGGCCTTAACCCGCACGCGGGCGATAATGGCCTGATAGGCAGCGAAGAAAAAGAAATAATAATACCGGCCCTTGAAGAAGCCCGTGCTAACGGCATTATGGCGTTTGGCCCGTATGCCGCCGATGGTTTTTTTGCCAACGGCAGCTATATGCAGTTTGATGCCGTGCTGGCCATGTACCACGACCAGGGTTTGATCCCTTTCAAGCAGATCGCTTTTGAATCGGGCGTAAACTTTACCGCCGGGTTGAATTTTGTACGCACCTCGCCCGATCATGGTACCGCTTATGACATTGCCGGGAAGAATATAGCATCAGAAGTATCATTCCGCGAGGCATTGTTTTCGGCGCTGCACATCGTAAAACACCGCCGCGAAAATATTGAACTGAACGAAGATCCGCTGGCCTTTACCAAGCTAAGCCGCGACAGGGATTAAGTCCCCCGGCTTATAAATGCGGATTTTTTAAAGGTTATTTCATACACAGCGTTTAATAATAAGCATACCTTTGCAGTAATTACTGTAAGTAATTGGTGGTTAAGTATTGATAGCGGTACGAACACCTATTTGCGGCGAAAGCCGAATAAAAGGCAGGTGTTGCTAACCGGACGATCTTTATCATCAACACGGTCAGTTGGTTAGCGGGTGTTTTTCATAAATAAAAAAACACTTTACAGTTATAGTATTTTTCCATACATTTGCGGGCTAATTGTTGCTCATTGAAATCGCTTAGAAAATATTCGATTCCGTTTACAGGTTTGGCTTTAGGAAAGCACCGGTTTGAGTTTGATATCACAGACTCATTCTTTGATGAATTTGAATATTCATTGGTGAAAAAAGGCAACCTCAAGTGTGTGGTAGAACTGGAGAAGCAGGAAACTATGCTGATACTGGATTTCCATATTACGGGTACAGTTAATATGAATTGTGACAGATGCTTATCTGAATACCTGCAACCTGTAGATATTGAAGAACAGCAGATAGCAAAATTCACTGAAGAAGAAATTGACGGGGACGACGACATCATTACCCTCGGTAAAAATGATCACGAGATCAGTATAGCCGCGCTGGTGTATGAATATATTAATGTATCGGTGCCATTTATAGCAGCGTGCAGTAATGAAGGTAACGGCCGCGATTGTGATAAAGTAATGCTGGAAAGCCTTGAAAAGCTATCAGCTAATGATGAACAGGATGAGACGACGGACCCGCGTTGGGACGCGCTCAAGAAGATTAAATAAATTTATACCAGGAAGTTATGCCACATCCAAAAAGAAAAATTTCGAAATCAAGAAGAGATAAACGCAGAACGCATGATAAAGCAGTAGCGCCAACTCTAACTACTTGTGCCACTACAGGTGCAGTTCACCTGCCACACAGAGCTTATACTGTTGATGGTAATTTATACTATAACGGTAAATTACTTATAGACAACACAGCAGTAGCATAAGTTTAATTTTCTGAAATGAAGATTGGCTTAGATATTATGGGCGGTGATTACGCTCCCAAAGCTACGGTTTTAGGGGCTATCGAAGCTTATAAAACATTATCCGCTGACCAAAAGTTAGTACTTATTGGTGACAGGGAGATTGCTACATCCATTTTGCAGGAAAATAATGCGAACCCTGACAACTTCGAGTTTGTACACACAACCGAAGTGATAGGCATGGGCGAGCACCCTACCAAGGCCATTGTTCAAAAGCCCGACTCAAGTATTAGCGTTGGGTTTAAGCTGCTTAAGGAAGGCTATATTCAGGCTTTCTCATCGGCAGGTAACACAGGTGCCATGCTGGTAGGCGGTATGTTCAGCGTTAAAACCATTCCGGGTGTTATACGCCCGGCCATGACTACCATTGTACCCAAACTGAAAGGCGGTTTGGGTATTTTGTTGGATGTAGGTGCCAATGCTGATTGCAAACCCGATAACCTGCTGCAATTTGGCGTGCTTGGCAGTTTGCTTGCCGAATCGGTATATGGTATCAGCAATCCTCGGGTAGCGTTAATGAATATTGGCGAAGAAGAGGAAAAGGGTAACCTGCTTACCCAGGCATCATACCATGTAATGAAGGATACCAACATGTTTAACTTTGTAGGTAATATTGAAGGCCGCGATTTATTTAGCGGCGAGTTTGATATTGCCGTTTGCGATGGTTTTACAGGTAACGTTATCCTTAAACTTGCCGAATCCTTTTACGTGATCACGCTTAAAAAAGGATTTAAAGACGAATTTTTTGACAGGTTCAATTACGAGCAATACGGCGGCAGCCCTATACTCGGTTTAAACCAGCCTGTTGTTGTGGGGCATGGCATATCAAGTCCTGAGGCCATAAAAAATATGGTTCTGTTATCAAAAAATATGGTTGAGAGCAACCTTATTGATAAAATTAAGCAAGCATTTCAGTAAAATATTGAAAAGATGAGTAAAATTCATGCTGCTATTACCGCTGTTGGAGGTTACGCGCCCGATTATATTTTGACCAACCAGGAACTCGAAACCATGGTTGATACAAATGACGAGTGGATAACTTCGCGCACCGGTATTAAAGAGCGGAGAATACTAAAAGGCGAAGGTTTAGCCACATCAGACCTCGCCGTGCCCGCAGTTCAGGATCTTCTGAAAAAGCGTGGTATAGGCCCCGAAGAAATAGAACTTATTATATTTTGTACTACTACCCCCGATTTGCAATTTCCGGCAACGGCAAATATTTTCGCGCATAAAATTGGCGCGGTAAACGCCTGGGGCTGGGACATGCAGGCTGCATGTTCGGGTTTCCTTTTCGGCTTAACTACCGCGGCGCAATTTATTGAGAGCGGTAAACACACTAAAGTACTGGTAGTAGGTGCCGATAAAATGTCGGCCATGATTGATTATACTGACCGTGCCACTTGTATCATTTTTGGCGATGGCTGCGGTGCAGCTTTAATTGAGCCCGATTATGAAGGTAACGGCGTAATTGATTCTATATTAAAAAGCGATGGCTCGGGTATACCGTTCCTGCACCAAAAGGCAGGTGGTTCACTACGCCCGGCAAGCCACGAAACCATTGATGCCCGCGAACATTTCGCTTACCAGAACGGCCCGGCTGTATTTAAGTTTGCTGTAACCAGCATGGCTGATGTAGCTGCCGAAATTATGGAGCGTAATGAGCTTGGCGCCGATGATATTGCATGGCTTGTACCACACCAGGCCAACAAACGTATTATTGATGCCACTGCCAGCCGTACCGGCGTAAGCCCCGAGAAGGTAGTGATAAATATTGAGCGTTACGGCAACACAACAAACGCAACCATCCCGCTATGCTTATGGGAGTGGGAAAATAAATTTAAAAAAGGCGACAACATTATTTTAGCTGCTTTTGGCGGCGGGTTTACCTGGGGTTCTGTTTATTTAAAATGGGCTTACTAAAATAATTTTCGCAACTTTTTTCATTTAATTTGTTATAACTTAGATAATCACTTTATCCCCCAACCAATTAATACCAGATATGGATATTAAACAAATTCAGGATCTTATTCGCTTTGTTTCAAAAGCCGGTGTAAACGAAGTGTCAATTGAGCAAGTCGACTTTAAGATCACGATAAAGACGAACCAGGCGCCAACTATTGTTAACGCTACCATACCGGCACAACCTGTTGCAGCACCTGCACCGGTTGCCGTTGCTAACATTGCCGAGCCTGTGGCCGCCGCTGTTACCGCGGTTGCCGAAAATGCTAACTACATTACTGTAAAATCGCCAATGATCGGTACTTTCTACCGTTCGGCCGGACCCGAAAAACCTATGTTTGTTAACGTAGGCGACGAGATAAAACCGGGCACTGTGGTTTGCATTATTGAAGCCATGAAACTTTTCAACGAGATTGAGTCGGAAGTATCGGGCCGTATCGTTAAGATACTGGTTGATAATTCTTCTCCGGTTGAGTACGATCAGCCTTTGTTTTTGGTTGAGCCAATATAATATATACCGATGTGCAGATGTACAATTGAAAGATAATTGATGTGCAAATGTGCAGATACGCGAATACCTTATTCAACCATCTGCACATTTGCACTTTTTAGCTTTGTTACATTTGCATATCGGCACATTTACACATCTGCATATTATAAATTATGTTCAAGAAAATATTAATAGCTAACCGTGGTGAAATTGCCCTGCGAATTATTCGCACCTGTAAGGAAATGGGCATCAAAACAGTAGCTGTATATTCAACTGCCGACCGCGAAAGCCTTCACGTGCGCTTTGCCGATGAAGCGGTTTGTATCGGTCCGCCGGCAAGTAAAGATTCTTACTTAAATATCCCTAATATCATTTCGGCTGCCGAGGTTACCAACGCTGATGCTATCCATCCGGGTTATGGTTTCCTGTCTGAAAACGCCAAGTTTTCGGCTATTTGCGCAGAGTATGGTATTAAATTTATAGGTGCCACTGCCGATCAGATCAACGCTATGGGCGATAAGGCATCGGCAAAGGAAACCATGAAGAAGGCCGGCGTGCCAACCATTCCGGGTTCGGAAGGTTTGCTTAGCTCGGTAAAAGAAGGTATCGCCATTTCACGTAAAATTGGTTATCCTGTAATACTTAAAGCTACTGCCGGTGGTGGTGGCCGTGGTATGCGCGTGGTATGGAAAGATGAAGAGTTTGAAAACGCATGGGATTCTGCCCGTGCCGAATCAGGCGCAGCCTTCGGTAACGATGGTATGTACCTGGAGAAGTATGTAGAAGATCCGCGTCACATCGAAATACAGATAGTGGGCGACCAATACGGTAAAGTATCGCACCTTTCAGAACGCGATTGCTCTATCCAGCGCCGTCACCAAAAACTGGTAGAAGAAGCGCCATCGCCATTCATGACCGAAAAATTGCGTAAAAAAATGGGTGATGCCGCTGTAAAAGGCGCTAAAGCCGTTAAGTACGAAGGTGCAGGTACCATTGAATTTTTGGTTGATAAGAACCGCAACTTCTACTTTATGGAGATGAACACCCGTATACAGGTAGAGCACCCGGTTACCGAAGAGGTAATTAACTTCGACTTGATCAAAGAACAGATCAAGGTTGCTGCCGGTATCCCTATCTCGGGTAAAAACTACGAGCCAACAATGCATGCCATTGAGTGCCGTATCAATGCCGAAGATCCTTTCAACAACTTCAGGCCGTCACCGGGCCGCATTACCAATTTCCACTCTCCGGGTGGCCATGGTGTGCGTGTAGATACACATGTGTACTCGGGTTACAGCATTCCGCCTAACTACGATTCAATGATAGCGAAGGTTATTTGCGTGGCGCAAACCCGCGAAGAAGCCCTGAGCACCATGGAGCGCGCGTTGAGCGAATTTGTTATCGAGGGGATAAAAACAACTATTCCTTTCCACCTGAAATTGCTTAAAGACCCTAACTTCCGTGCGGGTAACTTTACTACCAAGTTCATGGAAACCTTTGAATATTCTGCAGATTAAAAAACTGATTTGATACAATAGAACGTAAATGCCCTTGCTACCCTAAAGCAAGGGTATTTTAAAATACATACATGAGCGACGATAACAAACTTATTAAGGCCATCAAAGATAAAGGCAAAACCATGGAAGCCGAAATGTCTTTCTTTGATCATTTGGAAGCCTTAAGATGGCATTTAATAAGAGCCTCCATCGCTATCGTTTTCTTTACCATCCTGGCGTTTTGCTTTTACGATTTTGTGTTTGATAAAGTAATTATGGGCCCAATGGATCCGCAGTTCTTTACCTATCGCATGCTTTGTAAACTGGGTGATTACCTGCACAGGCCGGGCTTTTGTATAGATAAAATACCGGGTAAAATTATCAATACCGAAATGGCCGGGCAGTTCACGCTGCAGATCAATTCGGCGCTCATCATCGGTATTACGCTTGGTTTCCCTTATTTACTATGGGAAATATGGCGCTTTGTTAAACCTGCGCTCCACGAAAAAGAACGTAAATCGGCCAGTGGCTTTGTATTTTACGCATCGATGCTGTTTGTATTAGGTATCCTGTTTGGTTACTATGTGGTTACGCCAGAGTCTATCTCGTTTTTGGCGGGTTACCAGGTAAGTAAAATAATTGAAAATACGTTCACGATAGATTCATACCTGTCATCGGTAGCTACGCTTACGCTGGCTACGGGGATAGTTTTTGAGTTACCAATTATTGTTTACGTACTATCGAGCCTTGGTGTTTTAACCGCCAAGTTTATGAAGAGCGGCCGCCGTTACGCGGTGGTGGCGATACTGGTAGTAGCAGCGGTAATTACCCCTACACCCGATATTTTAACCATGACGGTGGTTGCCATACCGCTGTTCCTGCTTTACGAAGTGGGTATTGTGGTAGCCGGTGTGGTGGAGAAAAGAAAGCTGAAGAAAGAAGAGCTGGCCGCACTGTAATATCAAAATAGTTACTTATAACTTTACACAATTATTAATACATTTAAAGCCATGAAACAAGGTTTAAAAATTGCTATTGGTGCAGATCATGCCGGGTTCGCGTTAAAGGAACAGGTAAAAGAATTGCTGGGCGATGCAGAGGTAAAAGACTTTGGTACTTACTCTACGGAATCAGCCGACTATCCTGATTTTTCACACCTTGTAGCATCAGCAGTTGAAAAAGGCGAAGCCGATTACGGTATCCTTTTATGCGGTACCGCTAACGGTGTTGCCATTACTGCCAACAAACACCAGGGCATCCGCGCTGCACTTTGCTGGAAACCCGAAGTAACCGTACCTGCACGCAGTCATAACGATGCCAACGTACTTTGCATACCGGCGCGTTTTGTAACCCTTGAAGAAACCAAAGAAATACTCGATATATTTTTCACTACAGAATTTGAAGGTGGCAGGCATGCTACCCGTGTAGGTAAAATATCTTGCTAATAATAAAGCATAAAGACCTATCCCGGGAGTAATTCCGGGATTTTTTAGTTGATAATAATTGTACATGAACATGAAGAAGGTAACATTATGGGTTGCGGCAGCGGTGGTAATCACCTCGGCTGCGTATGCCCAAAAAAATCCTGTCGCGGTGAAGTATGCAAAATACATTAGCGTAGAGGATGCGAAAAAACACTTAACCATACTGGCATCTGACGAGTTTGAAGGCCGCGAAACAGGCAAACCGGGTGCCGATAAAGCAGCGAAATATATAGCCGCCGAATTTAAAAAACTGGGCTTACAGGCCCCGGTAAAAGGATCGTACTTTTTAGATGTGCCTTTAACCGAAAACTCTTTCAACATCAGCGCGTTTACCGCCAACGGTACTTCATTTGCAAGCGGTAAAGATTTTTATTCTTTCGGTCCGGCTGTTGCAAAAACAGTTACCGCTAACGATATCGTTTTTATAGGTTATGGTATTGGCGATGAAAAATACGACGACCTGAAAGGTATTGACATTGCAGGCAAAGTAGTAGTTTACATTTTTGAAGGTGAACCCATGAAAGGCGGCTTATCGGTAATTACCGGTAAAGCCGAAAAATCAGAATGGGCTACCAGCCGCAGCAAACGCGTGCAATACATCCAAAGCAAAAAACCTGCGCTTATATTGGGTGCAAGTCCGGCGGTGGCTAACAATATTAAACGTTATGGCACAAGTATTTTGGCACCACGCTTAACCCTTAAAAAGGAAACTGTTGCGGCAACCGCTCCTGAATTGCCTGTGGTAATTAACATCACTACCGATGTATTTAACCAACTACTGAAAAGCACAGGTAAAACTTATGAGCAACTGAAAGCCGAAATAGATTCAACAGGTACGCCAAAATCGCAGGTGGTTAAGGCAGAGGTATCGGTATCTTACGGTACGGTAAATAAAGATGTAAAGGCTGTTGACGTATTAGGTTTCCTTCCGGGATCAGATCCTAAACTGAAAAAAGAAGTGCTGGTAATATCGGCCCACTATGATCATATTGGTTTAGAGCCCGAAGGCAAAGCAGGCGACCGCGTTAATAATGGTGCCGATGATGACGGATCAGGTACTACAGGTGTATTGGAAATTGCCCGCGCTTTCACCCAGGCTAAAAAAGCAGGTAAAGGCCCTAAAAGGAGTATCCTGTTTTTAGGTAACGTAGGCGAAGAGAAAGGTTTATTAGGTTCTGAATATTATTCGGAACACCCGGTATTCCCGTTGGCTAATACCATTACCGATTTGAACATCGATATGATCGGTCGTGTTGACCCGGCCCATAAGGATAACCCCAACTATTGCTACCTGATAGGTTCTGATAAATTGAGCACTACGCTTCATAAGATCAGCGAGAAAGCTAACTCAACTTATACCAACTTAACAATTGATTATAAGTATAATGACCCTAACGATCCGGAGAAGATCTACTACCGTTCTGATCATTATAACTTTGCCAAGCACAACATCCCGATCATTTTTTACTTTAACGGTGTGCACGAAGATTATCACCAACCCGGCGACGAGGTAAGCAAGATCGACTTCCCGATGCTGGTTAAACGCGCGCAACTGGTATTTTATACCGGCTGGGAACTGGCCAACCGTGCCGAGCGCCCCGTGGTGGATGTAAAGAACGATATGCCTGCTGAATAATATTAGGCATTATTGAATATTATCAAGAGGGATGGGTTAATAACTCATCCCTCTTGTTTTTTGCCAGGATTTGGCTTTAATAAGTTGTTTGATAGAAACTAAATGCGCGAACAGTACTGTTGGTACTACAAAACAAGGCAGCCAATAATAAGGGAATTGCAGGATAGCGATGTTAGGCTGATCGAAACCAAACTGCTGCACCGACGATGGAGCCGATAATAAGGCGATGACCACAATGTTGAGCAGCAAAGCAATGCAGATAAAGTTCCAGGCCAATAAAATAGTTTTGTTGAGGAACGGTTTATAATAGCCGAACAGCAAAATAAACGGTGCCGTTAACCCTGATATGATATCAAAATTATGACCCTCAAAAGTCATGATACGAGGGATGTAGTTATGTTGATAAAGTAAAAACAGCACAATTTCTACCGCTATGCGTATGGTATGCAAGCCGGTAAGCCAGCGGGCGTTGCTGTTATCTATAAATGCTTTGCCTGCTTTGGTTATAAATAATAATATTATCAGGAGTACAGGTGGCGCCACCAGGAAAACGAACCTTGGTGGTAAACTGGTTATGTTGTGATAAAAACCGGAGTTCACTACAAAGGCTTGTATAACTAACCAGGTGATCACAATCGCCGCTACGATGGCGGGCTTAGGAGTTGCTTTAAGTAATATAACTAAGGTAAGTAAAGCGGTAACTATAAATAAGGCGTTTACATAAATTGGTAAAGTTTCCATTTGCGTTGTTATTAATGTAATGCAAATGAATGGTTATGCGGCGGTAATAATCTTGCCATTTGGCAATAAATGAGTGTGTTAGCTTTTTTTGCCAATTTCCTTACGGATGCGGCTGAGCGAAGTGTCGGTAATACCAAGATAGGATGCAATGGTTTTTAGCGGCGCGTTCCTGATAATTTCCGGATTGGTTTTTAATAAGTTCGCATACCGCTCTTCAGCAGTTTCGGTAATCATAGATAGTGTGCGGGTTTTAAGGGCGGTAAACCCCTTCACCAAAACAGATCGCCCAAACTCCCGGAACTCCGGCATGGCATGAAACAGCGTATTCAGTTCTTCATAAGTGATAAACCAGCCTTTGCTATCCACTAAAGCCTGAATGTTCTCTTTAGACGTAACCCTGTTAAAATACGATGATACTTCAAATACCATTTGATTTGGTGAGTAAAATCCTGTGGTAACTTCATTGCCCTCTACATCGTGGGCAAAAGCTCGTAGAAAACCACTGGCTAAAAAAAGATAATGGCTGCAAATATGGCCGCTTTCTAAAAAGTACTCGTTTTTGGCAATAGCTTTCTCTTTAAAATGGGTGGCAATCTTTTGCGCCCCTGTTAACGATACCAGTTGACTATTGTGTAAAAACTGAACTAATTGAGCGTTATCCATCAAATAAAAATAGTTAAAAAACGGTTGGCTTTCTTTGGAGCTGTAAAGAAACCATTTTTAGGTATTCATGTTCACAGCCATTGGGGTTTTAAAACTTTAAGCAGGTACAGTTTTTTGTAAAAAATATTAACTTAGCCTTTATGGGAAACACTGCCGACGATTTTTTGATTGCTGCTGAGGATAAGGCATTTGACATGAACCACCGCGCCATTATCAATAATAGTATTGATAAGTATGACAACGCGGTAAAGGTGGGGCTATCAAAAATAGCCAACCTTGAAAATGCCAAACGCAAAGCGCACGTCATTAAATGGAAGGTGATGGAAAACCTGGATAAGCTGTTGCCCGAGTTTGAATCTAATTTTCAGCGCCGCGGCGGCAAGGTGATTTGGGCTAATGATGCTGAAGAAGCCAACAAGGAGATCCTGAATATATTACAGCGGGTAGGGGCCAAAACGGTAGTAAAATCAAAATCGATGGCTACCGAAGAAATTCACCTGAACGAGTTTTTGCAGAATAACCAGGTAGAGGCCATAGAAACCGACTTGGGCGAGTATATATTACAACTGCTGGGGCAGGCGCCTTACCATATTGTAACCCCGGCCATGCATCTCTCCAAAGAGGATATCGCTAAGCTGTTCAACGAAAAATTTGGTACGCCGATAGATGCTACGCCCGAGCAGATCACCCAAAAAGCACGCGAACTATTACGCGAAAAATATTTGCAGGCCGAAGTAGGCATTACAGGCGCTAACTTCCTGATAGCCGATTCGGGCAGTATTGCCATCAGCGAAAATGAGGGTAACGCAAGGTTGAGCACCTCCTTCCCGAAGGTACACATCGCGGTGGTAGGTATTGAAAAACTGATCCCATCCATTACCGACCTCGACCTGTTTTGGCCTATGCTGGCCACACATGGCACCGGGCAAAACTTAACGGTATACAACACCATATTAAGCGGTCCGCGGCAGGCCAATGAAACTGATGGCCCCGATGAAATGTATGTGGTATTGTTAGATAACGGGCGCACTAACCTGCTGGCTCAAAAAGATCAGCGGCAGGGATTGTATTGCATCCGTTGCGGGGCATGTTTAAGCGCTTGTCCGGTTTATCAAAACATAGGGGGCCACAGCTATCAAGCTACTTACAGCGGCCCAATAGGCTCTATCATTACCCCGCATACTGATGGTATGGATAAGTTTAAGCACCTGAGCTACGCATCGAGCTTGTGTGGTAAATGCAGCGAGGTGTGCCCGGTTAAAATTGATATCCATAAAATGCTATTGCTTAACCGCCGCGACGCGGTAAACAGCGGATTGGTAACCAAAAAAGAGCAATGGGGCTGGGCCTTATGGAAAAAGGGCATGCTAAGCCGTAAACTCACCGATTTTTTTAGCGGGAAAACTAAAAACTATTTCATCAAAATGTTCTTTAATAAAACCTGGGGCCACCTGCGCAATCTGCCAAACGTAGCGGATAAATCATTTAGCAAGCAGTGGCAGCAAAAGGATAAATCAGAACTATAACAATAACATGCGGAAGATAATATTGAACCTGGCCATGAGCCTTGATGGTTACATTGAAGGCCCTAACGGCGAGTACGACTGGTGCTTTGCCGACCAGGATTACGGTATGGAAGAGTTCACCAACAATACCGACGCGATATTCATAGGCCGCAAAAGTTATGAACTGATAGCCGCCGAACCCGAAATGTTCGGCCCTAAAAAGCTGTATGTGTTTTCGGATACACTGCAACAGCCCGGAGGTAATGTAGAAGTGATCAGAAGTACCGATTTTGTAGATGCCATTGAGCGTATCCGCCACGAGGAGGGACTGAATATATGGCTTTTCGGCGGCGCGAGTTTGGTATCAAAATTCATTGAACACGATCTGATCAACGAGATGATGTTGTCGGTTCACCCGGTAATTTTAGGCGCAGGCAAACCCCTGTTTCAAGATATTAAAGAACGTACCGAGCTTACGCTGATCAAACACATCCCTTATGATACCGGTTTAGTGCAGTTGTACTACACCACCAAACCCAAGTTTGATTTGAGCATGCTGGATATTGATCCTAACTTTTAGGAAGGATACCATAAAAATGTCATGTTCCTTGCGCTCGTTTGTAACGAGCGCTTAACATGGGATAGCGATTGCATCGCACCGAGGCGTCACAGACGCCAAGCCACTTTAAGCACTCGTTGCAAACGAGCGCAAGAGTATATGAGTGCAAGGGTATATAAACCAAAAAACGGGGCCATCAAATGACGGCCCCGTTTTAGTTTGAAAAATTATTAATGTTAAAGTTTAGTGTTTATCGCCAAAGCCAAACTCTTTGTAGGTGTTCGGCAATTCGTTAGCGCTACTGAAAGCGAAGGTGTATGATGTCCACCAGGTATCGAAATCAGCATTTTTATCGGCAGATGCTTCGGTACGTACCGCTTTTAACATGTAAATACCTTCGCGGCTTAATTTAAAAAAGAATTGTCCGTTGGCATCGGTTACAAAACGTTCGGGGTAAAGGCTGCCCTTACTCGTCCTGATGTACAGGTCAACATGGCCCGATTGTAGTAACTTTCCCTTAAAATAAAGGAGCCCGGTAATGTCATCGCCGTAGTTTAATTTGTACGGGTTGTTCTTCAGCACAATCTCGTATTCATCGCCCAATACCTTATCAAACACATTGCCCGATTGCTTGTCAACCATCACGAGTGTTTTCAGAAAGCGGCTGTAGCGCTCGCGGATATATTCGTCTTTAATGCTTTTCGCTTTGGTGGCAGCCTCGGCCATATCCTCGGTTTCGAGATGTTTTACATAATCTTCGCTCTCGGTTTCGTGTATCACCGGCGCGTGGGTAAGGTGCAACAGGGCCAGGCCGCTGTTCAACATTTCGTGCTCGGGGATGGACAGGATGCTATCCTTTGTTGATGCCGGAACATCCGCCTTTTTTGAGCCTTCGTACAGTTCAAATTTGGGTGCCGATGGTTTCGGACTTACATAGTAATCATCTTTTTGAGGCAGTATGCCGCTGAATATCTTCACATTCAGCTTATCGCCCTTATGCAGAAAGAAGTTTTCGGCCAATAGATAATAGTCGTTGCCGGCCGTAAAGCTGACGAGGACAAAGAACAGTAATTTTAAAGGATAAAAAATGCGTTTCATGGGCCGTGGAGATTAATTATCCAAACATACAAAGTTTTAAAAACTTCAGTAGCTTAGCTATATGATTTTTGACCGCAAAAACCTGGATAATGACACTTTATTGGCATTTTACAAAAAGTTGTTATGGCCTCGCCTGGTTGAAGAGAAAATGCTGATACTGTTGCGGCAGGGGCGTATCGGCAAGTGGTTTTCGGGGATAGGGCAGGAGGCTATTGCCGTAGGCAGTACGCTGGCCATGCACCCCGACGAATATATTTTACCCATGCACCGTAACCTTGGTGTATTTACCACGCGCGATATCCCGCTTTCGCGCCTGATGGCGCAATGGCAGGGCAAGGCTTCGGGTTTTACCAAAGGGAGGGACAGATCTTTCCACTTTGGTACACAGCAATACAAGATCATCGGGATGATATCGCACCTGGGGCCGCAATTGGCTTTAGCCGATGGTATTGCGCTGGCAGATGTTTTGGCAGGACGCAATAACGCTACGCTTGTGTTTACAGGTGAAGGAGCCACCAGCGAAGGTGATTTCCATGAAGCGTTGAATGTGGCCGCGGTATGGGATCTGCCGGTTATCTTTTTGATAGAGAATAATGGCTATGGCCTCTCTACACCAACCAATGAGCAATACCGATGCACCCATTTGGTTGATAAAGCCATTGGTTACGGTATGGAAGGTCGGCGGATAGACGGCAACAACATCCTCGAAGTATACCATACCATCAGCGAACTGGCGGCCGATATAAGACAACGCCCGCGCCCGGTATTAATTGAGTGCGATACCTTCCGGATGCGAGGACACGAGGAAGCATCGGGCACTAAATATGTGCCGCAGCATTTCTTTGACGAATGGAAACAGAAAGACCCGCTGGATAATTATGAGCAATACCTCATTAGTGAGGGTGTTTTGAACCAGAATATGATAGCCGGGTTAAAAGGAAATTTCTGGTTATCTATAGAGCAGCAACTGGAACAGGCTTTTAACGAACCGGATATTATTCCATCGGTAGAGACGGAACTGGCCGATGTATATAAGCCACACGATGCCTCGCCAATACCTCATGGCAACACGTTTACCCAAAAGCGATACATTGATGCCATAAGCGATGGCTTGCGGGCTGCTATGCGCGAGCACGATAACCTGGTAATAATGGGGCAGGATATTGCCGAATATGGTGGCGCGTTTAAAATAACACAAGGTTTTGTTGAAGAATTTGGCAAAGCAAGGGTGCGTAATACCCCGATATGTGAGTCGGCCATTGTGGGCGCGGCCATGGGCTTGGCATTAAATGGCTACAAAGCGATAGTTGAAATGCAGTTTGCCGATTTTGTAAGCAGTGGCTTTAACCAGGTAGTAAATAATTTGGCTAAAACATGGTACCGCTGGCAGCAGGGGGTAGATGTGGTAATTCGCATGCCCGCAGGCGGCGGTACAGGAGCAGGGCCCTTCCATTCGCAAACCAATGAGGCATGGTTCACCAAAACACCCGGACTAAAAGTAGTTTATCCCGCCTTCCCGGCAGATGCCAAGGGTTTGCTGCTTGCCGCTGTGGAAGATCCTAATCCCGTAGTGTACTTCGAGCATAAATACCTGTACCGCAATATCAGCGCGGAAGTGCCCGACGGCTATTATACCATTGAGATAGGCAAGGCCGCTACAATACAAAGCGGCAACGAGGTAAGTATTATTACCTACGGATGGGCGGTGCACTGGGCTATGGAATACGCAGCTGCGCACCCGGATATATCTATAGAGATCATCGATCTGCGAAGCCTGCAACCCTGGGATAAGGAAGCGGTAGAAGCAAGCGTGAAGAAAACCGGGAGGGTTGTGATCTTACACGAAGATACCCTGACCAACGGTTTCGGCAGCGAAATAGCCGCGCACATTGCCGAACATTGTTTTGCCTGGCTGGATGCCCCCGTAATGCGTTGCGGTAGTCTGGATACGCCGATCCCCATGCATATTGGCTTGGAAAACCAGTTTATGGCAAAGAGCAGGTTAGGGGAGGTGATGGATAAATTGATGAAGTATTAGTATCTTAGTATTATGAAGACTCTGGAAGAGATTTACGCGGAAGACCCTACCCAACGCATTATTGATGAAGGCGCCGACTTTGGCGCTAAAGAAATGCTGCGTGCCGGGCTGCCTATTTACTACCGTGATGAGGCTTACCCGGAAACAATGAAAGGCAATTTTTTTGTAAAGGAGTATCCAAACGGTGCAAAGTTTTTAATACATAAAGAGCTAACAAGTGATTTTCGTTTGCTTGAAGAACAAGTTAAGCTACTAAACGAACAATAATGCCTCACCTTACGGTAATTGCCGGACCTAACGGTTCCGGTAAAACAACTTTATCGGCCTATCTTATTAATAAAGGACGCATTAAAACCACGGTGATTAATCCTGATGAAATTGCTAAGCAAGAATTAGGAAGTTATGAATATCAAACAAAAGCCGCAAAAATCGCTCTCGAACGGCGCGCAGATGCACTAAATGATCATACCGATTTCGCTTTTGAAACTACCTATTCCGGTAATACAGAAATTGCTGCTATACAAAAGGCTAAAGCAAGCGGATATTATATTACATTATACTTTGTGGCACTGCAATCGGTAATTGATAATATGACGAGGGTAGAGGAGCGCCGATTAAAATCGGGACATGACGTGATGAAGGAAGATATATTTCGGCGTTATGATAAATCGAAATCCAACTTGTTAAACAATATAAAGCTATTTGACAAGGTTTATTTATTTGACAACTCGGGTACACAGCGATCAAGAGTTGCCATATTTAATGAGGGCAAGTTAGTTTGGCTCAACTCAAAGCATGCTACTCATCCTTTTTATCATGAATTATTTTGATATAGCGGCAAATTCAATATTATAAAAAAACAGGGATACCTTTAAAAAGGTATCCCTGCTTTTTTATATATGATCGGCTAACCCTTTACACTGCCTCTGCCAAATCCACTTCCGGTTCGGTGGCTATTAGCGGGTTGATTGTTTCGTCGTCTTTTTCAACTCGGAGGTTTTGCACAATGTGCTGCTGGCGGGTTGGGGTATTTTTGCCCATGAAATATTCCAGCAGGCCTTTAATGTTGGCATCTTTTAATATCACCGGGTCAAGGCGGATATCTTTACCAATGAACAAACCAAACTCTTCGGGCGATATTTCACCCAAACCTTTAAAGCGGGTTATCTCGGGTTTGTTGCCCAGTTTGGCAATGGCATTGCGGCGCTCTTCATCGCTGTAGCAATAAATAGTTTCCTTTTTATTACGTACCCTAAACAGCGGTGTTTGCAATATAGATACGTGCCCGGCCTTCACCAGATCGGGGAAGAATTGCAGGAAGAAGGTCATCAGCAACAAACGGATGTGCATACCATCCACATCAGCATCCGTAGCCACTACTATATTGTTGTAGCGCAGCTGATCAATACCATCTTCAATATTCAAAGCGTGCTGTAACAGGTTGAACTCCTCATTCTCGTACACTACTTTTTTGGTCAGCCCGAAACAGTTGAGCGGTTTACCCTTTAGGCTGAATACCGCCTGAGTCATTACATCGCGCGATTTGGTGATCGATCCGCTGGCCGAGTCACCCTCGGTGATGAACAGGGTTGTTTCCTGCTTGCGTTCGTGGGTATCATCAAAGTGCAGTTTGCAATCGCGCAGCTTACGGTTATGCAGCGATGCTTTTTTTGCACGGTCGTTAGCGAGTTTTTTAATACCGGCGATATCCTTACGTTCCCGTTCAGATTGTAATATGCGCGCTTTTAAAGCATCGGCAGTTGCCTGGTTTTTATGCAGGTAGTTATCCAGTTCGCGCTTTACAAAATCATTGATAAAGCCACGTACTGAAGGCCCGTCAGGTGCAACACTTTGCGATCCCAGTTTGGTTTTTGTTTGCGATTCAAACACCGGTTCCTGCACTTTAATAGCTATCGCGGCTACTATTGATGCACGGATATCAGCCGCGTCATACTCTTTATCATAATGCTCGCGAACGGTTTTTACCACTGCTTCACGGAAGGCGGCCTGGTGTGTACCGCCCTGGGTAGTATGCTGTCCGTTCACAAAAGAGTAATACTCTTCGCCATATTGCTGGCCGTGGGTCATGGCTATTTCTATGTCTTCGCCTTTCAGGTGAATAATAGGATAACGAAGGTTAGCGGTATCTGAATTGCGGTTCAACAGATCGTAAAGGCCGCGTTCCGACAGGTATTTTTGTCCGTTAAAGTTGAGTGTAAGCCCGGCATTCAGGAACACATAGTTCCATATCATGTTCTCCACAAACTCCGGGATGAAACGATAGTGACGGAAAATGCTGTCGTCAGGTGTAAAGTTGATGGCCGTACCGTTGCGTTGGGTGGTTTCTTTTTCGGCTTCGTCACGTATTAGTTCGCCCTTTTGAAACTCGGCTATTTTGGTGCGCCCGTCACGGTACGATTGTACAGTAAATGCGGCCGACAAAGCGTTTACCGCCTTGGTACCCACACCATTTAAACCTACCGATTTTTGGAAGGCCTTGCTATCATATTTACCACCGGTATTGATCTTTGATACGCAATCGATCACCTTACCCAGCGGTATACCACGGCCATAATCACGAACAGTTACTTTCTGATCGCTCATATTCACCTCTATGGTGCGGCCGCTGCCCATCACAAACTCATCTATCGAGTTATCAATGATCTCTTTCAGCAATACATAAATACCATCATCATAGGCCGATCCATCGCCCAGCTTACCGATATACATACCGGGGCGCAGGCGGATGTGCTCTTTCCAATCGAGCGACCGTATACTATCTTCACTATAATTTGCTGCTTCTGCCATATAATAAGCTGATATAAAAAATTTACAGGGCAAAAAAGCCTGTGTTTAAGCAAAAATAAAATTTTGAGAGAAACCTGCGGCAGTTAATCTGCTAACTTATTAACAATTGTTGCCGATTGCCTGAACTTAAGGCTGTTACCCGCTTTGTCAACATTCTTAAAAAACTCGGGGTTCTTTTCGTTGGTAAAGCATATCATTACAATATTACCGGTGTGGTATTTTTGAAGCGTGATCAGCAGCGCGTACTGGTAACGTTTAGTATCGGGCAGATCGAGCAGGTTAAGCATGTATGATTTGCCTGCATCGGCCCGGTAGCGGTTTAATACCGTTGCGGGCAGGTTTTTGGTAAACGACGACTGATCGCCGGTTAAGGCCGAAGCCTGCGCTTTACCAATTTCGATATAAACCGAATCGGGATTGGCCAGTTTAAGCTTTTCATCGCCCATTACACGCTCGTAACTTGCCCAGTTTTCTTTTTGCGACCGCACCTGAAACCATACCTCGAAATCCTTCCCCGGAATTTCCATCGCGTAATCAAAAGAAAAATCTTCGTTATTAACCGCCGGAATTTCTTTAAAACCCTGCGGCATTATAAAATCGGCATTGGCGCGGTTGGTGATGCGTTTAAACTCGGCAAGTTGCTCGCTGATAACTACAGCGGGTTTTGGCTTGGGTGCAGCAAGTTTGTGTTTACCCTTTGTTTTAACCTGTGCAGTGCCATGTAACGCTATAAAAGCGCATAGCAATACAAGCGATAAGGTTTTCAGCAGTTTAAGTATAGGGTTCACTTTTAGCAGGTAACTTTATATCCGAAGGTAGTTCAAACAAACATTAATTCAAAATTATAATATCAATTCAAAAAATATTTAATAAGCTAATTATAACTTTAAAATTACTTTATAAAACATTTTGAGGCGGTTATGAAACCTGCAATCGAATGTTTGGTTAAAGCACCGCCGGGGGTATTTAATTCAGCAAATATTCTATCACTCTTTTCTGCGGATCAAACTCACCTAATGCATCCAGTTTTAAATATTTTACAGCCGTATATACCAGTTCACTTTCAGCTGCATCGGGCTGTAAACCTTGCTGTGCGCGGCTAAAACTTCCGGCTTGCAGCAGCGCGTTTAAAGGAACAAGACCGATCAATTCACTTCCGGTTAGCGATGTGCCATGTTTGGCCGCCTGTGCTTTTACTTCCTCAAATACGGTATGTACAGGTGTTTGGCTAATGTTGGTGAGGTTCATGGATACCTGGGCCGCGCCATACTCTTCCATATACCAGCCGATGGCCTTCACAAATTTTAAAGCCCCGGGCACACCTTTGTGCCCGCGCTGCCTTACGGCGTAGGCAATGGCATTGGCCACAGGTACTGATGTGGTATCAAGCGTGATATTGTAGGCTACCAGGTAATTGCGTGCACCAATAACGGTGGCGCCACGTTTGACATCCAGTTCCAGCGGGCCAAAATCAGGTTGCCAACCCGGTTGTTTTATCTTGCTGAAAAAGCCCTCATATTCTCCCGAACGGATAATGGCCAAGTCGCTTCGGCTTTTATTGGGCTGCGATTCTTCGTACAAATAAACGGGAATCCCCAATTCATTACCCACACGTTCGGCAAGGCGGGCGGCATAGCCCACAACTTCCTGCATGGTAACGCCGCTCACCGGCACCAGCGGACAAACATCTGTTGCGCCCATGCGCGGATGTTCGCCTTTTTGGGTACGCATGTCTATCAGCTCACCGGCTTTTTTAATGGCTAAAAACGCGGCTTCAATTACACCTTCGGGTTCCCCCGCAAAAGTGATCACGGTACGGTTGGCATCTTTTCCGGGATCCACATTTAATAATTTTACACCGGTGGTGCCCGCTATTTCGTTCGCCATAGCGTTGATCACTCCGGTATTGATACCCTCGCTAAAATTGGGTACACATTCTATAATTCGCTTCATGCGATGGGTTATTCTGTTCGTAAACTTTTTACAGGATTGGCAATGGCTGCCTTTACTGTTTGAAAACTGATGGTAATAAATACCACTGCTAAAGTAGCAAAACCCGCGGCGGCAAACATCCACCAGGTTATATTTATGCGGTAGGCAAAGCCCTGCAACCAGCTTTGCATAAACAGCCAGCTTAAAGGCGCGGCAATTATAAAGGCTATTGCTACCAGCCAAACGGCCTCTTTACCCAGCATATTTACTATGGTAGCTACCGACGCGCCAAGTACCTTGCGGATACCGATTTCTTTACGGCGCTGCGCGATGCTATAGGCTGATAACCCCAGCAAACCCAGGCACGATATCAGGATAGCCAGTGTTGCAAAGCAACTAAACAGCTTACCAAAACGCTCTTCCGATTGGTATTGGGCATTGTAAGCTTCGTCGGCAAAAAAGTAGCTCATGGGCATGCCCGGTGTAAGTTTTTGCCATTGGTTTTGCAGGCTGGCAATGGTTTGTTTAATGTTTTGGGAAGATACATTGAGCGTTAAAAAAGTATAAAAGCCGGGTGCCATGCGCAGGGTAAGCGGTTGCACCTGCTCCTGGTAGGAGTGGTAATGAAAATCTTTCACCACACCTATTATAGTGCCTTTTTTGTGCAGTTGCTCAAAGTGTTTGCCAATGGCCTCGGCGGGATTGTTGTAGCCCAAACTGCGGGCGGCGGTTTCATTAATGAGCATGGCTTCCCACTTATCGGTACTGAACTGCTTGGAGAAGTTTCGGCCTGCTACGATCTTTATTTCGTACTGCTTCAAAAAGTCTTCGTCAACCATGTAGGCGTCGGGTTGCATGTCGACCATTTCACGGCGGGCATCTTCTATTTTGGTTGGGAACTTGCGGTTGGCACGCCCCGGTACACACGATGCCAGGCTGGCTTTGCTCACGCCCTGTATTGCGGTAAGTTGCTCTTTCACGGCATCGGCATGGTCGTATATGCGGTCGTCGTGATGGAAATCAATTACCAGCGTATGGTCTTTTTTAAAGCCCAGCTCGTGGTTCTGCATAAAATCGAGCTGCTGATATACCACAATAGTACCTACTATCAATATCACCGAAATGGCAAACTGACCAACCACCAATACCTTGCGAAATGTAACCGCGCTTACACCCGATGTTATTTTGCCTTTGATAGTGCTTAATGGCTCAAAGCCCGAAATAAACAGTGCCGGATAAATGCCCGATAATAAGCCTAAGATCAGCGTAACCCCAAAAAGCAGCAGAATATAAATGCTCTGTTCAAAAATGCCGGTAGCGATGGTTTTGCCGGCCAGACTGTTGAACAAAGGCATCAAAAGCAGACTTAATAATACAGCTACAGTAAATGCCAGCGCGCATAACAAAACGGCATCCAACAGGAACTGAATAATGAGCTGCCCGCGCGATGCGCCCAATACCTTGCGTACGCCTACTTCTTTTGCCCGGTTAAGTGACAGCGCCGTGGTGAGGTTAATAAAGTTAAAGGCGGCTATAAACAACACGAAAATGGCTATCACACCAAATATATATACGTTGGTAATATTTCCTGTTAAAATGCTGCCGCCTTTATTGCCGCGTGGTTTCCCCTTCAGATACACATCAGTAAGCGGCTCGATATTTACAGTGTATTTAGCTTTGCTTTGGTCGAAATTTTTGTTGACGAAGCCCGGCAACATGGCTGTTAGCTGCGCCGGGGCATAATGCTCATCCAGCAATATATAGGTATTAAAACCGAACTTGCTCCAGTCGCTCATCCAGCCATTATAGTTTTCGGCGCCCATCAGGCTTTGCATAGATAGCAGTATGTCAGTCTTAAAATGCGAATTGTTCGGAATATCTTTCATTACCCCGGTAATGGCCGTGTTGTACTTGCCATCAAGCAGCAGGGTTTTACCCACCGGGTCTTCATTGCCGAAGTAACGGTGCGCGGCACTTTCAGATAGCACGGCGTTGTAGGGCGCGTTAAACACGGTAGCCGGTGTGCCGCTGATCAGCGGGAGCGTAAATACATCAAATATAGAGCTATCGGCATACGCAATGGTTTCCTCACTAAAATGGTCGTCGTCCTTACGCACAATATAATAGTCCATAAAAACGCGGGCGTAGGCTCTTACTCCCGGCGAAGCCTGTTGCAGAAAAGGCCCCATGGCCGCGGGCGCGCTTTCGTAATTGGTACCCGCGCCGGTTTTAACATCGGTAACCACGCGGTAAATACGGTTGGCCTTGGTGTTAAATTTATCGTAACTCAACTCAAAATTGATATACAGCAACGCGAAAAAGCATACACAAAGTCCGCAAGCCAAACCGGTAAGATTGATGCCTGTAAAAACCTTATTGCGCCACAAATATCTGAAAGTAGTTTTAAAATAGTTTTTTAACATAGGAAGATGTGTTTAACTTTTTAATTGCTGTAAGATAGGGAAGTGGGTTTTGATATGCAAATGAGAGGAGAAGTAGAGGATGATAGAATCAACGGAAAAGTCGCTCGTTTCTACAGCAGTCGCTACGGCTACGGCCGAGTGACAGCTTTCCCGCGGCGTCCCGCCGCTGTACTGTAAGACATTTCATTAGCCGGTAAGCTGAAAGCTTACCCCATGCATACGTCACGAGTTACGCTATGGCTAAACTCGCGACAGCGGGTAGGTTAGCTTTGATAACTTTTTAAAAGTTGTCAAAGCTGGGGCACGCTTTTCGTCAGCAAACAGCTTCAGGCGAAAGCGGGCAGAACTGTGGAGGCCAGGAGCGCAAAGGCGGGCATAGCGGACTTGTTGCATGTGGGATGGAAAGCGGGGCGGGGCAAAAGTTCCAGCCCTAAGTTCTGTCCGGTTTGCAGGGTATGGCTCTGTGCGGCAAAGAAGCCTTTTTGCTGGACATGACCTTTTGCTACTTTTGGGGCATAGCCAAAAGTAGTAGCCTCTGCGGCAATGAGCAGGCTGATATTGATAATAGCACAAGCTTAACCTAAGTAGAGATTGCTTCGTGCCTCGCAATGACGCGATTTATATACGAAGCACAGAATGCAACAGGATTGCTTCGCAATCACAAAGCACTTACAACTTGCAACACACAACCTACAACCAACTCAATCCTCCACCAATTCCACTTCAGCTACCGGGCTAAACAGATATACCCGCTTAGTACTTACTTCTACACATTTATATCGCTTACGCAGCTTTTCTTCCTTACGAAAAACTCGGCCATCTTTTAGTTTGAAGAGGGCTTTCATGGGTACCTTTTCTACCACGTGGATCGACTCATCCTTTACATCGTACTTGCGGAGCGAGCGGTACAGATTAAGATCGCTGCAACTGGATGCGGCGGGGTTATTAAGATAACTCGTTATGGCCTGTTTAATATCAGGCGGAAATACCTCTTTATCAAAAAATGGCTGCATCATCTTCTTAAAGTTGAGCTTCCACTCGGTGCCGTGGGGTTTTGCCTTTTGTTTATGCTCGTTCCAGGTGTGTAGGTGGGCGAACTCATGCACCGTTGTTACTAGGAAAGCGTAAGGGTTGAGATCAAAGTTGACCGAAATGCGGTGTCCTTTGCCATCATAAGGCGGACGATAGTCGCCAAATTTGCTGTTACGGTTACGTGATATTTTAAACTCGCACTTAAAGTAGTCGATCCAGCGGCCGATAAGCGGGGCAGCTTCGACGGGCATGTATCTTTCAAGAATTTTTACTTTATCCAATTTTTACCTCTATTCAAATATAAGCTTTTTGGCTTATTTTAAAATAATGTAAGTAAGTAAACTCGTTACATAGGCCAGTATGGTCATGTAGGCGAATTGTATTGCAGGCCATTTCCAGTTTTTGGTTTCGCGATAAACTACCGCTACCGTGCTTGAACATTGCATGGCAAAGGCATAAAACATCATCAGTGAAAACGCCACCGCGGTAGTAAACACCGGCTGCCCGGTTTGCGGATTAGTAGCACTATGCATTTTTTCCTGTACCGATTCTATCTTGTCGGCATCGCCATCCACACTGTAAATAGTGGCCATGGTACCTACAAATACTTCACGTGCGGCAAAAGAGGTGATGAGTGCTATGCCTATCTTCCAGTCGAAACCTAATGGACGTATCACCGGTTCAATAACGTGACCCAGCACACCGGCGTAAGAGTTTTCCAATTTTTCGGATGCTACTATGCGCTGCAATTCGTCAGGGGCCACCTTTTGGGTATATTGAGGTTGACTGTACTGTTTTTCTATTTTTTCAAACCGATCACCTGGTCCGTAAGAGGCCAGCACCCAAAGCACTATGGATACTGCGATAATCACCTTACCGGCTTCCAGCACAAAGGCCTTTGATCTTTCGTACATAGAATACAGTACGTTCTTCCAGCGTGGCATGCGGTAAACGGGCAACTCCATAATGAAGTAGCCGCGTTCTTTTGCCTTCAGTATAAATTTAAATACGTAAGCCACTATAATTGCCGATAGCAAACTGAACAGGTACATGGCGGTAAGCACCAAACCTTGCAGGTTAAATATCCACCAAACATTACGGCTGGGTACTACCAGGGCGATCAACAGGGTATAAACCGGTAAACGTGCCGAACAGGTTACCAATGGAGTAACCATAATGGTGATCATGCGGTCTTTCCAGTTTTCGATAGTACGGGTACTCATAATAGAGGGCACCGCGCAGGCAAAACCGCCGATAAGCGGCACTACCGATTTCCCGCTGAGGCCTACCTTGCGCATCAGCTTATCCATCATAAAAGTAACGCGGGCCATGTAGCCGGTATCTTCTAGTATGGATATAAACACAAACAGGATAGCAATTTGCGGGATAAACACCATTACACCGCTTAAACCTGCAACCACCCCGTCAATTAATAAACTGGTGAGCGGCCCGGCAGGCAGGGCATCGGTAAGGATGCCTTCGAGCCATACAAACAGGCTTTCTATCAAATCCATCGGGTATGATGACCAGGCAAATATCGACTGGAACATAAACAACAGTATGCCCAGAAATATCACAAAGCCGAATACCTTATGCGTTAAAACATGGTCTATTTTATTGCTGAAAGTTTCTTCGTGCGCGGTATCGGGTTTCTTAACGGCATCGTATAACAGATCGTTAATGAAATTGTACCGGGCTATGGTTTCAACCGCCTGCGATTTTTGCGAGTGGAAAGAAAATTCCTGCTCTATGCACTCGATACGATCGCTTTGCTCGGTTGATAAAAATTTTAAAGTTTCGTGTTGATGAGCCAGTTGCAGCGCAAAGTAGGAGTTATCAACCTCAATTTCCTCGCTGATCTTGGCGATCAGTTCGGGCGCTATTGATCTGATGTCGATAGTATCCTGTTGCAGCGCGAATTTATTGGCGTAAGAGATCGCTTCCTTTAACGGCACGATACCCTCACCTTTACGGGCGGCAATGGGTATAACAGGCACACCCAGCTTTTTAGCGAAAAGGTCAACATTAATATCGATTCCCGATTTACGTGCCAGATCCATCATGTTAAGCGCAACGATAACGGGGATCTTTAAATCGGCAACCTGGGTGTATAGTAAAAGGTTACGCTTAAGGTTGGTAGCATCTAAAATAACCACCACCAGATCGGGTGTTACAGTGCTGTGTTTATCGGCCAAAACCGAAAATACGATAGACTCGTCGTGGCTTTTAGGGTAAAGGCTATAGGTGCCGGGTAAATCGATGATCTCGGCGCGGCGGCCATCAGGCAGTTGAGTGTAACCAACTTTTTTATCAACAGTAACCCCGGGGAAATTACCTACTTTTTGGTTTAACCCGGTTAGTATATTAAAAAGACTTGATTTACCGGTATTGGGGTTCCCTACTAATGCTACTCTGATGTCGGCTCTCAATGCTAAAAACTATTGTAAAATAATGGTTGAAGCCTCAAATTTGCGTAGGCTCAACTGGTATCCTGATACATTTATAGCTATGGGGTCGCCCATGGGGGCAATGCGGGTAACTTTAATAGGTTCGCCGGGAAGGCAACCCATTTCCATTAGTTTAACAGACATTTCCAGATCGGTAAATTCCTTAACTACTCCGGTTTCTCCTACTTCAAGTTGCGACAGATCCATTTGCTAATTGTGTACGCAAATATAAGCTTATTTAAACCCAATCCAAATAAGCACTGTCACTAAAGCATAATAAAGGAAAAAGAAAGATGTTTAAACCGCCTTTTTTGCCTTAGCAGGATTTTGATAGCTGAAATGCGGGCACTGGCAATCTTTTTTAAAGATACCGCATGATGATGCCGCCATGGCCATCACTAAACCTACCGCAATTAAAACCTTATTTTTTAACATACTTCACCGTTCCAAGTGTAATTAAAATACTGAATGCGCCCATGCAAGTACCTACACCATCGGCAAAAAGATCATTCCAATCGGCGCTGCGCCAGGTAAATACGTAGAGCTGCAATAGTTCTATAACGCCGCCAAAAATTATTATTGCCAGCGTTATGGCTATGCCGGTTGTATACGATAGCACTGTTGCATTTTGTTGCCTCATTTTACCGTTAAAGCAAAACACGGCAAATACGAAAAACAGGCCGCAGTGCACCAGTTTATCAAAGCCGGGGAAAAACTTTTTTGATTCGGTAGCCTGCCCCATCGGCATATTGCACATTATTAAAATAAATAAGGCCCACAAAATTGCGGGCCCGTAATATTTAAAAGCTTTTGCCATTAAGCGCCCACCAATGCTGAATAATCGTCTGCCGATAAAAGGCCTTCAATATCCGCTACATCTGCAGGGGTAATTTTCACTAACCAGCCATCGCCGTAAGGATCGGTATTTACCAGTTCAGGCTCGCTGTCTAAAGCAGGGTTAACCTCTACAATAGTACCGGTTACCGGTATAAACAGGTCTGATACTGTTTTAACGGCTTCGATAGTTCCAAAAACTTCTTCTTTGGCAACTTCCTGGCCAACGGTAGTAATATCTATATAAACAATATCACCAAGTTCTCGCTGAGCAAACTCAGTAATACCAATGTAGGCATCGGTGCCATCAACTTTGATCCACTCGTGATCTTTGGTGTATTTTAATTCGGCCGGAAAATTCATGTCGTTAATATTTTAATGCCCAAAAATAGTAAAACTTTAAGCTAACGCAATAGGCAAGTTTTTATAATCATATATATCAACCTTATTTAATAATTAGGTAATTAAAACCTATCGTGGTAAATATTGTTAATTAATAAATAAAAATACTACCATGAAAAAACTAAGTTCAATGATGATGATCGCCCTGGCAGCACTTGCTTTCCAGGCATGTAACAACAGCGCTAAAGACAGTAAAGAAACTGCCGACAGTGTTAACGAAGTAAAAGACACCACCACTACAGGTGCCACAGGCATAGCGGTAGATGAAGGCGATGCCAAATTTACTACTACAGC
This sequence comes from Mucilaginibacter gynuensis, assembly GCF_039541195.1. NCBI lineage: Bacteria > Pseudomonadati > Bacteroidota > Sphingobacteriia > Sphingobacteriales > Sphingobacteriaceae > Mucilaginibacter > Mucilaginibacter gynuensis. Next base: position 197,217 of record NZ_BAABFT010000009.1, read on the forward strand.
CGCCAGCGATGGCATGGCCGAAATTGCCTTAGCTAAATTAGCGCAGGAAAAATCAACCAATACCGATGTAAAGAGCTTTGCCGCCATGATGATCACCGATCATGAAAAGGCTGCTGCCGAGCTTAGCGCCATAGCCGAAACAAAAAACATCACCCTGCCATCGGCACCAACCGAAGAACAGCAAAAAATGCAGGCCGATCTAACTGCAAAAAAAGGCGCCGATTTTGACAAAGCTTATATTGATGGCATGGTTAAAGCGCACGAAAACGCGGTATCGTTATTTGACGATGCTTCAAAAAATTGCAAAGATGCCGACTTGAAAGCTTTTGCTACCAAAACACTGCCTACTTTAAAAGCGCACGAAACGCACGTAAAATCAGTGCAGAAAAAGTTAAAATAAGCCTAACCACCGCTTATTTGTATAACAGGAGAACCCCAAACGGTTCTCCTGTTATGTTTTAAAGGTAATTTTTTAGTGAGGTTATTCATCAAGCGCACCATTAATTGTATAATTGTACTATGGCAGCACCTATTGTAGCAGGCTTAATGGCCTTTGGCATGTCGGGCAGGGTTTTCCACGCCCCTTTCCTCGAAACCAGTCCCGATTTTACACTGAAAGCCGTGGTTGAACGCAACCAGAAAAAGGCACAGGAACTTTACCCGGATGTGATCAGCTATGATGCTTTCGACGAATTACTGGCCGATGATGAGATTGAGCTTGTAGTGATCAACACCCCAAACTATACGCATTACGAATACGCCATGCGCGCGTTAGGTGCAGGCAAGCATGTTTTGCTCGAAAAACCTGCCGCGGCTACCGTTGCCGAAGTAACCGAAATGTATGACCTTGCCCGCAAGGTTGACCGTAAACTGATGGTTTATCAAAACCGCAGGTGGGATAGTGGCTTTCTTTCTGTAAAGGAAATAATAGAAAGCGGCCGTCTTGGCGACCTGATAGAAGTACACTTCCGTTTCGACAGGTATAAACCACAACCGGGGCCAAAACTTTTTAAAGAAACCAAAGAGTTTGCCGCCAACGGCGTAGCTTATGATTTAGGTCCGCATTTAATTGATAACGTGATCGCCCTGTTTGGCCGCCCGTTGAACTTTCATAAAGTAACGGCATCACACAGGGACAATTCGGAAGTGGTTGATTACTTCCAGTTCCACATGGCTTACCCTAACCAGGTGAACGTTTACATTACCGCCGGTTTACTTATTGCCGAGCATTTACCCGCATTTGTGATACATGGCAAACTGGGCAGCTTTGTAAAAACCCGTACTGATGTGCAGGAGAGCCAGCTTGATGCAGGCATGATGCCTACCGACCCGGCCTACGGTATTGAACCCGAAGGCAGCGAAGGTAAACTGGTGACCTTTGACGAGAACGGCGAAAAACAAATAGAATGGATAGCCTCGAAAAAAGGCGATTACAAAAGTTTATTTAAAGCGGTGTATCATACCATCCGCGAAAACGCGTTATTCCCGGTAACTGAAGAACATATAGCCTGGCAACTGGAATTATTAGAGGCTTAAGGTTTGATAATATAAAAATGAAGATGATCAAGAAATTACTTTTCCTGGTGGCTGCCGTAGCGATGGTAGCTTGCATACAAGCAAAAAACCACGATAACACTACCGCCGACGGTAGCGCGGCCGCTACAAAGCAACAAACACCGCAAACCGGCAACATTGACCATGTACCGCCGTTTAAAATAGTAAATACCGATAGCGTTACTATTACCCAAAACAATCTTAAAAAAGATAAGCCGGTAATGATCATCTACTTCGCGCCTGATTGCGGCCATTGCCAGCATTTGGTAAAAAGCCTTAAACCGGTGATGAAACAGCTATCAAACGTGCAGGTAGTAATGATCACCTGGACACAGCTTTCTACCGTTAAAAAATTCTATAAAGATTACGGCCTGGCCGCTTACCCTAACTTTACTTTGGGTACCGAAGGCTACTCGCTGAATGTACAACGCTATTACCAGGTAAAAGAAACCCCTTACATCGCTATTTACGATCATAAGGGGCAACTTGTAAAGGCCTATGAAAAGGTACCTGAAATTGATGAGCTGATGACTTCCGTTAAAAAGGCTTAAACCTTTTTATTGTTGCTGCTGTTGTTGTTGCTGAATCATTTCCATATAGCGCTGGTAACTGTTTTTTGAAAACTCGGTTACCTGATCGGCTATTGGTACTTCAATAATTTGCCTGTCGCTATTGCTGCCAAAGGCGTTTTCTTCGTTTACCGATACCGATACTACCAGTTTGTGCTGCGACGAGCCTTTGTAAACTCCCTTAACCGGCGAGCAATCCGAAAAGTTACGGCCTACGGCTAAACGCACGTGGGTTTCGTTAGCTATACAGTTATTGGTTGGGTCGATACCTAACCAGCCAAAATCGGGGATGTAGGCTTCAACCCAGGCATGGGTAGCACCTTCGCCGCGCATACCGTTGCTGTTGGTACAAATGTATCCGCTTACATAACGTGCCGGGATGCGAACAATCCGCAGCATTTCAGTAAGTATATGGGCAAAATCCTGGCACACACCGCCTTTTATTTTCCATATTTCATCCAGCGTGGTATCTACCGTGGTAACACCTTTTATGTATTCAAAATTATCAAACACGTACTGGCAAAAGCGCAGCACTATCTGGTAAGGGGTATCATCGGGTTTGCGTTCGCTATCTACCACTTTTTGCAGTTCGGCCAAACCTTCAAAATACTCCTGCCTTAAAAAATCGATATAAGGCACCATGTTTTGCAAACGCTGAAGATCATCCCACTGGTGCGACGGAAAAATATCATTTACCGGCAATACACGGTGGCGCGTGCTCACATGTATTATCGAGTTTATCACCAGTGAATTGTGCGATTCGCTGTAGGTAAAGCTGCCTATCTCATTGCCGAAATAATCGGTATGGCGATCAACGTTGGGGTTACCGGTAATGGTTACCTCCTGCTTTAGCACCTCCTGGTATTCATCATTTATAGGAAACAGGATGACCTGGTTGGCACTGTCGCGCACAAAGCCATCATATATATATTTGGTGACATGCTGTATCTCAAATTCGGGCATAATATATTGATTTAGAACCGGTACTTAAATTATGAATTGGCAAAGTAATACTCGTTAAGGGCATTGCCTATGCCATAAAGTTCGCTCCGTATCTGGGTTAAAAACAGATGCAAACCTTCCTGCCTGATGCTCCTTACCGAACTGTATTTGATACGGCTTTGCAACCTGCCTATCTGGAACGACATTTCCCTGAAGTTCTCCAGGTTGTTATCATTCTTCAGCCTGTCGAAATAGCGCTGTATATTGTTTACCGAATAAATTACCGAACGCGGGAAATCATTATTTAAAACCACCTGCTCCAGTACATTTTCGGCCTCAAAACCCTCGCGGTATGTTTTTAAATACAGCTCGTAACCGCCTAATGATAACAGCAGGTGCTTCCAGTATGTGGTATCAGTTAACAGGTCGGGGTTATCACTTATCGAGCCAAACTTCATATCCAGTATATCAACCGACTGGATGGCCCGCTCCAGGTACTTGCCTATGTTCATGAAACTGCGGCCTTCGCCACGCTCCATCGTAATTTCTACTGTACCATAATAAAGCATTACCTGTTTTATCAACACATCCAGTACGCCGATAGGGTCTTCGCGTTGAAGGGCACGTTCCAGCTTATTGTCTTTTACCGCGTGGTAATATTCGTTAAGGCACTGCCAAAGATCTTTGGTGATGTGCTCCTGCACGCTGCGCGCGTTTTCACGAGCCAGCGTAATAATGTTAAGGATAGAGTTTGAATTGGTTTTACCGATAACCATATCTTTTAATACGGCACGGCTGTCATTCTCCAGCTTTTGCGCTTCCTCGTCATCCAACCCCGCGAAAATGCGGATCACCGGCTCCCAGGTAAACTCCTGAATGGTATCCTGCGATGAAGCGTAATTAATTTTAAGCATACGTAAAATACCATCGCTACGCTCAATGTACCTGCTTAACCAATAAAAACTTGATGCTACTCTACTTAACATAGTTTGCTATTTCGAATTTCGAATGTTCAAATTCGGATTTATAATTTCTGTAACTAATCTCTGTGCCTGATCTTCTGTTCAATTTCAATTATAAGTGCTTATATAATAGCACCGGTAAAAATTCGAAATTGAACATTCGAAATCCGAAATCAGGCTAATACCCAAGTATCCTTACTGCCGCCGCCTTGCGAGCTGTTTACTACCAGCGAGCCTTCTTTGAGGGCTACACGGGTTAGGCCGCCGGGTACAATCTCAATACCATCCGGACCGAACAGGGCATAAGGCCGCAGATCGATACGGCGGGGCTGCAATTCGCCCTGCATATAACATGGCGCTGCCGACAGGTTAATGGTTGGCTGGGCGATAAAGTCGCGCGGGTTCTTTAATATTTCAAGCTTGTACTCTTCGGTTTCTTTTTCGCTGGCCGCGTGGCCCATCAGCATACCGTAACCGCCACTTCCGTTGGTTCTTTTAACTACCATGCTGTTAATATTCTTGAAAACATGCTCACGCTCATCCGGGTTTCCCAACTGAAAAGTAGGCACATTTTTAAGTATCGGCTCTTCGTTCAGGTAATATTTGATCATGTCGGGCACATAGGCATACACGGCTTTATCATCGGCCACGCCATTGCCTATGGCATTTACAATGGCCACGTTCCCTTTACGGTAAGCGCCCATAATACCTGCCACACCCAGCATACTGCCCGGGTTAAACACCAGCGGATCAAGATAATCATCGTCCACACGGCGGTAAATTACATCTACCTGCTGCAAGCCGGTGGTGGTTTTCATATATACTTTGTGGTTGTTCACCACCAAATCGCGACCCTCTACCAGTTCAACCCCCATTAAGCGGGCGAGTGTGGTATGCTCAAAATAGGCCGAGTTATATATCCCCGGACTAAGCAATACGATAGTTGGATTATGAATTTGCCTTGGCGATAAGGCCACCAGGTTCTTATATAAAATATTAGGGTATTCAGTCACGCTGCGAACACTGCATTGCGGCAGCAGATCGGGAAACAAACGCTTGGTGATCTCTCGGTTTTCCAGCATATAGCTTACGCCCGATGGGGTACGCAGGTTATCTTCCAATACATAGAATGTTCCATCGTGATCGCGGATCAGGTCAATCCCCGAAATGTGTACATAAATATCGTAAGGTACCTTCAAGTTATACATCTCGCGCAAAAAGTGCGGGCACGAGTAAATGATCTCGATAGGAACTATGCCATCTTTAATGATGAACTGGTTGCTGTAAACATCTTTAAGGAAATGGTTAAGCGCGGTAAGCCTCTGCTTAATGCCCCGCTCTACAAATGCCCACTCGCTGGCCGTTATAATACGCGGAATAATATCAAAGGGAAAGATCTTTTCGATACCCTCGCCGCTGTTATAAACGGTAAAGGTAATACCCTGGCTCATGAACAACCGTTTGGCTAATTCTTCCTTTTTGTTCAAATCATCAGCCGATTCGCCGGAGATATACTCTATTACTTTACGATAATGCTCTCGCACGTTATTATCCGCGCCGTACATTTCGTCCCAAACACCATTTATTGGGCTATATTTATTAAAATAAGCTGATTCCTGCATAAATAACTACCTTAAATTCAAATATTTTATAACAACTTATTTTCAACATTGTAATTTATGAAGTAATTTAATAAATAAACAATATAAAATTGAGATTTTTATAATTTTATTCAGTTAAACAAGCATATTTTTCATTGTTGATGGATTTTAAGGTAAGATTTTATAATTATAAAATAATTGTAAAGTGTAATTTGTTTGAGTTAACAACAAATAAAGGAATTGAGGTTTTGATTATCGGGTGTGGGATAGGGTTTGACATTTTTTTAAAATTGCCAAAGCCGCGATGATGAAGCAGTTTTGCCAAATATACGATACAGTGTGTATAATTACGTCATTGCGAGGAACGAAGCAATCCCCGACTTGCAGAGCCGCTCTGTATAGTATAGAGATTGCTTCGTTCCTCGCAATGACGATAGTTGGAGGTAACACGATCCAGAACGCGACGCGATTGCTTAGTACCACAACGACGACACTCAAAAAAACTCCAATAAAAAAGGCCTGAGAATAATCTCAGGCCTTTTAATGTTGTGAATTTTTAAAGTATCAATTACTCCGCATGCTCATTAGCATGTGCTTCCCTGAATATTTTAGCACTCAGGAAATCGTTGTTCATGCGGGAGATATTGGTTAATGTAATTTCTTTAGGGCACTCCGCTTCGCAGGCACCGGTGTTGGTACAGTTACCAAAACCTTCTTCGTCCATTTGCGCCACCATTGATTGTGCACGGCTGTAACGCTCGGGCTGACCTTGCGGTAACAAGCTGAACTGTGTTATTTTAGCCGATACGAACAGCATGGCCGAAGCATTTTTACATGCTGCCACACAAGCGCCGCAACCAATACAGGTAGCAGAGTTAAATGCTTCATCAGCAATAACTTTAGGAATAGCGATGGCATTGGCTTCTGGCACGCCACCGGTATTTACCGATACGTAACCACCTGCCTGTTGTATACGATCGAACGCTGAACGGTCAACCGCCAAATCTTTTACTACCGGGAAAGCAGCCGCGCGCCATGGTTCAATGGTGATGGTTTCGCCATCTTTAAATGAGCGCATGTGCAACTGGCAGGTAGTAATGGCGCGTTTTGGTCCGTGCGGACGGCCATTGATGTACAATGAGCACATACCGCAAATACCCTCGCGGCAATCATGATCAAAATATATAGGCTCCTCACCTTTGTGGGTAAGGCTTTCGTTCACCACATCGAGCATTTCAAGGAACGACATGTCCGGTGAAATCTGCTCTGCTTTATAAGTTACAAACTTACCTGAAGTTTGTGAGTTTTTCTGGCGCCAAACCTTCAGCGTCAGGTTCATATTTCCGTTACTCATCTTTTATTAGATTTGAGATATGAGATTTTAGATTTGAGACATCGCTTTTAACTTCTGCTGAAATGCATAATTCATTTTCTGCAATTCATCTATCTGTTTAAGCAAGCTATTCATCAAATCATCATTTAATAGTCTTAACCTGTTTGAAATTACCAACTGGGTTTGCAACTCGTAAGAAGATCCGTTCGCGATCCCTAAAAAATTACAAAACTCCTTGTTTGAATTTCGTCCTGCACCCTCTGCTATGTTTGAAGATATTGAAACTGCTGCCCTTCGTGATTGATTAGTTAATCCAAATCTTTCATCTGCCGGAAAACTTGATGTGGCTTTGTAAACCTCCACTGTCAAGTCTATCGCTTTATTCCATATTTTCAGTTCTTTCAGGTTGTGCATTTTATTTGCTGATATCAGATTCAGATACGGTTATGAACATTTTGATGTCTCAAATCTCATATCTAAATTCTCATATCTTACTTATAATTTCTCTGTGCTAACTTAACGTTTTCAAATACCAGCTCTTCTTTGTGCAGTTCTTCGGGTTGGTTTTCACCTGTAAATGCCCAGGCTGCCACAAACGCGAAGTTTTCATCGTCACGTAAAGCTTCACCTTCTTCTGTTTGCGATTCGAGGCGGAAGTGGCCACCGCATGATTCACGGCGCATTAAAGCGTCGGTAACCATCAGTTCACCAAGCTCGATAAAGTCGGCCACACGACCGGCTCTTTCAAGCGCCGCGTTGATCTCTTCGTTTTCGCCTGTTACAATAGCATTCTTCCAAAAATCGGCTTTCAGCTCCTGTATTAAACCTTTAGCTTTTCTCAAACCTTCGTCGGTACGTGCCATACCGCAGTACTCCCACATAATGTGGCCAAGCTCGCGGTGGTATTCGGTAACGGTTTTGGTACCTTTAAGTGCCAGCAATTTATTTACGTAAGCTATTACATCCTGTTTGGTTTGTTCAAAAGCAGGGTGTTTGGTATCAACCGGCTTAGGGCCTGTAGTAGCTAAGTAATCGCCCAAAGTATAAGGGATAACGAAGTAACCATCAGAAAGACCTTGCATTAATGCAGACGCGCCCAAACGATTAGCACCGTGATCGCTGAAGTTACACTCGCCCAAGGCATATAAGCCCGGTACGTTGGTGCTCAGGTTATAATCAACCCAAAGGCCGCCCATGGTATAGTGTACCGCAGGGTAAATACGCATTGGTTGCTTATATGGGTTTTCATCGGTTATCTGGATGTACATATCAAACAGGTTACCATATTTGGCGGCAACTGTTTCCTGGCCTAAACGCTTGATAGCGTCGGCAAAATCCAAAAATACCGCGAAGCCCGAACCGCCCACACCTTTACCTTCGTCAACCATTTCTTTAGCGTTACGTGATGCCACGTCGCGCGGTACAAGGTTACCAAAGGCAGGATATTTTCTTTCGAGGAAGTAATCACGGTCGTCCTCTTTTACCTGGTCGGCAGTGATCTCTTTTTTGCGGAGTTTCTCGGCAACTTCTACCGTTTTAGGCGCCCATATACGACCATCGTTACGTAACGATTCAGACATCAGCGTAAGCTTCGACTGGTGATCGCCGGTTACCGGGATACAGGTAGGGTGAATTTGTGTGTAGCAAGGGTTGGCAAAGTAAGCACCACGCTTGTGCGCGCGCCATGCCGCGGTAACGTTTGAACCAATAGCATTGGTTGAAAGGTAAAACACGTTGCTGTAACCACCGGTACACAATAATACCGCATGACCTGCATGGGTATCAATGTCGCCTGTTTTTAAGTTACGGGTTACAATACCTTTGGCATGGCCATCAATGGTAACCACGTCAAGCATTTCGTGGCGGGTATACATTTTCACTTTGCCGGCATGTATCTGGCGGTTTAATGCCGAGTATGCGCCTAACAGTAATTGTTGTCCGGTTTGGCCGCGGGCATAAAACGTACGCGATACCTGCGCGCCACCAAAAGAACGGTTATCTAACAAACCGCCGTATTCGCGGGCAAAAGGAACACCCTGTGCCACACATTGGTCAATAATATTTACTGATACTTCGGCCAAACGATAAACGTTGCCTTCGCGGGCACGATAATCGCCACCTTTAATAGTATCATAAAACAAACGGTAAACACTGTCACCATCGTTTTGATAGTTTTTTGCTGCGTTTATACCACCCTGTGCAGCAATGGAGTGCGCACGGCGGGGGCTATCCTGAAAGCAGAATGCCTTAACATTGTAACCAAGCTCGGCTAACGTTGCCGCTGCCGAAGCGCCTGCCAAACCTGTACCTACAACAATAATGTCGTACTTACGTTTGTTGGCGGGGTTAACCAGTTTCAGGTTAAATTTATGCTTGCTCCATTTTTCGGCCAAAGGGCCTTGAGGAATTTTAGCATCTAAACTCATATCTAATTATCTCTAAAGTCTAATTCCTATACAATTCAAATCCGCTTCTCTGCAATTAGTGCTTGCAGAAAAAATAAACTATCGGCATGGCGGCAAAGCCAATCGGTATAATAACCGCGAAGAACCAGGTGCCGATAAACTCAACAATTGGGGTATACTTACGGTGTACCCAACCTAAGCTGCGGAACGCGCTCTGGAAACCATGTAACAGGTGGAACGATAATGTACCCATTGCCACTACGTATAGTATTACATACCATAGCTGGCTAAAGCTGCTGGCTACCTTGGTATGAATGTCTTTTACACGCACAATTTCTACATTGTTTTCGGTGGTGTAAGAATGCTCAAACTCCGGGCTTTCGGGTTTAAAATCGGTAACGGTGCGTTCGCCGGTAAGCACGTTGGTGCGGTACTCTTTAAAGCCTACGGTATCAGTATATTTATACTTATACCAAAAATCGCTCATGTGTATCACAATGAACAGGAACAGGATAGAACCCAGCAGCCCCATGTTTTGCGACGACCATGAAGTAGGTGATTTTGGTGCCGAAGCATACCTTACCGGGCGGGCCTTACGGTTTTTAACAGTAAGCACAATGGCATACAACGCGTGTACCAATATGCTTATGTACAAAATGTAAGCAATTACCTCGATAGGCGGAAAGTGGGTTAAGAAATTTGCGTACACGTTAAAGCTGTAGCCTGCATCATTAGCAAACAATTGCAGGTTACCGGCTAAATGCACGATCAGGAAAGTACACAAAAACAAGCCTGTTAAAGCCATTATCAGCTTTTTGCCCAGCGACGAGTTAAAGGTTTGTTTAAATTCGCTCATTATACTGTAAAATTATTTCGGCAAAAGTATCCATTAAATACTAAAACCCGGTTAATGGTTTAGCTATAATCGATTGAAAAAGTTTATTTAGAAACAATCTAAGTGTTGCCGCCTTATTTGTAACTTTTACAGTTATAATTAGATATTCTTATATATTCGTAGCATAAATCTATTTGCATGAAATACGTATATATTGTTTTAATGGCACTTGTAGTTGCCGGCTGTAACCGATCGGCACGCATAGAAATTGATGGCACCGCCAAGAACCTGCCCAATGGCGTTTTCGGTATTGAAGATGTTGCAGGCAAGCCCGTTTATGGTAATAATGTTGCCAATGGCAAATTCGCGGTGAATGAAATACTGGAGTATCCGGGTTATTACGCCATGAAATTATCTGATGGTGGCAACAGCAAAGAAAAGCCCACTCTGCACGAAATTTATCTGGAGAATGGTAAATACACCATAGCGATAGACGGCAGTAACCTGGCTGCTTACCCAACTATTACATCACCTTCAAAAATACAGCAGGAGCTTTCTGCCTATTACAAACTGGTGGATGAAATTTCTACCGAAGGCAACAAACAGATCAACATGCTTACCGCCGTTTTAAACAGCGATATGGCCAAAACAATGGCGCAAGACAGGTATGTAGAAATGGTGAATGAGCTTAAAAAAGCGCAGGACGAGAAAACGGCTAACGAGGCTAAAGCGATAGGTAAATTTATTGATGCCAATCCAAAAAACGTTATCGCGCCGCACATCATGATCAATCTTGATTATCAAACCAACCCTAAGTATTACTACGATATATTTAACAAGCTGGAGCCGGAAGTAAAGAACAGCGAAGAAGGTAAACAGTTAGGTGAAAAACTTGGTCAGCTGGTAAAAGTACTGGAAGGTCAGCCCGGTCCGGAAATTTATGGTACCGATCCGGAGGGTAAAAAATTCGATCCGAAAAGCATCCAAACTAAAGTAGTGCTGGTTACTTTTTGGCGTGCCGGTAACGAGGTGAGCCGTAAAAACCATAAAGATATTATAGATGGTGTATTGCCGCAGTTTTCTGCCAAAGATGTAAGCGTGATCAGCATCGACCTTGATACCAAGAAAGACTGGTGGACCGATGCCGTTAAGGAAGACAAACTGCCCTGGGCACAATACAGCGACCTGAAAGGTAACGATTCGCAAAACGCGGCGGTATGGGGAATAAGCCAGGTACCATCTTACTACCTCATGAGCGGCGACTGGAAAATAATAGCCCGCAACCTGCCTTTTGAAAGCATTGCTGATGCTATTGCTACACAGTTAAAGAAAAGCAAGTAATATATAAAGTATACAAACCTTATGTTTCAACCCTCTTTATGCCGTGCATAAAGAGGGTTTTTAGTTTATGCTATCGCGATCACCTTATCTTTCAGCACACCGAAGATTCTGTCTTTTTGCAGGTTGCGGATAGCCACCCTACCGGTAAACTTACCGAATGAAGGCAAAATAGCCTGTTTATCGCCAAAGGCGAAACATGGCAGGGTGATGCGCTGCCGTCCGCGGCCTATCATTTCAATACCGGGGTGAATGTGGCCGCAAAGCACGTAGCCTTTAGCCTTAGCCGCGGTTACCTCCGTAAGCGGATGGTGCAGCATTTGGAAAGGGCCAACCAGCAACTCATGATGCAAAGCGATGTTAAGCGCATGGTAATGGCTATCGTGAATAATATCGTGATTGCCGCGAATCAGGATGATCTCAATTTTGGCATGTTGTTGCCTCCACAGGGCAAACCAGTCCCAATCGGCATTCATATCGCTATGAAAAAGATCACCCAAAAAGATGATCCGTTCGGGGCGGTGCTCATGTATAATATCTGATAGCGCGGCCAGATCATCCTGCTCCATATCCCTCGGCACGGCAATACCCGCCTTACGAAAATGCCCCACCTTACCCAAATGTACATCAGCCGCAATTAAGGTTTTTTGCTGCTGCCAGTAAATGGCGCGTTGTGGTAATAATAAAAGATCCTGATCCAGAAAGTTAAAAGGCAATCCCGCACATATCGTCATAGTAACAGCAAAGTTAATAAATGAAATTGCTAAAAGGAATAGTAATTTAAGGTTGTTATCATAGTAAGAGTGAGGTTATCTTGTCGTATCATAATTAATGATTTATACCATCGTTATTGCGAGGAACGAAGCAATCTCTACTTAGGTTTGTGCTGTAATTAACGTTAGTCTGTTCTTGGGCGCAGTGCCCCATTACTTTTGAGGGCAAAAGTAACAAAACCCTTGTCCAGCAAAAGGCTTCTCTGCCGCACTTGGCCATGCGCTGCAAAACGTGCAGAACTTGGGGCTGGAACTTTTGCCCCAACACGTTATTACTCCCCACATGCAACAAGTCCGCTATGCCCGCCTTTGCGCTCTTGGGCTTCAACGTTCTGCCCGTTTTCGCCCGAAGCTGTTTGCTGACGGCTGTGGCGACGCTACTACCTTCAGCTTTGACAACTTTTTAAAAGTTGTCAAAGCTTTTTTTGTTTTGTGAAGCCTCACCTAAATCCTCTCCAAGGGAGAGGACTTTAAAAAAACTGCTGTCGTGAGTTTAGCGTAACTCGTGACTTACGCATGAAGTATGCTTTCAGCTTACCGGCTCTACAGTACAGCGGCGGGACGCCGCGTAATAGCCGTCACTCGGCCGTAGCCGTAGCGACTGTTGCTGTTTTTATTTTCTTTACCCTCGTTTTCGCTTGCGAAAGAGAGGGTCGCCCAGCGAAGCGTCGGCGGGGTGAGTCCGCGCCATCAAATAAAAGCACAACCCCAACATACCCCCCCCCCAAAAAAAAATGCGGCATCGTAAGGAACGGATAGCACAGAACCTGCCCAAGCACAACCCGAACATAGTTCCTTGCGCAGCCGCGACTTTTTTCTTTGGTTACTTTCTTTTTTGAGAGAAAAAAGAAAGTAACATCCATTAACGTTCAGTTAAAGCACACCCATTCCTAACGAAGAACAAATCGCAAATTAGATGTTTCGTACCTCAGCATGACAGGTGGGATGGGGAATGTATACAGGGATCATCTATTCAAATGACAAATAAATTATTGATTTACTTATGATAAAACCTATATTGTATCCCCCTTCTTTAAAAGGGGATAGTAATAATGACTAACCACGAGATAAAAATAAATTTTGAAGAATATACTTCTATAACCGAACTCTCTGCCGATGATCAGCATTTATGCCGGGAAGCGGTAAAAGCCCTGGCTAATTCGCACTCACCATATTCAAAATTCAGGGTAGGGGCGGCGTTGCAATTACAAAGCGGAAAGATACTGCATGCCAGTAACCAGGAGAATGTGGCCTATCCATCGGGTTTATGTGCCGAACGTGTGGCACTGTTCAATTGGGGGGCAAATCATCCTGACGATGCTATAGTAACCATGGCCGTTACAGCTAAAACAGACGAATTTAAATTATTAAAACCGGTTACTTCGTGCGGGGCATGCTTGCAGGTAATGGCCGAATGCGAAAAAATGCAGGGCAAACCGTTAAGGGTAATATTATATTGTATCGACGGACCTGTATGGATTGTTGACGGAGTACAAAGTTTTTTACCATTTTTGTTTTTTGAGGACAGGCTAATTCACTAACCTATGAAAACTAAATTATTTCTTTTCTTAATTATATCTCTATTGAGTTCGCAATTGTATGCCCAAAAGGGCTTTCCGTTTGATAATGAGATCCATGCGTTTAAGCAGCTGGATAGTTTAAACATGCCCAAACCGGGCGGTATCCTGTTTGTAGGCAGTTCGTCAATCCGCTTATGGGACGACCTGGAGCAGCGTTATGCCGGTAAACCCATCATCAAACGTGGTGTGGGCGGTTCGGAGTTGTGGCAATGGGTGCAGTATTTTCCGCAGTACCTCATCTACCCGTATAAACCTAAAAAGGTATTTATTTACGCGGGTGAAAATGATATCGCTTCGGGCAGGTCGGCAGAAGATGTTGCCGGTAATTTCGAAAAGCTTTGGGAGATGATTCGTAAGGAGCTGCCCGCAACCGAGATCTATTTTCTTTCGATAAAGCCAAGCCCGAGCAGGGCTAAGTTTTACGCGGTGGTAGCAGCGGCTAATAGCCTGATCAAAACCTCGGTAGCTAAGAAGCCTAAAACGAAATATATTGATGTGGCTTCAACCATCCTCGATCCTAAAACGCAGTTACCTGATTCCTCTTTATTTAAGCCCGACTACCTGCACCTGAAAAGTACAGGGTATGACAGATGGCAAACGGTATTGAACAAGTACGTAAAATAAAAAAAGCCCCGATAGGGGCTTTTTTTACATAAACAAAAAACTGATTGTACTTCTTATTTGAACACTGAGTGAACAGCGGTAATTTTCCAGCCGCTACCGGTGTTTGATACTGTAACTAAATTGCTGCGGGTAAAGCCATTGTATTGCATATCTACTTTTACTATGGCAACCTCGCCGTTGTTTTCAACTGTTGAAGAGCTTACTTTGCACTCTTGCTCGGTATTTTCGGTTGTTTTTAAATAGTCAACCATTTGTTTTTTGCTGAATGAAAGTACTTTGTTACCGCGCATCATACTGAATTTCGCGCTGCTGTCAAATACATCATTCAGGCCTTCAACTTTACCGTGTGCAAGGGCGTCTATATAGGTAGCAACTGCATAATCTTTAGTTAATTTTGCTACGTCGTCGGCTTTAACTACATTGGTTACTATTATTAATGCTAAGCCTAAAATTATTGATTTTAAAGTTTTCATGATATTGGTATTTAAGGTGTTGTGTAAAATTTAATTATTTAATTTATATCTATAAGACAGTGCCGTATTACCAAACGTTACAAGAAAATTTTAAAATCGTCACTTTTAACAGTTATTTAACATTTGGCCTGCAACGCGTCATATATTCATAATTTTAAGGGCACTTTTGATAGCTATGATTGAATTTTCGACAATTATTTTGCGTTTTGGTGAAATGGGCGAAAAAACCGGATGGACATTTATTGAGATTCCGGCAGACATCGCGCAGGAATTAAAGCCCGGCAACCGGAAATCTTTCCGCGTGCGTGGCAAATTAGACAGCCATCCCATCGCCGGCGTTGCCCTGATGCCCATGGGCGACGGTAAATTTATTATGGCCCTTAATGCCGATATGCGCAAAGGCATCCGTAAAAGTGAGGGCGCTATGTTGAAACTACAATTAGAAGAGGACACAGAATTTATAGTAACCGTTCCGGATGATTTGGCCGAATGCTTTGAATATGAGCCCGAAGCCTTTGGATTTTTTAACAGCCTGGCAAAATCGCACCGCAACTACTTTATCAAATGGATAGACAGTGCCAAAACCCAACCCACCCGCGACAAGCGCATAGCCCTCACCGTAAATGCCATGGTAAAGCGCTGGGATTATAGCCAGATGATAAGGGCTTCAAGTAAAGGGGTATAGATTTTTGTATTTTTAGATGTGCAAATATGCAGATGTGTGGGACGTGCCTGTCACCTCGTTTCTAAATATGATTATCTTTTCCGTCAGCAAACAGCTTCGGGCGAAAGCGGGCAGAACTGCGGGGGCCATGAGCGCAAAGGCGGGCATAGGAACTTGTTGCATGCGGGCTGGGAAATGAGCGGCGAAGCATGGGGCAAAAGTTCCAGCCCTAAGTTCTGACAGCTTTGCAGGGCAATGGCCATGTGCGGCAAAGAAGCCTTTTGCTGGACAAGGGTTTTGTTACTTTTGCCCTCAAAAGTAATGGGGCACTGCGCCCAAGAGCAGGCTAACGTTAATTACAACACTGTCCTAACATAAAAAGACTCCGAACAGAATGAGGTTGCTTCGTAGATCACAATGAAGGATCAAACTTCACTATATACCAAAATATCTTTAAAACGAAAAAGGCTCCGGTAACCACTCCGGAGCCCAATACACAATTATTATTCAACCAATTTTTACTTAAAAACGGAGTAAACATTAGTTATCTTCCAGCCGCTGCCGGTGTTGGCAATGGTTACGTAGTTAGTTCTGATAAAGCCGGGGTAGTACTGGTTTACCTTGATAACCGATACATCGTTATCTTCTTCCATTACATCGGCAGTGGTTGAGCAGGTTTGCTCAATGTTGCGCAGGCTTTCGAGGTGTTTAATCATTTCTGTTTTGCTGTAGCTTACCACTTTTTTGGCTTGCACCATGTTAAACTTGGTGTTGTTGTCAATGATCTGGTCAAGCCCATCCACTTTACCATGGGTTATGGCATCTATATAAGTGTTTACCGCGTAGCTTTTGGTTAGCTTTTCTACCGGTTGTTTGCCATCCTCGGCTTTTGTTATGTTAACGGCCAGCATTAATGCTATGGCAGGGATAATTAATTTTAACGTTTTCATTGTGTGATATTTAAGGGTTTGTATTCTTTTAATTTATTTATCTATAAGACACAGGTTCATTTTAATAGGTTACACTTTTTCATCAACTATTTGCAATTAGTGTCTTTCGCACATTTCTATATTTGTTATCTACGAATTTCTTCGTACAAATATCTACGATAGATTTCGTATATCAAAATGTTTTTTAAAATTTATGTTTGTCAACAGGGGATATGTAACGATGATAAGTTTACCCTGTAATATTTAGGCCTTATGCCTTATATTTACCAATCCTTAATTTTTACTGCTGCTAAATGAGTGACGATTTAACTCCAAAAGATATGCCGGTAAACGGCGAAGACAGACTGCATAATGTTACCTCACTTGATGGCTTGTACGAAAACTGGTTTCTGGATTATGCCTCGTACGTAATACTCGACCGTGCCGTACCCCACATAAACGACGGTTTAAAACCCGTACAGCGCCGCATATTGCACTCGCTTAAGGAGATGGACGACGGGCGCTTTAACAAGGCTGCCAACGTTATTGGTAATACCATGAAGTATCACCCGCATGGTGATGCCTCCATTGGCGATGCCATGGTGCAGATAGGGCAAAAGAACCTGCTGATAGATTGCCAGGGTAACTGGGGCGATCCGGTAACGGGCGACTCGGCCGCGGCACCACGTTATATTGAGGCGCGCTTGTCGAAATTCGCGCTCGATGTTGTTTTTAATGCTGACACTACCATTTGGCAGGCCAGTTATGATGGTCGTAATAAAGAGCCTATTACACTACCTGTAAAATTCCCGCTGTTGCTTGCGCAGGGCGCCGAAGGTATCGCTGTAGGTTTGGCCACTAAAATATTACCGCATAACTTTATTGAATTGCTTGATGCATCGATAGAAGTATTGCGCGGCAACCGGCCCAATTTAGTGCCCGATTTTTCAACCGGGGGTATGGCCGATTGTTCGGCTTATAACGAGGGACAGCGTGGCGGTAAGGTACGTGTGCGCGCCAAAATTATGGAGCGCGATAAAAAAACGCTGGCCATTACCGAAATTCCTTTTACCACAACTACCGGCGGACTTATCGATAGCGTTATCGCGGCTAATGATAAGGGTAAGATCAAGATCAAAAAGATTGAAGATAATACCGCTAAAGATGTAGAGATCATCATTCACCTGGCACCCGGTATATCGCCCGATGTAACTATCGACGCGCTTTACGCCTTTACTGATTGCGAAGTATCCATATCACCCAATACCTGTGTAATACAGGATGATAAGCCGCGCTTTATGAGCGTGAACGATATGCTTACCGAAAGCACGTACAAAACGCGCGATCTGTTAAAAATGGAGCTGGAGATCCGTTTGAAGGAATTGATGGAGAAGATCTTCTTCAGCTCGTTGCTCAAAATATTTATACAGGAAGGGATGTACAAGCACCCCGACTATGAAACTTCATCGACCTTTGAAGGTGTGGTTGAGGTATTGAACAGGTTATTTGAGCCGTTCTTTCCGCAGTTTTACCGCACCATACTGGCCGAAGATTATAAGAAGCTGATCGATAAACCGATGAGCAGCATTACCCGGTTCGACTTTAAGAAAACCGACGAGCAGATCAAAAATCTGCAAGAAGAAATAAAACAGGTTAAACATCACCTGAAACATATTATTGACTATACCATTGCCTGGTTCGAAAAACTGAAGGAAAAGTATGGTAAAGACCGCGGCCGTAAAACCGAATTACGTACGTTCGACAGGGTGGAGGCCGCGCAGGTGGCATTGGCCAATGTTAAGCTGTATGTTAACCGCGAAGATGGTTTCATAGGCTCGGGTCTTAAAAAGGATGAGTTTGTGTGCGACTGTTCGGATATCGACGAAATTATCGTGTTCCGCGGGGATGGCCGTTTCTCGGTTACTAAGGTTCAGGATAAGGTTTTTGTGGGTAAAGATATTATCCACGTAGCCGTATTTAAAAAGAACGACGAGCGCACCGTATATAATATGATATATAAGGATGGGCAAAGCGGTATAGCCTATATCAAGCGTTTTTCGGTTACAGGGGTAACGCGCGATAAGGAGTACGACCTTACAAAAGGTACAAAAGCTTCTAAAACACTGTACTTTACAGCCAATCCTAATGGCGAGGCCGAAATTGTGAACATTGCGCTTAAGCCGCATTCGAAGCTCAAAAAACTACAGTTCGACGAGAACTTTGCCGAAATAGGTATAAAAGGACGTAATTCCATAGGCAATATTATTACCAAATATCCAGTTAAGAAGATATTGCTGAAAACAAAAGGCGTATCAACCCTGGCCGGACGTAAAATTTGGTACGATGATATTTTGAAACGCTTGAATGCCGATGGCAGGGGCAAGTATCTGGGTGAATTTGATGGCGACGACCGCGTACTCAACATTTTCAGCAATGGGGTGTACGAGTTGAAAAATTTCGACCTCAATAATCACTTTGATGATAAAATGATCGTTATTGAAAAATACGATGCGGAGAAGGTTTATGCTGCGGTGCATTTTGATGGCAAATCAAAAAATTACATGGTGAAGCGTTTTGTGTTTGATAATACCGCTATAGGTAAACAAACCAGCATCATCAGCGAAGAAAGCGGATCGAAACTGGTATTAATATCGGGCGCGGCACAACCGGTAGTAAAGGTAGAACAGGTAAAAGGTAAAGGCGGAATTGTAGAGCAGGTAGAACTTAACCTGACCGACTTGATTGATGTGAAAGGGATGAAGGCGATGGGCAACAGGCTATCGGCACATATAGTTCAAAAAATTGAACTGATAGCCGAGCACGACGATGAGGAAGATGTACCTGATCCGGCACCTGATACCGTAGAAGCTACCGAGATCATTGAAACACCGGCAGATAAAACAACAACCGATTTGCCACCTGTAGCGGATGCTGAAATTGAAGAAGAAGTTGCTGAAGAGCAGGAAGAAATAACACCTGTTGAACCGGAGGAAAAGAAAGAAGAGAAAGTAAAAGAGAAAAAGCAGGAAACACCACCGGAACCGCAAGCGGATAAGCCGGCAAAAAAAATTGATTTTGAAATAACTAATCCGGATGATATTGATATAGACGACAAGGGGCAGTTAGGATTATTTTAATGGTTAAATTTTGAAAAAAATACGTTTTATTATATGGGTGCTCATCTGTGCGATGAGTATTAACCTGAGTTATGCACAACGATCGAAAAGCAAATCAAAAAAAAGCAAATCGAGTAAATCGGTAAGTCATAAAACTACTAAGAAGAGCAAATCAAGCCGGAGTAGTAAATCAAAAAAATCGCGCAGGGGCAGGTCGCGTTCTTATGCACGGGTGCGCGAAGAAAGCGTGCGCCATACCTTCGCCTTAGGCGATTCTACCTTTTTGCTGGATGACGAGCCCATGCAAATGATCTCGGGCGAAATGCACTATACCCGCATACCCCACCAGGAATGGCGCGAGCGTATGCGCATGGCCAAAGCCATGGGTTTAAACACCATAGGCACTTATGTTTTTTGGAATGCGCACGAACCCGTACAGGGCCAGTATGATTTTACCGGCGAAAATAACATTGCCGAATTTGTGCGCACCGCTAAGGAAGAGGGCCTGTTTGTAGTACTGCGTCCAAGTCCGTACGTATGTGCCGAGTGGGAGTTTGGCGGTTACCCGTGGTGGTTGCTGAAAGATAAAAACATGAAGGTGCGCAGCCAGGATCCTAATTTTATCGCCGCTTACCGCAACTACATTCTGCAATTGGGCAAGCAGCTGTCGCCATTATTGGTTACCCATGGCGGTAATATATTAATGGTACAAATTGAAAACGAATATGGCTCGTACAGCGATGATAAGGAATACCTCGATCTTAACCGTAAGATATTTTTAGAGGCCGGTTTTGATGGACTGCTTTTTACCTGCGATGGTGCCGAGCAAATGCCTAAAGGCTACCTGCCGGGCTTTTTACCTGCCGTAAATGGTTTGGATAACCCAAAGGAAGTAAAAGAACTCATTAATAAATATCACAATGGCAAAGGCCCGTATTATGTGGCCGAATGGTACCCGGGCTGGTTTGATGTTTGGGGAACCGGGCACCATAAAAGCAATGCTGATGCCGATGCCAAAAAGCTGGACGAAATATTATCGGCAGGCATCTCTATCAATATGTATATGTTTCATGGCGGCACCACGCGCGATTTTATGAATGGCGCCAACATGAACACCAAAGACCCATATGCGCCGCAAACATCAAGCTACGATTATGACGCGCCGTTGGATGAAGCCGGTAATCCTACTCCTAAATATTACAAGTTCAGGGAGGTAATAGCCAAGCATTTGCCGCCGGGAACACACCTGCCACCTGTGCCCGAAAAGCACAAGATGACCATGGCGCTCGAACTCATTAAGCTGACTACCGTAGCTCGTTTGTTTGATAACCTTCCGCAACCGGTAACAAATGACAGGCCAATGGGCTTTGAAGACCTTAACCAGGGCTATGGCTTTGTATTATACCGCACTACTATGCACAGCGTAAACAAGGCCCTGTTGCAATTAACACAATTACGAGACTATGCTACCGTATATGTTAACGGAAGCCAGGCAGGTATTATGGATCGTCGTTTAAAGCAGGATACCTTGACACTGAACAATGTACCTGAAAATGCCACGCTGGATATACTGGTTGAAAATAACGGACGCATAAATTACGGTCCTTTTTTGACCGATAACCGACACGGTATCACCGAAAAAGTTACGCTTAATAATACTGAACTGATTGGCTGGAAAATGTACCGCTTGCCGTTTGATAACCTTACGCGCCTGCGTTACGTGCCAAACAGCAATGCCGAACAAGTGCAGCCTGCTTTTTATAAAGGCCGTTTCTCGTTACGTATTACGGGCGATACCTATTTTGATATGACGGGTTTCGGCAAAGGCTTTGTGTTTTTGAACGGGCATAACCTGGGTAAATACTGGGGCATCGGTCCGCAGCAAACCATTTATGTCCCGGCCGCATGGCTTAAACGAGGGCTTAACGAAGTAGCCGTGTTTGATGAACTGAACACCAACCATACAGGGCTATCAACATTAGATCATCCTGTACTGGATAACGTACCCAAAAACTAAACGGAAATATAACCCAAAAAGAAAGCGCCCCTTTAACAAAAAGGGCGCTTTCTTTATATGCAGCGAGGTTGATTACAAGATCAGGATCAATACTAAGATGATAATGATGATAGCACCTACCGAAAGGTAAATACCGCCGCCACCCATAGCCTGGGCTTCGCTTTTAAGGCTTTTAAGTTCGTTTTTAACATCTTTACGCTCTTGTTTGGTCATTTGAGATTTGTCCATCTCTTTAATTTCCGCAACGCGTAACTTTATTTCTTCTATACGGGCTTCTTTTTGCTCCTCGGTCATGTTGGCAATAGCCTCTTTATTTACACCACCGTTTACTTTATCATCAAGCGTAGCTGCGTTCGAGTTAAAACCAGCCACTGTAAGCAGCATTGTAATCGCGATTAAATAAATTTTCTTTTTCATAGCTTTAAATTGTTGTGTGTTTTAACAGATAAGTTTTAAATGCTCAAAAATGTTTTATGAAAAAGCAATTTTTTAACATAAACTTCATCAAATGCTGATAAAAAAGGCAGCTTCAAAAGTATGGCCGAGTTTCAGGTGCTGTATCGCGTCTTTTTTGCTGATGTCGTGCGGCTCGCCTTCGGTATCGGTATAGCCCAGCCAGGGCTCAATGCACACAAAGTTTGCCTTCGGCTTGGCCCATATACCCAAATGGTTAAAGTGTGGAAACTCAACCGATATGGATTTATCGTGATTGTCGCTTTTTATACTGACCAGCTTCGAACTTATGTTTTTAAATATCAGCGCGTCATCATTAAAAATATCGCCGGTAAGGTAAATACGGTTGCCTTTCATTGGCACGCTTTCGGTACGGCCGTCAAAATAACCGTTCTTTGATATCAGGTGCCTGGTAAGCGGTTCTTCGGTTTCAAACTCTACATAATAATCCTCGTATTTTTCGCCTTCCAAAAAAGGAACTCTGAATGCCGGGTGCCCACCTACCGAAAAATGGATGGTTTTATCATCGTGATTAATTACCTTATAAGTAACACGCAGGGCATTATCAATTAAGGTATAAATAACCTGGAAATCAAATTTATAAGGGTAAGCCTGTAAAGTATGCTCGCTGTTAGGCAGCGAAAACACCGCGTGTACGTCGCTCGATTCGAGCAAAATATATTCCGAATGCCTGCCGAAGCCATGTTTAGGCATAGGATAAGTCTTACCGTCAACCAGCAACTCGTCGTTCAAAACACCGCCCACAATAGGGAACAGGTTTGGCGCGTGCCATGCCCACACCGCCGGATCGGCCTGCCATAGCTGCTCGGTACCGGTAATTTTGTTGTAAATTGAGGTGAGTTCGGCTCCCTTGGTACGCATGGTAACCTTTAGTGATTCATTTTCAATAGTGATCATTTGGTTATTAATTGTTTATAATAAAGGTAGATTTTCCTGTAAATCAAACGCTATGGTAATTGAAATTATTAATTGCTTAATCCCGTAGTTTTTAGTTTGGCCTTAATTACCGAATCTTTTTGCGCAGGCTTCAATCCATAGTTAAATTGGTACAAAGCACCCTCCCAATCCCCATACGACGGATTAGGCAGTACAATATACCTGCTGCCAAAATCTTTAAGCAGTTTGGCTGTTACCTCATCGCGGTTTTGCTCGGTTATGGGGTTCTCTTTATGGTTATCGTACAGCACATCAAAATCGGGCAGGTTATCGCCGCATAATAAAACTATCTGGTGGGTTTTCAGCACCTCGTTGCGCCTGGCTTCTTTGCTTGATGCGCCTTGTTTTAACTGCAAATGCGCGTTATCGGCATTGGGTAGATTATACAACCGGAGGTTTTTGAGGGTGTTTTCGCGTTCGTCCTCGTCGCGGTTGGTAATGTAAAATACGGTTACGCCCTTTGATGCCGCGTATTTAAAAAATGCCGGTGCGCCGGGTACGGTGTCGGCTATGGCTTTGGCGGTCCACTCTTTCCAGGTTTTGGCATCGTAATCTAAATTGGCAATGGCACGCGCCGCATCATACGGACTATTATCCAGCACGGTTTCGTCAATATCAGTCACTACAGCTAATGGCTTGCCCGCAGGCGGATTTTTCAGCGCTTCATCCAACCGCAAACGGGCTATGTTATAAGCCTGAAAGCACAAGGCCTTATATTCTACCGAGCGTTGCTGCCATAAAGACGACCACACTTTGCCGTTATTAGCTGTCGATACCGTACTCACTTTTTTAGCGGGAGCGCAGGCGGCAAGCAACCCTATACTTAATGCGAAGAGCTTGATGCGGGTATGTTTCATGGTATGTTTGAGATTACAGCTTGGTGCTTGTTTAAAATAGTGTATAAAATTATTCAACTTAAGCCGAATAACAAATTCACCGCAAAGGTTTGCACATTAAGCTAACCAATTATGCAGCTATTGGTTTAACAAATATGAAGCTTTAATACCGGTGCCTGTAACGGATAGCCGCGTTAATTATTTAATGACATAGTGATGTTGGTTTTTTCTTCGGGATGACAAACAAATACGCATAATTTGTGTACAATATACATTCATTAATTATTCATGCCCATCAACCGTAATTACAGCTTTATTGCAAAGGTATACCTGCTTTTGGTATTGGCGTTATGCAGTACCCCGGGTTTTGGCCAGGCTTTACGGTCGGTAAAAGATTTTGATAATGGTTGGATGTTTCATTTGGGCGATGTGCCCGGTGCCGAAAAGCTTACGTTTAAGCCGGTTGGCTGGCGCACGCTCAACCTGCCGCACGATTGGAGCATAGAAGGGCAGTTCAGCAAAGATAATCCCGCCACTCCCGAAGGCGGCGCTTTACCCGGCGGCATTGGCTGGTACCGCAAGGTTTTTACAGTGCAGTTAAGTTCAAAAGGCAAACTCACTTATATTGATTTTGATGGCGTATACCAAAAAAGCGAAGTATGGATCAACGGCCATCGCTTGGGTTTCAGGCCTAACGGCTATATC
This sequence comes from Mucilaginibacter gynuensis, assembly GCF_039541195.1. Classification (NCBI taxonomy): domain Bacteria; kingdom Pseudomonadati; phylum Bacteroidota; class Sphingobacteriia; order Sphingobacteriales; family Sphingobacteriaceae; genus Mucilaginibacter; species Mucilaginibacter gynuensis. The sequence continues at coordinate 221,883 of NZ_BAABFT010000009.1, forward strand.
TCGTTCAGGTACGAGCTTACTGATTACCTGAATTATGGCACCAAGCCTAATGTAATAACGGTTAAGGTAGATAATTCAACACAACCCAATTCGCGCTGGTATTCGGGTTCGGGTATTTACCGTAATGTATGGCTGGTAACCACCGGGCAGGTAGCGGTTGACCAATGGGGAACTTACGTTACCACTACCGACGTTAGTGAAGAAAGTGCCGTGATCAGCATCAAAACAACTATCAATAACAACATACTTAATCCTGATAAAAAGTTCACGCTGTCTACCGCTATTTACGGGCCCGATGGCAAACCGATAGCGGGCAACATCTCGCCCGAATATTATTTGAAGGATGGAATGGTGAATACCAGCCAGGGCATCAGGATACTGAAACCTAAGCTGTGGAGTGTTGATAGTCCGTATTTATATAAGGTGCTCACTAAGGTAATAATGGATAATAAGCCGGTAGATGAGTACTGGACTACCGTAGGCATCCGCTATTTTGATTTTGATAAGAATAAGGGCTTCAGCCTTAACGGCAAAGCCATGAAGATACTGGGCGTATGTAACCATCACGATTTGGGGAGCCTCGGCGCGGCCATCAATATCCGTGCTATGGAGCGGCAACTACAAATGCTGAAAGAAATGGGCTGCAATGCGATACGAACCTCGCACAATCCACCTGCCCCCGAACTGCTCGATCTTTGCGATAAAATGGGTTTCATTGTAATGGATGAAGCTTTCGACTGCTGGGAAAAACCAAAAGCCAAGTTTGATTACCATCTTTATTTTAAAGAATGGGCCAAGCGCGACCTTACCGATCAGCTACTGCGCGACCGTAACCACCCCAGCGTATTTATATGGAGCATAGGCAACGAAATCCCCGAACAGGGCGACAGCACCGGTACCCGTATAGCAAAGGAGCTTGCCGCGGTTGTAAAGGAGTACGATAACCGGCCGATCACCACGGCGAATGATAAGCCATGGAACGGCAACTTTATTGTAAAATCGGGCGAGCTGGATCTGGTGGGATATAACTATCACCATAACGATTACGAGAGCTTTCATAAAACATTTCCGGGCATGAAGTTTATCGGCACTGAAACTACATCGGCCTTGCAAACGCGGGGGCACTATGATATGCCTTCGGATAGTATTCGCCGCTGGCCAAATAATAAGGAGATGAAGAACGGAGTGGGCATTATGAATGCCGATTACACGGTATCAGCTTATGATAATGTATCGGCGCCATGGGGCTCAACGCATGAGGAAACCTGGAAACTCATCAAAAAGCACAATTACCTTTCGGGCATGTTTGTGTGGACGGGGTTTGATTACCTGGGCGAACCTACGCCTTATACCTGGCCTGCCCGCAGTTCGTATTTTGGCATTATCGATCTGGCCGGTTTCCCGAAGGATGTTTATTACATGTACCAAAGCGAGTGGACCAACAAGCCCGTACTGCACATTTTTCCGCATTGGAACTGGGAAGCCGGTAAAACGGTTGATGTTTGGGCCTACTATAACAATGCCGATGAAGTAGAGCTTTTTCTGAACGGCAAATCGCAAGGCGTAAAACGCCGCCGCGGCGAAGACCTGCATGTAATGTGGCGCTTGAAGTTTGAACCGGGCACGCTTAAAGCGGTCTCGCGCAAGAATGGCGAAGTGGTACTTACCAAAGAGATCCATACAGCAGGAGCGCCTGCTAAAATAGAACTGGTGGCCGATAGAAACAACCTTACCGCCACCGGTAAAGACCTTGCATTTATAACCGCCCGCATACTCGATGCCGACGGCAACGTGGTGCCCAATGCCGATAACCGCGTCACCTTTAAACTTACCGGCAACGCCTTTATAGCCGCTGTTGATAATGGCGACCCGGTAAGTCACGATCCTTTTAAGGCCGACAACGTAAAAGCCTTCCATGGCCTCGCGCTGGGCATCATACAAGCCCGGGATACCCCCGGCACCATAGCGGTAACAGCCGTTTCTCCCGGTTTATCTACTGCGGTAATTTATTTGAAGATTAAGTAGCCCTCTTATATCGTCATTGCGAGGTACGAAGCAATCTCTAAGCTATACAGAGCAGCTCTGTAAATCGGGGATTGCTTTAATTCCCTCCTTGGGGAGGGGTGTGATGGAAAGTGTAGTGGCAGGGAGGGGTTTATAGAGCGTTTCAATTAACAGACAGTGTTGACGAAACCCCTCCCTCCACCCTCCCAAGGGAGGGAATCGCACATGCCCCCGCTTTTTCTTTGCAAAACCCACGCCCTAAGCCTGTAGTCTGTGGTATCACACATCACAATTTAACCTTGCCAAACCTTGAAAACTATGTATGAACAATCTTATTCAGCCCAAAACTTATTGTGATAAATATGATTGTACTTTTATACGTTAAAAGTCAAAAATTATTTATTTATTTGCTTTAGAAAGTATTGTATTACAAATAAATTGCTGTTTTAAGCTATTTGTGCTTTGCAAAAAGTAGTGTTACATTTAAGCGATAGTATGTAATAACATATATACTTTAATACATCAATACAACTAAAGCACCATTACATTGAAAAAGGCTAATTATCAAAAGTTTCCTTACGTTCAGGTTGAAACAGAAAATACATCATGCGTTAGCGGCTGGGCAGCAGTTACAGCTAAGCTTAATGATGAAATTCAATCAGGCAAAAAGCGCATAGTTATTGAAACTTACCAGGGGGTAATTGATGCCGAGCTGGTTGGTCACATTAAAGGTGCTGTAAAGTACGATCACTGGATTGATGCCGCCGATGCTTTTAAAAGCGAAGAAGAGATCACCGCGCTAACCTATGCCGATGTTACCGACGACCGCATCTTCGGTTATATAACCCGCCTTAATATTGAGGATTACCTTGATGCCGAAAAAGCTGAAGCGCTAAATGCAGAAGCAAAGTCGGCAGATGGAGTGGTGATTGTTTATGGTACCGGCGCGAGTTTGATACTGCCCGAATTTGACTTGCTGGTTTACGCCGACATGGCCCGCTGGGAGATACAGCTGCGCATGCGCGAAAAACTGGTAAACAATATCGGCCTGAAAAATAACGACGAAGAATTTTCTATTCAATACAAACGGGGCTTTTTTGTAGACTGGCGCGCCTGCGACAGGTTAAAGAAAAGGCTGTTCAGCAAGATCGGTTACGTACTGGATACCAATAAACAAGGTCAGCCTATTTTAGTAACCGGCGAAGCCGTTTTACGCGGCCTGGAGATCAGCGCGAAACGTCCTTTCCGTGTGGTGCCGTTTTTTGATCCGGGCCCATGGGGCGGGCAATGGATGAAAGAGGTTTGCGATCTTGACCGCTCGGCAACCAATTATGCCTGGTGTTTTGATTGCGTACCCGAAGAAAATAGTTTGCTGCTCCGCTTTGGCGATACTGATGTGGAGATCCCATCCATCAACCTGGTGTTTTATAAAACCGATGACCTGCTTGGTCCGAAAGTACATTCACGTTTTGGGGACGAGTTTCCTATACGGTTCGACTTTTTGGATACCATTAAAGGCGGTAATTTGAGCTTACAGGTGCACCCGCTTACCCAATACATCCAGGAAAAATTTGGCATGCACTACACGCAGGACGAAAGCTATTATTTTTTAGATGTGGATGGCGAGGCCGATGTATACCTTGGCTTGCAGGAGGGCATAAACCCCGATGAAATGCTGGAGGACCTTCGTGCTGCAGACAGGGGCGAAAAGCTCTTCGAAGATGAAAAATATGTAAAGAAATGGCCGGTTAAAAAGCACGATCACGTGTCTATCCCGGCCGGTACCGTGCATTGCTCGGGTACGGGCGGTATGGTGCTCGAAATTAGTGCTACGCCATATATCTTCACCTTTAAACTGTGGGATTGGGGTAGGTTAGGGCTCGATGGTAAACCACGACCTATCAATATTGAGCATGGTAAAAATGTGATCCAATGGGATCGTACCGCTTCATGGGTGGAGAAGAACGCGCTTAATTTGGTTGAGCCATTAGGCGAAGGCGATGGCTGGCGCGAGGAACGTACCGGCCTTAACGAACTGGAGTTTATTGAAACCCGCCGCCACTGGTTTACCGGCAAGGTGAGCCACAATACCAACGGAATAGTGAATGTGCTTAACCTGGTGGAAGGCCGCGAAGTAATAGTAGAAAGTCCGGCCAATGCTTTCGAACCCTACGTAATTCACTACGCCGAAACCTTTATAGTACCCGCCGCGGTAGGCGAATACACCATTCGCCCGCATGGCGAATCGGAAGGGCAGGAGTGTGCTACGCTGAAGGCCTACGTACGAGTATAAACCAATTGATACCCTAAATATTATGAGTAAAGAAGCGCAACTACAACCATCCACCACGGGTTTTGTAGTTAAAATTACGGTGGTGGCCGCCCTGGGCGGTTTATTATTCGGGTATGATACCGCTGTAATTGCAGGCGTTATCGGCCTTATAAAAACAAAGTTCGGGCTTACACCTGCAATGGAAGGCTGGGCTGCCAGCAGCGCGATATGGGGTTGCGTTATTGGCAGCGGTGTTGCCGGTTATATGAGCGACAGACTGGGCCGCAAAACTACATTGATATTTACAGCGATACTATTTGCCGTATCATCCATAGGCGCGGCTTTGCCAACTAATTTAACGCAATTTGTGCTGTTCCGTATTGTTGGCGGCATTGGTATCGGGGCGGCATCTATGTTGTCGCCATTGTATATTTCGGAGATAGCTCCGCCTAAAATACGCGGTAAACTGGTGAGCGTTTACCAGTTGGCTATTGTTATCGGTATTAACCTCATTTACTTTGTTAACCTTAAAATAGCTTCGTTAGGTACCCACGAGTGGAAGGTAGAAACAGGCTGGCGCTGGATGATCGCTTCAGGTTTGCTGCCATCGGCCTTGTTCCTGATACTGTTGTTCCTGGTGCCCGAAAGCCCGAGATGGCTGATCAAAAAGAACCGTTCGGCAGAAGCCTTGAATACATTAGAACGCCTGAACGGTAAAGAGGAAGCCTTAGCCGTAGTACAAGAAGTAGAACTTACCCTCAACCAGGAGAAAGGTACCATTGCGGAATTATTTAAACCCGGCCTGCGCAAAGCGATGATAGTTGGTGCCGTACTGGCGCTCTTCTCGCAGATCACCGGGATAAACGCTATTATTTACTATGCCCCCAAGATATTTGAAAATGCCGGTTCAAGTACCGATACAGCTTTGCTGCAAACGGTGATCATAGGTGTTATCAACACGCTGTTTACCTTTATCGCTATTGGTTTTATTGATAAACTTGGGCGTAAAACACTGCTGCTATGGGGAGTGGCCGGTATGATCATCGGGCTGGCTGGTACGGGTTACAGTCTGTATAACCAGTTAGACGGTATCTGGCTGATGGTATTCATCTTCCTCTATATCGCGTCGTTCGCGGCATCGCTGGGGCCAATTCCGTGGGTAATCATTTCGGAGATCTTCCCTACAAAAACGCGCGGCATTGCCATGTCGTTCTCCACCACCGTGTTATGGATCGGCGTTTTACTCATCACGCAGTTCACCCCCATGCTGTTAGAGCCGGGCTTACTGTCCGACAAAAAAGAAGAAGCCGGAGCGTTTACCTTCGGACTGTTCCTGATAGCCGCGCTGATATTATGGGTGTTCACACTAATAAGAATACCGGAAACCAAGAAGAAGACTTTAGAAGAGATTGAATTGAGTTGGAAGAAGTAGGGGGAAGTTTTTTTTGTCGTTTGTTCTTCGTTAGGAATGGTAGTGCTTTATTGAATGTCAGTGGATGTACTTTTTTCTTTTCGTGGCTGTTGCACAACTAACACAATGTTGAAAAGACATTAATAATGAAAGGCGAGGTGTTTCTTATCTTGTAATATGCAAGGGAAGAAAAGCCACCAGGAAAAGTTGTTCATCA
>NZ_BAABFT010000010.1:0-189836 GCF_039541195.1 Mucilaginibacter gynuensis
AGGAATCGATATTTGCTAAGATAATTCCGCTTTAATGTAAGATCATTGTTAATGTTTCGCATAACGTTTAGCTTTATAACATAAAGCTAATTCTGTTACCGAATTACTTGACCTTTACAGCAATGACGATAGTTTAATAAAAAGCAGAGAATAGCTCTACACTACTCCCCCTTACAATATCGCGCACTGTATCCGTTGAAAATCGGTAGGGTTATGGCCCGAGTAATGTTTAAAGAACCTGCTGAAGTGCGAACTGGTATCGAAGTTCAGTTTATCAGCCACTTGCTTCACGCTCAATTCCGACGCGCATAACCAATAGGTTGCTTCTTTATAGACTCTGTTATGAATAAGGTGCAGCGGCGTTAAACCGGTTTCGTGCTTGATTACCTCGCTTAAGTGCTTGGCGGTAACAAATAATAGATCGGCGTATTCCTGTACGGTGCGGAGGGTCATGAAATGCTCGTCTATCAGCTTTTTAAAGCGGTTCACCAACTGTTGCTGACGGTTTGGGTGGCTCACCTTTTTTTCGGGACAATTGCCCGAGCGATTGGCCTCGTACAATAACTCAATCAGCAGCAAACGCAGCATTTGGCCATGGTAAGCCTGGTTACTGTTATATTCATGATCGAGCTTTTTAAACAGCGAATGGATATTGGTAAGATTGATCCCCGATAACGAACACATCGGCGGGTGTTCGGGGTTTACATCGAGCAGGTTATCCAGCATGCCATCCCTGATGAGGCCATCCTCCAAAAAATCCTTTTTAAACAGTACGATATATAATTGCAGATCGTCAGTAGCATCGTGATACGCGTTCAGCGATTGCGGGGTAACCATGTGTATGGAATGGGTATCGGCCTTAAAACGGAAATGCCCTACGGTACGGGTAACACTGCCGCGTAAATTGAGCACCATAGCATAGTGATCGGGTCGGTTGGGTATCTCGTCGGTAGCGCTGCCGTCGTGCTGTAATATGGTAAAGTTTTGCTGGGTAAAGGCATCGTGCCTTAAGGCGATATCGCTGTCAGAAAGGTGTGCTTGTAAACCGGTGGCGGTAGTATCTAATATATTTGCAGGTGATGCCATTGTATAATTGCTTGGTTGACGTGTGCAAAAAAAGGCATCCTGTTCAAGATAAAAGTTAGCGCAATCTCATATTAAAGTTTGTGAATTGTCAGGATCATCAGGCAAAAGTCATATACAGCAAAAAAGCCTGCCCCCATTATGGAGACAGGCAATCGTCAACCTCAAATCACTATTCTAACACACTAAATAAAAGATTGATTATAAGCCGAAGGCGTAAGCAACACGCAAGCCAAAGAAGTTGCTGCTGCTGCCGTTATCAGTAAATTTGGTATTGCTTTCAAAACGTACACCGGCATCAATGTAGTTGTTGCTGCTTAATTTAAATACATAACCTACTTGCGGCGCATATACAAAGCTGGCTGATTTATCGGCGCCTACTTTATCTTTATTGGTAAGGAAAGCCGCGCCTGCTTCGCCTTGTACATAGAAGTTACTTACCGGGTAGTATTTTAAACCGGCTTTAACAGGTATCAATTGTAAATCTGAAGCGGTAACGCCACCGTTATCTTTAGCGAAGAAGTTGTTATAACCGGCGTTAACGGTTACATATAATTTCTCGCTCACGATAGGGAAATCAGCTTGGATAGATCCGCCCAGGTTCCAGTTGTATGCATCGTGGAAACTACCAACCGGCACACCTACTTCCGGGCCTACGCTTAAGCGGATGCCTGAACCTGTAGTAGTTGATTTTGATGATGGAGTAGTATCCTGTGCTTTAGTAGTTAAAGTTGCTATGGTTAATAATGCAAGTGTTACTACACTTAATTTAATTGAACTTTTCATTTTAGTATAATTTATATGTTGTAGAAATTTTGATCATTGTTTGTTATTTGCTGTAGATGATATAGCAGATTTCGTATACCTGCTGATAGAGTTGCAGCAACTTGCCTTTTAGTGTAGAATAATGTTCTTTGTTGTCCATTGTGTGTTTTCAATCCTTTTGATTTGATATGTCAAAGGTATAGCGCTGCGGGAGGCGCATCAATCCCAAAACTTCGGCACATGGAACCAATTTTTCCTTAAATATTTTGCGTTTAAACACTACTAAACCGTTTTTCTGAATAGAAAAAACAAGACAAATAAACTGATAATGAAGCCACTAAACCATAAATCCATTACCAAAACAGCGCCCATAAACAAGCAATGCCCCGGAAATATTTCCCGGGGCATTGCAACAAGGCAGCCTATACCCGTTTAAATAATTATTGAATTTTTACCGACGATACCAGGTCATTGGCGTTTGGAGATAAACCCACAAAGTTGGAATTGCTTGAGGTAAGCGTCCACGATGTACCGGTAAAATTATCGTCGGCATACATGGTTACTGTCCACCCGGTTGGTATTTTTACCGATGATGCCCAGTCGTTCACAAAGCCGTAGGCCTGTAATTGCGATAAGGTATAATTACCCTTCGGCAAAGCCCCCATTCCGGCACCCGCGTAATTTACATCGGCAAAAAAGGTTACACCCGTAATAGCCGTGCTGGTATCATATACCGTGTTTTTACCGCTGCCGTATAATTGGGCTGATACGCTCGACAAGTAAGTATGCACATCAGAATTTGGCAGGTTATAATACAAGTAGATGCCGTAATTATTATTAACCGTTTGTGTGGCCAATGATGCTGCGGTTGAGCTGCTGGTAGCCTGTATATCAATAGCCGCCGGACCTAAATTAGCAGCCGATAAACCCGGCACATTTGGTACCGAATACGTGCCGTAAATAGCGTTCCAGCTGTAATTGATCTTTGAGCCAACAGTTACCCCGTTAAATGATAACCTTGACGATGCCGGGCCATAATTATAAAAAGAGATGATCTTATTGGGCAGCAAACTGCGCAGCGCGGTTACCAGATAAACAAACGAACTTGAATTTGGCTGACCTGTACCATTATTACCATAATCGGCATACTCATCGTCAAAGTCGATACCATCGAGGCCGTAAGTGTTAACCGCGTTGGCCAACTGCTGGGCAAAGGCCTGCGCCGCCGCCTGGCTCGGGAAATTACAGATGCCCGCGCCCTGGTGGTTACCCAGTATAGATAACAGCACCTTTATGCCCCTGCTTTGCAGCGGTTGCACGTAGGTATTCCGGTTGGCCAAAACATTGTTAACGTTGGTGTTAAAATACAGTTCGGCAGTTTGGGTAGAGGTGTTGTAGTTAATATTAGCGGCAAATATGATAGCGATATCAAAAAGCTGCTGACCGGTGGTGAGTTTGTAATACCCAACGTTGCGTATATCGGCATTGTTAACCTCCACATAGCAAACGCCTTTGGGGCCGCTGGCACCAATGGCATCGGCACGTAAAGTGGTTGATTTGGGTGTACCTGCGGTTTTGGCCGGGTTTGGTACGGCCTCTTTTTTACAGGCAGCAACGAATAGCATGGCTGCGCTTCCCATTGTTATGGCAGCATGTTTAAAATTAAAAATTGTTCTCATGTAAGTTAAATGTTGGTTTTTTTGATTGGTTGGATTGATAAATTAACGGGCATAGGCATACCGTTCTATTTATTCATAGGCAAATCAGGCTAAAGAGGTTACAATTTGGTTTACAGGTACTTGAACGCAACTAAATCGTTTTTTGTTTGGGTCGAACGGCTTCACCACGGGCTATACCACGATCAAAACAACAAATACGCACCAGTTAAAATTTTCGTTTATAGCAAATACATACTCTAAACGCTATTTTTAGGCGAATGGCAGCTTTAGAATTAAGCGAGAAAAGAAATAGAAACTTTCTAAAAATATTTTTTTTAACAAGAATACACCTTAGTGATCTTCGTGCAAAGCTTCGTGCCCTTTGTGGTTTAGTTTTACCACAAAGTACACAAAGCAAGAATCACGAAGTGCACAATTATTTGGCCGACGGGCTTAGTATATCACCGCTTTGAATACGCGCTCTACATTACGGGCAACCTCGGTTGCAAAGCCTTTAACAGCGGTAAGATCAGCTCCCCATAATGCTTCGTTACTCAATATCCGCTCAACTACGGTAAGGGTGTTTCCTCCAGCAGACCAGGCAGCATGCAGCACATCCGCGTTAGCATCTGCAAGCAAATAATCGATACCATTTATGGTGCTGATATAAGTATTATCGTCAGTTTTTACAGTATTCGCAAAGCGTATAAAAGCGGCAAAACCCAGGGTCATATCAAGTGGTACGGCATTATGTATTTTGTAATAGTTTGAAAGCAGGGGTACTACACGCGCCTTCAGCTTTAAGGAGTACTGCATGGCAATACTTTGCCATTGGTGGTTGAGGTAAGGGTTGCGGAACCTATCGAGCACTTTATTGGCGAAAGTCTCCGCCTGTTCCCGGCTGATGGGGTATGGAATGGCAGGGATAATTTCAGTAAACACTAAGTTGGTGATGTAATGCGCAAAGGCATCATTCTGTATAGCTTCGCTTACCGTTTTAAAGCCAGATAATATCGCTACAGCGCAGCACAGGGTATGGGTACCGTTCAGCAATCTCAGTTTTAGTTCGCGGTACAGTTCAATATCCGGGGTAATGATAACACCTTCATCAACAAGTTGAAAAGATAAGACTTCTTCCAATTCGGCATCACCCTCAATAGCCCAAAGACTGTAAGGTTCGGCAATAATATTGAGGTGATCGATATAGCCTTGTTCTTGTGTGAGTGCTTCCTGTAAAATAGCATCCGGTTTGCCCGGAACTATTCTATCCACCAGCGAATTGCAGAAACGGTTAGCCGTTTGCAGCCATTGTATAAAGGCATCGCTTAAATTATTATACCTCGCCAGTTCAATTACTATGTCCTTTAATATTTTGCCGTTATCAACAATCAATTCCGTTGGGATGATGATCAATCCCGTGTCTTCCTTTCCACCTAAAGTTTGATACCGGTGATTCAGCACTGCCAACAACTTGCCGGGGAACGATGTAGGTACATCACTTAACACATCCTCCTTAACCAGTTGGATCCCCACTTCAGTAGTGTTTGAAATGATGAGTTTCAAATCGGGTGAAGCAGCCACATCGAGTAGATCTGCCCATTGTTGCTGCGCCGTAAGTACCCTGCTGATTGCCGAACAGATAACACTTTTATTTACAGCCTCGCCGTTTTCAATGCCCTTGATGTGCAGGGTATACAGGTTATCCTGTTTAGCAAAATCATCTGTTGAACCAGTAGCAGTTGATTTTACCACCACGATACGCCCGTTAAAAATGCCTGCACGGTTAGCCTTATCAATGTAATAAGCGGGCAGTCCGCGAAGCAGTACACCTGTGCCGAACTGTAAAACACGCTCGGGCAGGTTAAATATTTGCTCAACCGGTATTTGAGGATCGATAACGGACAAGGTTGTTTTTGACAGGGTATTCATTTTAATAATATCTTCTTAAACCACCATTAAGGGGCAGTAATTTCTTTTTTCGATTTGATGAGGCTGAACATGATTGCCCAAGCGCTGATGTAGGCGAGTCCGCATATTAAAAACATGATGAAATATGCCTTTGGCAACTGGTTCAGTTTTTCGTAGTACACAAACATGCGTTTTTGCACCAGCAGCGAGAGCAAGATGCCGCCGATGCCACCAGCCATACCGCCAATGCCGGTAACGGTTGCCACTGCCCTTTTCGGGAACATATCTGACACGGTAGTAAAAATATTGGCACTCCAGGCCTGGTGTGCGGCGGCGGCAAAGCCCACTGTTATAATGGCCAGCCACATATTGATAGCGCCTAAATACTGCGCGAAAACAATAGGCAATACCAGCAAAGCGTATATCAGCATAGATGTTTTGCGTGCCCAAAACACAGATCGTTCCTTACGGATGAGGTAAAAGGGCAACCATCCCCCGCCAACACTCCCCACGCTCGACATGATGTAAACCAGCGCTATCGGGAATGCCACCTGTACCGAAGTAAGGCCATATTGCTTGTTCAAAAAATCGGGCAGCCAAAACAGGTAAAACCACCAAATTGGGTCGGTAAGGAACTTGCCTGCCACAAAGGCCCAGGTTTGTTTGTATTTGAGCAGTTGCCGCCAGGTAAACGGCGGACCATCATTGGCGCTTTCGGCAGCTTCGTCTTTATCACTATGGATGTAATCAAACTCGCCTGCCGATAATTTTTTATGTTGTGATGGTGGCTGATAGATCATGAACCAAAATATGAGCCACACAAAACCGATAGCGCCAGTGAGCAAAAACGCGGTTTGCCAGCTATATTTTTCGGCAATAAAGGGTACGCTTAGCGGCGCAATAATAGCCCCCACGTTTGAGCCCGAATTAAAGATACCCGTAGCCAGCGCCCGCTCTTTTTTCGGGAACCATTCGGCCGTGGTTTTTATGGCTGCCGGGAAGTTGCCCGCTTCGGTAATACCTAAAAATGCCCTCGCGAAGCTGAAGCCAAGGGTACTGCTTACAAAAGCGTGCAGCACCGCTGCCAAACTCCATAACCCGGCAAAAATACCGTACCCCAACTTGGTACCCAGTTTATCAATTACCCGGCCCGCGCCTATCATCCCTATGGCGTAGGTTATTTTAAAGGCGATCTCGATGTTGGCATAATCGCCCGAGTCCCAGTGCAAGTCAGTAGTGAGGTAAGGTTTCAGCAGGGCGATCACCTGCCTGTCCATATAATTAATGGTGGTGGCCGCAAACATGAGGGCGCAAATGGTCCACCTGTAATTACCCGATGCTTTGTTCATATTTTGGCCCTCGTTTGCATAGCTGTAAACTTAAAATTTGAAGTAGTTTACCGCGTTGTTATAGCTGATATCCTGTATTATTTTGCCTACCCATGGGGTATCGTTGGGTAATTCGCCGTTCTCAATATCGTTACCGAAAAGGTTGCAAAGCAGCCGCCTGAAATACTCATGCCTCGGGAACGACAGGAAACTGCGCGAATCTGTCAGCATACCTACCATACGGCTTAGCAGCCCCATGTTGGAGAGGGCGTTAAGCTGACGCGTCATCCCGTCCTTTTGATCTAAAAACCACCAGGCCGAACCGAACTGTACTTTCCCCGCTACCGAGCCATCGTTAAAATTGCCTGTCATGGCGGCTATCACTTCGTTATCGGCAGGGTTAAGGTTGTAAATAATAGTTTTGGCGAGCCTGTCTTCGGTATCCAAACGGTTCAGAAATTTCGATAAGGCAGCGGCCTGGCTAAAATCACCAATGGAATCCCAGCCCGTATCGGGCCCTAAATTGCTGAAAGCACGGGTATTGTTGTTGCGTAATGCGCCGATGTGATATTGCTGTACCCAGCCCTTTTCATGATCCCAAAGGGCAAACTCAAACAACATAGCCGATTTAAACTTCAGCACATCTGTTGCCGATAAGGTTTCTTTATTTCGTATTTTATTGAAGATGAAGCTTATCTCGCTATCCTCATAATCAGCCGCGTAAATTTGCTCCAGCCCATGATCAGACACCGAACAACCATTGGCCGCGAAGTAATCATGCCTTCCTTTTAACTCGGTAAGATAATCGTTGTAAGTACCGATGGTAGCATCCGCGACTGCTTCCAGCTTATCGATATAGGCATTCAACGCTTCGGTATTTTCGGCAGCCATCGCCTTATCCGGGCGAAAGGCTGGCAATACCTTCAGGGCCAAACCTTCGCTTTTTAACTGCTGATGATACGCCAAATTATCCAGCGGATCATCCGTAGTGCATATCACTTCCACATTCATTTTACTAATGAGGCCACGGGTGCTGTATTCTTGAGTTTGCAGCAGATCGGTACAGGTATTGTATACCTGCGTGGCCGTATCCGGCGATAGTATATCGTGTATATTGAAGTAGCGTTGCAGTTCGAGGTGTGTCCAATGGTAAAGCGGGTTGCGCAGGGTATAAGGTACGGTAGCCGCCCATTGTGTAAACTTTTCGGCATCGGTTTTAGCGCCGGTTATATAAGCCTCGTTTACGCCGTTGGCACGCATGGCCCGCCATTTGTAATGGTCGCCGTTGAGCCAAACACGGGTGATGTTTTCGTAGTTAACATTGTTGGCAATTTCATCGGGCGGCAGGTGGCAATGGTAATCAATTATTGGCAAATGCTTTGCATAATCGTGGTAGAGCAGCTTTGCCGTATCTGTTTCGAGTAAAAAGTGTTCGTCCAAAAATTTCTTCATGTTTTTCATGCGGGTTTATGCGCCGTTCAATTTACCTCATCGCGCTTATTAAACAAAGGGCGGCCACTTGTTATCGTATGTTTTATGGTGATGCCATTGGCGGGGCATCATCAAATATTAGTTTAACCAGGTTTATTAACGCAGCGATATTAACGAGTAAAAAGCATTAAAACGGGCTTTGGCCTATAAAAATTTACGCAATCGTTGCCGAAATGAATGTACTGATAATTTGGCGGTAAGCCTGCTTTATCGCTTATTTGTATAATTATAAATTGATGTACAAAGCTGCTACCATAAAAGATATTGCCCGGGCACTGGATGTATCGCCGTCCACGGTTTCGAGGGCGTTGCGTGATAGCCATGAGGTGGGTACCGAAACCAAGCAAAAGGTTTTGGAATATGCCCGGCAAATAAACTACCATTACAACCCGGCAGCGCTAAGTCTGCGGTCGCGGCGCAGTTATTCCATTGGTATTATGGTGGCCGATGTGGCCAACAGCTTTTTTTCGCAAACCATTAACGGGATCGAATCCATTGCCTATGAGCGAGGCTATAATGTGATCATCACCCAAAGCCACGATTCGTACGAGCGTGAAGTGATCAATATGGAGCACCTCGCCAACCGCTCGGTGGATGGCTTGCTGATCTCCATGTCGGCACAAACGGTAGATTACGCTCACGTAACCCGCCTGCACGAACAGGGGCTGCCCATCGTATTTTTCGACCGGATACTTAGCGACATCGATACCTTTAAGGTAACTACCGATAATTTCAGATCGGCTTATAACGCTACCGAAGCGCTCATAAAAAAGGGATATCGTAACATTGCCCACCTGGCCAATGCCCCGCAGCTCTCTATTACTACCGAAAGGTTAAACGGTTACAAAGCCGCCTTAGCCGATAACGATATCCCGTTCAACGAAAACCTGCTAAGGCACTGCTACAATGGCGGCCGCGATGAACAGGAAGTTGAACAGGCTGTGAACAGCATACTTTCAGCAGCCGATAAACCCGATGCCCTCTTCATAGCCAGCGACCGCATCAGCACGGCCTGTATACGGGCGCTTAATCAAATTAAAGGGGCTGATGAACTCGCTATTATCGGTTTTTCCAACTCGGATGTGGTAGATCTGCTATCGCCCCGGATCTCCTATATCAGGCAGCGAGCATTTGAGATGGGCCAAATCGCTATTGAAATGCTTATTAAGCTGATAGAAAGTAAATACCCGGTGTATGAGTTTGAAACGAAGCTGCTGGAAGCGGAGGTTTATTGGCAGAAGTAAAAAGCTTGTTATTGCTGTAAGTCATGAGCAATCTCATCATATTTAGCTCGTTTCTATCACTATCGTCATTGCGAGGTACGAAGCAATCTCTACTTAGGTTGTGCTTGTGCTGTGATTGACGTTAGTCTGCTCTTGGGCGCAGGGCCCCGTTACTTTTGAGGGCAAAAGTAACAAAAGGCTTGTCCAGCAATAGGCTTCTTTGCCGCACGAGGCCATACCCTGCAATGCGACCAGAACTTTGGGCTGGAACTTTTGCCCCGACGCGCTACTCCATCCCACTTGCAACAAGTTCCTATGCCCGCCTTTGCGCTCATGGCCACCAAAGTTCTGCCCGCTTTCGCCCGAAGCTGCTTGCTGACGAGGAGGGTAAACGTGGCAAGAGTTACGAAGTTTTTGAAACTTCGTAACTCTTTGATCTTAAAAATGTGTCATTGCGAGGTACGAAGCAATCGCGAACTATACAGAGCGGCTCTTCAAGTTGGGGATTAATTCGTACCTAAAAAAAATTTATTTTTTTACTGAAATTTCTTGATTATTAAAATAATTGTGTATCATTGCATCATGAAAACAACAACAATACAATGCTTCATACCGCAACCGATTTATCGGAGGGGATAGCTATGTATTGAATAAAATATTATATAATACGCGAATCCTCTTAGATAATTCTAAGGGGATTTTTTGTTTTAGGGGCATTTTCAGGGTAGTATATCAATTGGTTAGATTACCACATTTGGGATGTGGAGGCTCCCGGTTCGAGTCCGGGTTACCCTACTGATAATAAAGGAAATATAGCTTAATGGTTAGAGCAGCACCCTTATACGGTGTCGGTTAAAGGTTCAAGTCCTTTTATTTCTACTAACATAATTTCCCTATGGTGCAACGGTAGCACGTCTGATTTTGGTTCAGAAGATCGTGGTTCGAATCCATGTAGGGAAACCTTTAGTTGAGGCAGCAGTTTTTCAGCTGCCCAATGCTTTCTTACTTATGCTTAAACTGCTTTATTGCGGGAAGGGCAAGCCATATGCAATAAAGAAATTTCTTTATTGCATATGGCCATGTTTTAAAAATGGTCGGTTGCCCGAGTGGTTTAAGGGGGTTCTCTGCAAAAGAATTAATCGCAAGTTCGAATCTTGTGCCGACCTCTTATAATGAAAGGCCTTACGAAGTTTTGAAAACTTCGTAAGACTGGCAAACCAAGCACAATTAATCGGGCATGCATTAGATGAACAATCGTTGATGTAGTTAGCATCTAAAGGCGTATATTGTACCTAACAAAAGCCTTATTGCCCCAATGGACATTATCCGTACAATTCAGGAAACAGCTACCTGGATAGAAAAAGTAAATAACAACTTTGATGATAACCTCTTTCGTACGGCCGAGCTTGCACCCCAACATTATTACTATCATATTCCGGATAATGAAAAAGAGTTTACCTTAGATCAACTTAATAGCAAGCGAAGCAAACTGCTGAAAGATACCGGCGTAGCGCTTATACCTTTAGAGGAACTTGTTAACTACGGCAGAATAATGTTGTATAACGCGTCTGACACGGTAGTTGACGGAGCTCCGGAAATAGAGAGTGCTTACTTTATGGATATTGGTGATGCACCGCCGTGGGATACCTGGATTGCGACAGGTAAACAACTTAATGAATTAAACTTGTTTAAATTGCATCATGAAATAACTGATAATTGGCTAATCGGATGGGTACCTGTATCTCAATATTTTTATGCAAATCAGGCTATTTTGGTATCTGTTCTTGATAATTTCTCATGGCCTGATGAGGAACATATAAGAGATGAATACAGCGTTATAAAGAACTTGTTTCAAAAACCCGACCCAATAGCAGAGCCTGAAGAACGAATAGACCTTGATAAAAGATCGGCCCTGATGTATACTCTAACGGCACAACAAAGGAAAAACTCCAAAGTATATTTTGATAGCCTAATAAATAAGTCAAGTAGGAAAGCACCTTTTTGGAAACGTTTATTGGGTATAAAATGACATTAAATTATGAACTTCTTTTTTGCAAAGCTTTTTGAAGAATACAGAAGGACAGAAAGTTCTCCGGAAAGCACAATTACAGCATATATCAGTTTTATTTATTGTTTATTACTATTTAATATTTACTTACCAATAAGTGAGGTATTAAACAAACTATATTTTAACAACCAATTCCATTACAATAAAATTGGTCTTATTATAATATGCCTTTCAATTTTGGGAATTATTTATTTTACGGTATATGTAGTATATATTAAAAGAAAACGAATATTCTATTTGACGGAAAAGTATAAGGGAAAAAAATTTCACAAGGTATTGTTGTATACTATAATAGTGGTATCGCCTGTATTTTTCCTTCTAACAGCAGGGTGTATTACCGTAATATTAAAAGGCGGAACGATCTTGAACTATCATTTTAACGGATTGTTCTAATTTCCCGCGTTAGTGATGGTAGCGGATACCGGCCATGTGCTTAATGCCTTGTGCGCGTATGAGCGTACAGCACGGGCCGAAGGCAACGTCCATGCTGTATTACGCTAAATACTTTATTTACTCTACATTCAATTTCATGTACTGCGAGCCGATGCCTCCCTGCAAGTCGGCACCTTGCAGTATAACGGAGTATTTACCGGCTTTGTCGCCTGTGTAAAATACTACCCTTGCCCGGCCTTTATCGTCGGTTACAATATCGGGCGACCAGTAAATGGTGGTACGCAGGTCGGGTTCTGTAGGTTTGTCTTTTACGGTGTATTTAGGGCTGTAAAAGTCGCGGGCGTAAAGCGTGTATATCGGGCGATATTTAACCCGGTTAAGCGGACCGTAATCATACCGGTATTGCCCGGTTTTAAAGCGCGTGGTTATTTCTATAATTCCCGCGTCAAGATCGCGCCCTATAGCGCGGCCAAGGCGCCAGAAAACGTAATCGTCGCGGCCTTCTTCCCGATTATAACCCCATGGCTTAACAGAATTAGCAGCCATCGCTACTTTTTGCGCATCGGGACTGTAAGATGCAATACCAATTGAAGTACCTGATGGACCGATGCGTGTAAATTTGCGACTCGTCATCACCTCTACCCCAATATAAGAATCAACTGCATGCTCTTTCATCGCCGCTATAACACTTGCCACCGTGGGTACAGGGCCATCCACATTTAGCGATAGCGGAATGTTATCTATTTTGATCCCCATATAATATTTATCAAACATGATGGCCGGGAAACCATCTTTCATTACTACCCTAAAACCGGGTAGCTGCTGTTGTAAAAACTCATACAGATCAATCACCCCGGCCTCTTTTATGTCCTTTTCATCGAACACGATATCGGCATTTCCGGCTCCGTTGATATTATCAGAATGAGGAATAACTTTTCTGCCGGTAATGGTAACTCCTTTAAGTATCTGGCCCGAGTTTTTCGGCATTTCATCACCCAATTTCTCTATGGTGGCGTTAACAGCCCGTTGTGTAATGCTATCTGTATTTACAAACCATGGTTGCATAGGTGTTAACAGCTCTTCGGGTATTGGGGCCGGTTCAAACCTGTCAACCGTAAGCTCGCCATAACGCATCATTTTACCTTTAGGCGTGCTGGCCACTATCAAAAATGAAGAAGTATCCAACAGGGGCAGATCTTTAAAAGTGTACACTCCTTTTTTATCGGTAAGCGTTTGCTTTATAAATACCGGTTTTTTTGACGATACCAGCACCTGGGCACCTTCTACCGGTTTTTTGAACGCGCTGATCACCTTACCTGTAATTACAAATTGCTCTTCGGCCCTGAATTTAGGTTTTGTTGTTTTGAATACGTCTTTCCAGCTTAAACCTATCCATCCCTGGGTAAGCATCAGGTTATCGAGCGCTTTCAGGCGGTCGGCATTGCCGGGGTTAAAGTAATAAGCGGGGTCTTCCACATACCCTTTCAAATCGGACGTTAGGAGCAGCGTTGTCGCTATATTGCTATTGCCCGCGGTATCGGCACGTACCTTTGAATCATCAGTTACGCTGAGCGAGAAACTGCCCTCTTTAACCGGCTTCCCCTTGCTGTCGTTCACCGCGAGGTTGAGTACCACGCTGTCTTTAGTAGCGTAAACAGGCTTATCTGCCGTTACGTTCAACTTAAACTGATCTTTATGATCAATAAACACAATTCTTTCGCTTACCGGGATGGTATCTTTAAAAAGAGTAAAGTGCACAATACCACTCGGGAATATTTTTTTAGGTATGCTGTAAGCGCCATCCTTGGGCTCAACCATACCTGAGTAACTTACAAAATCACGCGCCTCGCCTACCAGGCTATACTTATCCCTACCTTTTAAGCCGGGTGAAAAGGCAAACTTAACCGTAAGGCTGTCATCTTTTTCGCGGTTCTCAAAATGAATTACCGTACCCTCGGCATTTACTTTTGGCAGCTGGTAAACTACACCATTACCGTTCGGCGCATCTATACGGGCAGTGTATGTTTCGCCCGCGACAGGGGCCATTTCTACTGTACCCATACCATTGTGGGTAGTTTTAAAATCGCTCACCTTTTTATTTTGACTATCGTAGATACCGCCGCTGACATTGGCACTGCGCCCATCCTCATTTATGGCCTTAAAACCAACCGTTGAACTGATACCGGCAACCCAGTTACCACCTTCGGGAAAGAATTGCAGATCGATATTTTGCGGCCGGTTAAACAACAGCGGTACCGACTGCGTTTGGCCGCGTTCGCCTTTTTGGGTGTTTACTATATACAGGCGCAGGTTTTCGCTGCGTTCCTTATCCTTTAAATCGAAAGCAAGATCAAGTTCGCCATTGGGTGTTGTTTTCAGATCCTTACGTATTAATACCTTATCTTTTTCCATCACAATGGCTTGTACACTTTGCGAGGTAACAGGCTGCTTATTGAGCCTGGCAATATTCATTTTTACCTGCACCTCCGTTAATGGCGCTTTATCTACCAATTGGGTATTGGCTTGTATCTGCCAGGTTTCGGCAGTGGGTTTGCCTATGTATATGCGTTGTTTAAAAAAGCGATCTTCACTGAGGTTCTGCATCCAGTTGGTGTAGGCGCGCAGGGTGTAAGTACCTTCATGAAACTGCTTTACCGACAGCGGGATCTGCGCCCAGCCAATGCCATAACTCAGTGGAATGCTCACACGTTTTACGTTTACCAGGCTGTCGTCGTTAAGCTCTACATACAGTAGCTGGCTTTTGTCTGATGCCGATAGGTCGCGTTTATCGAGCGTGTAGGCTTTAAACCATATGGTATCGCCAATAAAATAAGTTGCCTTATCGGTATGGATGTATACCTTTTCGGGAGTTAAACGTTTTTGATAACGCTCTACCACGCTAATGAGATGGCGCAGCGCGGGTGATTTGTCATTTTGCCCGAAAGACAGCTTTGATTGTATCAGCAACACAAGCAGCAGGCATAAGCTTAAGTTCTTCATAATAGATGTGATTTACAGGTTTACAGTTTATCAGCTATTCTTTACCTAACGCAACGCTAAAACAAGTTGTTTTTATGCAGGAAGAGTATTTAGGTACAAGTATAATTGGTAAATGTATGGGTATGACTGTTGTTATGAAATAAGGTTTAAGAAGGGATGTTAAAAAATTGGAAAAGGGATTGAAGCTCTCGTAAATATCACTTTTGATGAGACAGCAACTATGACACCAAGCTGATATCTTTGATAACATGTTTAGAACTTGTATACTTAATTATTGCTTAAATGAAGATCAGTAAAAAAATGAATTACAGGATATCATTCTCCGAGATGAACAAACTGGCGGAGGCAGGCAGCTCAAAACAGCCCAAAACTTCTTTAGAAGACATGCGGAAGCAAGTAAGCCTACTGAAGAACAGCAGCGTTTCAAAGATAAAGAAGCAACAACAATCTTAGCTCTTGGCACGTAGTTGCCTATCTCAACAATTCCCTAACCACATAAGCAGGATTCCTAAAAAAATCATTATACGATTGAAACAGCTGGGTTTGCTCGTACCGGCGGGGCTCCATACCAAATTCGCTAAACTCGTAGATGAGGGCATTGGGATAAGCCAGCAAAATTGGCGAATGTGTGGCTATGATAAACTGCGAACCGGTGGCTATCAGTTCGTGCATTTTAATGAGCATAGCCATTTGCCGCGATGGCGAAAGGGCCGCCTCGGGCTCATCGAGTATATAAAATCCGTTACCGCCAAAACGGTGTATGAACAAACTCCAGAAAGATTCGCCATGCGATTGCTCGTGCAGTGAACGACCGCCGTACGAATCAATGATCTTGCCTCCTCCCAGCGGCTCGGCATCCATATTCTCAATTTCTGTGGCCACGTTAAAAAAGCTTTCGCTCCTTAAAAAGTAACCGTCGCTATGCCGTTGTGTACCCCGCGATGTGGTAATATATTCGTGCAAAACAGAATGCGAAGGCCTGGTACCAAAGCTAAAATTAACAGAACCACCCTCCGGGTTAAAACCCGATGCCACCGCAATAGCCTCCAACAGGGTTGATTTTCCGGTACCATTCTCGCCCACAAAAAAGGTTACAGCCGGGCTTATTTTGATCCCGCTGTTGATTCTGAAGAAGGGCAACGAAAAAGGATACCGGTTAAGATCGGCATGCTCCTTTTTGAAGAATATGTTTTTTAGTTCGCCTTTGGAAATCATATGAATAAAAGTACAAACAGGCAGGCATATAAAACCATAATACCTCAAAAATTAGCACATTAGTCTATCGTCAACGAGCGTACATATACTACTTCACTGCAAACTCGGCGGTTAGCTTTTCATCATTGGCATTGCTGCCTAAAAACAATTTATAATTGCCCGGATATACTTTGAAGCGATGCGTTTTCAAGTCCCACTTTTGTAGTGCCTGCACGGGTATTTTAAACTCAACTGCCTGTTGTCCGTTTTTGTTAACGGTTACTCGCTTAAAGCCTTTTAGTTCCTTTAAGGGCATCCTGTCAATTGAAGGGTATTTAACGTAAGCCTGTACCACCTCGTCGGCATTTATGTTGCCTGTGTTACTTATTGTTGCCTGTATGGTAATGGTATCTTTAGCTGTATAAGTTTTTGCAGGTTGAGTGCCCCAATCGTATTTAAATGTGGTATAACTTAAGCCGAAGCCGAACGGATACTGTACTTCTCCGCCAAAATAACGGTAGGTTCGGTTCTTCATGCTGTAGCTGTTATAGTCGGGCAGGTCGTTAATTGATTTGTAGAACGTAACAGGCAGGTGACCTGATGGCGAAACATCGCCGAAAACAATATCGGCCAAAGCATTGCCGCCCTGCTCGCCCGGATACCAGGCCAGTATAATAGCATCGGCATAGGGTTCAATGGCAGCAATATCCACATCGCTTCCTGCGGTTACAACCGCTATTATCGGCTTCTTAACTCCTTTGCGCAGTGCCTTTAAAAAGGCGATATCCTGCGCGGGTATGCTTAGATTTTTCTTGTCGCCGCCATTTTCCGCGAGGAAAGCGTCGCCCGCTTCACCTTCCAGTACCGGGGTAAGCCCCACAACAGCAATGGTAACATCGGCATTGCCCGCGCCCCATATACCGCCGAAGTGCGTGGTATCTTTATTGCCCGCGCCTAAATCATATTCAACTCTTGTTGCCGGGCCAACGGCGGCTGTGATACCCTCCACAAAATTCACCATTTTACTGCTCACCCCATGATAGCTCGCCACCAGGGCATCCAGCGAAGCTGAATTTGGGCCCAATACCATTATACTTGAATAATCGGATTTTTTAAGTGGTAGTAAACTATTATCATTCTTTAACAACACCATACTTTGGCTCGCTACCTTACGCGCCAGGTTCACATGGCTATCATTATGGATACTATCTGCCCCGTAGCTGTAAAACGGCGAGGCCTTAGGATCATCAAAAAAGCCGAGTTTAAATTGGGTTTTCAGCAAGGTAGCCAAAGCGGTATTTACTTCCTTTTCCGTTAGTTTCTTCTGTTTAATAGCGTTCTCTATGTCCGATTGAAAAATGGAAGAACAATCGAGGTTCACACCCGCTTTAATAGCCGCGGCGGCTACCTCTACTTTGTTAGGGAGTGTTTTATGGGTTAGATACACATCATCCAAAGCGCCGCAATCTGTTACCACATGGCCCTTAAAACCCCATTCTTTACGCAATACATCGGTAAGCAAGATTTTGCTTACTGAAATGGGCACTCCATTTACCCGATTATAAGCGCTCATTACCGATTCAACACCGGCATCAACCAGTTTTTTAAACGAATACAGGTAGGTTTCGCGCAGGTCTTTCTCATCAACCAAAGCATCAAACGAATCACGTGTAGCTTCGGGCCCGCTATGCGCTACAAAATGCTTGGCAGCGGCGGCGGCTTTAAGATGTTTAGGATCGTTCCCCTGCAAGCCCTGTACATAGGCGGTACCCATTAATGAGGTTAAGTATGGGTCTTCGCCATAAGTTTCCTGTCCGCGGCCCCAGCGTGGGTCGCGAAATATATTGATATTGGGCGACCAGAACGTTAAGCCCATATATTGAATATGCTGATCTTTTGCCAGCGCGAGGTTATATTTCGCACGTGCCTCGGTTGATATTACGTTGGCTACTTCCTTCAGCAAACCATCATTAAACGTGGCGGCCATAGCTATAGCCTGCGGAAATACCGTTGCCTGCCCGGCACGCGCCACACCATGCAAGCCTTCGTTCCACCAGTTATAAGCCGGTATGTTAAGCCTTGGTACCGCCGCGCTGCGGTAGCCCAGCAATGAGGCTTTCTCGGCAAGCGTTAACCTCGATATGAGGTCGTTTACACGTGTATCAATAGGCAGCGCGGGGTTCAAGTAGGGCTTTTGCTGCGCTTTAACCGCATCAGCGCCTAACAATAAAACAAACAAGATAAATAAAAAGGAAGATCGTAATTTCATAAAGAATTTAACCATGAGGGTTGCTTAACCTATATATAATGCGTTTACCGCGGCAAATGCCAACGGTTTAATAGCAGGACAATATAAATGCAATAATTGCCTACATCATTGTAAAAAACAACAGACGACCTATATTAAGGTGACCATCTATCTGCTTTTAGCGGATGAAGTAAATTTATTTGAGATGGCTGTAGGCAATTAAACCACAAAAAGTGTTATTAACATGTACCTCATAATTCAACATCCGTTTAAAACGAAAATAATATTACATGATACCATACCGATGGAAACCCGCTTTTGCGCTATTAGTACTAATGTTTTTAACCTCATGGTCTGCCGATTTGCATGCACAGCAACCGGATGCCAAACTTCCGCTGATCCCCTACCCGCAGGAGGTACAAACCGGTACAGGCTCATTCAAGGTCAGCGGCAGTACAACTATCAGCCTCACCGCAGGCAAGTTTGCAAATGAAGCCGCTTTACTGAATAACTTGATACTGCAAAAAACAGACAAAAGCTTAAAGGTAACTTCGGCAAGTACTACAAATACCATTAAGTTGGTTACTGACGCGGCCATTACCAACCCGGAGGCATACAGCTTAACCATTACCCGGCAAGCCATTGTTATTGCAGCTAAAGACGGAACAGGTATTTTCCGGGGGATTGAAACCCTGCGCCAGCTGATGCCTTTTGGCTCGGCGCCGGTTGCTTCGTTCAGTTTACCGGTGGTAAAAATAAGCGATAAGCCTGCTTACGAATGGCGAGGGATGCACCTTGATGTGTCGCGGCATTTCTTTTCAATAGCCTACCTTAAACGTTACCTTGATCTGCTGGCGCTTTATAAATTCAACAAGCTGCACCTGCACTTAACCGACGATCAGGGTTGGCGCATCGAGATAAAGAAATATCCTAAGCTTACTCAATTGGGCGCATGGCGAACTTTTAATAACCAGGATTCGGTCTGTATCGAAAAATCAAAGAACAACCCCGATTTCGCTATCGATCCGCAGCATATTATAGTGAAGAACGGTAAAAAGCTTTACGGCGGCTTTTACACGCAGGCCCAGATGAAGGATGTGATTGCCTACGCTGCAAAACGTCATATCGATATTATCCCCGAAATTGATATGCCGGGGCACATGATGGCGGCTATTAATAACTACCCGTTTTTATCGTGCGCCGGAGGCAGCAAATGGGGCGAGCTTTTTACAACCCCCATCTGCCCTTGTAACGAAAGCACCTTTGAGTTCGCGCAAAATGTATTCGATGAGATCTTCGCGCTGTTCCCAAGTAAATACATTCATATTGGCGGTGATGAAGTTGACCGTACCAGCTGGGGCGAATCTGAAACCTGCAAGGCGCTGATGGCTAAAGAGGGCATTAAAACTACGGCCGAACTGCAAAGCTATTTCATTAACCGCATGGAGAAATACTTTAACAAGCATGGCAAAAAATTGATAGGCTGGGATGAGATATTGGAAGATGGCATAAGCCCTACCGCTATGGTAATGTACTGGCGCAGCTGGGTGCCGAACGCGCCTATAAAAGCGGCAAAAAACGGTAATAAGGTGATCATGACACCCGGGAACCCGCTTTATTTTGATAACGAGCCCGATCAAAATTCCATCTATAATGTGTATCACTTTAACCCGGTGCCAAGCCAGTTGAACGCGCAGGAAGCTCAAAACATTATAGGCGCGCAGGCTAATACATGGAGCGAACGCATACCTACCGAGAACCGTGCCGACTATATGATCTTCCCGCGCATTACCGCGCTGGCCGAACGCTTGTGGACGAACACCCAGGATTACGATAGCTACCTTGCACGGCTGGATAAACACTATTCGCTTTTAGAGGCATTGAAGGTTAATTTCCGCGTGCCCGACTTTCCGGGACTGGTACAAAATAATGTGTTTACCGAATCAACTACGCTTGATGTTAAAAAGCCTTTGCCCGGCCTGAAATTGTATTACACCCTCGACGGCAGCCTGCCCAATCAAAAATCTACCCAGTTAACAGCGCCTTTAAACATCAACCGTACGCAACACATCCGCTTGCTGGGCATTACCCCATCGGGCATACGCAGCGATGTTTATGAGCTTAATTACGACAAGCAAACACTTGCCGAACCTGCTACCGCCAACAATGTAGCAGCGGGTTTAAACTGTAGTTATTACCCCGCATTTTTCAAGAAGAGTTCGTTAATAACCGGCACGCCTGCGGCCCAATATGTAGTAAACAGTGTTATTGTACCTGCCGAAGCTACCGCGCCGAGTTTCGGGCTGAAATATAGCGGGTACCTGGATGTGCCGTCAACAGGGATATATACTTTTTACCTTACCTGCGATGACGGCGGCATATTAAAAATTGCAGGCCGCACCGTGGTAGATAACGAGGGCATGCACTCGGCTATTGAAAAGGACGGACAGGTTGCCCTGAAACAAGGCCTGCAACCCATAGCGCTTGATTTTATTGAAGGCGGAGGCGGTTTCGCGCTGAAATTGAAATACAGTAAAGATGGCTCGGCACCTGCCGATGTGCCATCAAGCTGGTTAAAACATTAATACCGGGCTGATCGTAATTTGATCAGCCGACAGGCTTTAACACTGCTTGCCCTGCTTTATTTTGTGCCGTAATAGCCGGCGCGCAAATAAACCACAGTGCAAGCAGTGTTCCATAACTTCCGCCGCGTTCAACCCACTCAAAAAGCAGGTGGTTAGGATATAAAAGTTCTGTACCAATCTTCCAGATCAGGAAAGCGAAAAGTAAACCGCG
Organism: Mucilaginibacter gynuensis; assembly: GCF_039541195.1. Lineage (NCBI taxonomy): Bacteria > Pseudomonadati > Bacteroidota > Sphingobacteriia > Sphingobacteriales > Sphingobacteriaceae > Mucilaginibacter > Mucilaginibacter gynuensis. Next base: position 21,156 of record NZ_BAABFT010000010.1, read on the forward strand.
CGATGGGCGAATCAATATCAATATGGCCGCAACAATTTCGGTAATACCTGCTACTGTAGCTACCGTGTTAGCCTGCTGAAAACCCAGGCCGGTATATTGCCCTATCAATGTCTTTTTATGCAGCAGGTTTAACCAGCCGTGGCCTGACAATAGCAAGAACGCCGCAACCCGCAGGCAGATACCCACCGTGCTTTTAATATTAAAAGCAACATTACCGGGTGGTTGAATGAAAGTAAACCATGTTTTAAATTTCGCCTGCATACCGCACAGAAGCAATAGAGCGAGCGGCGCACCGTAATTGCCCGCGCGCTCAATCATTTCGGCAAAGGGCTCGCCTGATGCGGGGCGTAAAGAGGCTGTGAACAGCCCCCATATTACCAGCCACAAAGCAATGGCCCTTGTAGGGTACACCAGCATGCTGATGCCCATCAAAATATCTACAGTACCAACAAGGGGCATCAGTTTATAGGCTGTAACGGCATCAATACCAAAAACGGCAAAGTAATTACACCATACAGCCTTGGTAATTATACCAAAGGCGCCATGCCCTATAAAGCACATGGCTACCGCTACACGCAACGTATAATAAACCGGTTTGGCTGCCCCGGGCAATGCAGATGGTGCAAACATCTTAAATCTATTATTAAAATTTAGGTGCGGAGTAAGGCCTGTCGGCAGGTTTTACGCCCCATGTTAAACTTGGTTTCGGCCCCATTTCAAAAACTAAGGTGCCGCCTTTTATCAGGTCGGCATGTGATATATAGCTTTTTGTGTAGGGTTTGCCGTTATATTTTACGCTTTGAATATACTTATTTTGCTCGCTGTTATTGCGGGCAATCAGCGTGAATTTTTTATTGCCTGCCAGGCTAATTGTGGCCTCATCAAACAGCGGACTGCCAAAAACATAATTGCCGTTGGCCGGATTTACCGGGTAAAAACCCAGCGATGAAAATACATACCATGCCGACATCTGCCCAACATCCTCGTTACCTATTATGCCATCTGTTTTATCGGTATAAAAATCTTTAACTATGCCGCGTACCTTTTCGGCGGTTTTCCATGGCTGCCCTGCGTAGGCGTACATATAGGTAATGTGGTGGCTCGGTTCGTTACCATGCGCGTACTGCCCTATCAAACCCGAAATATCGTTTGATGCTTCCGGACCCATATCGCCCTTGGCGACAAAAAACTGGTCAAGCTTGGTTACAAATGCTTTATCGCCGCCCAATAATTTTATCAGCCCTTCCACATCCTGCGGTACCAGCCAGGTGTATTGCCACGAGTTACCCTCGGTAAAATCGCCGTGGATATGGCGCGACTGGAAAGGATCGAACGGCTCGCGAAATGCTGTTTTTGACAAGCGGGCACGCATGAAACCTGTTTTTGTATCAAAGTAATTTTTATAGTTGTTCCCTCTTTTCAGGAAGTAGTTATAATCGGCCACGTTGCCCAGCTTTTTGGCCATTTGCGCAATGCACCAGTCGTCAATGGCATATTCCAAACCCATCGATACCGATTCGGCAGTGCTATCGGCAGGTATAAAACCTAAGTTTTTTACGTAATTGATGCCACGCTCCTCTTTCATCGCGGTAGCCTTAACTGCCTCGTAGGCTAATTTGGCATCAAAACCTTTGTAGCCTTTTAAAAAGGCATCAACCACAATAGGTACGGCACTGTAACCCACCATACAATCGGTTTCGTTAGCCATTAAATGCCATACCGGTAATTTACCCTGTTGCTGATAGATGGCCAGCATGGTACTGATCATATCGTTTACGCGCTGGGGCTGCAACACGGTAAACAAAGGGTTGGCCGCCCGGTAAGTGTCCCATAACGAAAAGGTAGTAAGGTTGGTAAAACCTGCATTTTTGTGTACCACCTTATCTGTTCCCCAGTATTCGCCGTTAACATCGTTAAAAACAGATGGCGCTATCATGGTATGGTACATGGCGGTATAAAACACTTTCTTTTTAACATCGTCGGTAGTTTTTACAGCTACCTTACTAAACTCTTTATTCCAATCGGCATTGGCGGCGGTAACTGTCTTGTTAAAATCCCAGCCGGGTAGTTCGGTTTTGATATTGAGCATGGCATTGGCTATGCTTACCGGCGATATACCTACCTTAACATATATTTTTTCGTTATCGGCAGTGGCAAAAGTAGCCACCCCTTTTACTTTATTACCGGTAACCGTTTTGCCATCGCGGGCGGTACTATCATAAACGGTGAAGTTTTTTACCGGTTTTGATAGTATCATGGTGAAATAAATACGCTGATCTTTTGCCCATCCTTTTGAATAACGATAGCCTGTAATGGTGGTATCGTTTACCTGTTGTACCGATGTTTCGGTAGGTGCGTCCCAGCCTATCCCTTGTTGCAGATCGATCACGATGTGTGCCTGATCTGTTTTAGGAAAGGTATATTCATGAAAGCCAACCCTTTTAGTGGCGGTAAGCTTAACGCCTATATTATACCGCTGCAATTTTACGGCATAATACCCCGGGAACGCGGTTTCATCTTTATGGCTGAACTTGGATACGTAGCCACCATCCATATTATTAAGGCTGCCTTTGTACACCTTGATGTCGCCGGTGGTAGGCATCAATACGATATCGCCCAGGTCGCCGATACCGGTGCCGCTTAGGTGGGTATGGCCGAAGCCGATAATAGTTGAATCGGATATATGGTAGCCCGAACACCAGTCCCACCCTTCGGAAAGGTTGGCAGGCCCTAACTGAACCGCGCCGAAAGGCACATTAGCGCCCATAAACACATGCCCGTGAAAACCCGTACCAATAAACGGATCAACATATTTGGCAAGCCCGGTTGCTACCTGGCTGTACACACTTGCCGAAGTACAGGCGGCAAGCAGCAATAAACAGAACTTTTTCATTTAATATTTTTTGGAAGCTTATTATTTAAGCTGATCAATTTTAAAACGTAATAACTCTACCGATTCTTTTTGGCGCGATATGATGATATACATATAAGCGCCGTCAATTACACTGAAAGGATAGCCATATTGCCCGCCTTTCCATAAGCCTTCTTTTTTCAGATGATATAACTCATCGCTAACGATATAATTGTGATTGAATGTTTTTTCATCATTGGCGATGCTTAGCACCAGCGGGTTACGATCATAATGGTGCAGGGTATCGGGGATACCCACGTAATACGTGCGGCCATCGGGCAGGTGCCCGAAGTGGAATTTGCTGTCGTTATCAGTAAACGTGGTTTCGGTTGGTGCCGACCAGCTTTGCCCGTTAGTTTTACTTTCGGTTAGCCAAAGGCGGCCTTTCCAGCCCTTGCCGGTTACCCGCAGCAGTGTATGTATTACACCATTTGCCGATTGATAGAAAGCGCCCTCGCACAAGGGCGGATAACCGCTTTTTTCGGCAGGGGCGTAAAAGGTCGAAGGGTTGTCTTCGGTATACAATTCCTGCGGATAAAAGCTGCTCATCTTCCAGCCGCTTATCCCCGAAGGGTCATCGGTATAAGGAAAAGTGAAGTTACCGCAAATGAGCAGCCTACCGCTCTTTAACTTTTGAGGCCCGTGGTTGGATATAACCGGGATGTGCAGATCAATTGGCGCACTCCAATGTTCGCCATCGGTTGATGTTTTAGCCCATAGTTTAGTTTGGGTGCGATGCTTGGTGTATTCGCCGTAGTAAGCCACCAGTGTGCCGTTATACTGGTACAGCCCGGCCGCGGTAAGTACATTAAGGGTATCGTTATACTTAGCTGGATCGGCCAATACGGCGGGCGGGCTCCAGTGCTTAAAATCTTTAGATACGGCGTATACTACCCGCTGCCCGGGAGAATCTTCATCCTTGATTCCGTTGGACCACAAGGCGATAAGCTTCCCTTTGAACCTGACCACCGACTGGTGGTGCGAATACAACCAGCTATCGCCGGGAGTAAACACCATACTACGCTCAATATTTAAGCGCTTGATATGGTTATCGCTATGGTAATTATTTGTGATGTTAGCCTGCTGACCAAAGCCTCTTAAAGCCAGCGCGGCAACTAACCAAGCCGTTAAAAAAACACTTTTCATATCATTAAACCCCGGCACTGCTGGTCTTGAGGGCGTTCAGCACGTCATCGCCGGGCGAACCGAATAACGATACACCTGCCGCGCCTTTGCTTAGCGCCAATGTAATACCTTGTTTTACTTCGTCAATATTATTAAAATCGGACAGGAACAAACCTGCATACAGCGGGAACTTGTTATTTAAAAAATGGACTCCTTCGGTTACGGCATCGCCTATCCAGCCTACCTTTTCTTTATAAAAGCCATGATATATCATGGGGCAAATACCGTTGAGGTTCCAGTTTGTCCAGTCTTGCCGTACGTTGCGGCGGGCTATTTCGGGCGTAGGGAACACGGCCGCTGTAATTTGTTTTTTATGCGACCCGGCCACCTTTGCAATGCTGTTTACTACATTATTGATGGCATTATACCTGAACAAGCGCCACGAGAGGCTGGCCTCCGGGTACTCAATTGTATTGAGCGGTGTGCCATACTGCTCGTTAAACTTTTTTTGGCAATCATCGCAATAGCAGTAATCATATTCGGGCAGTTCGCGGGTTTGCTCTATCTTATACTTGTCCCATAAATTAACGGGCAGTATCACGTCGCAAAAGCGGATATAATCTAAATGGATGCCGTCAACATAATCTTTATCCAAAATGCTGCTTACCTGGTTCGACAGGTATTCGAGCACTTCGGGTTTTGAAGGACACAACCAGCGGTAATAGCCCACATAAGGCGGTTTATCCACGCACGACTCACCCTTCCTGTTTTTGGCATACCATTCGGGATGAGCAGCCATCAGTTCTTTTTCGCCGCGGTTCATGGTCCACATCCAGCGGTGCGCTTCCAGCTTTTGCGCCTTAGCCGTACGGAAGTGCATTTCGCTATCAGCCTCAAAAAAGATCCCGCGGATACCGGCATCGTAATACTTTTTATAGGTGGCGCTTAATTGTTCGGGCGTATCCTTCATATCCGGATTTATCCAAAGCCAGTGTTTATACGCTTTCTTTTTTACAGGGCTTAAACTATTGGCACTGCCTTTAAGCGGTACCGAAGCGGCTGCAAGGCCCAACAAACTTGTTGTAACAAAATTCCTTCTGTTTATCATGGCGTGTATGTTTGTGTTTTTACCAGTCCTTCATCATTAATAATCAGCACATCACCTGCCTGCGTATTTATAGCAGCGCTAAACTGTTTGGCCGAGGCTGTTAAGCTGAGTTGATTAACCTTACCATCTATATCAACCTCAACAGGCATACCTAAAGCGGGCAGATCAATGGCATATTTTTTATTCTTCGCGAAAAACTCTTTCTGTTTATAGTAAACCAGCCATAACCACTGCCTTTGCTTTTCGCTGTAAGGCATGGTAAAGGTTTGGCCCGCGTTACGGCTAAATTGCAGGTAGCCCCAGCGTTCGGGGCAGTGCATATTTATCACCCCCTGCGGCGACCATACCCAGTTCCGCTCAGGCAGGTTTTTACCGCTGTTGTCCTTTAGTTTAACATTTTTGCCGTTCACAATTTTGGTATCCCACTCCACACGCGAAAAATTGACGCGCCAGGTTGCGCCCTCTTTTGGTATACCGGTATTAAAACCAAACATTAAGGCTTTCATGGGGATAGCCATTTCTACCGTCCAGCCTTTATCGGTATCTTTTGTATTGTTGAGCGTACCTTGTACGGTTACCGCGCTTTTTAATCCGGCAACATCCCAACTGATGAGGGCATCGCCGCCGTTGCGGTATGGTTTTGATAAAAAGAGATCGAATATTTTATTGAGCGCGTTTACCTCAATCTCAAAATACTGGTGCGTATCATTATCAGGGTCGATGAAGATTTCGAAATCGTTATCCTTATAAATAATATCATCGTGATGGGTTTGTGTAGCCCATACCTGCGGCTCAACCATTTTGGCAGCGATAAATAAAGTGCTATCGTTCCAAAGCATTTTTACCTTGGTATCAAAGGCAGGCAGTGGTTTGGCAGCCCCTTCAATATCTACAAAGCTGCTTGTCCATTCGACTTTTTGCCAGTCGCTCTCCTGCAATACACCATCAACTTTAATGGCGGTAGAGGTATGCTGTACAACATAGCTTTTAGGCTGCGTAAACATGGCTTCAAAGCCTTTAAATTCGCTTTGCGCGAAAACGGAATCTCGGCCGCACAATAAGAAAGCAACAAGCGCTACGCTATATTTAATGGCAGATATCCTCATTATTAATTAGCTTTTTTACCTGCCAAACCTATTTTATGGCCGTTGGTAGCATAATACAATATGAACAAATAGCAGGGCACCAATACAAAGTAAGCCGAGCTGGCATTGAACTTACCTACCAGCAACCCATATATTGGCGGTATAACCGCGCCGCCAGCGATAGCCATGATCATCATTGATGAACCTATTTTGGTGAAACGCCCCAGCCCAACTATTGCCAGCGGCCATATAGCCGGCCACATTAGTGAATTGGCCAAACCCAACAAAGCGATAAATAACACCGATATATAACCATGTGTAAAAATAGCTGCCAGTGAAAACACCAGCCCCAGCACAGCCGATACCTTAAGCGCGGCCTGCTGACTGAAATATTTAGGGATGCAGATAATACCGGCCACGTAGCCCAATATCATACACAACAATGTACAGGTAGTAAAAAACTTGGCCGTATCCAGCGGAATACCCTGCGATGATCCATAGCCGATGATAGAATCACCTGCCAAAACCTCGGCACCTACGTACAAAAACAATGTTAACACACCCAAAAGCAGGTATGGAAAGTGAAAGATGCTTGTTTTGTTTACGTTAGCGATGGCTGTGCTTTCGTCCTCTTTATCGGTATCAATTTCCGGCAGTGATGAAAACACTACCGCTATGGCCAGTATCACCAGGATAACGATGATACAGATATAAGGCGTTATTACACGGCTGGCCAATATATTAAGTTCAATAACTTTTTCCGAATCGGTCATGGTAAGCAGTCGTTCCTTTAACGCGTCGGTATCTTTTAGGGCGATGGCACCTAACACGATGGGAGCAAGCGCGCCTGCAATTTTATTACAGATCCCCATTATGCTGATGCGTTTGGCGGCACTTTCAATGGGCCCTAAAATAGTGATATACGGGTTTGACGCGGCCTGCAATACCGTAAGGCCCATACCCTGAACGAACAGCCCCAGCAGGAAAATAGCATAGGTACGTGTTAGCGCAGCAGGTATAAACAGCAAGGCACCGGCAGCCATTACCGCCAACCCTATCGACATGCCCTTTTTAAAGCCGATCTTTTTCAGCAACCAGCCAGAAGGGATAGCCATTATAAAATAAGATATATAAAAAGCGAAGGCTACCAGGTACGATTCAAAATCGGTTAGCTGGCAGGCTATCTTTAAATACGGAATAAGTACCGAGTTCATCCAGGTAACAAACCCGAACACGAAGAACAGCGCGCCTATAATGTATATGGCCCCGCCCGTTTTTTTTGTTTCAACAGTTTCTATTTCTGCCGCCTGCGTTAGTGTGCTCATGTTATGGTGGTTAAATTAATATGGGGTATCAGTTAGCTATTTGTATGGTTTGTTCCTTTAAGTTCCAGCCATAAAGACTTACTGCCGGTAAGGTTTTGTACTGCGCGGTATCATAAGTAATGGTTACCGTTTTGCTTTGGCCCGGCAATACCGATACATAGTTATCACTGTAAAAAACAGGCAGTAAGCGTTTGCCGCCCTGTGCTTCAACCAATGATAAACGGTTGAAGAATGCAAGCGGTGCATTTTCGGGATTGGTAAGCGTGACTTCTATTTTGCCCGGCGCTGTTTGCTTAGCCACAGTTTTCACCTGTGACGCCGGCATTTTTTGCAGCCCCGAATACATGCCTTTTTCATCGGCTACCCAATAAACATTTTCGCTGATCACTTTTTTATCATGGTCTACCAGTTGCAGCATCAGGAAAGCGCCTTCTTCTTTAGCGGCCTCATCCAGTTGTTTTTTAACCGACAGGTACCTTTTTGTGGTGGTTTCGGTAACATCCGAGAAGACTTGCGTAATCATGGTTTCCTTGCCTGCCATGTTGAAAATTTTGGCCACCAGCATCATGTTGGTATGTGCCTTAAAGGTATTATTGGCCACCATTACCATACCGTCGCCGGGATTGTACATGATGTGCAGGGGCTGGCTGCCATTGTGCAGGCCATACAAACAGGCATTAGGGTCGAGGTAATAATCATACATCTGCCCGCGCATAGATGTCCACGGGTTTTGTGTTTTCCAGATGATCACACCTGTATACCAATCCCACATATGCGAACTGAAACCTTCCATCAGGCCACGGTACTGATCGTAGTTTACCAGCTGCGCTTTGGCTGTAAAATCGGTAGCGTCCTTTGGTTTACCGTACTTATTGATAACGGCATCGTAACCTATGTATTTATGATAATCCCAAACCGGGTCTGTTTTTGTTTTACCGTTGGCTTCGTCAAACTCGGGCAATGCCTCCATATTGGCCGCGGGCATAAAGCGTTTTAACGATTCGATATCGCCAACCCCAACCGAGCCAACCTCGGAGTTAAAAGGAAAAGTTTTAAAATCCCAGAATACTGAAAGCGGCTGGATACCGTAAGGCCCGTCGCCATTGCCACCCAATACATTGCGCGACATGGTTTCGGAGTTAGAGTATTCAATAAACCAGCGGGTATTATCCAGTCGCGGCATAATTTTGTCGCGCAGGGCTATCAGGATATCTTCGGGCGGGGTGATCTCGTTACCACCGCACCACATAGCCAGCGATGGATAGTTACGCACCATCTTCACCTGGTCAATTATCGATTCGAGGTACAGGCTATGGTCATCCGGGTACTTGCGGCGGGTCCACTGATCTTCCAGCTTCATCGGGTCAACCCAGCGGCCATTGCAATCGCCAGATCCCCAAAGGTCCTGGAAAACCAACAAGCCGTATTTGTCGCAGGCCTCATAAAATTCAGGGCGTTCAATCAGCGCGCCTCCCCAAACCCGTATCAGGTTAAGGTTCATATCACGGTGAAAACGTACTTCGGCATCGTAACGTTTATCGGTAAAGCGCAGCATGGCGTCAGAGATGATCCAGTTACCGCCTTTTATAAATATCTTTTGCCCGTTAACGTTTACCTGCTTGCTTTCGGTCTTGTCGTTCCATTGGGTAGTGATCTGGCGTACGCCTACTTTAATCTCTTCCTGGTCAGATACCTTGCCACCTGCTACAAACTGTAATTTTACAGGATACAGGTATTGCTCACCATAACCATTCGGCCACCATAGTTTGGGGTTATTAAGGGTATAATCGTCAAGCTGTACTGTTTGTATCGATTTAGCTTTCAGCGTTACTTTTTTCGCAACTGGTTTGCCATCGATACTATATTGCAGCGTACCGGTAACAGGTACGTCGGCGGCATTTTCAACATCGGCACTCATTTGGATGATAGCCGGTTGTTGCGGCCCTTCGGGATTACGCACCCCTTTTACAAGCGTAATCACGTGCGGATCTTTTATGGCTACCGCGCCGGTGCGCTCAATGGTCACCTTATCCCAGATCCCGGTATTGCGGTCGCGGATAGGTTGTATCCAGTCCCAGCCGGCGGTGTATTGCAGGCCAACGCCTTTGGCAATAGTACCATCGCCGCCCTGCCCGCCATTGGCATTGCCAACCACATCGGGCGGATAAACGATAACAGCCAAACGGTTGTTACCGTCTTTAGCTATCCATTGGGTTATGTTATAACGCTGGCGTAAAAACATGCCCTTATGCAGTTTAGCGTTAAGTTTATGCCCGTTCAGGAACACATCGCAGCTATAGTTAACGCCACGCAGGTTCAGATAAACCTGGTTGGTGCCCGCGGGCGCCGCTTCTTTAAAATCTTTTGAAAACCAGTAGGTATAATAATCGCGACCGGTCTTATAAATATCGGGGATCTGTTCGTTATTTAGTCCGTAGAATGGGTCGGGCACCTGCTTGTTGTTTAGCTGCGAGGTTAAAACCGTTCCGGGTACTGTGGCATTCTCCCATGAGGTAAGGGCGAAGTCTGTTTTAGATATCAAGCTTCCGTTACTGCTTACATCGGCTGCCTTTTTCAGCTTCCAGCCGCTGTTAAGTTCATACTCTGTTTGTGCAAATACGGTGTTGATGCTACCGGCCAAAACAACCGCCAAACAAACCTTAAGAAGTGACGCAACCGGCAATGCCGTACAATTTAAATTCCTTTTTTTCAAAACTGATAATTACTGTTAATGAATGATTTAATTGAAAGGTAAGGTTATTTGTATTCTATTTTTATGCAGCCTGCCTCTAACAGGCCTGCTTTGTTATATGCTGTAGCGTAGTTAGCCACAGTGATGCCTGTAGCAGATTTTTTCCACTTAAGGCTTTGCTTAGCACCCAAAAGGGTTACTTTTTTAACCCCATTAATACCGGGCAAATCAATGTTTACTTCGGCAGGTATAGCTTTCGTCTTATCGTTTGCCAGTACATAAATATAAACTATTTGCTTGTCCTTTGATTTGGTATAATACACATTGCCATTACCGTAAGGGGCTACCGCGCGTGAGTTATAAATCCCTTCGCCGTTTATGGTGATCCAGTTGCCAATAGCATCAAGGCGTTTGTAAGCTTCCGGATCCCAGTCACCATCCGGGCCGGGGCCAATATTCATCAGCAAGTTACCTCCGCGCGATACGATCTTCACTAACAACCCTATAATATCATGTGCCGATTTGTAATGATCACCGGGTACATAACTCCACGAATTACCCATGGTGATACAGCTCTCCCAGGGATAGCTCAACGGTTTTTCAGGGACTTCCTGCTCGGGTGTGGTATAGTTTTCAAATTCGCCGGGTACGGTACGGTCAACCACTATTAAACCGGGCTGGTTTTTACGAGCCATACCCACAATTTTAGGCATATCTATATCCTGATCGAATTGTATGGTACGCTGCCATTCAACCGCGGTATCAATGGTAGCCTTTGGCCTCACCCAGCCGCCATCAAGCCATAGTATATCTACCGGGCCATAACCCGTCATCAACTCCTGAATTTGGTTGTAGGTGAAATCCTTAAACTTGTTCCAATTTTCGGGATGCTTGGCCGGGTCGTAATTCACGTTCCTGTCTTTAGGCGGAAAGTATGGCCACCAGTAATCTTTTGAATGCCAGTCGGGTTTGGAGAAATAAGCGCCTATCATAAAGTCCTTCTTCTTAAATGCCGAAAAGATCTCTTTGGTAACGTTGGCTTTAGGGTTAGTAGAGAACGGCGTTTTGGCATCCGTAATTTTATAGTCCGACTGCTTGGTATCAAACATGGCGAAACCATCGTGGTGCTTGGTGGTAAAAACCACGTACTTCATACCTGCATGTTCGGCAGCCTTAACCCATTTATCCGGGTCAAATTTGGCAGGATTAAACGTGGTTTGCAGGTTTTCATAAGCCTTTACGTACCCGTTATAAGTGGCACCGTAAGGGCCTTTACGCTGTGTCCATCCTTCGTCTTCGGGGCAAATGCTCCAGCTTTCAACTACGCCCCACTGGCTGTAAGTTCCCCAGTGCATAAACAGGCCAAACTTTAGGTCCTGCCATTGATCGAGTTTCTTAAGTACGGCCGCGTCGGTTGGTTTGTGGTATTTTTTTGAAATATCGTGCACCTGCGCAGCAGCCCAAAAGCCGTTTAACAGAAATGCCGATAACAGCGCTATCAGTTTAAAAGGGGTAATATTTTTATGCATTATAATCGCTTTAGTTTTTTTCTATCTCGTTAATTTTATTTTTTAGCGGCTGGCCCAGGTTTTCTATCACCAAAACAGCACCGCCCAGTAGTTGCGCCTTCACATTCAGCTCTGATATCAGCAGTTGGGTATCATTGGCCAGTTGTGGTATACTATGCTCATAAATGGCCTGCTGTATTGGCGAAAGCCACAGTTTGCCAATTACGCTTGCCCTGCCGCTCAATAAAATAATTGAAGGATTCATGATGTGGATGAGCATAGCCAGGCCACGGCCAATGTTGTATGCCGCTTCCGATATCAGCCTTACCGAAAGCATATCGCCTTTTAAGGCTTCGGTAACAATGGCGTCAATGTCAATCTCTTCGTAGTTCATCAGGCTGCTTTTTTGGCCGTTCTCCAGTTCGGTACGTACCTTGCCGGTAAGCGCCCGCATTGACGATTCGGTTTCCAAACAGCCGCGTTTACCACAGGCGCATATCTTACCGTTATTAAATAATGAGATATGACTGAATTCGCCCGCCAGGCCGCTGTGGCCCCTGAACACCTTATTATCCAATATCATCCCTAAGCCTATCCCCCAGCCTAAATTGAGCACCATGGCATCGTTTTGGCCGATGGCTGTACCGAAGGTTTTTTCGCCCAACGCTATCGCGGTAGAGTCATTTTCAATAAAAACGGGAATCTGTATAGCCTCTTGTAATACACTTGTGAGCGATGAACCTGTTACGGGCAAATAGGTTAAGTTCATCCCCCGTTCGGTTGATACAAAACCCGGCATAGAGATGCTAACGCTGATTACCCGCTCTACCGGAATGGTGACCGTATACAGGAACGCGTTGATCAGGTCTGCAAGCTCTTTGGCGTGCATAGTATAGATATCTATCTTATGCTTTTTTACTTCGCTTACAAAGTTGCCCTTCATATCAAGCACCACGTACTCCATATCATACTGGCTCATGGCAACAGAAACGATGTAGAAACTATCGGCCACCAACGAAAACTTAACCGGCTTACGGCCACCGCTGGATGTGGCGTAACCCTTGCGCTCCACTATTTCGGCATCAAGCAGTTCGCTTACCAACTTATTTACGTAAGGTATGCTTTTGCCCAAAAGGTTACTCAACTCCGTAGCCGACAGCGAGCCGTGATAGCTCAAAAGCTTTACCAGCTGCGGATATTCATTTAACAAAGAAAAATTAGCACTTAATACTCTCACGTGGTTCTAAAAATTAATCTCATCATTATTTAAAAGGCTTTATACCGGCATCAGCAACTTTCGTTACTATGTAACCGGCCACAGCCTTGCCCTGTGCATTTCCGTTATTTATACTGTCGAAATAATGTATACCACCATAAAACCTCGACATGCTCGCCTCATTGGCGGCCTGCCTGAAAGAACTGAACGAGCGTTTGCCGCTGCCAAACGGTATCTCGGTATCGTCCTCATATTTAAAGTTATCACCAAGCAAGTAAGTAAGTATTTCGGCCGATGCCTGCGAAATAACCGCGTGGCCGCTGGTATATTCAGGAAACGGCGGCGTTTGTAATACGGGCTTCCACTTAATATCCATGTACTTGTTTATATAAGTTTCGGGGCGAATGCGGTTGCTGGCAAATTTCTCTTCCCAACAGCTTATAAAGGCATCCATCAAGGTAACCCCTTCTAATGTTAGGGCCACAATTGATTGCCCGAAGGTCAGCTTCGCTTGTTTGGCCACCAGCCCGGTAATGTGCATCCAATGCCCTCCGGGACTGATCTTTTTATAGCCGATAGACATGTGACCCGATGTGGTAATGGCAAAAGGATTACAATCCCAAAACAAGGCCTGGTTTATCTGCTCATCGGTTAAGCGCTTTGAGGCATTGTAAACAGCCAGTACCTGCCTGTGAAATGCCGACGCGGTATCTTTACTAAAAACGATGAGCGGCGCAGGTTTAAACTGGGTTGAGGTATCAATAACCAAAGTGCGTATGGTACGCCAGTTAGGCTCTAATGCTTCAAAATATCCCGGCGGCGTTGGGTACCAGTGGCCTTCTTCCTTTAAAGGCGTATACCTTTTAAGCGCGCTCAATTGCCCGTAATGGTCGCCTTTAGAAAAAGCTACCACCTGCATCGATGCTTTTTCGGCCGCCGCGATGGAGTTGTCGATCACCGCCTGTTTAATACCCACCTTAAGCAACAGGCTTACAAATGCCCCCTGATCGTCTTTAATGGTATAACCCGATGGCAGCAGCAGTTTGGCACTTTCGAGGATACTGTAATAAGCGGCTATGCGGTAATCATAAGCTTTGTTAGCGGTATCGGGCTCGTATGGTGTTTTATAACTCTTTAAAAATTTATTCAGCGGCGGAAACTGACGATCGTGCGCGGCGACAATGTTGTAAGCACCCATCATGCAATAGGCATAGTACCGGGCCGCTATCGGCGGGCCGACCACATCGTGCACCATTACCATGGTTACGGTATTTACCGCGTGCTCGGGCGACAGGTAGTCAGGAAAACCTTTATCGCGTTTTTGCGCCATGCCGTATTGCCCCAGCATAAGCATAACCAACAATGCTATAGTTTTACGGATACTCATGGAATTTTATAAAATTGCAGAGGCCCCTGCGCAAGGCCGATCAATAAATAAGATGCTTTGCCGATAGTTGCCGTTAAGGCCGATTTTACATCGCCTGCGACCGATAAGCCTGACAGTTTTTGTGATACATAAGTAAATCCGGCTTTGCCATCACCTTTTAACAGGCAGCCGTAATTGGCATCAAAACTGCCCAGCTTAAGCCTGTTATCGGCATGGTTACCCATTAACAGCAGATCCGTTTTGCCATCCTTATCAAAATCGGCAGTGAGTATTTGCGTTACCGCCGAAAATTGAGCCTCCACCGGCAGATTAAACGCTTCAAACTTTCCGCCCTTGTTGATGTAGCACATGGTACGGGTTTCAGTAGCGGTGAGATAGCCAGCCTTTTTAAGATCATCGGCACTAAAAATATCTTTTATGGTTACATCAGCATAATCTTTGTACGATGTAAACTTTCTCCGCATCGGGTAGATCTGCTCATTGATCTCGTCCCGGCTTACAAAAGGGTAACTGGTGCCCTGTACATAAAAATTAAGGAAAGGATCAACCGAACCATTGTTATCAAAATCGGCAAAATAAAGTTCGGCAGGTTGTTTTTCGGTAGCGCGTACCTGTGTGTTCAAACCGAGGTTACCGGCTATAATATCGGGCTGGCCATCACCATTTACATCGGCAACCGCCATGCTTAACCATATCCCCTTTTGCGGGCTGCTAAAGTACGCGGCGGTTTTATCTTCAAAGCCGGTTTTACCATTCAGGTAAACGGTTACCGGCATAAATTCGCCGCAAATAACCAGGTCCTTGCGTTTGTCATTATCCAGATCCACCCATTGCGCATCGGTAACCATACCTATCGTTGCAAACGGAACATCGGCCTTTGTAAAGTGCCCTTTACCATCGTTAACCAGTAAATAGCTTTGCGGCGCCAGCGGATATTTTCCCGGTATAACACGACCGCCTACAAACAGGTCGATATCGCCGTCGTTATCAAAATCACATGGCCGTACGCACGATTTCGCGCTTGCATTTAACTGATCGGGCAGGGCTGTTACCGTTAAAACGAATTTGCCCTTGCCATCGTTAAGATATAGTTCGTCGTTAAGGTCGGCTGTATTGGGTTGATATAGGGCATATCCTCCCCTTGCCAGGTACAAATCGGGAGCGCCATCGCCATTGGCATCAAAAAACGCGGCGGCGGCAATGGTACCCATGTTTTCGGTTTTACCACGGATAATATCAACCTGCTTAAACGTACCGTTAACTTGTTGCAGATACATCTTACCTATGCCATCCTTATCGCCGCTAACATATATATCTTCAAGCCCGTCTTTATTTACATCGGCTTTGGCTATCACAGGGGCGGTTTTCGATAACATGAACGTCATCAGCAGCTGGCGCTTAAAATCGTTAAGCGTAATTTCTTCGGGACTAAAATCAATAAGCGCCGCCGACTTTTGGAACACTGTTTTGGCAACAGCCACTTCCTTTTTATCTTTTGCCGCCCCGGTCGGCATATCTACCTTAAGTAACTGATTAGCGTTAACCGTTTTCAGTGTTTGCTTAGACTGATCAGGCCAAACAATGTTTACCGAATCGACAACGGCTTTTCCGCTCAAGCCAAAGTTAAGCGTTGTTGATACGCACGACAGGTAGCCCCTGTTAGGGTTAACCTCCTGGTATTGCATATTACCATTGGCGTACACATAAACCTTTGCCCCTATGGCATTAACATTGGGCTTAGCACCGTTTAGCTTTATCGCGAGGTAAGTGTTCGCCTTGTTGTCGTTTAACGTATTTTGATAGACGGATGCGGGCTTGTTAATGTTATTGATCACCAGGTCGAGATCGCCGTCATTATCCAAGTCGGCATATACCGCCCCGTTTGATACCGCGGCTTCGGTAATACCCCAGTCTGTTTTTTTATTGGTAAAAGTAAGGTCGTGATTGTTCTTGAATATGTAATTGGGCAGCGCGGTTGACGGCATGGCCATAACGAGATCCATCAGTAAAAATGGTTCGCGGTTCATGGCCTTTTTTATCTTATAGTCGCCCCAATAGCGTAAAAAGTCTTTATTGGTATAATCGCGCAGGTAACCGTTGCTTATAAAAATATCCTTGTAACCATCGTTATCAAAATCGGCAATAAGCGGGCACCAGCTCCAGTCGGTAGCGCCCACGCCGGCAAGATTAGCTATCTCACTAAAAGTACCGTCGCCATTGTTTAATTGCAGCATGTTGCGCATGTATTGCCTGTGCAGATCCTGTCGCAGCATCAGCTCAAAAGCTTCGTAATTTTCTTCAAGCTGTAACGATTTTTGGCGATGATTATCTTCGGGCAGCATATCGAGTGTTAAAATATCGGGTTGCGCGTCGTTATTAATATCGGCAATATCAACCCCCATCGAAAAATGAGCTATATGCCTCAACATGGTTTTTGAGCCATCGGTAAAGGTTTTGTTCTTATTGTTTATGTAGATGTAGTCGGGTTCGTTATAATCGTTAGTAACGTACACATCGGCAAAGCCATCCTTATTGATATCGGCAATGGCTATGCCGAGGCCAAACGTAAGCGGGTTTTGTATAATACCGGCTTTTTGCGAAACATCAGTAAAATGATTGCCATTATTTTCGAAAAGCTTATTGCTCGCAAACTGGTCTGTTTCGCTTTTATAGCGGGCCAGTTCCATGTTATCAATCTTCTTTATGTTATGATTCAGCAAGAACATGTCCAGATCGCCATCGTTGTCGTAATCAAAAAAAGCGGCCTGGGTACTATATCCCGGATCATCCAAACCATAAGCTTTGGCTTCTTCCTTAAATTTATTGTTACCCTGATTGATAAAAAGTTGGTTTCGGCGAACATCCAATTCTGTTTTGCCCGAATAGCATATGTAAATATCCAGCAAACCGTCGCTGTTAACATCGGCCATGGTTACACCGGTTTTCCAGCCATTGGTGCGGCCGGGCAGTTCTTTGCAGGCATCTTTGGTGATGTCCTTAAACTTCATACCGCCCAAATTGAGGTATAATTTATTGGGCTGCATATTGGCGGTAAACATGAGGTCGGGCAGGCCATCGCTATTAATATCGCCTACGGCAACACCGCCACCGTTATAAAAATACTCGTACGAAAGCACATTGAGTGATTCGTTCTCGTTAATGTTATTGCTAAAAGCTATACCGCTCTCTTTAGCCAGCACTTGCTTAAACAGCGGTTGCTGCGCGGTTGCCGTACCCATTAAGGCAAAAAGCAAGGCCACTACAAGGCACAACCGGCTTAGGCTATAAGAAAAACGTATAACATTAATTAACATTTGCCCCGGAAATTAAGTGAGCGAAAAAAGAAAGGAGATAAAAACCGGCATGGCACATGTATTTTGCCGCCATGCCGGTAATTATTAAAAATTATTGTTTATCCCACCAAACACGGGTAGCGAAATCATCGCTTCCACCCATACCTTTAACGGCTGCCTGATAGTTAGCATTATTGGTTGATAAAAGCGTGGTTGGGTAAGGCATCCTGCGTGGAACCTGACCATTGATATACTGCCCGGTGAAGGTAACTGGTGTTAATACCGGATAACCCGATCTTCTCCAATTGGCAAAAGACTCATTAAAATTAAATGTAGCTGATGTTGTTACCCAGTACTCCATATTTATCTGCTCTAAAGCTGTTGAAGTTAATAATGGATGTGCGTTTACATAAGCCGTAATATCAGCAGGTGCTACCGCAGCGACACCAGAAGCATTGTATTTCGCAAGGGTAGCCAAATCTGCAGTTAAAGCATTTTTATAATGCTCAGCTGCATTACCTGCTGCCCAGCCTTTTGTGGCTGCCTCGGCTAATAATAATTCCGATTCGCCATAAGTATAAATGAAGTTGGCACTCCCCCTGTCGGTTGCATACACATCGAAACGTGGGCGGGAGTATTTACCCAAAGGAGCCGGAGCGTCGCCTTGTACAGCAGGGTCTGCAGGCGTTGCACCAGGGTAACCGGGTGCATTTGCAATTGAGCTGGTGGTATAACCATTTGGCATACCCATTTGCAAGCTTGCGGTATTGTTACCGGCAGTTTGAGTTTGATTGGCTGTCAAACCATTTTTTGTGGTAATTTCAGCAATTGCCGGAATACGCGGATCATTTGTTGTTTTCATGTAATCGATAAGCGTTTTACCCCAACGTACTTCTCTGAAATCGTCTGGTGTACGCAACACATCCGAGTTACTGTTTGAAGCATTGTTTACATCTGCCATAACTCTTGCATTGTCGTCAATTTCTTTCATTGTACCACCGGCATATGCTTTTTCAGTATACTGCTTCGCCATTTCAGGAGCAACCTTAACCAGGCGCATAGCCATTCTTAACATCACCGAATAACCAAGGCGTTTCCATCTGTCAACACTACCACCATAGAATAAATCAGTTGTTGGGCCGGCTTTAGATGCATCAAGCGTAGCGGTTGCGGTTTCTAACTGCTTTAATAAATCGGTATAAATAAACTCCTGCGTATCAAACTTAGGAGTAAGGTTACCGTACTTTGCCTGCGCCGCCTCGGTGTAAGGAATGCTGCCGTACAAATCAGTTAATCGCTGCATCATTAAAGCAGTCATAATAGTACCGCAAGCATTAAGGTTAGCATATTCAGCTTTATCTTTAATGAGTTGCTTCATCTCATAAATAAGTGTATATCCCTGATAGGCGCGGTTCCATGTATATGTATAGTACCCGGTACCGGCACTGGCCAATACATATTTATCGCCGTTATAGTAATAATTAAACGTTGACGCTAAAGATTGCACCCACATACTTTGAAAAAGTAACTGGTCATACCCGGTTTGAGAAAAAGTAATTTGCGATTGCGAAAGTAAATAGTTTGGGTCGATAAACTCTCCCGTTGTTTTATCGGGATTAGTGTTCAACTCTTCAAAGTTTTTTGTACAGCTTGCCAGTAATGTAGCACCCGCTACCAGAAAGCCGAGAATATATCGTTTTTTCATTTGATTAGTTTTTGAATTTGAAGTTTACGTTTAAACCATAGGTTCTGGCGAAAGGCAAACTGGTACCTTCAATACCGGCATATTTAACATCGTTTGAGAAACCCGATTCCGGATCAATGTTATCAGTATGCTTCATAATGGTCCAAAGGTTACGGGCTACTGCAGATACACCTATGCTGCTGAATGGTGTACCTCTAAGGAATGTTGAGTTAAAGGTATAACCCAAAGTAACCTGACGTAACTTAATAAAACTGCCATCCAGCACACTCATTGTTCCAACATTACGAGCTAATGCCTGATAGTAAGTTTGAGCAGGAGCACTTACCGTATTGGCAGCACCGGCTGCGTTAACACCCGCGCCAACAACACCTGTTTCACGACCAGTAAGCGTAAGTTTGTTTAAACCTCTGAATATGCTATAGTATTCAGTTGCTGAAAGTACCTTATTGCCAAAGCGGTAATCAATAAGAAAACCTAAATTAAACTGTTTGTAGTTAAATGTGTTATTGAAACCACCATAAATTTTAGGAATGGTAGAACCCATTGGTATAAGATTACCTGCCTGTGGCAAACCGGCTGCATCATAAACAATGTTACCTGACGCATCTCGTTTATAGTCTGTAGCTAAAATTTGCGGCCCTGAAAGTCCTGCTACTAAAGCAGTTATTGCAGTACCCGAACTTGCTGAAGGACGGAACCTACCAAGGTTAAAATTATCATTGGTTATACCATCAGTTTGCAATACCTTATTTTTTACATAAGTAAAGTTAAATGACGGTGTCCAGCTAAAATTAGCTGTTTTAACCGGAGTACCGTGTAATTCAAGCTCAATACCACGGTTTTGTGTAGAGCCTGTACCTATGTAACGGTTGCTGTAACCTACTGACCAGTCTAAGTTACCATTGATAATCTCGTTGCTTGTTTTACGTGAAAAGAAAGTAGCATCAAAACCAAACCTGTCATGCCAGAATTTCATTTCCAAACCGGCTTCAACCTCTTTCAGGGTAAATGGTTTTAAGAATAAGTTTGGCAACTGGCTGCTAAAACCACCTGTAACTACACCATTAATAGCATTATTAAGGTCGTAATAAACCTGGTTGGCATAAGCAGGTGCATCGTTACTGGTTTGTGCAAATGACAAACGTACTTTACCTAAATCAACATTATTCATATGGTAGATTTCAGAAAAGATGAAACTACCCGAAACCGATGGGGAGAATATTCCAGGGCCAACTGAATTTGAAATTGTACTGTAATAATCATAACGACCAGTTGTGCTGATCACTAAGAAGTTCTTTATAGAAAAATCAGCTGAATAGTACGCAGAGTTTACTTGTTTTTTGCTCAGATCTGCAATTGGGCCCGAGTCGCGAGACTTAAAATTCTTTAAACTATAAAAATATGGTAATGTAAACCCACCCTGACCATTAATGAATGTACCTGTATAATCAGTTTTACGGATGTTACCGCCAATACTTAAATCAAGGTTCAATACATCTTTAATAATATCACGTTTTGCGTTTACCAGCACATCGGTATTGAATTCGGTAATTTGTGCATTGGTTTGATTCATTGTACCAAAATCGCCGCGGTAACCAGTACCGGTTGGTTCAATATCAACCCTTAAATCGTTGCTTGCATCATAACCTACACGAGCTTGAGCATATATCCAATCAGTAAGATCATATTTTGCAGATATTGAAGATATCAAACGATTTCTTTTAACATTTTTTTGAAAATAGTTTGCAGCAAAATACGGGTTGGTAACATAACTGTCATCGGTAAACGTTAATTCTTTGCCATCAGGCGTTGTACCCGGGGCCAAAGTAGCCTGATCTTGGTTAGGCGCTAAAAACTGTACGTTATTAGGGTTACCCGGGCCATCGCTTAAGCCTGATCTGTTCTTTGAATTTTCAAGTACATAGTTAGCCACCACATTTACATTTAATTTTGGAGTTATCTGCTGGCTTCCGTTAAAGTTAAAAGTCTTTCTGTCGAGATAACTGTTACGAACCATTGAATTGGCACGCAGGTCTGATAGCGATAACCTGAAAGCACCATCTTTACCACCGCTTGTAAAAGCTACAGTATTGGTAAAAGATGGGGCTGTACGATAAAAATCAATGTAATTGCTTACCGGAGAATAAGGGTGTTCTTTCCCATCTATCTGAATTACACTGCTACCATCCATTTTTGTACCCCAAGCTAAGCTACCCGAGTTACGAGCTTCAGCAAGCGAAGTTGGTTTTGCAGCTACACCTGCGGCATTTAATATACCCTGGCCATATATCTGTTGAAAATCAGTATTATCTACTGCCTTATCAAGCTGTACGTTCGTATTGAACTCAACACCGAATGGTGAATTCTTTTTACCGGTTTTGGTAGTGATTAAAATTACACCGTTTACAGCGCGTGAACCATAAAGCGCCGAAGCCGACTGACCTTTCAATACGGTCATCGACTCAATATCATCAGGGTTAATGTTTGATATACCATCACCATAATCGGCACCGCCCCACTCGCCTGATGCACCACGCTGGGTGTTATCCATTGGCACACCGTTAATTACGTATAAAGGGCTACCCGCTGTAAAACTGGTTAAACCACGCAGTAACACCCTTGCTGATGAACCCGGACCACCGTTTGAACCACCTACGCTTAAACCAGCCACACGACCTTGTAATGATAAGGCAACGTTGGTTTCTTTAGCTTTATTAAGGTTTTCGCCGTTTACAGTAGTTACCGAGTAACCTAATTTCTTTTGCTCTTTGCTGATACCCAATGCAGTTACAACTACCTCTTTAAGGTCGTTTTTTGAAGGCACCAAGCTAACGTTGATCACTGTTTTGCCGGCAACAACAATTTCTTGTGAAGTATAGCCTATTGATGAGAATACTAAAGTAGCGTTATCAGGCGCGTTAATGGTAAAGGTACCATCGCCGCCTGTTTGCGTACCTGTTGTAGTACCTTTTACGGTAACAGATACACCCGGCATCGGGTCGCCATTTTCATCAACTACCTTACCTTTTACAACAGCGTCGTTTACAAATTCACCTTTTTTGCTTATTACAATCAGGTCGTTCTGTAGCTGCGTGTAAGTAAATTCAGTATTCTTTAAAAGCCTGTCGAGTACGGTTGTGGCTTCGGCATTTTCAAAGTTTAGCTCGATGCCTTTTGTTACAGGTATCTTTTTTTCGCTGAACACGAAATGATACTTGGTTTGCTTTTGTATCTGGGCAATTGTTTTTGCAAAATCGGCCGATTTTGTTTTAATAGTGACCGTTGTTTGTGAAAACGCACCGGCAACTGCTTGAAGATTTAAGGCTATTACTAATATAGTAGTCAATTTCATTATTAATACAGACTTTATTAGCCAATATTTATCCCTTACACCATTTAGGTGTTTAAAATATTTCATAATTTTACTTAGTTAAAGTGAATTGATTAAGACGGCAATTGCCTTTCCACGGGAGTATTGCCCTATTAATTTAATTGGTTTTACAGCAGGGGCTATTCATAGTTCCTGCTTTTTGTTTTTAGTATCCTTTTACTTCATATTTTTTAATTTGGTGGTTTGATGAGTTAATATATATAAACGATCTCTTTATTTATTTTGTAATGGAAGGGTTCTATCATTTGCAAGGCATAAAGTGCCTGCGTAATACTCTCCTTTTCAAAAACCCCGGTATAGTTATATTTTTTTATCAGTTCGCTTTTCACAATAATTTTTAACCCGAACCATCTTTCCATCTGTTTGGCCAATGATTCCATATCCTGATCTTTAAATATCAATTTATTGTTGGTCCACGAAGTTTCAACTACTGTGGAATCGCCTATTTTAAGATGCGTTAAATTAGTAAGCAAGTAACTGGTGCCGCTGGTATCGGGCACCGGGAATTTTACATTACCCCGTTTTGTATGCTTCAGCGTAACACGTTTGTGCAATACTAATTTTTCGTTCGGTTTTAATATGATCCTATCGGCCGGGCGATCGGCCAGGGTAAGCTCGATGGCTCCGCGGATTAAAGTGGTTTCGCAAGATTCGTCGTTAGCATACGACTTAACATTGAATGCCGTACCTAAAACCTTTATCTTCATTTGATCGGCATGCACAATAAAAGGATGCTCCGGATCTTTCTTAATATCAAAAAACGCTTCGCCGTTGAGGTAAACCTCACGTGTTTTACCGCTAAAGGAGGCCGGGTATTTTAACTGGCTTTGCGAGTTAAGGGTAACAACAGAGCCATCGCTCAATACAATTTTTGATTTTTGGCGGCTCGGGGTATGCAATACCTCCAGGTTAGCAACCTTTGTATTTTGAACTGCGTTGCGGTAGTTTGTATAGTAGTATGTACCGGCGCCTAATGCTGCTGTTACCAAAACAGCGGCTATCATGCGGGTAAATTTCGAATACCCCTTACGCGTTATCGGAATTACATTTTCAGATTGCGACTGGTTGCCCGAATCGATCTTATTAAGGATGTTTTGAAACATTTTTGCATTGTTCGCATACGTTTCTTCATCCGGTGTCCAATACGATTTAAGGTCGGTATATATTTTGTTTAACTCAGGATCGCTGTTAACCATCTCCAAAAACTCCAGGTGTTCTTCGGGAGTTAACTCGTTGGCTAACTTTTTTGTAAGCAATAACTGAAACCTTTCGTTAAGCATTAATTTATTGGCGTTTGATGTAAGGACAACAGAAAAATAAAAATTGCCTACAACAATAAATTATTTTTTTAATTGCCAGCGTTCGCGGCCTTATGCTGAGAAGGTATGTGGTGTGCAACCAACGTGGTAGTAAGCTTTTTTATAGCCCTGAAGAGTTGTGTTTGTACAGTGCGGGTTGATATATTTAAAATTTCGGCAACTTGTTTATACCTCATGCCATCTTCTTTAATTAGCCGAAATATAAGTTTTGATTGCATTGGGAGGCAATCGATTGCCCTATCCAGTATAAAATGAAGCTCTTTGCGTTCGAGCGCTTTTACCGGGTCATAACTATTAACAAATACCAATTCGTGCGAATCTTCAATTTGTACCAAATGTACCTGGGAGTATTTTTTAAGATAATTTAATGATCCGTTTTTTACCGCCACAAATAAATAAGTACTCGGATCGTTGATATGGGCCAGTGTTAAGCGGTTTTCCCAACATCGTACAAACACATCAGAAACTATTTCTTCGGCAGCTTCTTTATTGTTGATGTAAAAAACACAAAACTTAATAAGCTTGGTATTCAATTTATGAAAAAGTATCTCAAATGATCTGATATCATTTCTTGAACACATGTTGTTCCACAAGACAACGTTTTCAGTAGTTGAACTTTCCATAATTTGTCAAATAAAGTAATGTCAGATAACAATTATCAAATGCAAGTTAACAATTCTGTTATATAAAGAACAAGTAATTTCAAAAAAATATACAAAAGATTAATAATTTTTGAATGATATAATCACAAACTAACTATTTCTTCTTAATTTTTTAAGAAAGAATCGTCACTTCATGAAATACATGTCTTTTATACTGGTCAGTAAATCGTTTTTTCATGGCTTTAAATAAAAATTGTCAACTTGACAGCATTATTATCATTAATTCACACATAAAATACATCTGAACATCCAATGGAGAGCTAATTAATTAAACCGGGAGAGATTTTTCAGGTAAATTGATTAAGCAATGCATCTTAAAAACGCTTAAAAAGTGGCAACATGTTACAAATATTAAATCAACTTAGTTAGGTTGGGACAGATGAAATCTGTAAAATGGAGTAGTACTTTTATATAATGGAATGATAAGGTAACCGGAAAGGTATCACAATTGATTTAAGCTATCGAAGCATCACGATAATGCGTGTAGTAACGCTGTATATCATTTGTCTTTATGGCATTTTATTAAAAAGAATGGAAAACTCTCGGTAATTTCAGTGATCTCAAACAATCCGGCTTCGCCAAATTCGGCATTGATGGATTGCCTGTCGTAAAAGAACATATTTACGCCTTCAAATATCTCGTAACGATCCTCACTGATAAATTTACCCTGTCCATAAGTGTGGGCATCTTTCGAAATTGCTGTAAAAATCATATAACCACCTTCAGTTAACTGGTTATAACAATCGCTGATCAGTTTTTTTCTTTGGCTACTATCAAGCAAGTGAATTAAGGCGTAACAAAACACGCCATCGTACAGGCAATTATCAAAAGGCATCTCTGTTACAGAACCATGGTAAATGATCATCTCTGTACCGTAATGCTTTTTTGCCATTTCAATGGCTGTTTTTGAGATCTCAATACCTGTTACAGCAATGCCCTTATCCCTGAAAATTTGCGCGTTGCGCCCGTATCCTATGCCCGGGATGAGTATATTTTCAACCCCCTTTTCAACGAAAAAATCTTTTGTAATCACCGCGGAGTTTGATGGTTCAAAACCCCACATTTCCTGTTTCTCAATAAAGCTTTTTTCCCAAAATTCTGGACTATCAGTTTGGCTTGCCATAGCGGTTTTATATGTACCGGGCAAGGTAGCCAATTACTGCATTTATCAGAAAGACGAGGTAATTCTTTTACTTTGCTATGTTGCTATGCCTACCATCGTGTTAACAATGGATATTTAAAATATTGGTCATAAAAAAAATGAACATAAACCAAAGGATAATAAGAGAAAGGAAACCTGTTAGCACATTACCGCTCGTAGACAGCATAAATAGCCGGAAAGGCGATTCAGGAAGTTCTTTAAAAATAAAGTTCAGTATTTTAAAAATAGCAAAACTAAAAAACGCGATAAGCAATAATAAACCTAAAATTGAATCCATATTCCAATAAAACCGCTCGTAATTTACAGTAAAGCGCACTTAAACAAAGCAAATTTGGCCGTTACATCAATTAACAGGCATAAAGATACAACTATATCAAGCATTTAACCAGGGTTTGCTATTTTATTCTATCCTATTTTATATCTTGCTTAAGATGGCGACAGCAGTTAAAGACAATAAAATATGGAGTGATGGCATTTGTGTATATGTAGATTCAAAAGTGATCAACCCTACAATTGGGAAAGTAGCCCTTTTGATCGCTAACCCCGATGCTACACTTAAATTGATTTAAGCATAGAAAGGCCCCATCTGAATTCTCATTTTTTATACATTTGAGTAAACCTAAAAACATCATAAAGATCAACCTGAAATTTATTGTCGCGTTATTATGCCTTTACTTCGCCGTTACTACTGCATTCGCGCAAAACAAAAAAGCCAATAAGAAAGCAATTGTAGGTATTTGGGAGCTATCAATGATAGAAACCAACGGACAGCCTTTACAGGCTACAGACCCGGGCCATTTAAAACTGTTTAATGCCGACGGAACATTTGCCAATATAAAAGTACTGAATACAGGTTCGGTAATTTCACATAGCGGGAAATATACCGTTGATAACACGCAGAGTTATACGGAAACAGCTTTATACAGAATAACGGAAAACGCGAATGATCCACTTGGCAAAGGCTTTAAAATAAACTACGCGTTCAGCGATGACAAAAATAGCCTGACGCTTAAATTGATCTACAAAGATGGGGTAACGTCTACAGAAGTTTGGCGGAAATTATAAGCCGCCATATAGAATTTCAACCTGCGGAATTTTGTTCGAAAAACAAAAAGCCTCTCAGATTTCTCTGAGAGGCTTTTGTGGTATCAGCTGGAATCGAACCAGCGACACAAGGATTTTCAGTCCTTTGCTCTACCAACTGAGCTATGATACCCTGTTCCGTTTGGGTTTGCAAATGTAGTGCGATTTTTTGTTTATGGAAACTTTTTTTGAAAAAACTTTTCAATCTTCTTTAACGTTAAATCTATCAGGCAGACAATCAGGCCAAAACACTTAAAAATATTTTTTCATACCAGCGCCATACTCACCAATTAAACAAATAAAATATACCTTTATCTAAAATTACTATGCACGCATAATGTTTTTTCAACTGATCTTTCTGGTGATATTGGCTGTTGCGGTTTACCTGTTCAGCAAAAACACGGGTAAAATAAGGCGCAATATCCTGCTCGGACGCAATACCGACCGCAGTGATAATCCTGCCCTGCGCTGGAAAACCATGGCCAGGGTAGCCCTCGGTCAAACCAAAATGACCAAACGCCCTGTTGCCGCCCTGCTGCACTTTTTGATCTACGCGGGCTTTATTATCATCAATATAGAGGTGTTGGAAATACTTATCGACGGCCTGTTCGGTTCGCACCGCATTTTCTCCAAGCCGTTGGGCAGTTTGTATGGCTTGCTGATAGGCAGCTTTGAAATACTGGCCGTTTTGGTGCTCATATCCTGCATCGGCTTCCTGGCCCGCCGCAATATCATCCGTTTAAAGCGCTTTACGGGCACGGAGATGACGCGATGGCCAAAATCCGACGCCAACTATATCCTGCTGATTGAAATTTGCCTCATGGCCGCCTTTTTAACCATGAACGCTGCCGACTATAAATTACAAGCCCTGCATTACGGTCATTATGTACAAGCCGGCAGTTTCCCGGTGAGCACAGTACTGGCACCACTACTTCCTTCTGGCACGGAGGCTTTGGTAATTGTGGAGCGCGGGTGCTGGTGGTTTCACATTGTGGGCATACTGGCATTTTTAAATTACCTGCCCTACTCCAAACATTTCCATATTTTGCTGGCTTTTCCCAATACGTATTATTCCAATCTTAATCCGCAGGGCAAGTTCACTAACATGGCTTCGGTTACCAACGAGGTAAAGGCTATGCTCGATCCTTCGTACGTTCCGGAGGCTACACCGCCCGGCAGGTTCGGTGCCAAAGATGCTACCGACCTCACCTGGAAAAGCCTGATGGAAGCCTATACCTGCACCGAATGCGGCAGGTGTACATCGGTTTGTCCGGCCAACCAAACGGGCAAACTGCTATCGCCCCGGAAGATCATGATGGATACCCGCGATCGTATCACCGAGATTGGCCAGGGCATTGACAAAAACGGCAAGGAATATGCCGACGATAAGTCGCTGTTAGATAATTACATTACCCGCGAGGAGCTATGGGCCTGCACCACCTGCAATGCCTGTGCCGAGGCTTGCCCGGTGAACATTAACCCGCTGGAAATTATTACCGAAATGCGGCGCTATGTGGTAATGGAAGAATCGCAGGCACCAGCAAGCCTCAACAATATGTTCGGCAATATGGAAAATAACGGCGCGCCCTGGAAATACAGCAATGCCGACAGGTTTAACTGGGCGCAGAAGGATTAGCATTTTTTGAATTGACCATAGACAATGGTCGATAGTAATAAATTTAAAACTATGGTCTATCGACCATCGACTATGGACATACTAAAAATACCTACCATGGCCGAAATGGCGGCGCAAGGCCTTGAACCCGAAATTTTGTTTTGGGTAGGATGCGCGGGCAGTTTCGACGAAAGGGCGCAAAAAATCACCCGCGATATTTGCAAGATACTCCATCATGTGGGTATCAGCTTCGCGGTACTGGGTACCGAAGAAAGCTGCACGGGAGATCCCGCCAAACGTGCCGGTAACGAGTTTTTGTTCCAGATGCAGGCCATGAACAACATTGCCGTGCTTGATGCTTATAACATTAAAAAGATAGTAACCGGCTGTCCGCATTGCTTCAACACCCTAAAAAACGAATACCCCGGCCTGGGTGGCAATTACGAGGTGATCCATCATTCGCAACTTATTCAGCAACTCATTAACGAAGGCAAGCTAAAAACAGAAGGCGGCGAAAGCTTTAAGGGCAAGCGCATCACCTATCATGATCCTTGCTATTTAGGTCGTGGCAATAACGTTTACGAAGCCCCGCGCAAGGCTTTAGAAGTATTGGATGCCGAACTGGTGGAAATGAAGCGCTGCAAGAGCAATGGCCTGTGTTGCGGAGCAGGCGGTGCCCAAATGTTTAAAGAACCCGAGAAAGGCACTAAAGATATCAACGTAGAGCGTATTGCAGATGTGCTGGAAGCAAAAGCAACTGTAGTAGCCGCCGCATGCCCGTTTTGTATGACCATGCTGCGCGATGGCATAAAGGCGCACGAAAAGGAGCAGGAGATACAGGTATTGGATATTGCCGAGATCACCGCGAGGGCAAACGGCTTATAAATTCTTCTTTTTAAAATACAGCAGCGCGTTGCGCAGGCTGTCCAGTCTTTCAGGCTCCATGTTTTTAACCGGGATGCTGAACACGGTAGCCATGGAATCGACATTGCCGCTTCGGTCGTTATAGGTTTGCACAATAACATCGTCTCCCTTGGCCCGCAGTACCATGTTACCGGCGGCAACTGTGCCCCAATAGTCCAGATCCTCTAACCGGCGCAGGTGCATCGAAAAATATTCCTGCTTACCGTTCGCATAGGTTTTGCGCAAGCGCACAAAGGCATCGGGTGTGAGGGTAAGTTCCCACTTCTTCAGTTTATCTGCCGCGTCAGCATTAAAACATTGCGTTAAACACTTATTGCTCCAGCCCAGTAGTTCCTGCTCGCTCATATCCTGGTTAAAGGCTAAATTAGCCACGCATAACAAGGGCATTAAGACCAGTAAAACAACTTTTTTGGGTGCTGAAAGAAGTGTTTTTCTCATGACAACAAAATCCTGTTTCGAAGTTAAGAAATCAATAAATTTGCATATGCGTTATTCTGAAAATTCAAGAGTGTGGATCTACCAGTCGGACAGGCAATTATTAGCCGACGAAACCCTGCTGATACAACAACAGTTAGATAATTTTGTTCGCAACTGGACAGCACATAATAATCAGCTAAAAGCCGGTGCCGAAATAAGATACAATCGCTTTTTGATACTGATAGTTGACGAAGAGCAGGCAGGAGCCAGCGGTTGCTCTATTGATAAGTCGGTAAACTTCATGAAACAGTTGGAGCAGCAATTCAATATCAACCTGTTCGACAGGTTTAACCTGGCTTACCGCAGCGGGAACGAAGTACTATCGGCACCACGCGCCCAATTTGAAGAACTGATAAAAACAGGCGTAATTAATGCCGATACCATTGTATATAACAACCTGGTACAAAACGTGGCCGAGCTGGAAACTAAATGGGAAGTACCTTTTAAAAACAGCTGGCATCCGCAGTTATTCCGGGACTTGATTACTGTATAGTCATTAGTCAGTAGTTGTTGGTCATTTTGATGGGCACTTTAAACAAATCGCTGATTACGAAAATGATGGTCGATATATAAAACCGATATTTTTATATTGCATTATGGAACAGTATGACAATCGCATTGACGTTTACATTGATAAGGCCGCTGATTTTGCCAAACCTATTTTAACTCACCTGCGCAAACTGGTGCACCTGGCTTCGCCGGAAATAAAGGAAACCATGAAGTGGAGTGCGCCATTTTTTGAGTACAAAGGCATATTATGCCACATGATGGCCTTTAAACAGCATTGTGGCTTTGGTTTCTGGAAGGCAGATCTGCTACCCGACCCGCATGGTATTTTACAAACCGAAGCTGGGGAATCTGCCGGAAATTTGGGTAAGCTCACCACTTTGGCCGATCTGCCGGAAGACGATATCCTGATCTGGTATATCCGCGAAGCTATCGCCGCCAAAGACATGAGCCCAGCAGTAAAACCTGCCGCGGCCACAAAGAAAGCAGCGATAAAAACCATCCCCACAGAAGCACCGCAGTACTTTGCAGATTTACTCGATAAAAACCCGGAAGCAAAGGCTTACTTCGATAAGTTCAGTCCATCGCAACGCAAAGAATATATTACCTGGTTTGAAGATGCCAAAAGCGATGCCACCCGCCAAAAACGTTTAGATACCGCCATAGAATGGATCAGCGAGGGTAAATCAAGACATTGGAAGTATAAGTAAACACGAATGAATATCCGTAATAATTATCTGATAAAAAGCAATCATGCTTTGCCCGAAATAAAGAAACGACTAAAGCAAAATACTTTAGAAAAAAATAAACTTACACGCGAAAAAACTGATAAAGCATTTATAGGTCAAATAACACAAACAGGGTTTGTTATAATTGCCTCAACAACATTGGGCGTGGTGTGTGCTGTAACCGGCCGGTTTAATCCAAACCCGGGTAACACTAAAGCTAAAGGCACGGAAATAGCCATTGAAACCCGTACACAAAGTGTATTTTTTATAATGATAGCTGTGTGGTTCGCCCTAATGATGATTATGGCAGTAATTGTGCCTTTGGTAAAGGATGCCGAACGGCAGTTTTCAGCAATACCCCTGCTGGTGATCATTTCGGGAGTAGTTGTATTGCGCATCTTATTGCACTATCTCTACATTAAAGCCCGTAATAATGCTGTAAAAAAGCTTGAAACATTATTTACGGCTAACTGATGGCTAAATAAAGAACTATCCGGAATGTCTTTTCTGTAATCTTAAAAATCTAACGGTCCCAATCTCCGCATATTTTTCCTGATCAGGAACTGCCTGTGCTTTACCCGCTTGCTCGGGTTTGTGGCCGACCATTTCAGCGGACTTGGGAATATGGATGCTATGGCGGCAGCCTGGTACTTATTCAGCTCTGAAGCGTGCTTGTGGAAGTAGGCTTGCGACGCGGCCTCCACGCCATAGATACCATCGCCCATTTCAATTACATTGAGGTAAACCTCCATAATACGTTTCTTGCTCCAGAAAACTTCTATCAGCAAAGTAAAATAGGCCTCAAACCCTTTACGAATGTAGGAGCGCCCCGGCCAAAGGAAAACGTTCTTGGCGGTTTGCTGCGATATGGTACTGCCGCCAATCAGCTTACGACTGTGCTGGTTTCTGTCGATAGCTTTTTCAATGGCGTTAAAATCGAAGCCGTGGTGCTCTAAAAACAGCTGATCTTCACCGGCTACGGCGGCACGTTTCATTGGGTCGGCAATTTGCTCGAAGCTTACCCAGTCTTTGTCAATCTTCCAGTCTTTACCATCGGCTTTACGTTCAAAGCCGCGCTCAATCATCAACAGGGTAAAAGGCGGGTTAACAAAGCGGAACAGCAGTACGCCAAACAGGCTGGCGCCTACAAAAATAATAACCGCAAGCTTTATTACCCGCAGCAGCAGCCTAACAATACCGTTATTAAATATCCCCCTGCTACTCTTGCCCGCACGTTTATTAGTTGTTTTACGCTTCATAAAAAAAATCCGACACCAAAAAAGAAAGGTGTTTAGCTTTCACTAAACACCTTTTAAATCTATATCAAAAATTCGAATTTGAAAATCCGAAATTGAAATTATTCAGCTACTACTTCGAAAGGTACCTGAACTTTCACTTCTTTGTGCAGGTTTACGTTTGCAACGTACTCGCCAATCACTTTTGGCTCCTGCTCGAAAGTGATACGACGACGGTCAACATCAAAGCCTTCTTTTTTCAACGCGTCAGCAATCTGAATGGTGTTGATAGCTCCGAATATTTTACCGCTTTCGCCTGCTTTAGCGCCGATAGTAAGTTTAACACCTTCTAAACGAGCTGCGATAGCATCAGCATCTTTACGAATTTTATCTTGTTTAAATTGAGCCTGCTTAATGTTTTCTGCTAAAACTTTACGTGCAGACACAGTAGCCAATATAGCATAACCCTTAGGGATAAGGAAGTTACGGCCATAACCTGGTTTAACGCTTACTACATCGTCTTTATCACCCAGGTTTTTTACATCTTGTTTTAAAATAAGTTCCATTTGTTTTACCTCCTATTATTATTTTAATGAATCTGTAACATAAGGTAATAAACCGATGTGGCGTGCACGCTTAACAGCCTGGGCCACTTTACGCTGAAACTTCAATGAAGTACCTGTTAAACGGCGAGGTAATACTTTACCCTGGTCGTTAACAAATTTCAAAAGGAAGTTAGCGTCTTTGTAATCGATATATTTAATACCGTTTTTCTTGAAACGGCAATATTTTTTACGGTTATCCTCCACTTTAGGAGCGGTAACGTATTTAATTTGGTCGTTTGCCATTAGTTTGCGCCCTCCTCTGTTTTAGCTGATTTCTTTTGATTGAAAGCACCGCTACGTTTTTTCTCATTGTAAGCAATGGCATGTTTATCCAAAGCGATAGTAAGGAAACGCAAAACACGCTCATCGCGTCTTAATTCAATCTCCAATTTGTTAATTAATTCACCTGGAGCCCTGAATTCAGTTAAGTGATAGTACCCTGTAGTTTTCTTTTGGATAGGGTACGCTAATTTTCTCAAACCCCAATTATCCTCCTGGACAATTTCGGCTCCGCCATCAGTTAAGGTTTTGCTGTATTTGGCGATAGCCTCTTTAGCAATGTCTTCTGATAACAACGGGGTTAGAACGATCACGATTTCGTACTGTTGCATTATTATACTTTGATTTTTAATTATTTATCCCCGCACAAACGGGGACGCAAATGTAAGAAGAAATTTTATTTTATGCAACCATAGTTAATCTGTAATTTAACAGCATCAAATTCGCTTAATTAACAACTAAACTATATCATGAAGAAATTACTATTCATCCTTTGCCTTGCTCTTTTATCTGCTTCCGCATCTTTCGCGCAAACAAAGCCCAGTGCAACTGAACAACAACTGCTTGATTCACTTTGCAGTGATTTAGGTAAAATTGACATGACCAAGCTTACAACCAAACCAGAAGCCACAGATGCCTTCATGTCGTGCTTTTTAAAACACACTGATCTGCTTGTAATTATTGCAGGCGAACAAGGCGTTGAAATGACCGATCAGCCGGCGCTACATAAACTGGGTATGAGTATTGGCGTAAACTTAATGAAACAGCAATGCGCGCCCTTTATAAAATTATCATCATTAATGGCTGCTCAATCTAAAACGGCGACCGCACAATCTACCACAGGCACTTTTAAGCGTATAGATAATAAAGGTTTCAATTATATAGTAGTAACCGAAGGCGGCAGCGAAAAATCATTTATTTGGCTAAAGCAATTTGCCGGATCAGAGGCATTTATGGGCGTTACTACTAAGCTTGCGGGTAAAAAGCTGAAGATAACTTGGCAGGAAATTGAAGTGTATTTGCCGCAGGCGAAAGGCTATTATAAGGTAAAAGAGATAACCGGGATACAAATATTATAATTCCATGATTATTGGGCGCTAACAAAGCCCTATTTTGGGTACCGCTATTGCACACATTACTTATGAGTACTTTACAAAATCAATATATACATGATGATGCCCCTGTAGCCGATACCATTATTATTGCAGGCCGGGGAAGCGCGCCCATTGAGGGCGACTGGGATGATGAAGATGATGAGGTTTTTGACGACCTGATGGCCGATGAAAATGATATGAATCTTATTAAAACCGGGGCCGACTGGCTAACCCGCGATGAAGATGACGACGATCATCTGCCTGAAGAAGAGCTGCAATAACCTGTTCATATTACTAATTGAACAAAGGTTTACCGGGCTCTTTAATTAGTATTATTTTCTTGCTACCTTTATACCTGTGGATAATTTTATTGTTTCGGCTCGCAAATACCGCCCGGCTACTTTTGAAACCGTTGTAGGTCAGCAACATGTAACCAACACGCTCAAAAACGCCATTAAAAATAACCAGCTGGCGCAGGCATTTTTGTTCTGCGGTCCGCGTGGTGTGGGCAAAACAACCTGTGCACGTATACTCGCGAAAACCATTAATTGCCTTAACCTGCAACCTAATGGCGAGGCTTGCGGCACCTGCGATTCGTGCCGTTCGTTCATGAATGGCAACTCCTTTAATATACATGAGCTTGATGCCGCGTCAAACAACTCGGTTGATGATATCCGCAGCCTGATAGAACAGGTACGTATACCGCCCCAGGCCGCAAAATATAAAGTATATATTATAGATGAGGTTCACATGCTATCGCAGGCGGCATTCAACGCTTTCCTGAAAACGCTTGAGGAACCGCCTAACTATGCCATATTTATATTAGCTACTACCGAGAAGCATAAAATACTGCCAACCATACTTTCGCGCTGCCAGATATTCGATTTCAACCGCATCCGTGTGGAAGATATGGCATCGCACCTGGCATCCATCGCCCAAAAAGAAAGTGTAACTTACGAGCAGGATGGCCTGCATATCATCGCCCAAAAGGCGGATGGCGGTTTAAGGGATGCCCTTTCCATGTTCGATCAGATCGTGAGCTTTTCGGGTGGTAACGTTACCTATTCGTCGGTAATCAATAACCTGAACATACTCGATTATGATTACTACTTTAACATCACCGATAGCTTATTGCAGGAGAACAGCGCCAAAACACTGCTGTTTTTTGATGAAATCTTGAATAAAGGCTTTGATGGGGCCCATTTTATTTCGGGCCTGTCCGAACACCTTCGCAATCTGTTGGTGGGTAAAGATACCGCCACTTTAAAATTGCTGGAAGTAAGCGAAGGCATTAAAGCAAAATACATGCAGCAGGCGCAGACATCGTCGGTATCGTTCCTGCTCTCGGCCATGAACATCGCCAACCAGTGCGACCTTAATTATAAGCTGAGTAAAAACCAGCGTTTACAGGTTGAACTGGCTCTGCTAAAAATGTGTAATCTCGGCGCTTTATTTAACGCGGCTCTTTCACCATCCGCAGTGCTGCCCGAAGGGGAGCTAAAAAAAAAACCTGATACCTCAGCAATAAGCACTCCGCCGCCGGTACAAACCGCGGCTGTTAATAATAGTATCCCCGTAATAAGCGATACCCCCTTAACCTATAACAGGGCGCAGCCTACTGCTGTACCGGCACCTGCCGAACCGGCGAAAGCGGCTGTTAAAGAGCCCGCGCCGGTGGTAGCTACAGAACGGCCTAAAGTGATGATACCCAATTTAAAGGTAACATCATCGTCGATAAAAATTCCGTCGCTTAACGATATGGGGGCTGATACAGAGGTATTGGAAGAAGAGGAAGACCCCTACCTGAAAGGTAACGACAAGGAGGCTTTTACACCCGAAGACTTTTTAAAACACTGGGGAAACTACGCCGAAAAGATAAAAAGCGAAGGTAAGCCCATGAGTTTGAGTACCGTATTTTCGGCAAGCAGGCCAACCATGCTTAACCCTGTGCTGTTTGAGGTTGTGGTAGAAAACAAGGTACAGGAAGCCGCTGTAAGGGATGAAAAACCATACCTGCTCAATTACCTGCGTACCAATCTGCGCAATTTTGATGTGGAAGTGGAGATTAGGGTAGATGAACAACAACTTGCCGTAACCCGCCGCCCTTACACCGCTGTAGAGAAATTTCAATACATGGCCAATAAAAACCCGAAATTATTGGAGTTAAGGAGCAGGTTTAATTTGGAGTTCGATTAAGAGGGAACCTATTATAAAGCTGTCATTCTGAACATAGTGAAGAATCTTCTTCGATATACTAATCGAATAATAGATTCTTCGTTCTTCAGAATGACAGCTCTTTTTATACTGATCAATTACTTAAAATTTTCACGGTCATTCTTAGGATAACCTTCTTCATCGAGGTCGTCACGATCGTCTTCGGGGGTGCGCGATATGGCTTCGTCGACCGGGTCAACTTCTACAATTTTGCCGCTATCAATGTGCATTCCCAGTTTATCAACATCGGTTTCGAGGCTTTCGTTGGGGATGTATTCATCAACCGCGTAAGGGTTTGACTCGTCGTAGGTTGAGTTTATATCGTCGCCGTTTTTAACGGAAGTATTGTATGGATCAGGGTGATCATAATCAGGATCTTCGCTTTCAACATCATACTCAAAGCTATCATCCTCGGGATTATATTTCAGGTCGTCCTTATCGGTAGTTTCACCCGGTTCGTCATCACCCAATGTGTATTTTAGTTTCTCATCGCGATCCGGGCTTTCATCATCAAAACCGGGATATGTTTCATCTATTTTCATAGCTTTTCAGTTTATATGTTATAATATCAACATTAAAAACCCTGCCAAAGTTTTACGGCAGCTATATTAAATGAGCAGAATTAGTAAGAAACTTTTTTGCGGTAAGAGGTAGTACCGCCCAGGCTGAATTTCATACCTAACACAATTTGTCCCATGGTATCGTTACGTTGCCCTGCATCGTAACCATCAAGGTTATCGCCCATCATCAGGTTATACTGGTAAGCCAGATCCACCTTAAAAGTAGGGATATCGTACTGGTTAAATACCTTAAACTCATAGCCTACCCTAAGCGGGATGAAGAGTACTTTTGAAACATTTTCGCCGGGGCTATAGTAGCCGGGTATCTGCGGCGAGGTACGGCTTATTTTACTGATGCTGTTAAAAGTCATCCCTAAACCGGATGAAACGTATACGTTTTTCAGGAAGTTGGCGATCTGGCTTTGCGAATAATCGATAAACTCACCTGCCTGCAACTGGCCCCTGAAAACTACAGCTTTATAATTATTTTCGAACTGACGGCCCGATGCATACTTTACCGAATCACCCCCTTTTAGTTTGCCTGCCTGAAATTCAAATGCGAAATTGGTATATGGTGTAGCATTAAAGGTAAAATTAACCGTTCCTGAAACGGTGGTGGTGGTTTTTTCGGCATCGCTGAATACCTGGTTGGCATTTATGGCAAAACCCAGATCGTACTGATCGTAATTAAACCCTATTTGCGCTTTTGACGCCAGCGTTGTAAAACCGGCCAAAAACGTTAATATCACTACACGGGTATAAAATTTCATCATATAATTATAATGGCGTCTTTCACTTAAACGGTATAAACTGTTTAAAAGGTATATATGTTTTATAAAAGTAGTTCAAAACTTTCAATCCACTGCCCTATTACTCCCTTTTCAGTATAAAAGTTGCAATATTAAGCAAACAGATCGGGTAGAAACATTTTTTGAGCAATAAATAACAGCATAATCAATATCACGATTATTCCGTAACATTTAACCTGGGGCCATCTTTGTATTCTGTAATTTTTCAATAATAAAAAGACAGCCATCACCATCAATAAAAGATATGGATATAGCCCGAATACTACTACCGCTATTGGATGATAAACCTCATCAGAGTGTGCTCCTTCACCAAAAAGCTCCCACCAAATAAACTCACTGCAAAATGCCAGAAAAAACAGCGCTACCAATAAAATAATGAAGCCAAGTATAATATGCAGATATAAAGTCTTCGCGGAAACGATCTGTTTTATATTGCTCACAGTTGTTTATTAATATTGGAATACGTGCTTACGATCAGTCACTACGCAAAATACGCATAAAAAGGCATTAAAGCAGGCGTTAACTTCAATTTACAGCCTTTCCAACTTTCGGACTAATTTTCCTAACTTCACCCCCTCGAAATCAATTCTGGAATAATGAAATTATTAGAAGGAAAAACCGCGCTCATCACCGGCGCTTCAAAAGGTATAGGCCGCAAAATAGCGGAAAAATTTGCAGAACATGGCGCAAACGTAGCGTTCACTTATTTATCGTCGGTAGAAAAAGGACAAGCCTTAGAAACCGAACTGCAAAGTTTTGGCACACAAGTAAAAGGTTACCGTTCTGACGCGTCGAAATTTGACGAGGCCGAAAAACTGATCAATGATATCGTTGCCGATTTTGGCACACTGGATATAGTAGTTAACAATGCCGGTATCACCAAAGACGGCCTGTTAATGCGCATGACCGAACAACAATGGGACGAGGTACTGGATGTTAACCTGAAATCTATCTTCAACGTAACCAAAGCCGCTTCAAAAATTATGATGAAGAACCGTAAGGGTGTATTCATCAACATGAGCTCGGTAGTGGGTGTACAGGGTAACGCGGGCCAATCGAACTACGCGGCATCAAAAGCGGGTATTATTGGTTTCTCAAAATCGGTAGCTAAAGAGTTAGGCTCACGTAACATACGTACTAACGTGGTTGCACCGGGCTTTATCCGCACCGAAATGACCGACGTATTAGACC
This sequence comes from Mucilaginibacter gynuensis, assembly GCF_039541195.1. Classification (NCBI taxonomy): domain Bacteria; kingdom Pseudomonadati; phylum Bacteroidota; class Sphingobacteriia; order Sphingobacteriales; family Sphingobacteriaceae; genus Mucilaginibacter; species Mucilaginibacter gynuensis. Next base: position 60,366 of record NZ_BAABFT010000010.1, read on the forward strand.
CCAAAGTGGTTGAAGGCTGGGCAGCGGCAATTCCGCTTAAACGTGCCGGCGAGGTAGAAGACGTGGCTAATGCCTGCGTATTCCTGGCTTCAGATATGGCAGCATACATCACCGGACAGGTTATCCCTGTTGACGGCGGTATGCTGTAGGGTTAAGTCAAAAGTTAAAATTCAAAAATCAAAAGCTAACCGTACGCAACTTTGCACTAAGCATTAAAATTGGTGCTTAGCGTCAATCCGCTTACTTTTTAAGAATAAAAAACAGCATATTTGGTTAATCCAGATATGCTGTTTTTATTTTCAATAACATGGGGTTCGGTTTCGGTATGGTGGCTGCCTGTTGGTGTGCTTGCCGGTTTACTGTATGCCTGGCTCATGTACCGCCAGCCGGTTAACCTAAGCAATAAATTCAGATATGGTTTGCTGGCCTTGCGGGCTTTGGCGGTATTCATCATCGCGCTGTTATTGTTATCACCATTGGTAAAGTCGGTAAATTATAAACCCGAAAAGCCGCTGGTACTTATTGCGCAGGATAATTCACAATCCATAACTATTAGTCCTGCCCTATCCAAACAAGATTTAGTAAGCTCCCTATCCAAACTTCAGCAACAACTGGGCGACGATTACGAGGTACATGCTTTTAATTTCGATAGTAAATTGCACAATGGCTTGTCGGGCACATTTGCGGGCAAGCAAACCGATATATCATCGGCATTAAAGCAACTTAACGAACGCTTTGTAAACCGCAACATTGGCGCGGTAGTATTGGCTACCGATGGCTTGTACAACCAGGGAACCGATCCGCAATACGAGGCCCGTAATTTCAAAAGCAGCATTTACACCATTGCCCTTGGTGATACCGTACCAAAACGCGACCTGCTGATAGGCAACATCAGCTACAACAAAACCGCTTTTTTGGGCAATGATTTCATTATAGAAGTACTGGCCGAAGCTTACCAAAGCAACGGCGAAACCATGCGTTTATCAGTTACCGAGGATGGCAGGCAGGTACATTCGCAAAGCATAGCGGTTACCGGCAATTCGTTTAAAAAAGTAATTCCGGTTAAGCTTACAGCAGATAAAAAAGGGCTGCATAAATTTAGCATCAGCGTTGCCCCGGTTAAAAACGAGCTATCAACCGAAAACAATACCGAACTGATCTACATAGATGTACTGGATGCCAAACAAAAGGTATTGCTGGTTTACCAGGCTGTCCACCCCGATATCAGCGTGATAAAAACGGGGATTGAAAGTAACAAGAACTACGAAGTAAAAACCACTTCGCTAACTGATCTGTCGCAGGTAAAACCGGGCGATTATAGTTTGATTATCCTGTACCAGCTTTCGGGCGGCAGTTCGGCGGTGGTGCAAAAGTTTATTGGTAACGCTAAAGTACCGATTTGGTATACCATAGGCGCGCAAAGCAATATCGGCGATTTTAACAGCAGCCAAAAAACAGTTAAGATAAGCGGTAGCGGTGAAATGCAGGAGGTATTCGCGCAGCCTGTAAATGAATTTTCGGCCTTTACGCTGTCTGATTCTACCCGAGATAAATTGGGCCATTTGCCGCCTTTACAGGCGCCTTTCGGCAACTATGGTTCGGTGGCGGCATCGGGCGTATTGCTAAAACAGCGAATAGGCAATGTGAGCACCTCTTATCCCCTACTGGCCTTCGGCGATGATAATGGCAGGCGTACCGCGGTGCTTGCCGGTGAAGGCCTTTGGCGATGGAAACTGGCCGAGTTTAACACTTATGGCAGCAACCATGCTATTGATGAATTGCTAAGCCAGTCGGTACAGTATTTAACTGCTAACGCCAATAAACAACAGTTCAGGATTTACCCGGCCAAAAATGTATTTGATGAAAGCGAAAACATCCTCATTAATGCAGAACTATATAATGATGCCCTCGAACTGGTAAACACACCCGATGTAAAAATAGACCTGAAAAGCCAAACCGGGAAACATTACAATTATTTGTTTACCCGCAACGGCCAAAGTTATAGCTTAGATGCAGGCGCGCTGCCATCGGGCGAATACAGCTATACTGCCGCCACCAAACTTGGCGAACGTGCGTTCAATGCCACCGGGCAACTTACCATCAAACAACTGAACTTAGAGGCAAGGCAAAGTACCGCCAATCATAAATTATTACAAAACATAGCCAAACAAAGCGGCGGCACCATGCTGCAACCATCCGACATCAGCAAACTTGCCGACCTCATCCGCAAAAATGATAACATCAAAACCGTAGTATACGAGGATAAAAATTACAGCGATCTGGTTGATGTGAAATGGGTATTCCTACTGATACTGGTTCTTTTAAGTACTGAGTGGTTTTTGAGGAAGAGAGAGGGTGAGGTTTAAACTATTGTTATTGCTGTAAGGTACGAAGCGATATCTACTTAGGCTGTGTTTGTGCTGTGATTAACGTTAGTCTGCTCTTGGGCGCAGGGCCCCATTACTTTTGTCGCCACAAAAGTAACAGACTAAGCGAAGCGATCTCATGAGCACCTATAAAAAACAAACAAACAGCGAATAACGGCTTGTCCAGCAATAGGCTTCTTTGCCGCACAAGGCCTCCCCTGCAAAACGTGCAGAACTTGGGGCTGGAACTTTTGCCCTGCCGCTCACTCCTCCCCCGCATGCAACAAGTTCACTATGCCCGCCTTTGCGCTCATAGCCTTAAAGTTCTGCCCGTTTTCGCCCGAAGCTGTTTGCTGACGTGAAGGAAGCCTCACCTAAATCTCTCCAAAGGAGAGGACTTTAAAAGTAGCCCCACGCTGTCGCGAGTTTAGCACAGCGTAACTCGTGATGACACATGGGTTAAGCTTTCAGCTTAACGAATTAACAACAACAAATTTAGAGGGTAACGAAAGCTGAAAGCTTTCGCCATGCTTAGTCACGAGTTACGCTGTGCTAAACTCGCGACAGTAAGAAGACAAAAAGAAAACTATGGCAACTTTAAAAAGTTGCCATAGTTGAGAGATGAATATTAGCCTACAAAGCTTTCTAATATTTTGAAGCCGCCTTCGGTAACCAGCTCTACGTGGTTAATTGTTTTTGGCAGCAGGATGCTTTCGCCCATTTTAACGGCTAATTCGCCGCCATCGTATTTAAGGGTATAGGCACCCTCCACGCAAACGTGTATCACGAACGAATCGAGGTTAGTGTAATCGCGTGTGGTATTTTCGGTAAAGTCGAGTACGCTGGTGGTAAAGTATTGGCAGGTAACCGCTTCTACCGCTTTGTTTTTGGTATGCTCGTACTGGGTTTTGTATTCCGGATAAAACTTATAGTCGATAGCGGCTAAAGCTTCTTCGGTATGCAGTTCGCGCTTGTTGCCTTTATCGTCAACACGGTCGAAATCGTAAATACGGTACGTAATATCTGATGTTTGCTGAATTTCAGCAATCAGTAAACCCGCGCCAATAGTATGCACGCGGCCGGCTGGTAAAAAGTAAATATCACCGGCAGTAACCTCTTCGCGATTAAGTATGTCGGTTAAGTGGCCGCTGTTAAATTTATCAAGGTAAATTTGCTCGTTAACTTCCTGGTTAAAACCGGTGATGAGTGTTGAGCCTTTGTCAGCCTCAATTACGTACCACATTTCGGTTTTACCAAAAGAGTTGTGGCGCTTTTTAGCCAATTCGTCATCAGGGTGCACCTGTATAGAAAGATCCTCGTTGGCATCAATAAACTTGATCAGCAGCGGAAAGGTATTGCCAAAGCGTTCGTACACTTTTTCGCCAACCAGTTCACCCTGAAATTTCTCCAGCAGTTCGGCCAATGATTCGCCTTCCAGTTCGCCATTGGCTACCACTGATACATCAGACTTTACTCCTGATATTTCCCAGGTTTCGCCGCAGTTTGGCAGGTCGCCGAAATCTTTATGCAGGTAGGTTTTTATTTTGTTACCGCCCCATATTTTGTCTTTATAGATGGTTTTGAATTTTAACGGATATAATGCTGACATGATTGATTGTTTTATTGCCGCTAAGTTATTAGTTAATACTGAAAAGGAAAATGCTAAATTGATTTATGAAAAACAACTTGGCATTTATTTGTGCACAACGAAATAGCCTTTATTTACATCACTTGTAAAACCCTGCTTATTATATTTAAATGCAATTATCTCCATTGCAATAAAACAGGCTCCCGCTTTAGTTGTAGAAATGGTTGTATGGGCTGTGTCAACCACTGTATCACTCAATTTAATATAGCTATCAATAGTTTTTTGGCCTATTACGAAATTCGCGGCAGAAAATATCAGCATTGTTTTTCCCGGATGTTCCTGATTGGCGGTGGCTGGTACTATCAGTACTTGTCCCTTATTTAAATCTTTTATCTGATCAACATCGTAATGTCCAGGCGTTTCCGGAGATAGCAGATCACGTTCAAGATTATCGCGTATTTCCAGTTCAATATATCTTGGCGCAATATCACCGATCATGCCTTCACATGGGTCTTTCTTTTCGGAACAACCCAGTAATAAGAATGTCAATAGAATAACAGGAGTGCTTTTTAAGGTAAGGTTAATATGCATAGTGTAATTTTTTAACTAATTTAACTAAAAAAGTCCTGCGCGGTTAACGTGCAGGACTTTTTCATTAAAAATATTAGCGGATTATTTACCCAACTTAGCTCTCAGGTTATCATCGATAGCTGCCAGGAACTCTTCAGTATATAAATAATCGGTACCATGCTCCACATTTGGTTTAATGGTGATAGCAAGATCTTTGGTCATTTTGCCGCTTTCAACAGTTTCAATACAAACCTGCTCTAAAGCTTTACAAAAATCGATCAGCTCCTGGTTGTTATCCAGTATACCACGGAACTCCAAACCACGGGTCCACGCGAAAATAGACGCGATTGGGTTGGTTGAAGTTGGTCTGCCTTTTTGGTGCTCGCGGTAGTGGCGGGTTACTGTACCGTGTGCTGCTTCAGCTTCCATTACAGTACCATCAGGTGTAACCAGTGTAGAGGTCATCAAACCTAATGAACCAAAACCTTGTGCTACGGTGTCAGACTGTACGTCGCCATCATAGTTTTTACAAGCCCATACAAAGTTACCGTTCCATTTTAAGGCCGATGCAACCATGTCATCAATCAGGCGGTGCTCGTAAGTGATGCCTGCTTCAGCAAATTTCGCTTTATAATCGTTTTGGTAGATCTCTTCGAAGATATCTTTAAACCTGCCATCGTATTTTTTAAGGATGGTGTTTTTAGTTGAAAGATATAAAGGCCAGCCTTTCATCAGCGCCTGGTTAAAACAAGCGTGAGCGAAACCTTTAATTGATTCGTCAGTATTGTACATGGTTAACGCAACACCGTCACCTTTAAAGTTAAACACTTCAAATGATTGTGCTTCGCCGCCATCTTCAGGAGTGAAGGTTACTGTAAGTTTACCTTTGCCTTTAGTTAAAAAGTCGGTAGCGCGGTACTGATCGCCAAAAGCGTGACGACCGATGCAGATAGGCGCAGTCCAGTTTGGAACCAAACGGGGTACGTTTGCCATTACAATAGGCTCGCGGAAAACGGTACCGTCAAGTATATTACGGATAGTTCCGTTTGGCGATTTCCACATTTGTTTTAAGCCGAACTCTGTTACACGCTCTTCATCAGGCGTAATAGTAGCACATTTGATACCTACACCATATTGTTTAATAGCGTTAGCGGCATCAACAGTTACCTGGTCGTTAGTTTCATCACGGTATTCAATACCTAAATCGTAATACTTAATATCCAGATCAAGGTAAGGAATGATCAGTTTATCCTTAATGAATTTCCAGATAATGCGGGTCATCTCATCGCCATCCAGCTCAACAACCGGATTTTCTACTTTTATTTTTGACATAAGTAACTGTTATTGTTTAATTTCTTAATGGCACCAAATATATAAAATTGACTTTATGTAGATTAATTAAATCTGAATTCGATTGCAATGTTTTTGTAACAATGCAAGCAACAAGGCACCGGGATTCGTCCTTACTCCATCTCTTTATATTCCTGCTGTAAAGCTAACAGGCATTTGGCGCACAGGCAGCCATCGTAAATTTCGCTGATGTACTGGGTTTCGTTGAGGGTGAGCTGCACTACACTGCACTGGCACTTGGTATAAGAGTTGGCTTTACATTCTATCCTGTCGCCGCAACGCTCGCAGGATATGATCTCGTGTTTTGAATGTACTAATGCCATATACAAAAATAGTATTCTGCGCGATGCAAATAAATAGTTGGGGTTCTTTGTGACGGATGGACTACAAAGCTTATTAATTTAACCGCAGAGTTTTTTTAACCACAAAGTACACAGAGATAAGAAACACGGAGTTACACAGAGCCCTGCAATCTAAAAAAGAATCTCTGTGTAACTCTGTGCGAACCTCTGTGTTCTTTGTAGTTAAATCATTTTTTCATTGCAGATTTTTTTTCCGAGAGTTTTTTTAACCACAAAGGGCACAGAGATAAAAAACACGGAGTTACACAGAGCCTTGCAATCTAAAAAAGAATCTCTGTGTAACTCTGTGCAAACCTTCGTGTCCTTTGTGGTTAAATCATCAATATCCCAAATCCTTCAAAATCAAAAAGCGGTGACAAATAATTGCCACCGCTTTCAAAGTAAAACTATTAAAAAATATTATGCCGAGCAGGTTACGCAACCTTCTTCCATTGAGCAGCTTGGGCCTGCCGGAATTTCGTCAACAACCTGGCTAACATGCTCCGGAATTACCGGATCCATGTTTTTACCGCCCTGGTTCTCTACTGTAAATTTAACCGCTTGCGATGCTGCTTGTGTACGCAGGTAGTACATACCTGTTTTTAAGCCTTTCTTCCATGCGTAGAAGTGCATTGAAGTAAGTTTTGAAGCATTAGGCGCGTTGATGAACAGGTTTAACGATTGCGACTGGCATACATAAGCGCCCCTGTCGGCAGCCATATCAATGATGTTACGCATCTTAATCTCCCAAACTGTTTTGTACAGTTCTTTGATATCGGCAGGTATTTCGGCAATATCCTGTATAGATCCGTTAGCGCTGATGATCTTATCTTTCATGGCCGGGGTCCATAAACCAAGGTTTACCAAATCGCGCAGCAGGTGTTTGTTTACAATAATAAACTCGCCGCTTAATACCCTGCGGGTGTAAATGTTTGAAGTATATGGTTCAAAGCACTCGTTATTACCCAATATTTGCGAGGTTGACGCGGTTGGCATTGGCGCAACTAACAGTGAGTTACGTACACCATGGTTCATTACATCTAAGCGCAGGTTTTCCCAATCCCAACGGCTGCTGGCCGGTGATACGTTCCAAAGATCGAACTGGAATTTACCTTTTGACAATGGTGAACCTTCAAATGTAGCATAAGGACCATCTTTTATAGCCAGGTCTTTTGAAGCCGTCATGGCTGCAAAATAAATGGTTTCGAATATCTCTTTGTTCAGTTGTTTAGCCTCATCGCTTTCAAACGGCATGCGCAGTTGAATAAAGGTATCGGCCAAACCTTGTACACCTAAACCAATTGGGCGGTGCCTTAAGTTTGAATACTCGGCTTCGGCAACCGGGTAGTAGTTATGATCAATAATACGGTTAAGGTTGATGGTAGCCTGGTAGGTTACATCATATAACTTATCATGATCAAATACTCCGTTATTTACATAACGTGGCAATGCTAATGATGCAAGGTTACAAACCGCAATTTCGTTAGCATCGGTGTATTCCATAATTTCGGTACAAAGGTTTGAGCTTTTTATAGTACCTAAATTTTGCTGGTTTGATTTCGCGTTGGCAGCATCTTTATATAACAGGTATGGTGTACCGGTTTCTACCTGGGCATCTAACACGGCAAACCAAAGTTCCTGTGCTTTTACCACGCGGCGGGCACGGCCTTCTTCTTCGTATTTAGTGTACAGGGCCACAAACTCCTCGCCAAAGCAATCAGCCAAACCCGGTGCTTCGTGCGGACAGAACAGGCTCCAGTCTTCATTAGCTTCTACGCGTTGCATGAACAAGTCAGATACCCAAAGGGCGTAGAACAAGTCGCGGGCGCGCATTTCTTCTTTACCGTGATTTTTACGCAGGTCTAAAAACTCGAAGATATCGGCATGCCAAGGCTCCAGGTAAATAGCGAAAGCGCCTTTACGTTTACCACCACCCTGATCAACATAACGGGCAGTATCGTTAAATACACGCAGCATCGGGATAATACCGTTGCTGGTACCGTTAGTACCGCTGATGTATGAACCTGTAGCCCTTACATTGTGTATGCTTAAGCCTATACCACCTGCACTTTGCGATATCTTAGCGGTTTGCTTCAAAGTATCGTAAATACCATCAATACTGTCATCTTTCATGGTTAATAAAAAGCACGACGACATTTGTGGTTTTGGTGTACCCGCGTTAAACAAGGTTGGTGTAGCGTGTGTAAACCAGCGCTCGCTCATCAGGTTATATGTTTTGATAGCGCTTTCAACATCCTCCTTGTGGATACCTACCGATACACGCATGAACAAGTGTTGCGGACGCTCAACAATTTTACCGTCAATTTTTAACAGGTATGATTTTTCGAGGGTTTTAAAACCGAAGTAATCGAAACCGAAATCGCGGTCGTAAATGATGGTACTATCCAGTAGTTCGGCATTGTTTTGTATCACTTCCCAAACGTCATCGGCAATAAGCGACGCGTTTTTGCCTGTTTTGCTATCCACATACTCATAAAGCATGCGCATAGTTTCAGAGAACGACTTTACAGTATTTTTGTGTAAGTTAGATACGGCTATACGAGATGCAAGCAAAGCATAATCCGGGTGTTTGGTAGTTAACGATGCCGCTGTTTCGGCTGCAAGGTTATCCAGTTCGGATGTGGTAACACCGTCAAATAATCCTTCAATTACCTTCTTGGCCACATCAATAGGGTCAACCAAATTAAAACCGTAGCACAATTTTTCAATACGCGCTGTGATCTTGTCGAATTTTACAGATTCCTTTCTGCCGTCTCTTTTTATTACAAACATATTTTTCAGTTATTTAGCTGTTAGTAACAATTCACTAACCTGTTTATATTAAACTATTAATCCTTTTTTCTTGTTATTTGTTCAGTGTAGTTGAACTATTATCCACTACTATTTAGAAATCTTCATCTAATGAGAATGACTTGCTATCGGCAGTTGCGTTAAGTACACCGCTTTTTTGGTAATCGCCAACACGTTTTTCGAAGAAGTTGGTTTTACCTTGCAGGGATATCATTTCCATAAAGTCGAACGGATTGCTTGCACCGTATACTTTATCGTAGCCCAGTTCGCCCAGCCATCTGTCGGCTACAAACTCAATGTACTGACCCATTAATTTGGCATTCATACCGATAAGGCTTACCGGCAATGCATCGCTTATAAATTCTTTTTCAATTTCAACCGCATCAGTAATAATGGCGGTAGCGGCTTCTTTCGATAGTTTGTTCTCCAGCATTCTATACAATAAACAAGCGAACTCGCAGTGCATACCCTCATCGCGGGAGATCAACTCATTACTGAAAGTAAGACCCGGCATTAAGCCACGTTTTTTAAGCCAGAAGATTGAGCAAAAGCTGCCCGAAAAGAATATCCCCTCAACAGCCGCGAAAGCGATAAGGCGTTCTGCAAATGTTCCGTTATTGATCCAGCGCAATGCCCATTCTGCTTTTTTACCTACACAAGGCACGGTATCAATAGCATGGAACAAACGGTCTTTTTCTGATGGATCTTTAATGTAGGTGTCGATCAACAGCGCGTAGGTTTCAGAGTGGATGTTCTCCATCATGATCTGGAAACCGTAGAAACAACGAGCCTCGGGAAGTTGCACTTCACTCATAAAGTTTACCGCCAGGTTCTCGTTCACAATACCATCGCTCGCCGCGAAAAACGCCAGGATGTGCGATATAAAATGACGCTCGCCGCTATTCAGGTTTTCCCAATGTTTCATATCATCAGAAAGATCTATTTCTTCGGCAGTCCAAAAACTCGCCTCGCATTTTTTGTACATTTCCCAAATTGCGGGATACTTGATGGGCAGTATAACAAACCTGTCCTTGTTTTCTTTTAGTAATAGTTCTTCTGTCTCCTGGCTCATAGTATTACTTTGTTCTTAAAAGGTAGCTATTCATTTATCTAAAGTTTACAGACAACAAATCCGGCTTCATTTGTCTATAAAGCTTTTTAACTTTTTATTAACTTAATTTATTTATATACAGGCAGTTACTTGCCCAGTGCTGAAATTAAAATGGCTGTTTGTCAGTATAGGGCTCGTCCCGGTAGCACTAATAGCCATTTGTAAATTTTTTACTAAAACAAAGTTAAGTTATGATACCGGGGTTATGATGTGATAGTTTTAAACAAAAAGCCGAGTTATCAACAATCGTAAAAAATGGCTGATTTATGGAAAACACCGTGTAAAAAAGTGAGAAATTTTCTTTATAAAAAGAAAGGGAGCGATAAAACCACGCTGTAAAACAGCCTGATAATTAAGCCCTCACGCGACGGTTAAAGCACAACGCCGGTTCATGATGACCAATGAACCGGCGTTGAATATTCTTATAAGTTTTATAGCAAACAGGGTAAAGAACTTAACCGATCTGCACTTCGCAGCATCACCCTAAATGCTATACAAAGAAGGTACAAATCCTTTGCGAAATTTTATGCCAGCGGCACAAATTTCATCGACACTGAATTTACGCAATGGCGGGTGTTTTTCGGGGTAAGGTATTCGCCCTCGAAAACGTGACCAAGGTGCGCGCCGCAATTATTGCAAAGTATCTCTACCCGGCGGCCGTCGGCATCAACTTCGCGTTTTACCGCTCCTGGTATTTCATCATCAAAACTTGGCCAGCCGCAAAAGCTGTCAAATTTATCTGCACTATTATATAGCGGCGCATCGCAGCGTTTGCATACGTACACGCCCTGCGCCTTATTGTTGAGCAAAGTACCTGTAAACGGGCGCTCTGTTCCTTTGTATAATATTACTCTTTCTTCTTCGGGTGTTAACTCGTTATATGGCATTTTTTATATCGTTTTTGTATTTTTTATACATAAATATACGCATTTATAGTGGTTAAGTTTTTATGGTGATACGCTTGTTTACAAACAGGTGACGAGGGGCTGCTATCGTTTTTTAACCACAAAGTACACAAAGGTTTGCACGGAGTTACACAGAGATTTATTGAGAATATAAGGCTTTGTGTAACTCCGTGTTTCTTATCTCTGTGCACTTTGTGGTTAAATAACAATATATACCTTTACTGCTAAATATCATCTATGGCTATCCCTAAGGTTATCTACCAAACTTTTAAACGCAGGCAGTTGCCTTTCATTAACCGCCTGGCTATTCAATGGCTAAAGTTCAGGAATAAGGCCTACGACTATGAGTTCTACGATGATGCCCGCATAGAAGCCTTTATGAACGCCGAGTTTGCAGGCGAAGTGGCCAATGCCTACAACAAGCTGAATATTGGCGCGGCTAAGGCCGACTTTTTCAGGTATTGTATCCTCTATAAAAAAGGCGGTGTGTATTTGGATATCGACGCTTATGTACCGGGTGCGCTGGATAGCTTTATTAAACCCGATGACGTAGCCGTAATTACCGAAGAACGTCATCCCGGTATTTTTGTGCAATGGGCGATGATCTACGAGGCCGGGCACCCGTTTTTAAAGCGCACTATTGATATTGTGGTAGATAACATCAAACACAACCGCTACCCCAACAGCGTACACGGCATGACGGGCCCTACGCCCTACTCACAAGCCATACATTCACTTATGAGTGATAAAACCATCCGCTACCGTGTAATGGGTGTAGATTATAACAAAGCCATCCGCTCGCGGCTACCGTTCAGCAAACTGCTCTACAAAAAAGGTGAACACTGGAAAGCGATGGAGAAGGTGGTAACGGTGTTGAGGTGAGTTGGTGAATGATTTAAGAGGCAAGCTTATTGTCAATATAATTATTTAATTTTTTAAAATATACCCGTGGTTTCTTGCTTAAAAAAGATTCAAGAGATCTATTATAGATTAGTTGCGGGACCGTGAATTGGGTAATAAGAAAGCTATCCATGTTTGTATATATTAATAAGTAATTGAACGTGCCGAATTTCCCTATATTTTTTTGGCTATATATTTCTACTCTAACAACATCATCGCTTTTAATTTCTATTTTTTTGTTATTCTGAATAAATATCAGGCTTGATCTATCTTCACTTATTATTATCTTTTTTCCGTAATCAGCCTTATTAAACTGCTTGGCAACAATAATTGTGTAAGCCTGAAAATATAACATAACACAAGGCACCAATCCTATTACTAACAATACCAAAGGTCGATCGCTTAGCTTAATTATCATCCATACAATAAACAAAAAAAACATCGCTGTAAAAACACATTCATAAAGCAGATTCCTCTCTTTAAAAACAAACTCTTTACCTTTTTTCATTGATATAAATTTAAAGATTTTAATTATGACAAAAACCCAATAAATCAACATTCAGCATTTTCACAGAAACTCATAGCTCAATAAAAACTCCGCGTAACTCCGTGCAAACCTCCGTTACCTCTGCGGTTAATTATCGATAAAACTCTGTAAAACAAAAAATCCCGGCCAAAGCCAGGATCTTTCTTATATCTCAAAGTTGAAATTTTAAATTTAAACTGACAGTTTCGCCAATTCTTCTGCCATTGCAGCGCCAATTTCGGCAGGTGATTCTACCACGCGGATACCGCACTCGGCCATAATTTTCATTTTGGCGGCAGCTGTATCATCAGCACCACCAACAATTGCACCGGCGTGGCCCATACGACGACCCGGAGGCGCTGTTTGACCTGCGATGAATCCTACAACCGGCTTAGTACCGTGTTCTTTGATCCAACGGGCAGCTTCAGCTTCCATACCACCACCAATTTCACCAATCATGATGATACCGTGAGTTTCAGGATCCTTCATTAATAACTCAACAGCTTCTTTAGTAGGCGTACCAATAATTGGGTCGCCACCGATACCGATAGCCGTAGTAATACCTAAACCGGCTTTAACCACCTGGTCAACCGCCTCGTAAGTTAAAGTACCTGATTTTGAAACTACACCAACGTTACCTTTTTTGAAGATAAAGCCCGGCATAATACCAATTTTAGCCTCATCGGCAGTGATAATACCTGGGCAGTTAGGGCCAATTAAGCGGCTGTCCTTATCGGTAAGATATTCTTTCACCTGTATCATATCCTTTGTAGGGATACCTTCGGTAATACAAACAATAACTTTGATGCCGGCTTCGGCAGCTTCCATAATAGCGTCAGCAGCAAATGCCGGTGGCACAAAAATAATAGATACATCAGCACCTGTTTGGTCAACCGCGTCTTTAACGGTATTAAAAACCGGTCTTTCCAAATGTTGCTGACCGCCTTTGCCCGGGGTTACCCCGCCAACAACCTGCGTGCCGTACTCAATCATCTGTGACGCATGGTATGTACCCTCATTACCGGTAAAACCCTGAACTATTACTTTGGAATCTTTATTTACAAGAACACTCATTGGCTTATTTTCTTTAATAATGGCAAAGCTAAAGTTATTGGGTATAATGTCAAATTATTTTTTGGGCGGCTACCCATAAATGACGTTAATTTAATACTGGGCAAACTTTATACAGTAAACTACCTTATAATTAACACTATTTATTTATTTTGCCTCCACCTAAAAAAACATTCTAACCATGAAAAAAAGTTTCCTGATCATTGGAGCGGCTTTATCACTCCTGCTCCATACACAAACCAGCTTAGCGCAATTTGGCAGCTTAGGCAAAAGCATACTCGATAAAGGCGCCGAATTTGCAGGCAAGGGTGGTCTTAACAAGATACTGAAACAGCCTGCTGCCATTACCACCAACTTTAAAGATGTAAATATGGAAGGCACCAAGCCGCCATCTTTTCAGGAAGGGCAAAAACCGCAAGCCTTATACCTGCTGCCCAAAGCACCTACCGGCGGCTTTTACCTGTGCGCCGGGTTTTACGAAATGACCAACAAAAGTTATTGCCTGCATGCCGGTACCCACGGCCCAAGCAGCGGCGACGGTTACATGCTCGCTCCGGTTTTAGGCCCCAAGCAAGAAGTAGTTGTTCTTATTTTAAAAAGTGCTGAAAAACATGCCGAAGTAAATCAACACAGCATACAAATATTACTATGGGCCATTATTGCCCGCACCCGCTTTGTTGATTTCAGCACCGAAATTAAGGCTACTGCCACCATACTGCTAACCCCGCAACAATTGTTGATGCTGGAAGGCGGTGCACTGGGTGTATTACCGGCCAACATAATGGAGCAAGCAAAAAGCAAACTGCCTGAACCTATACAAGCGGTATTTGAAGCCGAAAATAACATTCGCAGACTGGCCGCATCAGGCAATGCCAGCTACGAAGAAATGGAGAAGTACGCGATACTTGCCGGTATAGCGCCGCCAAATAGCGTTGTACCTTCGGGTACATGGGCTCTGCATCCTGATGGTTATTACATCCGTTATTTTCCACAGGGGTATTCCATTACAAGGGTACAGATCTACGTTCCGCAGGAATTGATTGATAAGCTGGGTAACAAACCGCTGATCTATGACGGTCCGCATGGGATAGCCTGCCCGGCCAGCACCGGCGCTCAACGTTTGGCACAAACCAATGAGCCGCTTAACCCTGATTATACGCTGAAGCTGGTGAATAAGTGTACACCGCCGGTGATGTAACTTATAAGGCACACGCGGCACGCGTGCGCCAGCACATTTTATATTGTAAAAAGACATATACGTATCGCATATGTCTTTTTACAATATGTTTAATTTAACTACTTATTCCCTGCAATCTATTTCAAAATTGAGGTGCTGGCGCACGCGTGCCGCGTGTGCCTTCATAAAGCAGTCAATTTTCATAAATAATCTATTTCAAGCAATCCCTTTTCACCGGCATAATCTGCCGCGCTCGAATATTTCCAATGGTGTGGCTCATTTACAAAGCCCGCTTCTACCGGGTTGTTATGAATATAATCTGCTTTTTGTTCTATCACTTCTGCACTCCATAATTCAATTGGTTGATTATGATGCTGCCAAAATTGCCTTTGCTTTACATTACTACTTTTTGCTGCCGCCCGTTCAAACATCCAAATCATCCATTCCTTTCTCGACTCCTGAATATTCCCGGCAATTGCTTTTACAATTTGATTGATGTATGTTCTTTAAATCTGCCTAATATTACTTCAGGATTATTGTTTTTGGCCCGAAATATCAAATGGATATGGCTTGGCATTATACACCAGCAGTATATCTCCAATCCAAGATTTATACGGCAATAGGTTAAACTTTCAATCACTATTTCATTATAAATTGATCTTACGAATACATCAATCCAATTAACAGTACTAAAACTCACAAAATACAATCCTTCCTTGTTTAGGAACTTATATTTTCTACTCATTTATATAGTTTGACTTGTTAGACACACGCGGCACGCGTGCGCCAGCTCTTTATCATATATTATTATCTCCTTCAATAGCCTGCGGAGTAAACTCCCCTTCACTTTTAGCCACTACAATAGTTGCAATACCGTTGCCTATCAGATTGGTGATAGCACGGGCTTCCGACATAAACCTGTCTACCCCGAGCAGTATGGCTACGCTTTCTACCGGGATAACTTTTATGGCCGCGAGGGTTGAGGTGAGTACGATAAAGCCCCCGCCGGTTACCGCAGCGGCTCCTTTGGAAGTAACCATCAGTATCCCGATAATGGTAAGCTGCTGCTCCAGCGATAGTGGGATATCAAATACCTGTGACAAAAATATGACCGCCATGGATAGATAAATGGTTGTGCCATCCAGGTTAAATGAATACCCGGTAGGGATCACCAATCCTACCACCGACCGCGAGCAGCCGAACTTTTCCATCTTATCCATCATACTCGGCAGGGCCGATTCGGACGACGACGTACCCAGCACGATCAGTATTTCCTGCCGAATATATTTGAGGTAGCGCCACAGGCTGAACTTGTACAGGTAGCAGATAATATTAAGCACCACAAAAACGAACAGGAACATAGTAAGGTAAACCGAACCCATCAGTTTTACCATGGGTAATAATGCCTTGGTGCCGTAAGTGCCCACCGTGAAGGCCATGCCGCCGAAAGCGCCAATAGGCGCCAGCGCCATTACTACCTTCATGATATTAAAGAACACCTTCCCTAATTTATCGAACGTGCTGATAAGCAATTTGCCCGCTTCGCCCATTTTACTAAGGCCGTAGCCGAATAATATCGCGATGAAAAGGATCTGCAAAATATCGCCTTTGGCAAAGGCATCGAATATATTATGCGGAATAATATGCGCGAAAAAGTCGCCCCATTGCATTTCTTCGGCGGCCTTTTGGTAACCGGCAATTTTAGAAGCATCGGCGCCCTTACTTACGTCTATCCCCTTGCCCGGTTTTAAGATATTGGCTACCGCTATGCCGATCACCAGCGCGAAAGTGGTTACAATTTCAAAATAGAGCAGTGCCTTACCTCCTACCCTGCCCACTTTTTTCATATCGCCCATGTTGGCTATGCCCAGCACTATGGTGAAGAATATGATAGGCGCTATCAGCATGGTGATCAGGTTGATAAAGGTTTTGCTGATTACCTGCGCGGCCGGTGCAAAGTCTTTAAAATACAAACCGACTATTACTCCTAAAATAATAGCTACAATAACCTGGAAGGTAAGATTGGATATCAGGCGTTTCATGGTTTAGCAAGTATACGTTTTTTAAATGTGATGTATTGGAGGGCTCTTTTGCAAGGTTGTTGTTTTACCACAGGGACGGGGAGATTTTTTTAACCACAGAGAACACAGAGGGAGAACACAGAGTTACACGGAGATTTTTGGAGCCATTGTTATTATAGCTAACTCACCCCGCCTACGCTTCGCTGGGCGACCCTCTCTTTCGCAAGCGAAAAAAGGGTATACAGAAAACTACAATAAAAAAGAGCACCCTGATAAATCCCTCTTTACGTAGTAGAGAGGGTGATCCAGCGAAGCGAAGATCGGGTGAGTCAACCGCTGTGATGATAGCACTTACCTACCCCATCCTAAACCCGATTGCAGCGATACCGGCCTTGCGCCTAATGCCTGTGGCGTATGAGCGAAAAGCGGGACTGCCGGGAAATAAGAACCACTGTCATTGATTTTCCAAATACATATTATTGAATGCACCACATATCTACCCTAATTATACTTGTTAAATAATGCAAACTTATCACCCGCCACTCCCCTACTTAAGAGGCACAAATTTATTGCTTACTATCAAACCCCTACCTACCGGCTATTTACCATTAACCCTCCACAACTCACCACCCGCCCCTAACCATTCACGACTTACTATTCCCCATTCACTACTCTCTACTCACCATTAACCACTCACTACTCAACTTAATCGGCTAATTGCTACCCTTAGTCGCCAAACTTTGTTATTTTCGCAGACTTTATTTTTCGGAGTATACTATGGATTATCAATTTAAAGATATAGAGCAAAAGTGGCAGCAGTTTTGGGCGGAGAAGCAAACCTTTAAAGCCGACAACAACAGTACTAAACCAAAATACTATGTGCTGGATATGTTTCCGTACCCATCGGGCGCGGGCCTGCATGTTGGGCACCCGCTGGGCTATATAGCTTCTGATATTTTTGCACGTTATAAACGCCTTAAGGGCTTTAATGTATTGCACCCGATGGGGTACGATTCGTTTGGTTTACCTGCCGAGCAGTATGCCATACAAACGGGTCAGCACCCTTCACTTACTACCGAAGAAAATATTGCCACCTACCGCCGTCAGCTCGATCAGATAGGTTTCTCGTTCGACTGGAGCCGCGAGGTGCGCACCAGTTCGCCCGGTTACTACAAGTGGACGCAGTGGATCTTTATGCAGCTGTTTAACTCGTGGTACAACAAGGCCGAAGAAAAAGCCGAAAGCATTGCCAAACTGGTTGAACACTTTGAAACCAAAGGTTCGGCGGGTATTAATGCCGTGAGCGACGAAGATACCGCCACTTTTACCGCCGGCGAGTGGAAGGCTTACAGCCACAATCAACAACAGGAAGAGTTATTGAAATATCGCATTACCTACCTGCGCGAAAGCACCGTTAACTGGTGTGCTGCATTAGGTACTGTATTGGCTAACGACGAGGTGAAAGACGGCTTTAGCGAGCGCGGCGGTTACCCTGTTGAGCAAAAGAAAATGATGCAGTGGAGCATGCGCATTACCGCTTATGCCGAGCGTTTATTACAAGGCTTGGATACCATTGACTGGCCCGAGCCGCTGAAAGAAATGCAACGCAACTGGATAGGCAAAAGCGTAGGTGCAAGCGTTAAGTTCCCGATAAAGAAAGAAGCTCACAACTCACAACTTACAACTCACAACATTGAAGTTTTCACCACCCGTGTTGATACCATTTTTGGCGTTACCTTTTTGGTGATTGCGCCCGAGCATGAGTTGGTGAACGAGCTGACTACGCCGGAACAAAAGGCGGATATTGAGGCTTACATTACCCAAACCAAAAAGAAATCGGAGCTTGACCGTATGGCCGATACCAAAACCGTATCGGGTGCATTTACGGGTATCTACGTATTGAACCCATTGAATAACGAGCCTATCCCGGTTTGGATAGCCGATTATGTTTTGGCAGGCTATGGTACAGGCGCGGTAATGGCCGTTCCATCGGGCGATCAGCGCGATTACCTGTTTGCCAAGCATTATAATTTGCCGATAGTACCTATTATCGACATACAAAATATTGAAACCGAAGCCGACCCTACTAAAGAGGGTACCTATATTAATTCCGACTTTGCTAACGGCTTAACTTATAAAGAAGCTACCGCGGCCATTATTGCCAAACTGGAAGCCATTGGCGCGGGGAAAGCCAAAGTGAACTTCAGGATGCGCGATGCCATATTTGGCCGTCAGCGTTACTGGGGCGAGCCGGTGCCGGTTTACTTTAAAGATGGCTTGCCGTATTTGATAGACGAAAGCGAGCTGCCTTTATTGCTGCCCGAAATTGATAAATACCTGCCAACCGAAACCGGCGAACCACCATTGGGCCGCGCTACGGATTGGAAACACCCTGAAGGTGAGTACGAGTTGAGTACCATGCCGGGTTGGGCGGGCAGCAGCTGGTACTGGTACCGTTATATGGATGCCCATAACGACAGCGAATTTGCGTCAGAAAAAGCGATTGAGTACTGGAAAGATGTGGACCTGTACATCGGCGGATCGGAACATGCTACCGGGCACTTGCTGTACAGCCGTTTCTGGAACAAGTTTTTGAAGGATATTGGCAAAGTGAACGAGGAGGAACCTTTCAAGAAACTGATCAACCAGGGAATGATACAGGGCCGTTCAAACTTTGTATATCGTTTAATTGATGCTGAAGGAAGAGGTACCAATACCTTCGTATCGCACGGTTTGATCAAAGAATACAAAACTTCGCCTTTGCATGTTGATGTAAACATTGTAAAGAATGATACGCTTGATACAGAAAAATTCAAAAACTGGCGACCTGAGTTTGCTGACGCTGAATTTATACTGGAAAACGGCAAATACGTTTGCGGACACGAGGTAGAAAAAATGTCGAAGCGCTACTACAATGTAGTTAACCCTGATGATATTGCATCGCAATACGGTGCCGATACCCTGCGCATGTACGAAATGTTCTTAGGTCCGCTGGAGCAGAGCAAACCTTGGAATACCAATGGTATTGAAGGCGTATTCAAATTTCTACGTAAGTTTTGGCGTTTATTCCACGATGATCAGTGGAACTTCCGCGTAAGCGAAGACGCGCCAACCAAAGCCGAATTGAAAGCGCTGCACAAGATCATCCGTAAGGTGGAGGAAGACGTAGAACGTTTTTCGTTCAATACCTCGGTGTCCAGCTTTATGATAGCCGTTAATGAACTTACCGAACTTAAGTGTAACAAACGCGCCATACTACAGGAGCTTACCATTGTGCTGGCATCTTACGCGCCGCACATCTGCGAAGAGCTTTGGGCTTTGTTAGGTAACGGCGAAGGAACGCTATCGTACGCGCCATACCCTACCTTTAAACCGGAGTACCTGGTAGAAGATGATTTCGCTTACCCGATATCTATCAACGGTAAAACTAAAATGAACTTGAGCATTTCGTTAAGTCTTGATATTAAGGATATTGAAGCATTTGTGTTGGCTAACGCCGATGTACAACGTTACCTGGAAGGCAAAACCCCTAAAAAGGTAATTGTGGTGAAAGGCCGTATTGTAAACATGGTTGTGTAAGCTTTGTAACGAGTTAATGACATTACATTTTTATTACAAAAAATGTAATGTCATCATGTAACATTTTAATCAATTTCGCCTCCTATTACGAAACTGATTAAAATGAAACGTATTTACATAATTCTACTCCTTATCTGCACGGTTATTTCGGCCAAAGCCCAATTGGGTGGCGGCGGATCGGGGCTCACGGGCCGAATATCGGGCACCGTTATTGATTCCCTTAGCAAAAAACCACTGGATTACGCCACCATCAGCTTGTTCAACAGCGGCGGCAACTCACCTATTACCGGTGTACTAACCGATGATAAAGGAAACTTCAAGCTGGATAATATTAAAGCCGGCAAATATAAATTAGCCATTACTTTTATTGGTTATCCAACAAAGATCATCGATCCGGTTATTACCACGTCATCAAAGCTGGATAATAACGTAGGCAAAGTATTGCTTGCACCAAGTAGCAAAGTGCTTAACGCGGTAGAGATACAAGGCCAGGTTCCGCTGGTAGAGAACAAGATCGATAAGATCGTTTTCAACGCTGAAAAAGACCTTACCTCTGCCGGTGGTAACGCTACCGATGTATTACGTAAAGTGCCTTTGGTTGCGGTTGATATCAATGGTAACGTATCCCTGCGTGGCGATCAAAACGTACGTGTATTAATTAACGGCAAACCATCGGGTGCTTTATCAAGCAGCCTGGCTGACGTATTGCGCACCATCCCTGCCGATCAGATCAAAAACATTGAGGTGATCACTTCACCATCTGCCAAATACGACGCGGAAGGTTCGGGCGGTATCATCAACATCGTTACCAAAAGCAAAAACGTATCGGGCTTAAGCGGTACGGTAAGCGGTGGTATAGGCACACGCCAAAACAATGGTAACGCCAACGTTAACTACAAACAAAACCGTTTAAGCTTAACCGCCAATATTGGTACCAACTTCGCGTGGCCGCAAACTTCACTGGTTGATTTCCGCAGCCAGATAGGCGATGTGGTACGTACCCAAAATTCAACATCTGAAACTAAACGTGGCGGTACTATCGGCTCGTTGATCGGCAGCTACGATTTTAACGATTTCAACAGCATCACTTCAACTTTCAGGTTAAATACAGGTCATTTTCAAACTGATGGTACCAGCACGGCAACCAACAGCGCGTTAGCCAACCCTGCCTATACTACAGCCAACTTTAACAAAGCCAACTTTGGTGGTTTTGACTGGAGCGGCGATTACACCCACAAGTTTAAAAAACAAGGCGAAGAATTAACCATTGCCGGTCAATGGAGCCATAGCAGTATCAAATCAGACTATAGCAGTTCTTATTTCGGGGTTACCGATACCAGGCAGTTTGCCAATCAGTTAGGTAATAACGATGGTATAAACGATGAGTATACCGCGCAGGCTGATTACGCTTTACCTATCACTGCCAAAATAAAACTGGAAGCAGGTGGTAAAGGGATCTTCAGGAAGATCAATAGTGATTATAATGTATTTAACCAGATTGATAACCAAGGCCCATTCCTGCCTAATGATACCGCGTCAAACCAATACGATTACAGCCAGAATGTTTACGCCGGTTATACCGTATTGAGTTTCACGTTACCTAAAAACTACTCGTTACAAATTGGCGGCCGTATTGAAAGTACCCACATTAAAGGCGACCCAAGAAACTCGACCCAGGAAAGCTTATCACCATTCAGCCAATCGTACACTAACTTTGTACCGAGCTTTATCTTATCAAAAAACTTAACGCCTACACAAACGCTTAAGTTAACGTATAACAAACGTATACAGCGCCCAAGCTTACAGTTTTTGAACCCGTTCATCAACAGGGCTAACCCTGATAACCAGTCGCAAGGTAATCCTACCCTGTCACCTGAGGTGAGTCAAACGGTGGAGTTAGGTTACAATACGTTCATCAAAAGCTCGATGATCAACCTGGCGGTTTATTACAAACACACCAGCGATTTGATCGAAAGCATTTCAAGTCCGTTTTTTGATGATGATTTACAGCGTAACATCACCCGTACTAACTACCTTAACATTGGTAAAAACAACTCGTTTGGTGCCAGTTTCTTTGGTTCGGTTAACCCGGTTAAGATATTAACCATACGCGGTAGCATCAACGCTTATACTTATGATCCATCAACCACGCTTACCGAAAGTTCAAACCAAAACAATGGCGCGTACTTTATGTACAACGCGTTCCTGAGTGCATCGGTTACTTTAAAAGGTGGTTTTACTGCAGAAGGCTTTGGTGTATTTAACTCGCCAAAACGTACCATTCAAGGTAAAAACCCTGCCTTTAACCTGTTCGGTTTCGGTGTGAAGAAAGAGATCATCGCCAAGAAACTTACTGTTGGTATAAACGCTTTATCGCCATTCCAGAAATACCTGAAACTTGACCAGGATGTGAGCAGCAGAAACTTCTCGCAAACACAAAAGATCAGGTACCCGCTGCAATCTTTCGGCGTAACGTTTAGCTACAACTTTGGTAAAGTAAGCTACGGTACCCAGCAAAAGAAAAAGGGCGTAAACAACGACGACCTTAAACAAGACGATCAAGGCGGCGGCATGGGCGGTGGCCCATCAGGCGGTGGTCGCGGCGGTTCAAGATAATATTTTCAACTACCTATTATAACAAAACGAATAAGGCCCGCTTAATGCGGGCCTTATTCGTTTTGTAGGTTTTTGAGGGTTTTACCTTGCGGTCATTTAAACCTTAGGCGTTGACAATAAAGAATGTCATCTCGACCGAAGGGAGAGATCTTCTTCTCCATGCATATTTGCTACTTGCCCGAAGCAGAAGATTTCTCCTCGTACCTCGTTCGAAATGACATTCTTTGTTCGAAGCGTCAACCCTTATTCAAACTGGAACACGTTGCTCAAAGCCGAATTATTGTTGCTACTTACGTTCATATCTTTGATAGCGCCGGTGCTTAGGGCGTAAACCCAGCCGTGTACGTTAACTTCCTGTCCGCTCTTCCAGGCGTTTTGCACGATGGAAGTTTTGCAAAGGTTGTTCACGTTTTCGATAACGTTAAGCTCCACCAGGCGGTTACCGCGTTCGGTTTCGTCGGCTATGGCATCCAGTTCTGTGGCATGTACACGGTACACATCTTTAATATGACGCAGCCAGTTATCAATTAAGCCGAATTGTTTATGCGTCATGGCGGCAATTACACCACCGCAACCATAATGGCCGGTTACAATTACGTGTTTTACCTTAAGTACGTTCACCGCGTAATCCAGTACCGATAGCATATTCATATCCGTATGGATCACCATGTTGGCGATGTTACGGTGTACGAATATTTCACCCGGTTTGGTGTTGGTGATCTGGTTGGCGGGTACGCGGCTATCGGCGCAGCCTATCCATAATACTGGTGGTTTTTGGCCGTTGGCCAGTTTTTCAAAATATTGAGGATCTTCGCTTAATGCGTTGGCAATAAACTTTTTGTTGCCCTCAAGCAATCCCTCATAGGTGATGTGACTGGTATCGTGCATATTGTTTTCAATTTTAGCGCTCATAGTCTAGTTATTTATCGCTTAAGTAATTCAGGTGATTATCAGTCCGGAACGCCTCGTTATTTACACGGGCTACCGGTATTAATTAATAGTATAAAAATGATTGCCAATATAACAGGAACAAAGCAAAATATTACAAACTCAATAGTTATAAAAAGCACTTTACAAAACGGCAGGTTAAAGTAAAACGTGCGCTTTAGAGTATAACAGTAAAACTTGCATCTGGTTGATGGATAAGCAATAAAATAGTTAATAAAACCCGGCTACCAACAAAGCAGCCGGGCTAACTCCCCTTTTATTGTTTAAAAACGTAAAACAATCATTTTGAATTTGCAGCCTCAAAGTCTATAGGATCATTTACAGATCCGCTATTTTACTCTGCTGACCGCGTAGTTAGGTTTTCCCTTTTATGGTTTATAGTTCAGTTCTTTCAGTTTAGGCACATCATACTTGTCTTTAATATCAACAAGCTGCACTATAATGCCTTTGGTGTAAGCGTTATGCTTATAGTTAAAAATGGTTTCCAGCACATCCTGGTCAATAAAGCGCGAATTTGATCCGTCGATGATCACATCGCTGCCTTTTGGCAGACTGGTAAGCGTTACCTGTATAGCGGCCTTGTTAAGGAACGATACCTCTTCGGCCAGTTTAATATGGATAACTTTTTTGTCGCCATCTTTAATGATCTGGTAAAAATAAGGGTTACGAAGGTTGGTACGCAGTATGTAAAACACGCCGATCAGCATACCTATGGCAACGCCTTTCAGCAAATCGGTAAATACTACTGCCAAAATGGTTACCACGAAGGGGATAAACTGATCGAGCCCTTTGTGCCACATGTGTTTGAACAGGCTGATGCGGGCCAGCTTATACCCCGTCATGAGCAGGATGGCTGCCAGGCACGAAAGCGGGATCAAATTGATAACGCCCGGTATAAGCAATAGCGATACCAACAACAGCACACCGTGAAATATAGCGCTCATTTTGGTACGGGCACCGGCATTTACGTTAGCCGATGAACGTACAATTACGGCCGTCATAGGTAAACCGCCCAGCAAACCGCTGGTAATATTACCTATACCCTGCGCTACCAGCTCACGGTTGGTAGGTGAGATCCTTTTTATAGGGTCTATCTTATCAACAGCTTCGAGGCTCAACAAGGTTTCTAAACTGGCTACCACGGCTAATGTTACGGCAACTATCCATACTTCTTTATTGGTAATGGCGCTAAAGTTGGGGCTTTTAAACAGGGTGAAGAACTCGCCCGCGCTTTTTACGAGGGGTATGTTTACAAACTGTTTATCAAGCAGGGCTAAATTGCCTCCGCCAAATACCAACCCTAATATGATGCCCATTACCACTACCAGTAAAGGCGCGGGCACCATTGCTCCCTTTTTAAATTTAGGCCAGTAAATTAGTATGGCTAATGATACCAGGCTGATGATTACAGCGCCATAATTAATTTTTGCAAGCGCCCCCGTTATACCCGAAAAGGTGTTGTGCGTATCGGTTTGGGCAAAGCTTTCATCACCCTCATAATCGGCATCGTACCCTACGGCATGCGGAAACTGCTTCATGATCAATATAATACCAATGGCGGCCAGCATACCTTCAATAACTGCCGACGGGAAATAATTGGCGATAGTACCGGCCTTTACCAGGCCAAGCAGTATTTGCATTATACCGGCCAGTAACACGGCCAGCAAAAACGCCTCGTACGAGCCTAAACCTGTAATTGCGTTTAATACAATAACCGTTAAACCGGCTGCAGGGCCGGCCACACTTAATTGTGAACCGCTTACCGCGCCTACTACCACACCACCAATTATACCGGTGACGATACCTGCAAAAAGCGGCGCGCCCGATGCAAGGGCAATACCCAAACAAAGGGGCAATGCAACCAGGAA
Organism: Mucilaginibacter gynuensis; assembly: GCF_039541195.1. Lineage (NCBI taxonomy): Bacteria > Pseudomonadati > Bacteroidota > Sphingobacteriia > Sphingobacteriales > Sphingobacteriaceae > Mucilaginibacter > Mucilaginibacter gynuensis. The sequence goes on from NZ_BAABFT010000010.1 coordinate 86,114, forward strand.
TACCACTATACTCGAAGGCAGGTCCTTCGTTAAATTTTTAGCCAGGAAATATTTCTTTACGTCGAAGAAGCCGTTAGGTCCCCCGCCATTATTATTTTGAGTCATAAAATAATTATGTAAACATTAAAATTGAGTAACACTAATTAACCGGTATACGCGCATGGCGGCCGGGTAGCAATGGTCAATTTAAACGTTTGGCGGCGGCGTGGCTACGGTAGGGAAATACACTTTTTTATAGAGGGACTTCTCCATATTATGGAGTATGTTAGCCTCTGCAACAAGTGGTTTGTAACCAATATGGTGGGTATAAAACTCGTCGAATGCTTTTTTGTCTTTAAACGCGTCCTTATCAGGCGATTCTTTTTCTGATTTGGTTTCGTTCTCCAGCTGTAAAATAACGGCGCTTACCGCTTTGTTATCAAGACATAAAAATGCAGGCGCAATGGATATCACCATCTTTCCGAAAAAGATGCCGACAAACAGCAGGCCAATAAACATTTTAAATCTCCTGATTTTCATCCTCACAAATATAATTAAATTAAAATGGGATTAGAGCGCATATCGCCATTAACGGCATACTTACAATTAAATTGCTATTTTTAACAACTAACTAATACCTGATTGTGGATAATAAGATAAAAACCTTGCAGCAAAAGCGCGAACAAGCCCTGCTTGGCGGCGGCGAAGCGCGTATTGCAGCTCAACATAAAAAGGGCAAACTTACCGCCCGCGAACGTTTACATTTTTTGCTTGATGAAGGCAGCTTTCAGGAGATAGGCATGCTGGTAACCCATCGCTCTACCGATTTTGGTATGGAAAAGGAAAACTATCCCGGCGATGGCGTGGTAACCGGTTATGGCAATATTAACGGCAGGCTGGTGTATGTTTTCTCGCAAGATTTTACCGTGTTCGGCGGTTCGCTTTCTGAAACACATGCCGAAAAGATCTGCAAGATCATGGATCTCGCGCTCAAGAACGGCGCTCCTGTTGTCGGCCTTAACGATTCGGGCGGCGCCCGGATACAGGAGGGTGTGGTATCATTAGGTGGCTACGCCGATATATTTTATCGCAATACGCTGGCATCGGGTGTGGTACCGCAAATATCGGCCATTATGGGCCCTTGCGCGGGTGGCGCGGTTTACTCGCCTGCCATTACCGATTTTATTTTGATGGTGGAGAACACCTCTTACATGTTTGTTACAGGCCCTAATGTGGTAAAAACGGTAACGCATGAAGAAGTAACTTCTGAAGAGTTGGGCGGTGCCACTACGCATGCCACCAAATCAGGCGTTACGCATTTTGCCTGCCCTAACGAGATAGTCGCCATACAGCATATTAAAAACCTGCTTAGCTACATGCCGCAAAACTGTGAGGACAAAGCACCTGCTTTACCTTACCAACCTGCAAATGAAACCCGACCCGATCTCAATAGCATATTGCCCGAAAACGCCTCGCAGCCCTACGACATCCGCGAGATAATTTCGCAGGTGATAGATGCCGGTTCGTTTTTAGAGGTACATAAAGATTTTGCCGAAAACATTGTGGTAGGCTTTGCCCGCTTAGCCGGTCGCAGTATCGGTATCGTAGCCAATCAGCCCGCGTTTTTGGCCGGGGTGCTGGATATTCATTCGTCGACCAAGGCCGCGCGTTTTGTCCGCTTTTGCGATAGTTTTAATATCCCGCTATTGGTATTTGAGGATGTGCCGGGCTTTTTACCGGGTACCGACCAGGAGTGGAACGCCATTATTACCAATGGCGCCAAGCTGCTGTATGCCTACTGCGAGGCAACTGTACCGCGTGTTACCGTAATTACCCGCAAAGCTTATGGTGGTGCCTATGATGTAATGAACTCCAAACATATTGGTGCCGATATCAACTATGCCTGGCCTTCGGCCGAAATTGCCGTAATGGGTGCCAAAGGCGCGGCCGAGATCATTTTTAAACGGGAAATAAACCATGCCGAAGACAAGGAAGCCAAGTGGCAGGAGAAGGAACAATTATACTCACAAATATTTGCCAACCCCTACCGTGCCGCCGAACGTGGTTTTATTGACGAGGTGATTGAACCCGCCGACACCCGCGTAAAACTTATCCACGCGTTTAAAATGTTGGAGAATAAAGTAGTGAATAACCCGAGGAAAAAGCATGGAAATATTCCGTTGTAAATGAACGCTCATCATACATTAATTGCCATTTGCACATCATCAATGTGTTAAATATGTTAAATAAAAAACCATTAGCCGTTTAAACAGGTTATCTTTAAAGCAATTATTCAACTATGAAATTCAAATACCTTTACCTGTTAATTCTGCTACTGGCTTCGGCTTCGGTTAATGCCCAGCTTTTAAAAGGCACTGTTTACGATGGCGGCGGTAGTACCCGTTTGCCCAACGTATTCATCCAAAATCTTACTACTAAACAGGCTTTCCTGGCCGATAAGAACGGCAACTTTCAGATAAAGGCGGCTTCGGGGCACCTGCTGGTATTCAGCTCGCCTACTTATACGTCTGATACGGTTTTCGTTACGGATATGTCGCCCAAAAAGATCCGCATGGTATCGTTGCCTATCGCCCTGCGCGATGTTAACATTAACGCTACCCGCCAAAAGTTTGATCCGCATACCGAGTATCCTGATATCTATACCAAAAGTAAGGTGTACGTGTTATCGCCGTCATCGTGGTTTAGCCGCGAGGGCCGCAATGCCCGCCGCCTCAAACGTTTCTTCGCCAAAGAAGAAAAAGAACGCGCTATTGACGATGCTTTTTCAAAGGCTTACGTAAGCAGCCTGATACCGCTTAGGGGCGAAGAGCTGGACAGCTTTATGTCACTGTATCGCCCAACCTATGAGTTTGTAACCGGCAACAGCAAACAAACCATGGTAGTTTACATCAGCGATAGCTACAAAAAGTTTATGGCCTTACCGCCCGAAAAGCGCAAGCTTGAACAGTTGAAAGATACGGTTGGCCAATAACAGGTCATCAACATATTATACTACAGGGGCGCAATTAGCGCCCTTTTTTATTTTTGGTTAATAAAGTATTAGGTGGCTGCCCCGGATATGCCTATTTTTGCCGCTGTTACACTACCTCTAATTTCAGCCCGGCGACCAATAGCCACGTCGCTCATTTTTAGCATGCGTTAATAATTTAAAAATCGCACATTTGCACTTTCGCACATTTATAAGCAGTAATGGATCACTTTATTATAGATTTTGACAGCACTTTCACCCAAGTTGAAGCATTAGACGAGCTTGCCCGCATATCCCTTAAAAGCCATCCCGACCGGGAGAAGATCTATCAGGAAATTGAAGACCTTACCAACCTGGCCATGGAGGGTAAACTATCCTTCAGCCAAAGTTTAGAGGGGCGTGTTAAACTACTGCAAGCCAACCGCGAGCATTTGAAACTGCTGATCAGTCACCTGAAAAAGAAAGTATCCACCTCATTTTCGCGTAATACGGCATTCTTTAAACATCACCCTAATGAGGTACTTATTGTATCTGGCGGTTTTAAGGAGTTTATCACCCCGGTTGTTACCGAATACCATATCAAAAAAGAAAATATTTACGCCAATACCTTTGAGTTTGATGCCGATGGTAACATTGTAGGTTATGATCGTACCAACCCGCTATCGCAGGAAGGCGGCAAGGTGAAACTGCTGAAAGAGCTGAACCTGCAAGGCGATATCTACGGCATTGGCGATGGTTATTCTGATTTCCAGTTAAAGGAATCGGGTATGATCAAAAAGTTCTTCGCCTTTACCGAAAACATCGAGCGTAAATCGGTAGCTGAGAAGGCTGACCATATTACCCCGAGCTTTGACGAGTTCTTATACATCAATAAACTGCCGAGGGCTATATCGTATCCTAAAAACCGTATTAAATGTTTGGTGGTAGGTAATGTAGATGAAGAAGCCCTGCTGCAAATGCGCAAGGAAGGATACAATATCCGTCAGCGTGAAAGCATTGAGGATAAATATTTGCATGAAGCCGGCATATTGCTGTGCGACGAGAACAATCAGCCTAAAGCCGAGCAATTACTGAACGCGGGCAGGTTGAAGATCATCGGCATATTCGGCAAGGTGCAAAGTCGTAAACTGGCCGAAATAGCCTGCGAGAACGGCATCATCGTTTTCGACGATCCGAAATATAACCCCCGTAATGCCGACTTTATCCCGAAAAGGGTGATCGCGTTCATGAACGAGGGTAAAACGCATACCAGCTGTAACTTCCCCGATCTGCAACCGCCAAGGGTAAGCAACGCGCACCGTTTAATACACATTCACCGCAACGTACCAGGTATACTGGCCAAAATAAACGATGTATTCGCCCGCCACAACATCAATATAGTAGGTGAGTTTTTGGTGACCAACCCACAAATAGGTTACGTAATTACCGACGTAAACACCGGCTACGATGCCCAGGTACTCAACGAACTAAAAGCCATTGAGCATACTATAAAGTTTAGGCTCTTGTATTAGGTTGTAAGTTGTGAGTTGTAAGAGATTGAGCTAAATACTTACAACTCACAACCCACAACTTACAACACATTAAACGGCACCACCAGCACAGGTATCTTAGCGTGGCGTACCACGGCTTCGGCTACGTCGCCCATCAGGAGGCGGTCAATGCCGCTGCGTTTGTGGGTACCAATTACTATCAGGTCGGCATTGAACTGCTCGCTGCATGAAATGATACCATCGGCAGTTGAACCGTATTCGCTGAAGTGGGTAACGGGGATATCACCGGCCAGTTCTTTGATGGTGCGGTCGATGATACGTTCGGACTGATCAGTTTGCGTGTTGAGCAGATCAAGTTCTTCGGGGCCGGTATTGGTCACTATCGGCATGGCTAAAAGGCTGTCGCTGGTATCTAAGGGCGTTACCACCGGTTCAATAATATTTACCAAACCTACCGAAGCGTTAAACTTACGCGCGATGTCGAAACCATATTTAGCAGCATGTTCTGCGTGCTTACTGTCGTCTATCCCGATAATTATCTTACTGATCTGCATAACTCTGTTGTTTGTGATATAAAGCTATAACAATGCAGGCGCAATATGTTTTTTTATGATGGGTTTATTTAGCTATTCATCTGCCGTAATTTTAGGTGTGGCTATCTTTTGGGCGCTGTAAATACCCGAGTTACCACTAAAATAATAGGCCGTAAAACAGGCTACGCCGAATAACACCGCATACTCACTGCCGAAGAGTTCTATCCCCATAATGGTGCAGGCGAGCGGTGTATTGGTAGCCCCGGCAAATACGGCGATAAAGCCAAGCGCGGCAAACAGGCTTACGGGCGCATCAAGCAGCGTGGCAAGCGTGTTACCCAAGGTAGCGCCTATGTAAAACAACGGGGTAACCTCGCCACCTTTAAAACCTGTGCCGAGGGTTACAGCAGTGTAGATCAATTTCCAAAGCCAGCTGAACGCATCGGCACCGCCATGCTGAAACGCCGATACAATGGTAACCGCTCCCGGATATTCAGGGTCGACACCCAGGCTCAAATAATCGGGCTTGCCGATAATAAAGGTGAGGCCGATGATGATCAATCCGCCGCAGGCAGGTATAAGCCAGGTAGTTTTTATCCATTTAAGCGATATACTTTTTACAGCATGTATGGTTTTAGAGAAAGCCAATGCGGCCAACCCAAATACCGCTGAAGCCAATATCACCTTGCCCAAAAGTAAGAAACCGGTTTGCAGGTGCTGCCCGTTAAAATATTCTCCGGCGGCTAAATGATCGATGTGGTATTGGGTATGGTGCACGCCCCAGGCAGCAACGGTAAGGTCGCCGATGATACCTGCAATAAGGCATGGCAGTAAGGCATTATATTGTATGCGGCCAATGGCTATTACTTCCAGCGCGAAAACCGCCCCTGTAAGCGGCGTGCCGAAAACCGCGCCGAAACCGGCAGCAATACCGGCAGTGAGAATCACTTGTTTATCAGCATCGGTAAGTTTAAACCAGCTTGCAAACAGGTTAGCGATACTGCCGCCTATTTGCACAGCCGTACCTTCGCGACCCGCCGAGCCGCCAAAAAGATGGGTAATAACGGTGGTGACCAGTATAAGCGGTGCCATGCGCTTAGGCACACCCGCACCGGGTTGATGAATTTCGTCGATTATGAGATTGTTACCCCGTTCGGCAGATACACCATACCACTTATATAAAAAGTGGATAGCCACACCGGCCACAGGCAGCAAATATAAAAGCCATTTATGGGCGAAGCGATAATGTATAGCCCACCCAAGCAGCCATAAAAAAAGCGCTACCATACTGCCAATGGCTATAGCTACAGGTATAATGATGAGCGACCAGCGGACAAGATATTTTAAAATAGAATAGTGTTGCGAAAAGAGTTTTTTTACCATAACCTACATGCAAATAAATAAAAACTTATTTGGGTAGGCGTCATCAGCTTTGCAGCGGTTCAATTAGGTGGCACACCATCACCTTGTTGTATAGTACAAATATGGCTTAAAAAAGCAAATCGAACAAATATTTATCAGCTTTCTTGTTAATTTTGACTTTATGATCTCGCCCGAAATAGAAAAAAAACTTGCCTTGCTACAGCAAAAATACGAAGCCATGGGGCAGGATATGACCTCCTATCTCGATGGTTTGCTGTATGCCGATTTTCTTACCTATTGGGATTACATTCACCTGGATACCCTGTTAAGTCTGCAAAATCCCAAAACACCGTTCCCTGATGAGGAGATCTTTATTATTTACCACCAGATCACCGAGCTATACTTCAAGCTATCCCTGCACGAGTGCAAACAGATAGCCGCCAGGGAAAACCTCACTGCGGACTTCTTTTTGGCGCGGCTTAAACGCATTAACCGCTATTTTGAAGCGCTTACCCATTCGTTCGAGATTATGGTGGATGGGATGGAAAAAGAGCAGTTCCTGAAGTTCCGGATGTCGTTGCTGCCGGCCAGTGGTTTTCAGTCGGGCCAGTACCGTATGATAGAAATTTACGCTACCGATTTTATCAATCTCGTGGCTAAAGATAAACGCGCGGAATTAAGCCATGCATCGTTCGAAGAACAATTTGAGCACATCTACTGGAAATTTGGCGCAACTGAATTATCTACCGGGAAGAAGACACTCACCCTCAAACAGTTCGAAAAAAAGTATTCCAAAATCTTTATAGAACTCGCCCAAAATACGGTAGACCAAAACTTTAACGCGCTGGCCAACGTGCTTCAGCAAAATGGCGAATTAACAAACCAGCTAATAGCCGAACTGAAACGCTTTGATGTGAACGTAAACGTGAACTGGCCGCTATCGCACTATAAATCGGCAGTGCGTTACCTGCACCGCGAACCCGAAGAGATCAGCGCGACAGGCGGCACCAACTGGCAAAAGTACCTGCCTCCGCGCTTTCAGAAACGTATTTTTTACCCAACCCTTTGGACTGCCGACGAATTGGATAATTGGGGTAAAAGTTGGGTAGAGCATGCGTTATCTACAAGAAGCAACTTATAAACATCGTCATTGCGAGGTACGAAGCAATCTCTACTTAGGTTAGGCTTGTGCTGTGATTAACGTTAATCTGCTCATTGCCGCAGGGGCTACTACTTTTGGCTGTGCCCCAAAAGTAGCAAAAACGCAAGTCAAGCAAAAGGCTTCTTTGCCGCACAAGGCCATTCCCCGCAAAACGTGCAGAACTTAGGGCTGGAACTTTTGCCCCGCCCTACCATCCCTCCCCACATGCAACAAGTTCGCTATGCCCGCCTTTGCGCTCGTGGCCAACACAGTTCTGCCCGTTTTCGCCCGAAGCTGTTTGCTGACGGGAGGAAGCTCCTTTATATGCTTTCAGAAAGGCGTCATACTTAACTAACCCAATTCCAATATCACGTTAAAGGGCACATAACAGGCTCTTTAATATTTTCTATCTTTGCTTTGTATTATGAAATACCTGCGCCTGCTTTTATTCCCGTTTTCGTTGCTGTATGGCCTGGTGGTTATTATTCGTAACTGGTGTTATGATGCGGGCATTTTTAAAAGCTACAGCTTTAAGCTCCCGGTAATATCGGTGGGTAACCTTGAGGTGGGCGGCGCGGGTAAAAGCCCAATGACGGAGCATCTCGTCCGCCTGTTAAAAGATCAGCATAAAATAGCTACCCTTAGCAGGGGCTATGGTCGCGAAACCAAAGGTTTTATCGCTTCAACAGCTGATAGTGCGGCTACGCAAATAGGTGATGAACCCGCGCAGTTCAAACAAAAATTTCCGGATATTACGGTTGCCGTCTGTGAAGACCGTGTGGAAGGCATCAAGCAGCTTGCCCCGGCGCACGAACTTATTATCCTCGACGATGCCTATCAGCACCGCGCCGTAAAACCAGGTTTTAGTGTTTTGCTTTTTGATTATCATCGCCTTAAAGAACCTCAACTACTTTTACCCGCGGGCAACCTGCGCGAGCCACTTGTGGGGCGCTGGCGTGCCGATGTTATTGTGGTAAGTAAATGCCCCGATCATTTAAGTGCTGATGAACAGGCAGCTATGGCAGCGCGTGTAAAACCGTTTCCTTTTCAGTCTTTATTTTTCACGTCGATTGCTTATCAACCTTTAAAAAACTTAAAGGGCGATGCCGTGCAGCAGGTAATTGACGGCGATACTACCGTATTTATATTAACCGGTATTGCCAACCCTGCGCCGATGCTTAACTATATAGGGCAGCAAAGCAGGCATATCATCCACCATAATTATCCCGATCATCACCGGTTTACCTTAAAAAATATCAGTAAACTTGCTGATGAGTTTTCGGCCTGTACGGCACAAAAAAAACTGATCATCACAACAGAAAAGGACGCGCAACGTTTAGGTGAACAGGAACTTGCCGATCAGGTTAATAAACTGCCTGTACTGGTGCTGCCCATAGGCATAAAGTTTTTAAATGAAGGGCAGCAGCAGTTTGATCAACTTATAATAAACTATGTTAGAGAACATACAACGTACGGCGGCGTACATTAAAAGCCGCATTGGCGATTTTGAGCCCGAAGCAGGTATTATTTTAGGTACCGGTTTGGGTGGCCTGGTTAAAGAAATTGAGGTTGAAAAACAGATGATGTATGCCAACATCCCTGATTTTCCTATTTCTACGCTGGAGTTTCATTCGGGCAAACTGATATTTGGTACGCTGGGCGGTGTAAAGGTGGTAGCCATGCAGGGCCGTCTGCATTATTACGAAGGTTACAGCATGCAGCAAATCACCTTCCCGGTGAGGGTGCTAAAGGCATTGGGCATTAAAACGCTGTACGTATCAAACGCCAGCGGCTCGTTAAACCCCGCCTTTAAAAAAGGCGACCTGATGGTAATTGAAGACCACATTAACCTGCAACCACAAAACCCGCTGATAGGCCGCAACGAGAACGAACTGGGCCCGCGCTTTCCGGATATGAGCCAGCCTTACCGTATCGACCTCATCAGTAAAGCACTCGATATTGCTGCCGAACATAACATTACCTGCCACAAAGGCGTATATGTAGCCGTTACCGGCCCTAATTTGGAAACCCGTGCCGAATACCGTTACCTGCGCATTATAGGCGGCGACGCGGTAGGCATGAGCACCGTACCCGAGGTAATTGTAGCCAACCACATGGGGCTGCCCGTTTTCGCTATATCGGTATTAACTGATGAAGGGTTTCCGGAGGTATTAACACCTGTATCGTTAGAGGAAATACTGGCCGTGGCACAGGAGGCCGAGCCCAAACTTACGCAAATACTAAAAGAACTGATAGCCAATAACTAATGCAGGCAAGGCTTAAATATATATTATTACTACTGATAAGTTTATCGGTACAGGCTGCGTTTGCACAGTTCCCCACCCGAACTAACAATCCCAGCCAGTACCCCGGTCAGCGGCAGCCCAACTACATGCGCGATACCAGCACACGTAAAGCGGCCAAGCAGCTAACCGATTCTGAATTGATTGACACCCTGCGTAAGCGCGAGGAAGAGAAGCACGATTCGGTAGTATTCAACTCCAAATTCATCAAAATAACCAATGTAAACGCGCTGAACGATAGCACGCAGGTTTTTGCGCTGGATACCGGTCTGGTGAATTTTGAAAATTATAGTCCGCTGCACCAGCCACGTAGTCCGCGTATTGGTTTGGGATACATTGGTGTGGCGCAAAGGCCTTTACTGTTTGAGCCTGCTAAAACCATTGGTTTCGATGTAGGCCTGCATGCTTTAGATCCTTACCTGTTATCCGAAGAAAACATTAACTACTACAATGCCCGGGTGCAGTTCACCAACCTGTTTTATGTAGGCGGTGGTTCAAAGGTGCAAATGCTGAAGGTGATACATACCCAAAACATTAAACCCAACTGGAACTTTGGTTTCAACCTTAACTTTAACGGCTCAAAGGGATACTATGCTACCAGCAGCGTGCTCAAGCAAAATGTGAGCGATATGAGCGGTGCCTTGTTTACCTGGTACGAATCGAAAAGCAAGCGTTACAACCTGTTAGCTAACGTGTTAATGAACAACCTTAAAGCGCCCGAAACGGGGAGTATCCTGAATGATTCGGTATTTACCAGCACCGCCGGGCGGGTATTTTTGAAGGATAATGCAACCGTGCGCCTGCCCAATACTTACGAGCAGTGGAAACAAACCACCTTGTATATTAAGCAGTTTTACTACATAGGCCACATTGATAGCCTTAACCGTAAAGATGGTAAGGACAGTTTGAGTACAACCAGCAGCGAGAACAGCAAAATATTGCCTACGCAGCGTGTTGCGCATACGTTTATGTTTACCAAGCGTAAGTATCATTTTATACAAAATGAGCAGGATGTTTATAACGTGTTCCCCGATTATTATTTCAGCTCACGTACATCGAGTGATTCGCTTACGGTAAACCACTTGCAGAACGATTTTTCGTACAGCTTTTACCTGCGTGGTAAATCGTTAAGTTTTGTAAAGAACGAAATGAAACTGGATGTAGGCCTTGTGCACGATTTTTATAACTACACCCAATTAGTTACCGATACCGCCGTAAACGAGTTTGGCGCGCAGTACATCCGCAAAAACAAGGTGCAGAATACCATCTTTCAGAATGTTACCCTAAAGGGGAAGGCCAGCTACAAATTCAGCGACCTTGTAGTGCTTGAAGCCGATATTAAACAAATAGTACAGGGCCGTGATTTTGGTAACTTTTTGTACGATGCCAAGCTGATCTTGTCGGGTGGTAAACGGGTTGGTAAAGTAATTTTCGGCGCGTATACCCAAAATAGTTCGGCACCATTGGTGGCTACCAACTGGATAAGCAACCATTACATATTCCATAACGATTTTAATAATATAAAAACCACCAACCTCTCGTTCAATTATGTGAACGAGGCCTTACAGCTCGACCTAAAAGCAGAGTACTTCCTGATTAACGATTATCTGTATTACACCGCCACACCGGGCGCTAACGACGCGCATCCGGAGCAATTGGGCAGTGCCATTAACTTACTGAAAGTAAGTTTGGGTAAAAACCTGCAATGGCGCAGGTGGCATTTTGATAACTACGCCGTATATCAAAAAACAGACTATCAATCGGTATTGCGCACGCCCGAGGTATACACCTATAGCAGTTTGTACTATGCCACGCCACTGTTTAAGGTACTTAATTCAAACATAGGGCTTACGGTGAGGTACAACACGCCTTACATAGCGCCATCCTATGCCATAGGCCTTGGCCAGTTCTATAACGGACCGGATGTTACCTTTACATCGTACCCGGTAGCTACAGCCTTTTTCAAGGCCACACTATACAGCGCCAATCTGTTTGTACAATATGATTACGCTAACCAGGGCTTGTTCAGCAAAGGTTTCTACACAGTTAACCGCTATCCCATGCAGGATGCCCTGTTGAAGTTTGGGGTGAGCTGGACGTTCTATCAATAAACCCCCAGCCCCCTGAAGGGGGAGCTTTTGATGTGCTAATCGAAATAACAAAGCCGATGGTTAAACCATTGGCTTTGTTATTTCGAACTATTAAGAAGTATTCTTCTTGCGCTCGTTTGCAACGAGTGCTTTATATGGGTTGGCGATTGCATCGCCACAAAGGCGTCGCAGACGCAAGACCACGGTAAGCACTCGTTACAAACGAGCGCAAGTATAGTAAGGAAGTCTCTTGCATCCTGATTCTTATTTCTTGACCCTCAACTCTTGTTTCTTAACTCTTGCCCCTCTCCCATTACGTCTTTTGTTTCTTCTTATTCGCGGCCGGGAAGAGTACGTTATTCAGGATCAGCCTGTAGCCGGGTGAGTTGGGGTGAAGTTTAAGATCTGTTGGCGGGTCGCCTACGGCGTGCTGGTAATCTTCGGGGTCGTGGCCGCCATAGAAGGTCCACTGGCCTTTGCCGAAGTCGCCGTGGATATAGCGGGCTTCGTTGGCGGTTTTCATTTCGCCCATTACGGTAACGCCGGGCTTAATTACGTTTTTGTTGAAAGCGGTAGTCAGCCCCATAAAGCCTTTGATCACCTTGTCATGATCTTGCGTGAGCATGCTTGGCACCACATCGTATTTGGCCGAAAAATCAAAGAGGGTAAAGAAATCACGCGTGGCTTCCACATTACGGGTGCTGCTCACATCAATATCGCTAAACTGGTGCGACATCGGGTTTACATCAATATGGAAATTCTGAAACGCGAAGGTTTGGCTGAAATCAAGCTTGCTTTGCGCTCTGCGATCGGCCGCGTCACCATCAAACATGGCTTCGCAAATATCAGTATTAGCGGCAGATAGCGCTATATCAAAGGTATCGGTACCGGCACACATGGCAAACAGGAAGCCTCCCCCGGCACAAAACGTACGGATATTTTCGGCCACGGCCAGTTTCATTTGCGATACTTTTTTAAAGCCCAGCTTTTTGGCCATCGCTTCCTGGTTCTTCACATCATCCAAATACCATTGCGCATAACGGTAAGTGCTGTAAAACTTGCTGTATTGTCCCGTGAAATCTTCGTGGTGCAGGTGCAGCCAGTCGTACTTGGGTAGTTCGCCTTTTATTACTTCTTCATCGTAAACAACGGTGTAAGGTATTTCGGCATATTTGAGTACCAATGTTACGGCATCATCCCACGGTAACTTGCTTTTGGGCGAATACACAGCCATTTTAGGTGGCTTTTGTAGTTTTACTACATCCATGTTAACCGATGGATCGCTCACTTCAGTCAATATAGAGGTAGCTTTGGCATCGGCAATTACCTGATAGCTTACCCCGCGTATCTTGCATTCGTCCTCTATCTTTTTATCGTACTTCAGCATAAAGCTGCCGCCGCGGTAATTCAGCAACCAGTCGACCTCCTGCCCGTATTGTAACGACAAGAACGCGATACCATACGATTTAAGGTGGTCCTTCTGTTCCTCATCCATCGGTATTAAAATTGAAGCCGCCCTGGTTATAAAGGCCGAAAGCAGAAAGGCGATAGCTAAAAGATGTTTTGCAAGTTTGTAATTCGTCACAGGGTATAAATAGCGTGTATTCAAATGTAACGATTTATTATTTCAGGTATTATGGTTTTCCTTTAGTGATTGACGATCAGCAATTAGTGTTTTTCGATATTCGTGTCATCCTTTTTAACCTTTAAGGTTTAAGCTTTTCCCTTTCTCGTTTTTTATTACCTTTGCATCCTATTTTAAAAGAAATGAGTAAAGCGATAATTAAGACCGAAAAAGGCAACATGACTGTTGAATTTTACGAGAAGGATGCCCCTAACACAGTAGCTAACTTTAAAAAACTGGCTAAAGAAGGCTTTTACGATGGTATAGCTTTTCACCGTGTTATCCCGAATTTTGTGATACAGGGTGGTTGCCCGTTCTCAAAATCGCCTGAAACTGCTTACAAAGCAGGCAGCGGCGGCGCTGGTTACCATATTGATTGCGAACTTACCGGCGAAAACCAATATCACGAGCGTGGTGTACTTTCAATGGCACATGCAGGCCGTAACACCGGCAGCTCACAATTTTTTGTTTGCCACAGCCGCGACAATACCGCTCACCTCGACAGAAACCATACTTGCTTTGGTAAAGTAATTGAAAATGTTGATGTGGTTGATGACATTCGCCAGGGCGATAAAATTTTAACTATCGAAGTAATAGAAGATTAATTTGCTGAACAGCGGGTGTAACCAATAGGATTACACTCACTGTTCACTACTTACCATAAAACCATAATGAATTTATACGGAATAGTAGCAGTATCAGGCAAGCCGGGCTTATGGAAGGCTTTGGCGCAAAACAAAACCGGTTTTGTACTGGAAAGCCTTGATGCGCAAAAAACTAAAATGGTAGCCAACTTGTCGACAGCTAAAATGGCCGCGCTTGATGAGATCACCATTTTTGGTTTGGATGAAGATATTAAACTGAAAGATGTTTTTGAACGCGTAAAAGCTGCCGGCAGCGTACCCGATGCCAAAGCCGACGGTAAAAAACTGCGTGAGTTTTTCAGGGAAGTAGCCCCTCAGCACGATGAGGAGAAGGTTTATGCTTCAGACATGAAGAAAATCATTACCTGGTACGGTATCCTGAAAGATCTGCCATTCTTCAATGAAGAAGAAGCCACTCCTGCTGAAACTACTGAAGAAGCAACTCCGATTGCAGAAGTTGCTGCTGAAGAGGCTCCTGTTGAAGAAGCAAAGCCTAAAGCAAAAGCGAAAAGTAAAGCTAAAAAAGCTGAGTAATAGTAGGTTTAAAGTATAATAAAAACGCCATTGCAATTTTTGTAATGGCGTTTTTGTTTGGATGGTATCGAAGTGCCTGCAATTAGTTTTTCATTAGGAATGGTTGTGCTTTATTTGAACGTTAGTGGATGTAACTTTCTTTTTTCTCCCAAAAAAGAAAGTTACATCCAAAGAAATACTGAGCGTAGCGACCTCATGAACTCCTTAAAAAACAAACAACAGTGAATAACGTCGCGGCTGCGCAAGGAACTATTAAAGGTTGTGCTTGGGCAGGGTCTGTGCTACCCGTTCCTTACGATGCCGCATTCTGTCGATTATTTACGGTAATGCTTTTGCATAGCGTGTTGACTCACCCCGCCGACGCTTCGCTGGGCGTCCCTCTCTTTCGCAAGCGAAAAAGAGGGTAAAAAAAAACAAAATAGCAGCCGCTTGGCTCCGGCCAAGTGGCAACCATTATGCGGCGTCCCGCCGCACTATTGCAAGTAATTATTTATATATACCGTAAGCTGAAAGCTTACGCCATGCCGGGTCACGAGTTACACTGCGCTAAACTCGCGACAGCGGGTAGGTTAGCTTTGACAACTTTCTAAAAGTTGTCAAAGCTGAAAGTTCATGATAGCAATTAGCAAAGGCACGTTTTCCGTCAGCAAACAGCTTCGGGCGAAAGCGGGCAGAACTGTGGTGGGTCCGAGTGCAAAGGCGGGCATAGCGAACTTGTTGCATGTGGGGAAGCAATGCTCGGCGGGGCAAAAGTTCCAGCCCTAAGTTCAGCACGGTTTGCAGGGTATGGCCATGTGCGGCAGAGAAGCCTTTTGCTGGACAAGCCTTTTTGTTACCTTTTGTGGCGACAAAAGTAATGGGCCACTGCGGCCAAGAGCAGACCAACGTTAATTGCAGCACAAGTACAGCCTAAGTAGAGATTGCTTCGTACCTCGCAATGACGTGGTTTACATAAAAGTAGCACAAAATGCAATGGGATTGCTTCGACCCTTACACTGACAAAAAGAACTGATTATTATAAAGAACACTCCGATTCTTCACACTTTTTACCACTGAACTCGGGTTCAAAGGTGCTGTGATTTATTTCGAGATGTTCCAGCCGGTGGCGCAGATCATGCTTGATGGCATCAAAACTATCAACAGCTTCCGGGGATATAACGAGGTGGGCAGTCAGCGCGTTTTCGGTGGTGCTTAGCGCCCATACATGTACATGGTGCACATCGGTAACACCTTTGGTTTTTAACAGTTCGGCCTTTATTTTTTCAATATCGAGCTCTTTGGGCACGCCATCCATTTCTAACCGCAGGCTATCTTTAAACAATCCCCAGGTTCCGGTAAGTATCACAATAGCTATAACGATGCTCACCGCGCTATCCAGCCAGTAAAAGCCGGTATAGTAAATAACAAGACCTGATATCACCACCCCTAACGATACAATGGCATCGACCGCCATGTGCAGGTAAGCGCCTTTTACGTTGAGGTCTTTCTCCTTATCTTTCATAAAAAGCCAGGCCGTAAAACCGTTTATGGCAATACCTACCAATGCCACCCAGGCAATGGTGCCGCCTGCCAGCTTTTCGGGGTGAATGAAGCGCATAATGGCTTCGTAAACGATAAAACCAATCGCCGCGAAAAGTATCACCGCGTTAAAAAAAGACACGATAATGGTGGAGCGCTTATAACCGTAAGTATAGGTTTTGTTTGAGCTTACCTTGGTGAGTTTATAAGCCAGCAATGCAAGCGCTAAACTGGCTACATCGCTCAGGTTATGCCCGGCATCGGTTAATAAAGCTAATGATCCGCTGTAGAAACCAGCAAAGGCTTCTACCAAAACAAAGCCCATGTTGAGGGTGATACCCACAATAAAGGCGGTATTTAAATGATCGAGCTTGGGAGCATGATCATGGTGATGATGCGAATGGTCGTGACCTGCTGACATAGTGGCAAGGTATAAATTTTACCTGAAAATCAATTAAATGCTTTAAGAATGATGATAAGGCTCACCTTTAATAATGGTATAGGCGCGGTACAATTGCTCAACAAAAAACAAACGCACCATCTGATGCGAAAACGTCATCCGCGAGAGCGAGAGTTTATCATTGGCCCGTTGGTACACTATAGCATCAAAGCCATACGGGCCGCCAACCACAAAAATGATATTGGCCGATGAACTAACCGACCGCTTATTGATCAGCTCGGCAAACTGGGTGGAACTAAGCTCCAGGCCTTTCTCGTCCAACAATATCACATAATCAAGCGGGGTGATCTTTTTGAGTATCAGTTCGGCCTCTTTTACTTTTTGTTGTTCCTGCGTAAGGGCTTTGGTGTTTTTAAGCTCGGGCAGGTCAACCAGTTCCAGCTTGGTGTAATGCTTTAGGCGCTTAACATATTTTTCGATGCCTTCTTTTATATAAGCATCCTCGGTTTTGCCAACGGTGAGTAAAGTAATCTTCATAAAAACCTACAAATAAACGGTTATTTAAAATATAAGCCTTTATTTTACCGCTTTGTTTTTACAGATAATGAACAACGATATCCTAAACGATTACGCACAGCGGTCGGCAGCCGCGAAAAACGAGGCCGATAAGTTTAAAAAACTGGCCAATACCTACTCATTTTTAAGACTTGGTATTTTCGCATTGGTTATTGCCGCGGTTGCTGCCGGGGTTGTGTACGATACCTTTACTATCATCGCCGTGTCGGTAGTAATACTGATGTTGGCTTTCGCGTGGTTGGTGGCCAGGCAGGGCAAATTTGAACGCGAGCGCGATTACTATAACGATCTGGCCAAAATAAATGATAACGAAGCCGATAGCATACGTACGTACGGCAACCTGTACGATAGCGGCGCACGTTTTATAAACGAAAAACATTATTACACTGCCGATCTGGATATTTTCGGCAAGGCATCCCTGTTTCAACTGGTTAACCGCGCGGCTACTACGCCGGGAAATGATAAACTGGCCGCATGGCTAAGCGCACCGGCCACTAAGGAGCTTATTTTACAAAGGCAGGAAGCGGTTAAAGAACTATCGGCCAAAAAAAATTGGAAGCTCGATTTGCAAGCCCGGCTGTTATTTGCAGCCAATGCCGATGTTAACCAGTTGAAACGATTGTTTAACTACCTGCATGTACCGCTTAATCTGCCCGGCGAAAAAACATTGAAACGGTATACGATTATTGCTCCCTACCTGTTATCTGCCTTGATCATAGCGGCCATATTTGTACCCTTGGTAAAGCCTTTGGCCGTACTGTTGGCACTGATCAATATGGGTATCGTATTTTCAAAGGCATCCTACATTAAGCAAACCGACCTGGTAGCCGGTAAAATTGGCGACACACTTTCGCGCTATGCCGTCGCTTTTAAAAAGGCAGAGGATGAGCAGTGGCAATCAGCCTATAGCAATAATTTGTCGCAGCAGTTGCGTGAGGCGCATACATCGGCACGTATTAACGAGTTATCGTTGCTGATCAATAAATTAAACTACCACCTTAACATTATTGTGGGCGTGATACTCAATGTGTTTTTTGTGTGGGATATTAAGCAGATCATCGCTATTGAGCAATGGAAACGCGATAACGTGCACAATTTTGAAACCTCTTTTGAGGTATTGGCGGAGTTTGAGGCCTTAATAAGTATTGCAGGTTTGCATATCAATTATCCCGAATGGGCTATTCCGCAAATTGCCGATGGCGATGGCTACACACTTACCGCCAATAAAATAGCACACCCCTTAATTGCCCCGGGTAAAAGAATAGCGAACGACTATGCGCTGAATGATGCTTTTAAGGCCGATATCATCACGGGATCAAACATGGCCGGCAAGAGCACTTTTCTACGAACCATGGGCATCAATACCGTGCTTGCCCTTTGCGGCGCGCCAGTTTGCGCGGAAAGCATGCAGGTATCGGTAATAAACATTATCAGTTACATGCGGATCAAAGATTCACTGAACGAAAGCACGTCTACCTTTAAAGCCGAACTCGACCGCCTGCAAATGTTGCTTGGCGCGGTAGCCACCGAACCAAAGGTTTTCTTTTTGATAGATGAAATGCTGCGTGGTACTAATTCGGTAGATAAATACCTGGGCTCGAAAGCAGTGATAGAACAACTGATCAGCAAACGTGCCGTAGGCATGGTTGCCACCCACGACCTGCAAATTGCCAAATTGGAAGAGAAATATCCGGATTATGTACGCAATTTCTACTTCGATATACAGGTAGTGAACGGCGAAATGCTGTTCGACTATAAACTTAAACACGGTGAGTGCAAAACTTTCAATGCTTCGTTGCTGCTGAAGCAGATAGGTATTGAGATTAGAATCGAGAGTTAAGAATCAGGAGACAGGAATTAAAAGACGCAGGAATTAAGAATCAGGAGACAAGACAACGCTTACCTGCGCTCGTTTGCAACGAGTGTTTACCGTGGTCTTGCGTCTGCGACGCTTCTTTGGCGATACAATCGCCAACCCATATTAAGCACTCGTTGCAAACGAGCGCAAGAAAAAAACGAGCGCAAGAAGATATAATATCAAAAAAGCCGATCAGTATAATGCTGATCGGCTTTCATATGTAATCCTGATTCCGGATTCTTAACTCTCGATTCTAATCCAACAATTATCCTAAAAACGGATACCTGTAGTCCTTCGGCGGATCAAAGGTTTCTTTGATGGTGCGTGGTGATACCCAACGCAACAGGTTGATCATTGAACCGGCCTTATCGTTAGTACCCGACCCCCTGGCACCGCCAAACGGTTGCTGACCAACAACGGCACCTGTAGGTTTATCGTTGATGTAGAAGTTACCGGCAGCGTTGCGCAGTTGCTGTGTAGCTTTGGCAATGGCATACCTGTCTTGCGATATAATTGAACCTGTTAACGCGTAGATAGATGTTTTATCTACAATGTCCAGTATCTCATCAAACTTATCGTCTTCGTATACATAAATGGTTAATACCGGGCCGAAAAGCTCTTCGCGCATGGTTACATAATGAGGGTCGTCAACCTTAAGCACGGTAGGTTCAATAAACCAGCCTTTGCTTTTATCATAACCACCACCTGCTACCAGTTCAACACCTTCGTCGTTTTTAGCAGCATCAATATATTTAGCCAGTTTATCAAAAGAAAGCTCGGAGATAACAGCATTAACAAAGTTGCTGAAATCTTCCACCGGGCCAATTTTGAACGAAGCGATATCGCGCTGTACATTGGCTTTAACCGCAGGCCATAACGAAGCAGGGATGTAAGCCCTTGAAGCGGCCGAACATTTTTGTCCCTGGTACTCGAAAGCACCGCGTACTAATGCTGTACTTACCACATCGGCATTGGCGCTGGCGTGGGCAAGCACAAAATCTTTACCGCCGGTTTCGCCTACAATGCGCGGGTAGGTTTTAAATTTATGGATGTTGGTACCAATAGTTTTCCAAATGTTTTGGAAAACACCGGTTGAACCTGTAAAGTGAATACCTGCAAAATCAGGGTGACTGAATATGATATCACCTGCAACAGGGCCGTCAACATAAATAAGGTTGATCACGCCGGCAGGTAAACCTGCCTCGATCAACACTTTCATAATTACGTTGGCAGCATATACCTGGGTGTAAGCGGGTTTCCAAACCACTACGTTACCCATCATGGCGGCAGATGCAGGCAGGTTACCGGCAATGGCCGTAAAGTTAAATGGCGTAAGCGCGAATACAAAGCCTTCTAAGGGGCGTTGCTCTACACGGTTCCAAATTCCTTTTGGCGATATAGGTGGCTGTTGCTCGTATATCTCCGTCATGTAATGTACGTTGAAGCGCAAAAAGTCGATAAACTCGCAAGCGGCATCAATTTCGGCCTGGTAAGCGTTTTTCGACTGACCAAGCATGGTAGCCGCGTTGATAGTTGCACGGTACGGACCGGCCAACAGATCGGCAGCTTTTAAAAATATGGCAGCACGTTGTTCCCAGGCCAGGTTTTCCCAATCGGCCTTGGCAGCAAGCGCTGCATCAATAGCGGCATGCACGTGGCTTGCATCGCCCTCGTGAAAATTAGCTAATAAATGTTGGTGATCATGTGGCGGACGAACTTCGACTAATTTGCCGGTACGTACTTCGTTGCTGCCAATGTACATGGGTATGTCCTCCACATAAGAGCGGCCTTGTTCGAGCGCGGCTTTAAGCGTAACGCGTTCGGGGCTGTTGGGGCCGTAATTTAATACGGGCTCGTTTTGTGGCTTAGGGACGTTGAAAAATCCTTTAAGCATAGTATGATGGTCATTATTAATACGCCGCAAAGATACATGTAAATGTGCATATATGTAGCCTGCTGTTGTGGGCTTTGTGTAAAAAATGAAGAGATAAAATTAGGTTGTATAGACAGCCTTGGGAATGCAGGGGTTTTAACAACTGCGTTGCTTAATGGAGTGAAGTGTTTTTTTTTGTAAGATGACAATAATAAGAAGTGCCGTTCGATAAGTTACTAAAATAAGTTTTTTGTGCTTGTGTTGTAATGTATGTCAGCCTGCTCTTGGGCGCAGTGCCCCATTACTTTTGAGGGCAAAAGTAACAAAACCCTTGTCCAGCAATAGGCTTCTTTGCCGCACAAGGCCTCTGCGCTGCAAATCAGGCGGAACGATCAGGGCTGGAACTTTTGCCCCTTGCTTCGCCGCTCACTTCCACTCCACATGCAACAAGTTCCTATGCCCGCCAACGCTCAGTCCCTTAATCGTTCCACCCGCTTTCGCCCGAAGCTGTTTGCTGACGGAGAAGACAATCTCAATCGCTAAACCACTTATTGTTCCTACTCACCATTCACTAAATTCTCATAACTTACAACTCACAACCTACAACACTCCACTATTTCGTTCACATAATGAACAATCTATAAGTAATATCATGTATTTTTCACTTGAAAATACTTAACTTGCCATTTTAAGATTATATAACACGTACTATCATGACTGAGACGCTGGATATTCAGATAACCAAAACCACTCATTCCCGTTTGCAGGAAACGGATTTCGACAACCTGCCATTTGGTAAAATATTTTCAGACCACATGTTTGTGGCTGATTATGCTGATGGCGAATGGAAAAACTTCCAGGTCATTCCGTACGGCGAGATTGGTTTAAGCCCCGCAATTTCTGCTTTACATTACGGCCAAGCATTTTTTGAAGGTATTAAGGCATATAAACATGCTGATGGCAAGGTGGTCATTTTCCGTCCGGATAAAAATGCCGAGCGTTTTAATAAATCTGCCGAGCGCCTTTGCATGCCAACCCTGCCTGAGGATATATTTTTACAGAGCCTTGCAGCCGTAGTTGATATCGACCGCGATTGGGTACCTACACAAGATAACCACGCCCTGTATATCAGGCCGTTCATGTTCGCTACCGATCCGTTCCTTGGCGTACAGCCATCGGCTACTTACAAATACATGGTATTAACCTGCCCGGTTGGTCCGTACTTTTCAAAAACACTGCGTGTTAAAATTGAAACTAACTTTACCCGCGCTGCCGAAGGTGGTATGGGCTTTGCCAAAGCTGCCGGCAACTACGCCAGCTCAATGCTGCCGGGTAAAACCGCTGTGGACGAAGGCTTTGACCAATTAATTTGGACAGATGCCCGCGACCACGCTTACATTGAGGAAATGGGCGCGGCTAACGCCATGTTCGTATTAGATGGCAAACTGGTAACCCCATCTACCCAAAGCACTATACTAAAAGGCGTAACCCGCGATACCGTTATTAAACTGGCCCAGGAATGGGGCGTACCTGTTGAAGAACGCCGCGTATCAGTAGCCGAAATTGTTGAGGGCGCTAAAAACGGTAAATTAACCGATGCTTTTGGTGCAGGCACTGCCGCTACCATTGCCCCGGTTGGCTCTATCAGCTACAACGGTGAAGAGTACTTTTTAATTGACCCTAAAGAAAGGGAGTTCTCACAAAAAGTATTGAAAACATTAAACGATATCAAATACGGCGTTATCCCTGATACTCATGGATGGAATTTCCCGGTTGGTGAATAATTAACGGTAAAAGATTCGATAAGAAGAGCGGCCTTGAAGACAATTCAAGGCCGTTTTTTGTTGCCCATTAATCAACTGACGGTATTAAATAGCGCATCCCTCCTGCCATCGCGCTATCTCCAACCCGGCCCCTCCAAGGAATCGCTCAATATTACTCACCCCGACATCGCTTCGCTCGTCACCCCTGCTCTGCTTCGCAAAGAGGGGTTTCTATATCTCTTATTTTGAGCCCTCTTTGCGGCAAAGCCGGAGAGAGGGTGGTCCAGCGAAGCGTAGACCGGGTGAGATAGCTATGCGACTTGCTTTGCCGCAAAAGCCAGTTTTAACTGTTCATCCTAAAGTTGCCGATAATTTCTCCAAGGAGGAGAGGGTGAAAAGCTACGATCCTATCATAGATTCTCCTTATCCATCAGCAAAGCAGCTTCGGGCGAAAACGGGCAGAACTGTGATCGGTATGAGCGCAAAGGCGGGCATAGGAACTTGTTGCACGTGGAGAGGAAATGAGCGGTGGGGCTATGCTTATCTGCGATAGAGGCTTCGTTCCTCAGCATGACAGTGGAGAGTGGGTGTAAGCCATCCTCATTTTGCCTTCAAAGTCCAGAATTAAAATTCTGCAATGACGTGATTTATGGGAGTGGGATAATGATTACTCTACAGAAACCGTCAACCCTTCCTGTTGTAATATTTTACGGTAGATCTCCATTTCGGTAAAGGAACCTTCCAGTACTGCGCACTTACCATCATTATGCACCTTCCAGGCTATCTTTTCAGCTTGCGATTCCGAATAGTCGAGATACTTCATCATGCAATAAATTACATGGTCAAAAGTATTCACATCATCGTTCCACAAAATGAGGCGGTGCATCTCTTTAAGCCCGGCCAGCAACTCTTCAAGTGTAAATGTTTCTTCCTGTACTTCGGTTGGCATAAGTGGCGCAAATTTACCAAAATTTATTAAACTAAATGGCTTAAGCGTTACTAATGTGCGGTTTTACATTTACTGTACCTTGTAACGGAATACCTTACGTCCTATCACCCCATCGTTATCTATCCCCTCCACTATTACCTTGTAAGTACCTTTACCATCGGCGTTATAAAAATCAAACACAGCATTACCATTTTCATCGGTAATAATATTGGGGTTCCAGTAGATGGTAGTACGCAGATCTAGCAATTGTTGATTACGGCTCAGGCTTTCCTCATCATACTTTGGCGAATAAAACTCGCGGGCCAGGTAATAACCTTTCGGCGAATAAGGGATCAGTCCGGGTGCATCCCAGCGTGAAGGATCGTATCTGCCGCCATCGCCCCTTTTGGTAGTAATAATAATTACTCCGCCAGCGCCCCTCGAACCATAAATAGCCGTTGTAGCAACTGTACGCAATACCTCAATGGTTTCTACATCTGGTACCGAAATACTGCTTAATGCATCACCTTCAACCGGACTACCATCAATTATTATGGACATCGGTGAATTTGGACCGCGTGTAGAATAAGGTAAGCCTTGTTTAAATATTACCCCTGTGAGCCTGCCTTGTAAACATATATCTAATTGCGTACAGCCCAAACTAAGGTCTTTCGCAGTAAGTATTTGGTCGGCGTTGCCCGAACCATTTAAATTAGATGAATTTTTAACAGGCGATTCTTTTTTCTGCCTGATGTTTACTTCCTTTAACAAAATAGTACGGTTGCCTATGCCGTTTTTCACCTGCCAATCGTACCAGCTTTTATTATTGTGTAAAAAGCCATTCATGCCTTCATTGAGGTTAATGTTCACATCGGGCGCATTCTTATTTTTGGTAACGGCTTGCAGTTTGGTATTATCCAGTTCAATTTTTACCCCGGTTTTGCCATCAGCGGTGCGCACCTGCACTACCAGCTTGGCGCTGTCTTTAAATAGCAGGTTAGTAAACTTAAAATGCCCATTAGCATCAGTAACTGTATCACGGGTAAACAAATTACCGGCAGTATTAAATATAGTCACCGGGCCTTTTACCACGGGTTTACCTTTAAAGGTAGCCGTGCCAGATAGCTCTAACGTTTTTTCGGGTTGATACCCCCCCGGCGGCGTATTACCTGCCAATACCTGCTTCCACTCAAACCTTCGGAAACCCTGGGTAAGCATCAGCACATCCAGATCGGCACGTGTTTTATCGTTTTCATTAGTAAAATAGTAGTTAGGCTTTTCAACATACCCCTTAATGTTTGAGGTAAGCAGGATATCTGAAAATATGGTATGCTCGCTTTCTTCTTCCATCGGCACACTGGTTTCATCAATAACTGCTACCGAAAAAATGCCCTGTAAGGGTTTGTCCTCTTCATCCTTTGAACTGAGGTTCAGCTTTACATGCTCACGGGTTTTGTACACCTGTTTATCAGCGGTAACATCAAGCCTTAGCGAATATTTATTTTGGATAAATACCAAACGTTCATTCAACGGTTCGCCGGTTGCAGAGAAAAGTGTGAACTGTATAGTACCCGATGGGAAACGGCTTTTAGGGATAGTGGTTACAAAACTCTTCTCGCCTGACCGGCCTTTGGCAGCATAGTACAGCTTACCATCCGACTGGCCCACCAGTGAAATTACCCCCGGATCGCCGGGCAGGTTATTTTCTACCCTAACAATTAAACGATTGGCATCGTGCGTATCAATATTGATTACATAGCCTTGTGCAAGCGCTTTCGGCAAGTCAACCGTAGCTTCCGATCCATCGGCATAAGTAACATACGCTTTATAGGTATGCCCGGCCTGCGGCGTAAGGTTAAATTGCCCCATACCCAAATGGGCCGAAGCAAAATTGGCTACAACAGCATTCTGCTCATCCTTAATTACCCCCTTTATATCTTTACCCAAACCATCGGCACCTGTCGCCTTAAAAGCCACTACCGAAGCCAGGCTATTTACCAAATTACCGCCTTCGGGGAAAAACTGCACATCAACCTTGGCCGATGCCGCTTTTACAATCACCGTTTTGCTTATCTTCTCCTTTTTATCGATACTCACCTGGGTAACTATTTTCCCTTGCCCGCTTAAAAATGGCAATTTATTATCAAAACTAAGACTAAGGTTGCCTTTATCATCGGTAACGCCTTTACCGCGGTCTACCCGCTTACCATCGTACTCTACCTGGTAACTTACTTCTTTAGCAGCGTAGGGTACGCCCTCAATATTGCTGTAGTTAATAATGGCATTTACTTTTTGTATGCCGTTAACGGAGGTATAGGTATAATCTGTTTTGGTGAATACTTTATTGCTGATGGCATTTACAACGTTGATGGTACGGTCGAAAAAGTAATCTTCGCCGGCATTGCGCATATAGTTGGTGTAGGCGCGAACGCGGTAACTCCCCTCTTTAATGGTATCGGCCAGCGCGAAATCGCCCCAGGCAAGTCCACTTATTAAAGGCAGCTTTACACTTTGCTCAACTACATCCTTATCGTTAATAAGATCTACATTTAAGATACCACTCAAGCCCGATAACTGATGTGTGCTGCCAATGGTTACATACGATTTAAACCAGATGGTATCGCCCGACGCATAGTAGGGCTTATCTAAATGCAAATAAACTTTTTCGGGCGGGTTATTGCTGAGCCATTTTTCGAGCTGGGCCGCAATTTTTTGTATGGGGTCATCGTCGGCAACACTAAAACTAATTGTAATAACGGCGCACAGCACGGTGCACAATAAGGCAAGGATTTTACGATAGCTCATTCTCAGGTAAATATTGAGCCTAAGCTACAAAAAAGCCTTTATCAATTAAATAAAATAGCTGTTACATCAACATGTTTAATGGCATGGTTTATCAGAACTTATTCTTCCACATCATGCTTTCAACCGGGCGGGTAGTTGGGTTGTTGTATTTGGCGTTTGCCTTAGTATTATAAAGTGTTTCTATCTCGCCTTCTACCACAAAATAAATAAGCTGCCCTATAGGCATACCGGCATAAATTTTAACTGGCTGCGTGCATGAGATCTCCAGTGTCCAGGTGTTGCAAAAGCCAACATCTCCTTTACCGGCAGTAGCGTGAATATCAATACCTAACCTGCCGGTACTTGATTTACCTTCCAAAAAAGGAATGTGTTTATGTGTTTCGGTATATTCAACGGTAACGCCCAGGTACAGCGTATTGGGTTGCAGCAAAAAGCCGTCCTTGGGTATCTCGAAAGAAGTAATTTCGTTGTGGAGCTTGGCATCCAGCACCCTGTCTTTATAGGTGGCCAGATATTTGCCCAAATGCACATCATAAGAGTTGGTGCCGAGGCAGTCGCGCCTGAAGGGTTCAATAATTATACTGCCTTTATCAATTTCTTCAAGGATACGCTTGTCGGATAATATCATTTCTTTTATGAGCTGTCCGGCTAAATTATCATTATTTAACTTAAGCGCAAAAAGTATAATATCAACAACTATCAGTAATCTACTTTATGTATGCTTGCGTTGCCCTGGTGTGATTGCTTAATTTCTTTTTGCGCGGGATGCCCCTGCCCTGCGATAATCTTATCAACCTGTTGTTTCCGGCACGATTCGGTAATGGCAAGGGCTATTAAAATAGTTACGGCTGTATATAACTTTTTCATTCTTTTATTAATTGTGATGGTTATTACTACTATGACGGAAGTTTACACGCGTACGTTACATCGCTATAAAAATTTATTTACTCATTTTTAAATATCGGCTCAACAAGCTAACAATATGATTAACTTCACATTACGACAGAAAAAATAAAGTGATATTATTTTTAATTTTACAATAAACTTTATTCAATACACGCATAAAATGGCAGCCAAACTGACACTAACAATAAATGAAAACACTATAACTAAGGCAAAATTATATGCGAAAAGTACAGGGAGAAGCTTATCTGAATTAGTGAGTACCTATCTTGAATCTTTACCTGAAGAAAGCAAAAATCCTAACCAACTCTCTGCCAAGTTGAAGAAGATAGTTGGAGTGGTTAAGCTACCGGCAGATTTTGATGAGAAATAGGTAATGAATCGTTACTTAAAAGATCGAGTATAACTACGTTTCTGTCGTAAATAATCCATCAACTCCACAATGAAAAATTAATATTTAGTTAGTGTTAAGCCGCTGATATTATTACTGCACAAATGATAATAATTTGATTTAATTTTGTGCTGCATTTTGCACCTTTACTTTATGGCTATAGCATACAGGCAACGGATTGACGACGATACTGAATTTGCCCTCTGGAAAATTGAGGAAACTGCTGAGGACCTGTATGTTCAGTTACAGTTAAACGATGAAGAAAAAGCCGTTGTTGAAAAACTGGGCACCAATAAACGCCACCTGCACTGGTTAAGCACACGGGTATTACTGCGCCACATGCTTAGCACCAACGAGTATATTGATTGCCAGGTCGACAGTCATGGTAAACCGTACCTCGTTAACCATCCGTACCAGATCTCGTTCAGCCATTCGTTTGATTTTGCCGCGGTGATGATCAGCAAAAAATACCATGTGGGTATTGATATTGAACTGGTGAAAGAAAAGGTAGAACGTATAGCCCACAAATTTATGAACCCGAATGAACGGGGCTTTATCAGCGAAGAGCGTAAAATTGAGGAACTGTATGTTTGCTGGTGCGCCAAAGAGGCTATCTACAAATGTTACGGACAAAAAGAGGTTTCCTTTTTAGATAACATCCTGCTGGAACCCTTCCGTTTTGAAGGCCATGGCGTGGTGGATGCCAAACTGCGCAAAGGCGATGTAGCGATAGATTATACCGTAGGCTATCAGCAATATGAAGATTACATGATAGGTTACGTAACAGAATATAGTGTATGAAGAATAAGAATGTGATTTTTCAGGATTGGGGCCTTACCGATTACCAGGTGGCCTGGGACGGGCAGGAGAAACTTTTTGCCGAAACCGTTGGCCTGAAAACAGAGCTACGTAACCGCCTGGTAGCTGCCGGCGATGATTATGAGGAAACTACCCTTACGCCAAACTATCTTGTTTTTTGCGAACACCCGCACGTATACACCCTGGGCAAAAGCGGCAAGCCGGAGCATTTACTGCTTGACGAAGCCGAACTGAAAGCCAAAAACGCGGTTTACTACCCCATTAACCGTGGCGGCGATATTACCTATCATGGCCCCGGCCAAATTGTAAGCTACCCGATACTTGACCTTGATAATTTTTTTACCGATATAAATTTATACCTGCGCACCTTAGAAGAAGCCGTGATTTTAACCATGGCCGAATTTGGACTTACGGCAGGCCGCTATCCCGGTTTTACCGGCGTGTGGCTGGATGCCGATAACGAGCGTGCCCGTAAAATTTGCGCCATGGGTGTACGTTGCAGTCGCTGGGTTACTATGCATGGGCTGGCTTTTAATGTAAATACCGATCTGGATTATTTTAAAAACATTGTACCCTGCGGTATTGATGATAAAGCCGTAACCAGCATGCAGGCCGAACTTGGCGAAATAGTTGATATTAATAAAGTTAAACAAATCCTTAAACATCATATTTCCGTACTTTTTGGTATGGAGATGATATGAGGATAGTACATTTTATAATAGCGATAACCATACTTAGCGGGTGCAGCAAAACAAAGCTGATGCCCGTGCGTCAAAACATGCCTGTGGCCAATAACGATACCATACCCAAAGCTACCGATACCGGCACGGTTACTTACCTTGCCCTGGGCGACTCGTACACCATTGGCGAAGCCGTGCCTGCCGACGAAAATTTCCCGAACAGGCTTACTGCTGTACTGAAGCAAAACGATTACAATATTCTGCCGCCCGTAATTATTGCCCGCACCGGGTGGACCACCAACGAGCTCATAGCGGCCATCAAACAAAAAGACATAAAGGAAAAGTTCACCATGGTTACCCTGCTTATTGGCGTTAACAACCAGTACCGTGGATACAATATTGACACCTACCGTACCGAATTTGTGCAGCTGCTTAACACCGCTTTAAACTACGCGGGTAACAATAGCAAGCACGTATTTGTGGTTTCGATTCCGGATTATGGCGTTACGCCGTTCGCTTCCGGCTCGGATACTAAAAAAATTGAGAAAGAGATAAATGCCTACAACGCCATAGCCGAAGATGAAGCAGGCAAGGCAGGTGTAACGTTTGTTGATATTACCCAAATATCGCGCAACGCACTTTATGATAAAGCATTAGTAGCCGGCGATGGGTTGCACCCATCGGGCAAAATGTATTCCGAATGGATCAATAAACTGGCACCTGTTGTCGCCAAACACCTCAATAGCAAATAGCTATTAACACTCCGGTAAGCTGATCGGGATGTTTACCGCCAGGCCGCCGTCGGATGTTTCTTTGTATTTGGAGTTCATGTCCTGCGCGGTTTGCCACATGGTTTTAACTACGGCATCTAAACTTACTTTGGCATTATCGGGGTTGCTTTGCAGCGCAAGCTGCGATGCCGTGATGGCCTTTATAGCCCCCATGGTATTACGCTCTATGCAGGGTACCTGTACCAATCCGCCTATAGGGTCGCAGGTTAGGCCGAGGTGGTGCTCCATAGCAATTTCGGCCGCCATTAATACTTGCCTTTGCGAACCGCCTAAACACTCGGTTAAAGCAGCAGCAGCCATCGCTGATGATACGCCGATCTCTGCCTGGCAACCGCCCATAGCAGCCGATATGGTAGCGCCTTTTTTAAAGATGCTCCCTATTTCCGAAGCGGTATAAATGAACTGGGCTATTTTTTTATCCTCATAACCATCGCAAAACGCGATGAAGTAGTGCAACACTGCCGGTATCACTCCCGCGGCACCGTTAGTTGGCGCGGTAACCACACGGCCAAAAGAAGCATTTTCTTCGTTTACAGCCAATGCGAAACAACTTACCCAATCTAATATACTCTGAAAAGTGCAGCCGGTTTCGCGTACCACGGCTATCCATTCATCATAATTGCTGTAGTTATGGCCCGCGGTTAATCTTCTGTTAAGGTTGATGGCACGGCGGGCTACGTTCAGTCCGCCAGGTAATGAACCTCCGGTATGGCAACCGCGGTAAATGCACTCACGAATCACTCGGTATATATTGAGCACACCGTCGCGCGTATCGTGCTCGCTGCGCCAGGCCAGTTCGTTTTCCATTACCACTTCCGAGATCTTCAAACCGGTTTTCATGCACCAGTGCAGCAGGTCGCCGGCTGTTTCTACCGGGAAGGGCAGATCAACTTCTGCTTTGGCATTTTTGTCTTCGCCTTCTTTTACCACAAAGCCTCCGCCTATTGAATAATAGGTGGCAGATACTGCCTTACCTGTACTTAAAAAAGCCTGAAAAGTTACACCGTTGGGGTGAAAGGGCAGGCTTTCGTTAAACAGGAACAGCAGGTCGTCGTCGGTATAAAAACTTATTTCTTTTGTACCACCCAATTCCAGCTTATGCGAATGGGTGATATGCGCTATTTTAGAGTTGATCTTATCTACCTCAAAGGTTACAGGGTCATCTCCGCTAAGGCCGAGCAAAATGGCAATATCGGTGCCGTGGCCACGGCCGGTTTTGGCCAATGAGCCGTACAGCAATATCTTGATGCCCGCCACCAACGGCAACGCATCGGTATCGCTTAATAGCTGTACAAACTGTTGCGCCGCCCTCCACGGACCAAGCGTATGCGAACTCGACGGGCCAATGCCTATCTTAAACATATCAAAAACCGAAATTTGCTCTCTTTGCATTGCTTGCAAAATTAAGCATAAAGGGCTATAAAATTTTTAATTAAAGGTTTTAATATTTGAAATCGATTTAATAACTTTCAAAAAAATCTAAAAAATACTTATCTCTTATGGAAACTTACAATGATCCTTCAGGCGGTTTAGCCGCATTAATTTTCGGTGCATTAATGATACCATTACTAATTACCTATGTAATTTATGTAATAGGTTTATGGAAAGTTTTTGAAAAAGCAGGCAAACCAGGCTGGGCAGCAATTGTACCAATTTACAATGCTATAGTGTTGCTCGAAATTGTGGGCAAACCTATATGGTGGTTAATTCTGCTGTTAGTGCCTTGCGTAAATATTGTTATTGCAGTATGGGTAATTAACCTGTTAAGCAAAAGCTTTGGCCAAAGCGAAGGCTTTACAATTGGTATTTTACTTTTAGGATTTATCTTCATTCCAATACTGGGTTTTGGTAATTACCAATATATTGGCCCTGCCGGTGCAGGTTTTGCAAAGCCATTTAACGGTTTCAACCCTAACGATCCTTTTAATACTCCCCCCCCTTCGCAGGTATAAAAAATGTTATATTATTCACAAATATCTTTCGGCCGGTCGGTTTTCGACTGGCTGAAAGGTCATTTGCTCCCCTGCCCTTTTAAATACTTAACCGGCATTGACTGTCCCGGCTGTGGCTTTCAACGATCGGTACTCGCTCTTTTACAAGGCAATTTGCATGATAGCCTTGCGCTTTACCCTCCTGCCATTCCCCTTCTTATAGCTTTCGCATACGTATTTGCCGATAAGCAGTGGAACCTGGATACTCCAACCCATTTCATAAAAAAAACGGTATACATGGTTACCGCTTCAATTATACTGGTAAGTTATGGTTTAAAAATGTGGCACCTCTACGGGCATTACATCGCATCGGTTTGAGCGGTGATATGGCTGTAGTCTTTCACAATGGTTTGCAAAAACACCAGGTCATTCATGTTTTCAGGGGCTGTGATATTCAAATGTGTTTTTATACGGGCAGCCATATTATATACTACAACCGCGTTACCGGTTTTATAATAAGTATTGATCACGTCACCCACCAGGGCAACATCTTTGTCGCCAAGCATTGAGGTTTCTTTAAAAACAGGTTCGTAAGTATCTTCAGATGGTTTGAATACGATGTGCTCCATCTTAGTGCGGGGAGTAGTTTTTATCAACACAGTACCGGCCACTATATCGCCAATACGCTGTATGTTTTTCGTGCTTGCGGCGCAAATAAGCCCCCCCAATTGCCCGGTTATGGCAAAATCAACCAGCCTGAAAAGCCAGCGCATAAGGTATTGCCCAAAAGAAGGCCGCGCGCCATCTAAACTGATCACCTTAATCTTCATAATACGTTTGCCTGCGCTTTGGCCATTAAAAATGGCTTCGCATATCAAATCGTAAAAAACAAAAAGTGCAAACAGGCCTACAAATATAAAACCCACAAGCGGCCCGTCACCTAACGCAGCAACTCCGCCTATGCCTATTATTATCGCCAAAACAAAGAAAATACCATAATCAATCAACCTCGCCAGCACGCGGTCGCCAAGGCTGGCAATTTCATAGTCGATATCAATATTTTGCGTGGTGTGAATGGTTACGGTCTGCATGTTAGTAACAAATATAAATTTGTTATTGCATTTTTTACTTGCAGTTTAAAAATTTGTGGCTATTTTGAACAAAAAATCCTAATACCGAGTAAACGATGCGTGAGGCCCTGTTTATAAAACAAAATTCTGCCAGGTGGAGAGCTTACGAAGCCGATAAATCACGGCTCGACCCCGATCAACTGGCCGAAAGCTTTATCAGCATAACTGATGACCTCGCTTATGCCAAAACTTTTTATCCGCGTTCAAATACTACCAAATATCTTAACGGACTGGCATCGGGTTTCCATCAATCCATCTACAGAAACAAAAAAGAGAAAAGCAACCGCTTCATATTATTTTGGCGATACGAATTACCGTTGATATTTTTTAAACATCGCAGGTTGTTACTATATTCTTTCGCTTTCTTTTTGGTTTCAACATTGATGGGAGTCCTATCAGCCAAATACGACGGACATTTTGTAAACCTCATATTGGGCGACGGCTATGTGAACATGACCAATGATAACATTGCCAAAGGCGATCCGTTCGGGGTATATAAAAAGATGGGGGAGTTTGAAATGTTCTTAATGATTGGGCTCAACAATATTTGGGTTGAACTGAAGCTGGTAGTATCCGGCATATTCCTGTCAGTTGGCAGTTTATATATGCTGGTATACAATGGCATTATGCTGGGCTCGTTCCAATACTATTTTTTCAGTAAAGGACTTGGCCTTCAATCGGTATTGGTAATATGGATACACGGTACGCTCGAAATATCGACCATCATCATATCCGGCGCCGCGGGGCTAATTTTAGGTAACAGCCTGCTTTTCCCTAAAACGTACAGCCGCCTGGTATCATTAAAAGCGGGTGGAAAGGACGCGATCAAGATTGCCCTCGGCATTTTACCCATTATTGTTACCGCCGCTTTTTTTGAAGGTTATGTAACCCGCCATACCGAAATGCCTATATGGTTAAGCGTAACCATTCTTGTGCTCTCCTTTATATTTATACTATGGTACGTGGTAATATATCCGGCCGTACTTAATAAACAATTTACCCAAGCAACCCCTTACATTGATGACACCGAAGTTTGAGTTAAGAAGCATCCGAGATTTCGGACAGATAATCAGCGATAGCTTCACTTTTCTGAAAGATAATTTTAAGCCCCTTTTTATTCCGCTGATAGTTATTTGCGGCGCCTTTACCCTGTTAGGTACCGTGGCTTATTCATTTATGCAAATGGGCATGATGAATATGATGGATATAAAAAACCAGCCAAATCCCAACGTTTTCAGATCGGGTATTTTTAACGATTATTTTTTAGGCATGGGCCTATATTATGTAGCGGTGGGTCTATACTATTTTCTGATTTTTTTGGTAACCTTTAGTTATATAGCCGTATATCGCGAAAAAAAAGAGCAGGAAAAACCTACTTTAGAAGAAGTTTGGGGTTATGTAAAGTACTATTTTTTGAGATGCATAGGCAGTAGCTTTCTTTTAATACTGCTTACAATAGTGGGTTTTGTGCTTTGTGTTATACCCGGTATTTATGTAAGTACCGTATTTGCGTTGGCTATGCCGATAATGATATTTGAGAACACCTCGTTCAGTTTCGCATTTAGTAAATGCTTTAAATTGATCAGTAATAACTGGTGGATGACCTTCGGTATTATATTCGTGGTGTCACTCATTATTGGTTTCGCGGCGGGTATAGCGAGTTTGCCAATAACATTAATCACCGTATTAAAACTCTTTTTGGTGCTCAAAAGCTTTACCACACCACTATTGGTATTTTTTGCCTTTTTGGTTAACGTAATGTACCTGTCGTACTCGCTACTGGCCATAGCACTTAGTTTGTGTTATTTTAGCTATACCGAACGACAAGAAGGCACAGGCCTTTTAGACCGCATAAATAACTTAGGGAAAGATGATGATGCATCGCACCTGCCTACCGAACAATACTAAACTATGCGCAGGTTAATTCCTTTTCTTTTACTTACACTGTTACTGGTACTGCCATGTTCTTTTGCATGGGCAGTAGATAAGAATCCGCCTGCGGTAAAAAAAGTTATAAAAACGGTAAAGAAAACACCGGCTATATTGCATGCCGATAGCGCAGCCGTTAAACCCCAAAAGTTTAACGATGCCAGTTTGGAACAATACGCCTCGCAGCGCGATTTCAGGTATGATGATGGCGCTACCGAGGGCCCTACCTGGTGGGATCGTTTCTGGGATTGGTTTGGGGCGCCTTTCCGTGGTTTCCACATGTCGCCCGAGGCTTTTATTATACTGAAGTATACGTTTTTAATTATAGCTATTGCGGGTTTGCTTTTTGTGATATTAAAACTTGTTGGTATTGATATTACCGGTGTTTTTGGCATAGGCCCCAAAAAGGCTTCGGTACCCTATCACGAAACCTTGGAAAACATTCACGAGATTGATTTTGATGCCGAAATAGAGCTTGCCGTAACGCAGGGCAATTATCGCCTAGCTGTTCGTTTGCTGTATTTGAAATGCCTTAAACAACTAAGCGATAAAAACCTGATAGACTGGCAAATTGACAAAACCAACACAGCCTATTTTTACGAGTTACAGGACGCGGATAAGCAACAGGCCTTTGGCTCATTAACCCGCCGGTTTGAATATGTATGGTACGGTAATTTTATAATTGACGAACCTGCTTACAAAGATATTAACGTGCTATTTCAGCAATTTAAACAGCAAATAGCATGAGGAGCCTGAAGATATATCTTATAGTAACCATATCGCTGTTTGTATTGTACATTGTTGTGCAGCTGAACAAACCCAAACCTACCAACTGGAAGGAAACCTATATCAATACCGATAAAATCCCATTCGGTACCTTTATTTTGTATGACAGGGCTAAGGACATATTCCCCAAATCGCAGATCCATGCGGTGCGCGAACCTGTTTATAATACCCTGGCCGATACTACCCTAAAAAACACGGCTTATGTACTTATAGGCGGGGGAATTGAGTTATCAAAACCCGATTATGAACGCCTCACCGCATACATCAAAGCCGGTAACGATGTCTTTATAGCCGTTGAAAACTTCGGAACCTTGTTCCGTAAAAACCTGAAGATAGCAACCGATAATAAGTACGACATTGCCAATAACGATGAACTGGTAGGTTTTGTAAACCCCGCTCTCGACCCGGAAAAGAAATACCGCGTAGACAGGCAGGCGGGCAATATGTACTTTAGTCAGCTTGATACCGCGCGCGCTTTACTGCTTGGGCAAAACACACAGCATAAGGCCAACTTTGTGCGCTTTAAATTCGGCAAGGGATCGTTATACCTTATCAGCAATCCTAAACTGTTCAGTAATTATAGTCTGTTGAAAACGCAGGGTGCCGAGTATTCTGCCTATGCCCTATCCTACCTGAACAGCCCTAAACAAATCCTGTGGGATGAGTACTATACCCAGGGCACAGCAAATGAAGGTTCGCCGATGAAGGTTTTCCTTACCAATGCCGAACTGCGCTGGGCTTATTACATTACCTTAGGCAGCTTGTTGCTGTTTGTGTTGTACGAGGTAAAACGCAGGCAAAGGATCATCCCGGTTATTGAGCCGCTTAAAAACTCCACCGTTGATTTTATTAATGTGGTTGGGCAGGTATACTACGAGCAGCGCGACAATCAAAACATCGCCCATAAAAAGATACTGTACTTTCTTACACATGTGCGCGATCGTTACCTTATTAAAACCAACAAGTTAGATAATGAATTTGTGAACACCTTTGCAGCCAAAAGCGGCATCGAGCTAAATTTCGTACGCGATATGGTGAATTACATTAATTACATAGCACACCAAAGTCAGGTTAGCGACAGCGAGCTGATTGAACTAAACAAACTGATCGAAAAATTTTATACCTTATCTGTATAGACAATGGAAGAAGAAATATTTGAGAATAGAACGGATATGAGCAGGCTTAACGCTGCCGTTGAGCAAATAAAAGCCACGCTTGCCAAAATAATTGTTGGTCAGCAGGAAACTATTGATCTTATTATTGCCGGGATACTGGCCGATGGGCACATACTGATTGAAGGTGTACCCGGCGTAGCCAAAACGCTGACCGCTAAACTGGTAGCCAAGGCCATCAACGCCAAATACTCGCGCATACAGTTCACCCCCGATTTGATGCCGTCGGATATTTTGGGCACGCAGGTATTTAACCCTAAAACCGCCGATTTTGAATTTAAGCACGGCCCCATCTTCGGTAATATTGTACTGATAGATGAGATTAACCGGGCACCGGCCAAAACACAGTCGGCCTTGTTTGAGGTGATGGAAGAGCGCCAACTTACCAACGATGGCAATACCTATAAAATGGATGAGCCCTTCATTGTATTGGCTACCCAAAACCCTGTTGAGCAGGAAGGTACCTACCGCCTGCCCGAAGCCCAGCTTGACCGCTTTATTTTTAAGGTAGAAGTAAAATATCCTTCGCTTGAAGAAGAGATAGCCATTATTACCCAACAGCACCAGCACAAAACCAGTGATCAACTGGCCGATGTACACCCGGTGCTATCAGCTCATGATATTGTAGCCCTGCGCGAGCAGGTGAAAGCTTTTCATGTGGAGCCTAAAATACTGGAGTTTGTGGCCAAACTGATTCACGAAACACGTAACAATAAAGCCTTGTTTTTAGGTGGATCGCCCCGCGCGTCGCTGGCAATTGTTAATGCCGCTAAGGCATTGGCTGCCATTAAAGGCCGCGATTTTGTCACCCCTGAAGATGTAATATGGGTAGCACCGCCGGTGTTAAGGCACCGCCTGATGCTTACCCCCGATAAAGAGATGGAAGGCCTTACCACCGATGATGTGGTTGCACAGATCATCCAGAAAATTGAAGTACCAAGATAAGCCCGCACTGCGTGAAAAAAGTATTCAGTTTATTTTATAAAAACCTATTTCTTACCAACCGCCTGTTTGCGGGGCTAACGCTTTGCGTGGTGGTATTTTTATTCGGGTTCTTTTTTAAATGGTTAGGCATTATACCCGAACTGGTTTTTTATACGCTGATACTATTGATACTGGTTGATGTGCTGATGCTTTACAATACATCAAAAGGCATATTTGCACGCAGGCACGCCCCCGAGCGGCTTAGCAACAGCGATGATAATGAACTGGGCATCTATATCGAAAACCTGTATTCGTTCACTACTACGATAGGTATTATTGATGAAATTCCCTTTCAGTTTCAAAAACGCGATGTATGGTTTAAAACCACCCTGCTGTCGCGCCAGCAAAAACAGATCAATTACTTTTTGCGCCCTACCAAACGCGGCGAATATGAGTTTGGCGATATCAGGGTATACGTGCGGTCGCCCTTGGGGCTAATAAGCCGCCGTTATACCTTTGAACAGGCCGAAACCTTGCCCGTTTACCCTTCATTTTTGCAAATGCGCAAGTATGAGCTGATGGCTATATCAAACCGCTTGAGCGAAGTGGGGATCAAAAAGATCCGCAGGCTTGGCCATAGCATGGAGTTTGAGCAGGTAAAAAACTACGTACCCGGCGATGATTACCGCACCATTAACTGGAAGGCCACCGCGAGGCAGGGAAGCTTTATGGTGAACTCCTATACCGACGAAAAATCACAGCATGTGTATTGCGTAATAGATAAGTCGAGGTCAATGCAGATGCCTTTTGACGGACTAAGCCTGCTCGATTATGCTATTAATGCCAGCCTGGTATTATCGAGCGTGGCGCTGATAAAAGAAGACAAGGCGGGAGTGATCACCGTTGGTGAAAAAATTGGCTCCGTTATACCTGCCGACCGCCGGCCGGTACAGCTAAACCGCATACTGGAAGTTTTGTACAAAGAGAAAACCCGCTACCTCGAAACCAATATGGAAGCACTGTACAGCACTGTACGCAGTGTAATAAAGCAGCGGAGTTTAGTGGTGTTCTTTACTAATTACGAGAGCATGTCGGCACTGCAAAGGCAGCTGCCATTTCTGAAACGGATAGCTAAGTTCCATTTGCTGATGGTGGTATTTTTTGAGAATACCGAACTGAAAGCCATAAGCGAGCAACCGGCTAAGGATGTTGAGAACATCTACATAAAAACCATTGCCGAAAAATTTGCCAACGAGAAAAAGGTGATTGTAAAGGAACTGGCCAAGCATGGTATACAATCCATCCTCACCGCCCCAAAAAACCTTACCATCAATACCGTTAACCGCTACCTCGAAATTAAGGCACGCCAGCGTATATAACCATCAGGTACCCGGGAACTTTATACCCTGGGCCATCAGCTTTTTAATTACCTCTTCGTGGATATACGTTTTGGCATTCAGAAACTCGGCAGGCTCGGCCCATATATTTACCACAAAGGTAACGCGGTCAAAAGCCAATCGTACTATACCTATTTTCACAGGCCTGTCGGGCAGTATGCCGGGCGCGGTTTTAACGGCATCGGCAATAAGTTCCATCACACTTTCGGGGCTGGCGGCGTAGCTCAACTCTATCTCAAAATCCAAACGGCGCTGGGTTTCGCGGGTAATGTTTACAATTACCTCGTTAAACAACTTTCCGTTAGGTATAATAATGGTTTTATTATCGATGGTTAACAGTACGGTATAAAAGATCTGTATGGTGGTTACCCTGCCCTCCTGCCCCTGCGCACGGATGGTATCGTTTAGTTCAAATGGTTTCAGTAATAAGATAAGCACCCCACCTGCAAAGTTTTGCAGCGTACCCGATAAGGCCAAACCGGCGGCCACACCAAACGCGCCCACAAGCGTCGTGAATATGGTTGCCTCAACTTTAAGTATTTGCATTACCGTTAACACCAGCAAAATATGCAGGGCGGTAATTGATAAACTAAGTAAGAAAGATTGAAGGGATGAATGAACCTCGCGTTTGCTCATTTGAGCGATGATACGCGATTTAAGGAGCCTGATGAACCACAGGCCAATGATGAGTACTATTAATCCGCTAACAATATCAGGGCCATGCAGCAGGATCCATTTATAAGCGCTGTCGTAAAAGTCTTGTAATTTCATACTTAATATAAGCACGAAATTAGCAAATTATTACATAAGCGACACCAGGAACTCCGGCGACTTTAACACAACCCACTCAAATAAACGGGTTTGTAAATATTTTCTTTTTAAGGTTAGACGTTTCATGTGCTCATATAATCAAATGCTATGCCTAAGTGGGCATATAACATCATTTACGTGCAAATACGTAGAATAATTACAAGCAGTTTATTTTTTGATAACATTTAGGCTGATATCCGTCATTTATTGGCTTTTTACGCTTTAAACGCCGATTATAAACGCACTAAAAAAACGAAAGCCCTGTATGCTATTACATACAAGGCTTTCAGTATATGTTTCCGTTTTACGGGAGAACTCAGGAAGTATTACATCATACCACCCATGCCGCCGCCCATTGGAGGCATACCGGCACCGGCTTTTTCATCTTCCGGATCGTCAGCTAATACTACCTCGGTAGTTAACAGCATGGCCGCGATAGAAGCAGCGTTCTCTAAAGCTACACGGCTTACTTTAGTTGGGTCGATAACACCGGCGCCAATTAAGTTTTCGTATACGTTAGTACGTGCGTTGTAACCGAAATCGGCAGTACCTTCTTTAACCTTTTGTACTACGATTGAACCTTCAATACCTGCGTTTTCGCAAATTTGACGAAGAGGCTCTTCAATAGCACGACGGATGATCTGGATACCTGTGTTTTCGTCTTCGTTAGCACCTTTAAGGTCGTTTAAAGATTCAACAGCGCGGATGAATGCAACACCACCACCTGCAACTATACCTTCTTCAACAGCCGCACGGGTTGCATGTAAAGCATCGTCAACACGATCTTTTTTCTCTTTCATTTCAACCTCGGTAGCAGCACCTACATAAAGTACAGCCACACCACCTGATAATTTAGCTAAACGCTCTTGCAGTTTTTCTTTATCGTAATCAGATGTAGTAGTTTCAATTTGAGATTTGATCTGACCAACACGGGCTTTGATATCATCAGCCTGACCAGCACCATTGATGATGGTTGTGTTATCTTTATCAATAAGAATCTTCTCAGCAGTACCTAAGTAAGAAAGGTCAGCATTTTCTAATTTGTAACCTCTTTCTTCAGATATTACAGTACCACCGGTAAGGATAGCGATATCCTCTAACATAGCTTTACGACGGTCGCCGAAGCCCGGTGCCTTAACAGCAGCAACTTTCAGTGAACCGCGGATCTTGTTAACTACCAATGTAGCTAATGCTTCGCCATCAAGGTCTTCAGCAATAATTAACAATGGTTTGCCTGTTTGTACTTGTTTCTCCAATACCGGAAGCAATTCCTTCATTGAAGAGATCTTTTTATCGTAGATCAGGATGTAAGGGCTATCCAGCTCTACTTCCATTTTATCAGCATTCGTTACGAAGTATGGAGAAAGGTAACCACGGTCAAACTGCATACCTTCTACAGTTTTAACTTCAGTTTCGGTACCTTTTGCTTCTTCAACAGTGATAACACCATCTTTACCAACTTTACCCATCGCTTCAGCAATTAACGAACCGATAACTTCGTCGTTATTTGCAGAGATAGAAGCAACTTGTTTTATTTTGTTATTGTCTTCGCCAACAGTTTGTGATTGTGAGCGCAGGTTTTCAACAACTGCAGATACTGCTTTGTCGATACCGCGTTTTAAATCCATTGGGTTTGCACCGGCAGCTACGTTTTTAATACCTGCGGTTACAATAGCTTGTGCCAATACAGTAGCGGTAGTAGTACCATCACCTGCAATATCAGCAGTTTTTGATGCCACTTCTTTAACCATTTGCGCACCCATGTTTTCTAAAGCATCTTTCAGTTCGATCTCTTTAGCAACAGTAACACCATCTTTAGTGATAGCAGGTGAACCGAATTTTTTATCGATAATTACGTTACGACCTTTAGGACCTAAAGTTACCTTAACCGCATTGGCTAAAATATCAACGCCTCTTTTCAGTGCGTCGCGTGCTTCAACATTGTATTTAACTTGTTTTGCCATTTCTTTATTTGTTTTAATGTTTTGGGGTTGGAATGTTGTAATGTTGTTTAACGCTTTAAGCAACGTTTCAACTTTGTAACGTTACAACAACTCAACAAAAAATTTACAGTACCGCGTAGATATCAGATTCACGCATAATTAAATACTCTTTACCTTCGTAGTTGATTTCGGTACCGGCGTATTTGCCATATAAAACCTGGTCGCCTGTTTTAACAGTTAACGGCTCATCTTTTTTACCTTCACCTACAGCAACTACGGTACCGCGTTGTGGTTTTTCTTTTGCAGTATCAGGGATGATGATTCCGGAAGCAGTTTTTTCTTCGGCTTGAGCAGCTTCAACTACTACTCTGTCTCCGATAGGTTTAATGTTTAACGACATAACTTATGCTTATTTAAAATTTAAATTGTTTTTTATGTATTGCATGTAAGCTACATCAATTGTGCCAAGCACCACATTGTTTACTAATTGGCATAAGTACTGTTGTATTGTCAGTTTAATATCATCCTAATTTAAACAGTATGTTACCTCGTCGGTTTAGCGGTGTCATGATGGCAGTGCGGTATAAACGTAAAAAGCTCCGGCAACTTAGCGTCGCCGGAGCTTTTCAATATTTTTTTGTGGCTGATTACTTTTTAGTAGTATCCTGTGCTTTTGGTTGCGCGGCAGGGAAGCTTTGCGGAGCAGCTACAGGAGCAGTTGGTTTTGAAGCATTTTCAATTTGCTTGTTCAAATCAGGATCGCCGGTAGTAGCATTAGCACCGCCACCACCTTTAACGGCAACGTTAATAGCTAACGATAATATCATCACGGTAATGGCAAGCACCCAGGTGCCTTTTTCTAAAAAATCGCCTGTTTTTTGTACACCCATCAATTGTGATGAGCTTGAAAAATTTGAAGCCAGGCCACCGCCTTTAGGGTTCTGTATCAGCACGATAAGGCCCAACAGTATGCAAACAATAATAGCGATGATGGATAAAACTAAATACATTTTTTTATATCAATTTGTTCTTTTTTCTAAATTCTTAATCTGGTCGGCAAAGTAACGGCTTTTTTCCGGGAATTTCAACATCAATTTTTTGTAAATAGATATGGCTTTGTGATATAGCATCTGATCGGCATAAATAGTAGCCAATGTTTCAGAAACCAGCTCACCATGATCTTCCGAACTTTTGCGGGCCTTGTTCTCGTTATCGAGCCTTTCGCTGCTTGGCGGTTTAATTTGCGGCTCTTCTTTTATAAAGCGCTCCACAATTTCATCGCCCTTGCGTTTCACGTTAGTCTCTACATGCTGGGCGGTACTTTTATCAAGCTGCTCAACCGAGGTTATATGAAATATATTTTCAACATACTGGTGCTGTAAAGCATCAGGAACAGCGGCACCCGTTTTAGTAGCCTGCACGGCCTGCGGTTTAAAATGCGCGTAAGGCTGGTTTACACCGGCATGTTCTTTACGCGTTTTGCTAAGCCACCACATAAAGGTATACGGCATGGTGTCGTCGTGGTATTTCATTACCTCTTCGTCATCAGCTACCGTTTTTTGTTCCGCAGGTTGCCCGGTTATCGGCTGCGCCTCGGGTTCGGGCGTTTCATTAGTTGGTGTACGCTCACTAAAAGCACGATCGAACATAAAGTAATCGGTAGCGGCAATATTACCTACATACAGTTTTTCAGCTTCGTCCTTTATGTTAAAAGTATTTTCGGCCTTAGCAGTTACATCGGGGGTAGCCTCTTCTTGCGGGTGAGTCAGGTTATGGCTATCTTCCGCGCTAAACGGATCGGCGTATGTTAATACGGCCGATTCACTGTCGGCAACAATCGCGTTATTATTTACGGCATCAATAGCAATATGCTCTATCCCTACTATCTCGTCGTATACCTCGTCTTCAATATCAACAGCGCCCTGAACAGGTTGTAAACTATCTTCAACAGCGGTTGGGTTGGCTTCTTCATCAATAAACTGCAAAGGTGTTTCTTCCGCTTGCGGTTCATTCTGTATAGGCGCTTCTTCTGCCTGTGCTTCAATTAACGGAGTAATTTCATCTACCGGGGTGATGATGGCTTCGGGATAAGTTTCGGTACTTAGCTCGATCACTTGCGCGTCGTCAAAGTACTGTACCGGCCTGGCTTCAATTTCGGCCGCCAGCGATGCATTATCATTATACTCCCGTAAACCAATACTGCCGTTCTGGTGAAATACCTGCTCCAGCTGTACAGCCGGAAGTCCCGGTGCATCCTGTATCAGTTTTTGCAGTGCACGGGTATCAAAATAGGCCGCTGCCTGCGCAGGGTTTTGCCCTCCGCCGGCATGTACCAGCAGCGCGTGTAAAAAGCCGCTTTGCGGATACTGACTTACCAGTTGCTGTAAATTTTGCGCATGAAACTGCCCCGTATTAGCCGGATCGGCCAATAATTCATACAAGAGTTCGTTCTGCCTGTTATTCTGATATTGATCCACGAGGTTGAAACTACAAATTGACTACCAATTAGCAAAGGCTTTATTAAAAATATCTTCGGTTAGCTGACGGTTGATCAGTACTATCAAATTTTGCTCCTGAGATGATATATCACCCTTAAAATCGCTGTATTTGGTAAACTGCTGCTCAAAATTAAGCTTCTTATCCACATCGTTAACGTACTTTACGTTAACGGTTATGCTTAAACGCGAGCCACTTGCTATAGGTGGGGTATTGCTGCCCGTAGCCTCAACCGATACCGGTGTAATAGTATAATTTACAATATTGCCCGACATGGTGGCGTTAGCCTCGCCCCTTACAATGCTCAGCCTTGTTTGCGAACGGATTCGTGCTTTTAAGGCCTCGGTAAAATCCTGACTAAGGTTGGATA
Source organism: Mucilaginibacter gynuensis (assembly GCF_039541195.1). Classification (NCBI taxonomy): domain Bacteria; kingdom Pseudomonadati; phylum Bacteroidota; class Sphingobacteriia; order Sphingobacteriales; family Sphingobacteriaceae; genus Mucilaginibacter; species Mucilaginibacter gynuensis. The sequence goes on from NZ_BAABFT010000010.1 coordinate 130,996, forward strand.
CTACCAGGGGGGCGTTATTTTCAAAAAATTCGATATTAATGGTTTTTAACCCCGGCGGAATTGACGAGCCGTTAAGCGTTATACTGCACGATTGCGAAATAAGCATCAGCGAGAAAACGCCCATAAAAAAAACAAGTCCCTTTTTCATTCGGCCTTATAAATTTAACTCTTTTATTTTTCTGTATAAGGTACGTTCTGATATGCCAAGTTCGTTGGCCGCCAGTTTACGCTTGCCTTTGTGTTTCTTCAGCGCCTTCCTGATCAGGTCTGATTCTTTTTCAACCAGCGACAGCGATTCTTCTACTTCCTCGGCTTCATGGGTGATATGAAAATCATCTGTATTGAGGTTGTTATTGGCACCTATATTGGCATTAACCGAATTATTAACGGGCTGTTGCAGTGTAAATTGCGTATCGGCATTATTAGGCAATTCAATATCGCGGTAAAGCTGGCTAAGTGTCTGAGTATGATCGGCATAATTTGTTGATACGCCGCCGTGTTCAATAATATTGGCTACCAGCTTTTTAAGTTCCACCATATCGCGCTTCATATCAAAAAGCACCTTGTAAAGTATGTCCCTTTCGGAGAAATCTTCTTTAGGCTGATTTTCAACCCGCATGGGCAAATTACGGCCGCTGGTTTCGTGCGGAATATAGGTAAGCAGTATTGGCGCGGTGATGATACGGTCGCGCTCTAAAACGGCCAGTTGCTCGGCCATGTTCTTTAACTGGCGCACGTTACCCGGCCACGAGTAATTGATCAGTACCTGCTGTGCTTCATCGTCCAGTTGAATGGCGGGGCTACGGTATTTATCGGTAAAATCCGACGTAAACTTGCGGAACAGCAGGTAAACGTCTTCTTTCCTGTCGCGCAATGGCGGTATCCGCAAAGGCACGGTATTTAAACGATAGTACAGGTCTTCCCTGAATTTACCGGCCTTTACGGCGTCGTACACATCCACATTGGTAGCGGCAATTACACGCACATTAGTTTTTTCTACCTTGGAGGAACCTACCTTAATGTATTGGCCCGATTCTAAAACACGCAGTAAACGTGCCTGGGTACCCAGCGGCATTTCGGCAATTTCATCTAAAAAGATGGTACCGCCGTTCACGGTTTCAAAATACCCTTTACGCTCGCCAACGGCACCGGTATAAGCCCCCTTCTCGTGCCCGAAAAGTTCCGAATCGATAGTTCCCTCCGGTATAGCGCCGCAGTTAACCGCGATGAACGGCCCGTGCTTGCGCGGACTCATCTGGTGAATGATGTGCGAAAAAACCTCCTTACCACTACCGCTCTCCCCGGTTATTAAAACCGAAATATCAGTAGGTGCAACCTGGTTGGCAATATTTATAGCCCTGTTCAGCAACGGCGAATTACCGATGATGCCAAAGCGTTGTTTAATTTCTTGTATATCCATAATTAGATGTGCAGATATGTAGATGTGAAAATGTGCAGATGCTTTTATTTGCATATCTGCACATATTCACATCTGCACATTAAATAATTTTCCCTATCAACGTAGCTGTAGTAGTTCTTTCAACCATTACGTAGGCGTATTGGCCCGGTTTGTAGCCTTCCTGTTTCGGGAATACTACCATGGCGTTCAGATCGTTACGGCCGCAATAATCATCCTGCGATTTTTTTGAGGTACCTTCTATCAGTACCTTTTGTACTTTGCCCAATTGCTCCTGCATACGGTAGTAGGAATACTCTTGTTGCTTGGCTACAATTTCGCGCAGGCGACGACCTTTTACATCTTCCGGAATATCATCCTTATAACGTTTGGCGGCTAAAGTGCCCGGTCTTTCCGAATACATGAACATGTACGCGAAATCATATTTCACATAATCCATCATGCTTACGGTATCGGCGTGTTCTTCCTCTGTTTCGGTACAAAAACCGGTGATCACATCGGTTGATATAGCGCAACCCGGAATAATGCGACGGATGGCATCAATCCTGTCTATATACCATTCGCGGGTATACGTACGGTTCATCATATCCAGTATGCGGCTATTGCCCGATTGTACCGGCAGATGTATATAGTTACAAATATTTTCGTACTTGGCAATGGTGTACAATACCTCGTCGGTAATGTCCTTAGGGTGCGAGGTAGAAAAACGCACACGCAATTCCGGACTAATCAAAGCGACCATTTCCAGCAAATTGGCGAAGTTTACAGTCGCCTTGCCCAAATCCTCACCATGTGAAATTACGGTTGTGCCATCCTCCAAAAACTTCTCCTGCAACTCTTCGTTACTGGCTTCGTCGGTTGGTTTGGCGGCTTTATTTTTTGCTTCCGGGTTCCATTTGTATGAATCGACATTTTGGCCCAGCAGGGTTACCTCGCGGTAGCCTTTATCAAACAGATCGGCACACTCGGCTACTATCGACAGTGGTTCGCGGCTACGTTCGCGACCACGGGTAAATGGTACTACGCAAAACGAGCACATGTTATCGCATCCTCGCATAATAGATACAAAAGCGTTGATACCATTACTGTTTAACCTCACCGGGCTGATGTCGGCATAAGTTTCCTCGCGTGATAGTAACACGTTCACGGCTTTTTGTCCGCCATCTACCTGGTCTATCAGGTTAGGCAAATCGCGGTATGCATCGGGGCCAACTACTACGTCAACCAGTTTTTCTTCTTCTAAAAATTTCGATTTCAGGCGTTCGGCCATACAGCCCAGTACACCTACTACCATACCCGGGTTACGCACCTTGGCTACGGTAAACTCTTTAAGGCGGTTGCGTACACGCTGCTCGGCGTTTTCTCGTATAGAGCAGGTATTGATGAAAATTACATCGGCAACGCTATAATCTGAAGTGGTTTCAAAACCTTGTTCGGCTAATATGGAGGCTACAATTTCACTGTCGGAGAAATTCATGGCACAACCATAACTTTCAATATACAGCTTGCGGCCATTATTTTTACCGGTAACCGGTTCTAATAACAACGCCTCGCCCTGCCTGCTTTCATCATGTGTTTTATCCGGGAGAACCAAATCGATCATTCTTGCATTTTTTTAAGATTGCAAAAATACATAAACTTTTAAATATTGAATGACAGTTTGTCAGTATTTAACAAAATGACTTTTTTATTGTTATAACCTTGGCTTTAAACTAACAACTGAAGCAAAACCGTTATCGAATCCGCAAATAGTTTGCAGAAATGGCTAAAACAACCGCTTTTCTTAATAAATTTAAGCGATACAAGAAACAAGAATACAGAAGCAGGAATCAAGAATATGCGGCATAAGCTATGAGACGGTGAGATAAGAAGCGGGAAAGTGAGAAGAAAAAATACGACTAAGTAATAACTATAAAAGAGGCGGGTGGAACAGGAAGCGGCTATGGCTGCGGATAAAAGATACGCGGCTAAAACAAACGGACTAACGCATGGCATTAAAATTTTTGAAGCATAAATGGCAACGGATATTACTTTATTCAACACTCATTTTTATAGGCGCGTTAGTGGCGTTTGCCATATTTATCAACAGTTACTTTTCGCCTTTATTAGAGGATAAAATAAAAAGCAGTATCCACGAAGCCAGCGACGGCCTTTACAAGGCCGACTTTGCCCATGCGGAATTACACCTTTTTCAAAGACGCATCACCATTGATAGCGCTACCCTAAAGGTTGATAGTGCCGTTTACAACAAAAAGAAAAAGCAAGGCATCGCCCCCAATAACCTGTACGATTTAAAGGTGCAACGGCTGATACTTTCGGGTATCCGTCCGTTTAAGTTTTACTTTACCAAGAAGCTTGTAGTAGGTAAGGTAGTAATGGACCAGCCCGAACTGGATATGAGCTACCAGCTGAACCATACCAAAGATACCACCAACGATAAGCGCACCGTTTGGCAAAAGATCTCGAAAACCATGAAATCCATACGCGTTGGTGAGATCTTGTTTAACGAGGTAAAATTCAGGCATACCGATTACTCCGGCAAGCGGGCCCTGCGTACCGAACTGCGGGAAATGAACCTGCACGCGGTAGACCTGTTTATTGATTCGACCACGCAAAACGATACATCAAGATTTTTTTACTGTCGCGATATCAATACGGAGATCAACCATTACTCGGGCAAAACGCCCGATGGGCTTTACGCATACAAGATCAAGAACCTGAAACTTTCCACCCAAACATCACAGCTTAATATTGTAGGGCTTACCTTTAAACCGCTCAACAGCGTACTCTTCTTCACCAAAACACATAGCGATAAGTTTACGCTCACACTCGATACCTTGCAGCTTAACAGGTTCGACTTTTTAAACTATCACAAGTACCGCTCGGTAAGCGCGTCGAGCATCATCTTTACCAATGGCACCTTGAGCGTGTTCGGCGCACCTAATAAGGTTCCTAATCTTACCGCCGACAAGGTGAGCAGCTTCCCGCATGTTGCCCTGCGCAAGTTAAATTTCGGGCTAAAGGTGGATACCATTTTGCTGAAAAACATGCATGTTACTTACAGCGAATTCAACAAAAAATCGAAAAAAGCGGGCACGCTCTCTTTCAGTAATACCAACGGGCATATTTATAACATTACCAATAAGGAAGAAGCGCTTAAAAACAACGCGATAACCAATATTAAGCTCACCACCTACTTTATGGATCGCGGCAGGCTGGACGTTGCCATTAAGCTTAACCTGCTTGATAAAGATGCCGCCTTTAGCTACAGCGGCACATTGGGGCCGATGAAACTTTCGGCATTGAACAAGGCTATCGTACCCCTTTCACTGGTAAAGGCTACATCGGGCAACCTCGATCGTTTTACGTTTGATATGAACGTGAACCGCCACGTGGCCAAAGGCAAGGTGACCCTGCTTTACAACGATTTAAAGATAAACGTAATGAAGCTCGACGAGGACGATGGTAAGCTGAAAAAGAAAGGGCTAATGTCGTTAATTGCCAATATGCTGGTACTAAAACGCAACAACCCCGACGATCCCGGCAAAGCACCCCGGTCTGCCAACGTAACCTACGTACGACCGGTGAGTTACCCCTTCTTTAAAATTATGTGGAAAGCCCTGTTTGTAGGCGTAAAAGAATGCGTAGGCGTAAGCGAAGAAATGGAGAAAAAAGCCAACGCCCGCATGAGCGAGAAGGATTTGGAGAAAGAGAAAAAAGCGAAAGAGGAGAAGAAAAAGAAGAGATAATATTTGTATTTCGTGAGATCACTTGCATTTTATAATCTATCGTCCTTGCGAGGTACTAAGCAATCTATACTTAGGCTATGCTTGTGCTGTAATTAACGTTAGCCTGCTCTTGGGCGCAGAGCCCCATTACTTTTGAGCCCAAAAGTAACAAAACCCTTGTCCAGCAAAAGGCTTCTTTGCCGCACGAGGCCTATGCGCTGCCAAACCGTGCAGAACTTGGGGCTGGAACTTTTGCCCCATCGCTCATTTCCGCCCCGCATGCAACAAGTTCACTATGCCCGCCTTTGCGCTCCGGGCCACCACAGTTCTGCCCGCTTTCGCCCGAAGCTGTTTGCTGACGGGGAGGCCCCCGCTGTCGCGAGTTTAGCGCAGCGTAACTCGTGACTAAGCATGACGAAAGCTTTCAGCTTTCGGGTTACAAATACGTTTGTTTTATTAGTCAGTTAAGCTGAAAGCTTAACCCATGTTGGTCACGAGTTACGCTGCGCTAAACTCGCGACAGCATTTGATTATGAATGTTTACTGCAAAAGCAACTTCAAATTAACCCCGAAATTGGTGAACGACGTATTAAAGCTTTGCGAGGTGTATGGCTTGGTAATGTTTGAATCGTAGAAGAGGCTCAGGTTGAAGCGTTGATTGATCACGTAATCTACCGATGGCCTTAGCGTGATGTTTTGCGCGCCTGATGATACTTCGGCGGCTTGTACGTCGGCACGGTAAATAAGCGTTTTGTTATCGCGCAGGGCTACGTCCAGCTTAAAGTTCATATCGTTATTGGTTTTTACACCGCTAAACAAGCCAAAAGGGAACCTGAACTTGTTGGTACGGTAACCAAAGCCAAGCACCACTATGTTTTCGTTTTGCTGCGCCAGCTGGCTGTTCAGTAAGCTTAGGCTTAGCGTACGGCTTTTGCGGTACTCAAAGTTGGCAGTCATGCTGTTTTTAAAACGCATATCCATACCTATCAGCGGTACAAACTGCTCAAATATGGTCACCTGCGAAAACTGGTAGTAAGGCAAAAAGTCTGAATCCACATCCCGCGAATTTACATTGCCGTTCGCCTCGGTGTATTGCAGCAACGTGCTGTAACCACTCACATTGTACGATGAACGGTAGCCATGCCTTATATCGAACGAATCGAAAACTTCTTTCAGCATGCCCATCCGGCTAAAACCGCTGTAGTTGATCTGCCAGTTAGGGATAGGTATTTTCGGGAACTGGTTCAGGCTCATTTTATTGGCATCCTTACCGGTGTAGGCCGCCAGGAACGACGTTACCAGCACGTTTTGCGAGTTAGGACCGTAGCCATCGGCATACTCACCATTAGCTACACCCGAATTAGGGTTAAGCCTGCCCAGCCTTTGCGATACCTTTTTACGGTTGTTCAAAAACTCCTGGAACACCGGCGATGTATTATCTATCCCCCGCTCCTTCTTAAATGCCGTACCTATCGACAGGAACGACACGCTGTAGTTACCCGTAGTTACCGGGCTCAGGTTTTCAAAGCCCCTGTTCTCGGGCAGGTATTTAAAGTTGGTTTGATAGTTCCTGTCTTCCGTACGGAAAGCGGTTAGCTCTATCCGCAGGTCTTTTATCGGTTCAATGGTACTCTTCAGGCGGATGTCTTCATTATAGGTTTTCACGTACAATTGGTTCTGCAAGGTATCCTGCGATAGCCAGCCATTAGCTACCGCCCTGCCGCGTATATCAGCCTGGCTGCCCAGCACAAAGCCCAGGCCCGGCGCACCTAAACCAACATCCTGTCCAAACACGTCTGTTTGTGGTAAGTAACCCGGCAAAAATGTGCCCTCGGTACGGGTATAGGTACCGCTTATGTTTTTAATACTGGTTAATAACCCTATCAGGAAGTTGCTCTTGTCCTTATTATTCGGGTTATTGGCGGCGCGTATAAACGGAAATTTGTTATACAGCGTCATGAAGTTCAGTGTAGGATTAACCTGTATGGTACGGGCATTCTGGATGCTGTTACCCACGTTCAGGCTTGGGTCGTTAATGGAGAACTCCGGTTGCGACTGCCAGTTAAAGTGGGTACTGTACCGTACAATGGCCGATGTCCAGTTTAGGCCCGGAATCTTACTGATCGGTGTGGTATAATTAAAGTTGATAGTATGGCTGTAGTTGGTGGTACGGCCAAGCCTTTTCAAATTCTCCCAAAGGGTATCACGTTTTAACCCGTTAACACGCCCGGCGGGTTCGTCAACTACCGACAGGTTGGTAGCGTCGATATCCATCTGCAACGATTTCGACAGGTTCCAGCCTATACCGTATACCCTCGTAATATTAAAGTTTTTGTTGAAGGTAGTAGGCACATTGGCACCCAGCAGCGGCAGCGAATTGTTCGGGTCGTTATTGGTGCGGAGTGTATTTTCGGAGTAAAAACGATCAAAATTGATACTGAAGTTCAACCGCGATGGTAGTATGCTAAAGTTAAAATCTTTCAGCAGGGCCAGCATATTACTCTTGATCAGTTTGTTGAAAGGCTCATAATACTTAGGCTGATTGCTGTAGTTATAAGCCAGCGCGAAGCGGTAAGTTTTTTGCAGGTCGAGCTCGGTAATATAATCGTGATGGCGGTATTCAGTATAGGCGTAGCTCGCGCTCAGGTTCTCCACATCCCACACATGGCTTGGTGCCGATGGGTCTGTTTTGGCCTTATGCACATTGGTAAAGTTGATGCTCTTGCGAATGCTATAATCTTCTACAATGTTCTTGATGGAATCGCGCCGTGCCTGGTTTTCTTCTGCCGCCAGTACTTTTTTCAGCTCAATATCACCGGTGATAGGGTCGTATTGCGGGGTACCTTTTTGGGTAGATACGTTAACGTAAGCCGGTATATGTATCCCGCTCTTCTCGGGGAAGAATTTACCTAACTCCACATTGGCAGCCACATCCATCGACTGATTATCGCTGCGGCTCCGCTCGCTCACCCTCGAATCCAGCGAACCAAAACCCACCGTGCTTTTAGTGCCCGAAAGGGTAAGATCGGCAAAGTCGGCCAGTTTGGTATTAAACCTTGCCGATGCAGCCCAGCCGCCACGCTGGTCAAAATCTGTTAAGCGCAGCTCATCAACCCATACGGTAGCCGTTTTGTCCAGCCCGTCATCAGCCGTATTAGTGCCGGTACCTTTATAAGGGTTACGTACCCCCAGCATAATGGTACGCAAGCGGCTTAAATCGGGCTGCCCTTTCAGCAACACCCGCTTACCGTTCTCCACATACACGAATACCGAATTTAAAGCCACACCCGCGTCCCTGCGCGAAAGCGCCTTGTTACGCGCCAGCTTGGCACGGGTAAGCAATTCAAGCTCCAGGTCTATTTCGTTTTGGGCAGGCCATATCGCATCAGGGTCGCGGGTGCCCGGTATGGTAACCTTTAGCGGCACTTCGTACTCGTAATAGTTATCCTGGTAATCAATTCCCAAACGTATAAACGCGCTAATGTCATTATCCTTCAACTGATCGCCCTCGGCGTGTACAAAAGCCTGTAGTTTTTTGTACGACCGCAAATCGTTATAAAAAGTTTTAAAAGCGGCCTTTGAATAACCGTCGCGCAGCTTATCCACATATAACGATAACGATTGCTCGTTCAGGCGGGTATCGGTTTTCAGGTTGTTGTAGTTACGCTGGCGCTGAATGCCCGGCGGCACCACGTAAGGTATGGGCGTGCGGTTACCGTTCTCCTCAATATTTACGGCTTGTACATCAATAATGGTATTATCAAGCGTTGGGTTGGCTATCTCCGGATCGGCAATTATATTCAGCGGGTTTTTCTCGCGGTTAAACGCGCGCCACTCACCGCGTACCAGTTGCAGGGTGGCAAAGCGCAATACCGAGGTATCGGCAAAGTTGGTCATGAACATCCGCATAAAACGGATGGCCTTAAAATCTTGAATATTACCCGCGCGCGATTCGTATTCGTTAATAGGCACCCTGAACTGGTACCAGCTAACCGCTTGTGTGGTACCATCGGCCATTTTCACCTGCGAGGTTACTTTATCGGTAATAAAATTCTGCCCTACCAGCATATCCTGCGGACGGATAGATACCCGGTACTGGAAATACTCGTCGGTTTGGCTCATGTTATTATCCCGGTTGATATCCTCCCCGTCAGGCAGCGAAGTTGAAGCCGATGTGGTAACACCCAGATCGGCCTGCGCCTGTTCGGTAGTTTTTGAGTTGCCCTCGGTACCGTTAAATTTCATGTAACGTTCCTGGATACCCGCACGGCGCTGGTCGAGGTCGTTGCCCTGGTAGTACTGGAAATTATCTGACGACGGGTCGGCAGAGAACGTCGTGGCTGCGGCCGGTGCCAATTGCCCGGTCACTTGCTGTACTACGGTCGAAAATTTATTACGCTCGGCATCGTCATTTAAACCATCCAAACCAATATCCTGTAACTTACGGGCATTAGGGTCGTTATCAAAAGCGTTGATAACAGGTTGCAGTTTAGGTACGCGCCCCCACGAGGTTTCGTCGGTTTTACTGATGTCGCCATCGGCAGGCAAGCCATTCTCCAAACTCTTGCGGCCATCCTTCAAAATATCTTCGGAGATGCTACCTAAGTTAAAGTAAAGATCGCCACCTGCCGAATTAGGTTTATAGATGAACGGATCGAGTACCCAAAATTCGATATAGCCCACATTGAGCGATTCAAAATCGTTGGTTTCCAGCTTGCGGAATATACCGCCCCAGCGCGATCGCGGATTTTGCAGCGTACCATCGTTATTGATACCGGTGGTGGTGTAGTTATACTGCCCGCGCACGTTAGGGTAAAAGGCAAGGTTAAGCGTTGGCAAAAACAACGGCTGCCCGGTGATAGACTGCTTGTAAGGGAACACCTCCGTTTCCAGCACCTGCCTTACGTAATGGTTTGATAGTTCGGCACGTGAAAGGTTGAATGTGCCCGAACTGTTATAAAATATAGGGTCGATATTATAGAAAGCAAGCCGGGCACGGTTAAAGCCATAGCTCAGCATATCAAAATCCTGCGATTCGGGGAACAACTGCGGCGTGCCCGAAATTTGCCAGTTGATATAACTCTTTACATCAATTACCGATTTGCTGTTCTCAAAATCATCCAGGTACGAAGTCCCGTTCTTTGAACCCGCATAGGTTAATACGCCCGGTGTACCCGGCAACAGCTGAGCAAACTCACCCGTAAAGTTTACGGTTGATTCTTCTTTGGTATTGATCAGCGGAATTTTATCAACCATCCGCGTAAGCAACCTTGATGTTGAACTGTATGTACCGTCAAAACCCCATATCGTGTTAGAGATCGACTCATCGCCTACGGCTTCATTTTGCGAAATAGGCTGCTCGGTAAGGTGCATCATGGTGGCACCCAATGCCAGTTTAGGACTGGCCAAATAATCTAACCTTGTACCGAACAACGTTTTTTGCTGTACGCCGAACAGCTCATTATTTTCCAGTTTGATATTAATGGGCTGGCCCGATGATAACAGCGCCTGGTTAATGATACGGATACGGCCCGCGCTGTAATCAACCGTATAATCGTTACCCTCGGTGAGCTTTAAGGTACCCGCCGTAACCACTACCGAACCCTGCGGAATATTCACCGCGTTCAGTAAAAACTCCGATCCACCCTGCGAGGTATACGTACCCTTTATCACATAGCGGTTAAGCTGCGGGAAAAATTGCTGCGCGATGGTTTTGGTAGAATCATACAGCGGTTGGTAAACGTAACGCTTGGCAATATCCGCCTCGGATGGTAAAAATTGCTTGGCAAGATCGGAACCGAATGGCTCCACCACCGGGAACATGATGCGCCCCTGCTGTGAGTCGATGGTAACGCCTTCTAAAAAGTCGAAGTAGCCATCGGGTTGGTTATCGTTTTGCTGGTTCAGGTTATCGAGGCCGGTTATGCGCAGCCACAGTTTGTCTTTCAGGTTCTGCCCTTCGTCCATCACCGGTTTTTCGATACCGCTCTTATCATCGAGGCGGGCGATGCGCATCCTGAAATCTGTCGGACTGATCTGGAACGCGCCCAGCGAGTAGATGTTCTTCATCATCAAATCCCAGCTGGGCAGCGATGGTTTCAGCAACTCGTTCTTCAGCAATTTCACATACAGCATTTTGGGCGTATTGGCATCAACCGATACATCGCTGGAGAACTCACCCACCTGGAAAGTTTGCCCGTTGTAAGTATACTGAAACGCCACCGCCAGCACTTCATCGTTATTAAGCGGATAATTAAGCGAGATATACCCCAGCTGCGAATGGAGGGTGAACTCCCTGTCGGTCAGCTTGCGGGCATAGGTAAGTTTGGCGTAGTTATCGGTATTGCCGGTACCACGAAACAGGTTCGGGATCTCGTTCGAGTTAGTTAACCGCGCGTTGGCCGATAGCAAACTTAACAGGCTGTTTGATTGCTGCGGAAAGCCCGGCCCCTGGAAACCTGCCGGCAGGCCCGAAGTACCGCGTTGCAGCAAAGTGGTATTGTACGGTTTGTTCTCCCCCAAATCGAGGAAGGCCATGATATCGCGCGAATCGGTAGTGGTATTGGTACGGTTGGTTGTCCATACCTCAATACGGGTAATGTTAATATTTGAGCTGATGAGCGGTATCCGCGACAGTGCCTTGTTATAATTATCGCGGAAATATTGCGCCAAAAAGTAGTGCTTGTTGGCCTCATAATCGGCAGGTGTTACCCTGAATTCGCCCTGCTGCGAACCATTGGTAATGGTAATGGTTTTTGATTGCGACCGCTGTTGCGAGAATACGCTGGTTACATCCAGCTTGCCAAACCGCAGTTTGGTTTTCACCCCGAACAGCGCCTGACTCCCGGTGATCAACGAGGTATTCAGCGGCAGGCTTACCGTACCGGCCTCTATCTTTTGAATAATATCATCCTCCTTACCGGTATAATCGAGTTTCAGCTGGTTATCAAACTGAAACTGCGCATCGGTATTATAGTTGGTGGCAATCTTTATCCTGTCGCCAATATTACCGGTTACGTTCAGTTGTATCCGCTGGTCGAAATTGAAGTTGAACTGGCTGCGCTGGCGGGCATTAAAAAGCGGATTCTGATTCTTGTTCACCTGCCCGGCAAATATCATCTCGGCCGAACCCTGTGGTTTTATACTGATATCGCCGCTGCCAAATATTTTTTCAAAAGTACGGCTGCGTACCTTCAGCCTCGGGATGAAACCCTCCTGCTGCGAGTCGTAGGCATAACTATCGGCCGCTTTTTTGAAGTTTTCGCGTTGTGCCGCGCGCTGGCTTAGTCGTAGGTATTCGGCAAAGGTGAGGTATTGGGCAGGGCGCACCTGCAAATTGCCCACACGCTCTACCAGCATGTACTGGTTATTTTTTTGATCGTATTCGAGGGTACGTTCCAGGTTTGGCGGATCGGGCAGAAAGAAGCCCTCACGCGCACGCATCGGGTTTGACTTGGGTAATGTGAAAGGGATTTTTACCTTACCCGAGTCAACAGGCTGATTAGCACCACCGGCTTGCTGGGCAAAGGTCATCTTAACGCTGCTGAATAAACAGGCGATAAGTATAATGACGATGAATTTACCGGTAGAAATCTTTATCAAAAGTCAATCAAATTAATATTAATAATAACTTTTAAATACAGACCTAACCAGCCATGATCCTTCGATCTCCTGTAGTATTGCCCATCACACGTAATATTGCTCACTGGTGCATTTTACGCACCACTGCCGGAATTGGTTGTAGAAAATTTACTGTAATTATAAACTTTTTAACGCAGACTTTATAAGTTGTTCTACTGTAATGTCTGCATTATTCTTGTTCATTTCGTTCTCAAGAAACTTCTCTACGGCATTTCGTGCAAAACCGAGCATTACCAATGCCGCAAGTGCCTCATCTTTAGCTGTTTTACTTACAGCAATGGTAGATAAAGTCTCCGGTCCTTCCTTACGCAGCTTGTCTTGCAGCTCCAGAATTATGCGCTGTGCAGATTTTGGGCCGATGCCTTTTATCTTTTGAATTAATGAAACATTACCATTTACAATTGCGGTTTGAATTTCCTGCGGTGTGATGGATGATAGCATCATCCGCCCCGTGTTTGGGCCGATGCCTGATATGGAGATCAGGTGCAAAAACAGGCGGCGTTCGCCTTCATCAGCAAAACCGTACAGTGTGTGCGCGTCTTCTTTAACATGCAGCCACGTGTACAGTTTGCAGCGTTCGGCTTCGCCTAAAAGTGAAAATGTGTTTACAGATATATTGATATGATAGCCCACTCCCCCGGCCTCAATAACTACATAGGCCGGACTTTTGAACACTAACTTACCATCAATATATGCGTACATAAGGTTTTTGTTGTATTAAGTATTATTTACGTTTTACAGGTTTTGCATTGTTAACCCTTTCGCGTTCCTGCGCGCTCACCACGGCTATAGTAACCATGTTCACAATTTCGCGTACCGAACTGCCGAGTTGCAATACGTGCACCGGCTTTTTCAAGCCCAGCAAAATTGGGCCTACTGCTTCGGCACCGCCAATTTCCTGCAACAGCTTGTAAGCTATATTACCCGATTCAAGGTTAGGGAAGATCAGCGTATTGGCCGGTTTACCGTTAAGGGTTGAAAAAGGGAAATTATCTGCCAGCAGATCGGAGTTGAGGGCGAAGTTGGCCTGCATATCACCGTCTACTATCATATCCGGATATTTCTCGTGCAGTATGTTTACCGCTTCGCGGGTTTTTTCAGGGATCTCGCCTTCGTTAGAGCCAAAGTTGGAGTACGAAAGTATAGCCACCCTTGGGTCGATGTTCAGCTGCCTTACACTGCGTTCAATCAGTACGGTAATATCTACCAGTTCGGCAACCGTTGGATTTACGTTTACAGTGGTATCGCCAAAAAATACGGGGCCTTTAGCGGTTATCATCATATACATACCGGCCACACGGTTTACACCCGGCTCGGTACCGATGATCTGCAAGGCAGGTTTTACAGTAGTAACATAGTTTTTTGTAAGACCGGATATCAGCGCGTCGGCTTCGTCAAACTGTACCATTGACGCGCCGTAATAGTTACGGTCAATCATTAATTTACGCGCCTCAAACAAGGTTATCCCCCTGCGCTGACGTTTTTTGTACAGATATTGAGCATACTCTTCCAGCTTCTCGGTACCCTCGCGCGGATCGATGATCTCTACATCATCCAGGTCGAGGTCGTTCTCGCGCATGATCTTTTTGATGGTATCCACATTACCCAGCAATATCGGCGTAGCGATGCCTTCATCTTTAACAATCTGGGCAGCCCTTAGTATTTTGTAAGTATCGGCCTCGGCAAATACTACACGTTTAGGGTTTTGCTTGGCTTTGTTGGTAAGATTACGCAACAGTTTATCGTTACCGCCTAAACGGGTTCGCAGTTCTTCGGCGTAAGCATCCCAATCGCTGATGGTTTTGCGTGCCACACCCGAATCAATAGCGGCTTTAGCTACCGCTGCCGACACCTCGGTGATCAAACGCTGATCCATAGGTTTAGGGATAATATAATCGCGACCGAACTTCAGGTTGGTAATATTATAAGCAAGGTTCACTGCTTCGGGCACAGGCTTTTTGGCCATTTCGGCAATAGCGTGCACGGCAGCAATCTTCATTTCTTCGTTAATGGCGGTAGCCCTCACATCCAAAGCACCACGGAAAATGTACGGGAAACCCAATACGTTGTTCACCTGGTTAGGATAGTCGGACCGGCCGGTAGCCATAATGATATCCTTACGGGCGGCGGTGGCCAAATCGTAATTGATCTCGGGCTCGGGGTTGGCCATGGCAAACACAACAGGGTTTTTAGCCATGCCTTTCAGCATATCCGGCGTAACCACGTTACCTGCCGAAAGTCCTACAAACACATCCGCGCCTTTCATGGCATCGGTAAGGTTCTTAATGTCTTTACGGGTGGTGGCAAATTCGGACCGGATCTCGTCAAGGTCTGTGCGTTCGGTTGATAATAGTCCATTGATATCGAACATTACCAAATTCTCCTTTTTAACGCCTAACGAGAGGTACATTTTTGAGCAGGAAACAGCAGCGGCACCCGCGCCATTCACTACCATTTTAATCTTATCCAGCTTTTTGCCCTGAATTTCACAGGCGTTCATCAGCGCGGCACCCGATATAATGGCGGTACCATGCTGGTCGTCGTGCATTACGGGGATATTCATTTCGGCTTTAAGCCTGCGCTCTATTTCAAAGCAGGTTGGGGCCGATATATCTTCGAGGTTCACCCCGCCAAAAGTTGGCTCAAGTGCCTTTACTATATTTACAAAGTCGTCAACATTTTTAGCGTTAAGCTCTAAATCGAACACATCGATATCCGCGTAGATCTTAAATAGCAAGCCCTTGCCCTCCATTACGGGTTTACTGGCTTCGGGGCCTATATTGCCTAAACCCAATACCGCGGTACCGTTACTGATAACCGCTACGAGGTTGCCCTTGGCGGTATATTTATAAACATCTTCCACATTTTCGGCAATGCGCAGGCATGGCTCGGCAACGCCGGGCGAGTAGGCCATAGTAAGGTCGCGTTGTGAATTGGTGGGTTTGGTAGGTACTACCTGTATCTTACCGGGACGGCCTTTAGCATGGTAATCTAAAGCATCCTGTTTACGATTGGGTTTGTTCATTTTCTCAATATCAAGCGCCCAAAATTACAATTCTATTTTGAACAGCGGCACAAAATATTGCTTCGAAATAAATAAAGAAGGGAAAACTAAATGTTATACACCGCTTATTTTAAGCTTCATGCCCGGCTGAATACGGCCTTTTTTAAGGTTATTCAAATCGCGGATCTTTTCAACAGAACTACCTTCAAATTTAGCCGCGATCTCGCTTAGCGTATCACCGCGCTTAACTTTGTAGGTAATAAATTCTTTGATCTTTTTAGCTCTTGGTGCAGGTTCATCGGCTTCGGCACCTTCGCTTAGGCGAAGTACTTTACCTACCACTGCCTTGTTGCTGCGCAGGTGGTTCCAAACTTTTAAGTCCTGCACTTCTACGCCGTATTTATCGGCAATACTGGCGAGGGTTTCGCCGCGGCGAACTTTGTGGGAAGTTGGCGTACGCTCGGGTTTTGTATCGTCAGCCGTGTTTGATGCATATTGCACCCTCGGCGCGTCAGGTACCGAAAAGCCCGGACCGTTCAATGCCTCGTATAAAGCGCTGTAATTTTCTTTTGCTGTTTGCGGAATGATCAATCTGCGGGGAGCAGCTGTAGTGCCGTTAACGATCATGCGCTTGTAGGCCGGGTTTAGCAGGGTAATTTCCTTAACATCGATATCCAGTATTTTGGCGATGCCTTGTAGCGGCACAAACTTGTTTACCATTACCGTATCGGTTTTTATTGAGAAGTTGCAAGCCTGCGGCGTAATGTTATGAAACTTGTAATAGTTCATTACATAGTTCATGGCGATGAAAGCCGGTACATAGCCCCTTGTTTCGGCAGGCAGGTATGGGCGTATAGACCAAAAATCGTTAGCGCCTGCTTTTTCAATAGCGCGGGTTACCGCACCCTTACCGCAATTGTATGACGCTATAGCCAGCAGCCAGTCGCCAAAATCCTGGTAAGCATCGCGCAGGTATGCGGCGGCAGCGTAGCTGGCCTGTATAGGGTCGCGGCGCTCATCTACATAGTTATCCATGTTTAAGCCGTACAACCTCGCGGTAGCAAACATAAACTGCCATGGCCCGGTTGCTCCTACCCTCGAAACAGCGTTCGGGTTAAGCTCCGATTCAACTATGGACAGGAATTTTATTTCTTCGGGGATACCGGCATCCCTGAAAGCCTTTTCGTAAATAGGGAAGTAATATTTTGATTTGCCTAATATAGATGCTATATCATCGCGACGGCGGGCATAATTGTCTATATAGCTTTGTACGTATTCATTATAATCAAGCTGAACATCTTTTTGGATAGAATCGAGCCTGCGCTTAAAAATGCTGTACTCGTGCGATGCCGGCGGAATAATCTGGCTGGCAACAGGTACAAATATGGTATCGTGTGTTGGCGCGCCATTGTTGGGCGCATAAGCTTTTAATAGGGCGTAACGGGAAGAATCTGTAGGGTTGGCTTGGGCAATTTGTAGTAATAACAGACAGATAAAAAACGTAAATAATCTCTTCATTCTTTAGGGATTTTTATACAAATAGCTAATGCTCACAGGGATGCATTTTACTAAAGTATTAATTTTTTACAGCTTAAGGAAATATTCAGAAAAATTTAACAGTTCCTTTTCGGCAAAATGTTTTGCTAATAATTGTAAACCTAACGGTAATCCTTTACTATTATTGCCGGCAGGCAAAGAAATAGCGGGTACCCCTGCAAGCGATGCCTGCACCGTAAAAATATCGGCCAGGTATGATTTTACCGGGTCGGCCTCGCCTTTACCTATCTCATAAGCAGGCTCCGGAGCGGTTGGCACCATCAAAAAATCGTACTCTGCCAGTATCTCTTTTGTTTTGTCCTGTATCAGCCTGCGTACCTTTTGCGCCTTGGCATAGTAGGCATCATAATAGCCCGAACTTAGCACGAAAGTACCCAGCATAATGCGGCGCTTCACCTCTTTACCAAAACCTTCGGAACGGGAGCGTTTGTAGGTTGATACCAGATCGGTAGCGTTAGGGCTGCGGTAGCCATAGTGCACCCCATCAAACCGCGACAGGTTTGATGATGCCTCGGCT
The DNA here is from genome assembly GCF_039541195.1 of Mucilaginibacter gynuensis. NCBI lineage: Bacteria > Pseudomonadati > Bacteroidota > Sphingobacteriia > Sphingobacteriales > Sphingobacteriaceae > Mucilaginibacter > Mucilaginibacter gynuensis. The sequence goes on from NZ_BAABFT010000010.1 coordinate 148,860, forward strand.
GTAGCCAATATATAATAAGTGGGTACTATGTAATTGATGTATTCAAACGCGATAGGTTCTACCGTATGGCCCTCGGCACGCAGTTTTTCAATAGCGTTAATGAGCGATGTTTTCACTTCCTCATCAACCCCGGGGCTCGATATGGCTTCCTGTAAGTAAGCAATGCGTTTCTTTGATGAATCAGGCGTAACCTTTACTTCTTCAACAGGTTGCTGATAAAGTGTACTGTCGTAAGCATCCGGACCGGCCATCACGCTGTACAGCAACGCGGCATCCTCTACCGATTTGGTGATAGGGCCCACCTGGTCGAAAGATGAACCGTAGGCGATAATGCCATGCCTTGATATACGGCCGTAAGTTGGCTTTAAGCCTATGGCGCCGCAAAATGCCGCGGGCTGCCTTACCGAACCGCCTGTATCAGTACCGATGGCCGCCAAACACATATCGGCCTGCACCGCTACCGCCGAACCACCCGACGAACCGCCTGCTACCCTGGTATTATCGGCAAAGTTTTTTACCGGGCCAAAGTAGGAGCTTTCGTTTGATGCCCCCATAGCAAACTCATCGCAATTGCAGCGTCCAATAATAATGGCATCTTCTGCAAGTAAGCGTTCAACTACGGTTGATGAATATATTGATGTGAAACCTGTAAGAATTTTTGAGGAGGCCGTTACCTTATGGCCTTTGTAGCAAATATTATCTTTAATACCGATAACCATACCGGCAAGTTTACCGGCAGTGCCTTCTTTAATACGTGCATCAACCGCTTTGGCAAGCGTTAATGCCTCATCTGCAAATACTTCGTTAAAAACATTTAAGTGAGCATATTTCTCAATGCGGCTCAAATATCCCTTAACCAGTTTTTCAACCGTTGTATTTCCGCTTTGTAACTCACCCTTTACCTCCGTTAAAGAGGAATAAAATTTAGTCATTCGGCTAAAATAAAAAACTTATCCGTTGAAAAATAAAAAATAATCAACTGATAAGTTTTAAAATAAGTTTTCTGCTTTTTGCAGAACAAAGATGGTTAATTCAGTTACGAATTAGTTTTTCTTCTCGTCAGTGTGAACTGTGGTCACGTTGTCATCCGGGTTATTGCTCGCGTCTTTAAATTCCTTCACGCCCTTACCCAAACCTCTCATTAGTTCAGGAATTTTTTTACCTCCGAACAATAATAAAATTGCAACAATGATCAGAATAATTTCTGGTGCACCTAATCCCATGATTTTAATTTTTTATGTGTGTATTATATTATTCTATTAATTAACCCTTATACTCCACCGTATTGGCAGGCGGCGTAAAAACAGGTTTTTCTTTTGCAGGTTGTTCTTCAACGCTGCTTTCATCTACGTTATTATCGGTGTTTAGGTTTTCTTCCTTGGCTGATGAATGCTCGGCTATCATCCGGTCAACATCGTCGGCAGGCGCGCTGGCATCTGCCTCGGGCGCGGTTACTTCAGCTTCTTTTTCAACAAGCTTTTGCTGCTCACGCTTATCATCATAATTATTGATCTGGTTATTGATCTCACGCTTCACATCTTCTGATGCATCTTTGAAATCACGTATCCCTTTCCCTAAGCCTCGGGCCAAACCCGGCAGCTTATCACCACCAAACAGTAATAATGCCACAAACAAAATGAGAATCATTTCGGGTGTGCCAATATTCAAGAACAAAAAAACTGAACTAAACATGATATTCAATTAGCGTACAAATATATACAATTACAAAACTACAAAGTTTTTATCAATTAGGCGCCAGCCAAATTTTAGGATTTACCGGGTTCTGACCTTTATATAAATCAAAATGCACCTCGGTTTCGCCTGTTGCCCCATCGGTGGCTACCGTACCCACCGTTTGCTTGGTGCTTATTTTTTGCCCCTTTGATACACTTACCGACCGTAAGTTGGAGTAAGCCGTAAAATACTCACCATGCCTTATGATAACTACGTAGGTACCGCTGATGTTGGCCACATTACTTACCTCGCCGTTAAATACCGCCCTTACAGCCGCTCCGCTCGATGTTTTAATATCGACACCGGTATTTTCGGTGCGGATTCCATCAAGGTAATAAGTACCAAACTCCTGGGTAATTACCCCGCTTGCTACCGGCCATGGCAGGCTGCCGCGGTTACCCAAAAAGTCGTTCGACAGCTTGGCTGCCTCCGGCGTGGCGTTAAGCACCTCACTATTACTTGAGTTTTTAGTGATGGCTTTAGGCGCCGGCCTCGTTGGCGTATTTATCGGCGCGTTATCAACCCTTGCTGCCGCCGCTGCTGCTGCCAGCCTTGCTTTTTCGGCCGCGGCTGCCGCGCGTGCTTCGGCTTCGGCTTTGCGCCTTGCCTCGGCAATTTCTCTTCTTACTGTTGCAGCTATCTCCTTATTGGTTTTAGCTATCTTACTTTGAACCTCACGCTGCTGTTGCTTTAAAACGCCCTGCTGCTTTGATAGGTCGGATATTACTTTTACCTGGTTATTTTTCTCTTTCCCCAGCGTTTCCTTCTCTTTTTGCTGATCGGCCAACAGGTCGCGTTTTTCTTTCTTTGTCCTGTCGAGCTCGTTTATTTTAACGTGAAGATCCTTTTGTGTACCCTCAATATAGCTGGCCTGCCGCTCGCGATAAGTAGCAAACTGCTGTAAATATTTTAAACGTTTATAAGCCTGGTTAAAGTCTTTTGCGGCAAAAATAAACATCATCTTATTGTAGGCGCTTTTGTTATGATAGGTAAAGAGCACCATACCGGCGTATTCTTTACGTAACTGATCTAACTGCCCCTGCAAACTACGTACGGAATTATTGTTCTCGGAGATTTGATTATCTAAGTTTCTTACTTCGGAGTTGATATTGGTGATCTTTTCTTCGCGAAGTGTGATCTGCGCTTTTAGCAAGCTCAGTTGTTTTAATGACGATTTTTTGTTGCTGGCCGTTTCAAGGTACTCGCGGTTAAGGTCCTCCAATTCTTGTGTCAGTTTTTCGCGGCGGCGCTTCAGCTCGGCGCTGCTTTGGGCAAACGCGTCAACAGCGGTAAAAACAACAACTATAAGGAGTACTAATTTTAAAAATCTCATCAAGTCAATAATAATTATTAATCGGCAGCGGGCGAATAACGGTCAGGGATGCTGAAAGGGTATTCTAACTGCTGATCGAACTCTACTTTACTGTAACGCAAATTAACCTGTATTTTTTTACTTTTCACAACAGAAGCGATATCTATTTGCGATGGCACCGCCCTGTCATTAGCCTGTATGAACACATTATTGGTAACCTGTAACGATTGCTGCGCCAGCTGATTGGTTAAACTGGTTTGCGTAACCCGCAGATCGGGCCCTAAAATGAGCTTATACACGAGGTCTTTTAAACTGCCCGACATGTTGGTATTGTTGTTAACCACCTCAAAACTGCTGCCCTCGTTCAACGTTTCGGGGATGGCGTTGCCTACCAGTAACGCCTGCAAAGTATTGTAGTTGATCTGGCTGCTGGCAAATTTATAAATGTAGCTGAACGGCTTTTTAATGTACAGCCCCTGAAATTTATTGATGATCTGTATGCTATCCGGCGTAATCAGTGCCCTGGCTACCTCAACACCCAATATAGCGGTGATAGATACCCAGATCTTTTTATCGCGGTTAATGCGGATGGTCATGGTGACATCCTTGCTATCGCCATTGATGTTCAAGTCGGTTTTAGCTTTGGCCGAAAAGGTATTGAAGCTTACCTGTTTGGCCCGAATGGCAGCCAGTTTAAGGCTTACATCGTTAGCGGGCTTGGTTGCAGCGCTATCATTACGATTTACTACTACCTGTTTTTTTGATTTACAGCTTGCCATTATTGCCAGGCAGCAAATGATGAACAGGCTATTCCGAATATTTTTTCTCATTTATCTTTTTTTCTAAAACCGGCGACTGCCTGCCACTTTCCTTCGCTTTCTTCCAGTTTTGTACGGCCGCGTTGGTGTCGCCTAAGTAAAACATAATATCGCCATAATGTTCTATCTGAACGGCGCTACTTGTTTTATCGTGCATAATGGCCTTCTCTATCCATAACCGTGCCTCGGCGTATTTCTTTTGCCTGAAAAGTATCCAGGCGTAAGTATCCTCAAACGATGCCGTATTGGGCTGTAACTCGTTAGAGTGCTTTGACATTGACGCGGCCTTGTCTAACCTTTCATTCCTTAACGATAAATAGTAGGCATAATTGTTAAGGGTGAACGCATTATCCGGATTATATTCCAATGCCTTATCGTAAGCATCGTCAGATGCCTTATCGTTCTTTTGTTCGTGGTAGCAATCGCCCAATGAGGCGTAGGTATATCCCATCAGGCTTTTATCCTGATCGTCAATAGCGATAGCGTTTTGCAGGTAGCTTACCGCTTTATCGCAATTCTTTTTTTGCTGATAGGCCACGCCTACCAAATAATTAAGCCATACCTGGTTAGGAAAGTACGACAGCGCGTTTTCGCCGTCTTTTATAGCGGCATCGTATTCGCTGTCTGATAGCTCCAACCTCACCAATTGCTCAAAAGCGGCATAGTTATCGTTAGATAGTTGAATGGCTTTACGGAACAACGGCTTGGCGTCCTTATATTTTTCGTTCTGCACCAGCATATCTCCGTACAATGCCTGCGCCTTAGCATCCGAGGGGTGCGTAGCCGACAGGATCTTGCTCAACTCCAAAGCACTTGCCTTGGCGTTAGGATCGGGAAATTTAGGCAGATAGCCCAGCACGATCTTCAGCTTTTGGTTAACATCAACATCGGGGTTGGAGAATGCCAGCACCAGCTCGTTAAAGCTACCTTCGTAATTCTTTTTATCGCGATAGATGTCGGCCAATGCCAAATGCAGCATCCCGTTATTCGGATTAAGTTTACCGGCTCGTTCCAATACAGCCAGCGCCTTATCGCTAAAGCCGTTAGAGTTATATAATTCGGAAAGCAGCAAATAATACCTGAACTCGCCCGGATTTTCGGCAATGATGTCTTCCAGATCAGAAGCGGCTTTATCTACCCTACCCTGTTTCAGATATATCTTTTGTTTGCTCGCCAGCAGGTCATCGTTGATGCCTGTAAGGGTTTCTACAAAATCGTATACTTTCAGCGCTTCGTCATACCTTTTTTGCAAGAAGTACACATTGGCTTTATCGTAATAATAATCGGGCTTATCAGGGTTTATGCGGATGAGCTCGTTAAATACGTTTTCGAGGTTGTTGATGTTGTTGCTTTTCTCGTAGCTATCGGCCAAAGCCACCCAATACCATTCGTTATCGGCATTTACAGTGACGGCCCTCTCCAGCAGTTGCTGCGCTTCGTTGGGTTTATCCTGTTTCTTTTTCAGGTTAGCCAGTTCAAACAAAGCGGCATCGTTGGCCGGGTTTACCTGCAACACGCGGTTAAACAGGTCGATAGCCAGCATATCATTTTCGATGGTTTTTTCGCGCAGTGCCGAAAAGAACAGTTGCTTGGCCATAATGCTGTCCATTGATGACATTGGTTTGGATACAACCATAACTACCCCACCCCCGGGCGCGTTTTGCGCGAAGGTAACGGCAGGTAATGCCAGCATTAATATGAACAGCGTTTTCTTCATTTTACTTATGCCCTGTATGCCCATAACCGCCGGCACCGCGGGTTGTTTCATTCAGCAGTTCAACTTCTTCCCATTGTACCGTTTCGTGGCGGGCCACTACCATTTGCGCTATGCGGTCGCCGGTATTGATCTCAAAATCGTCGTTAGACAAGTTGACCAGCAATACCTTGATCTCGCCCCTGTAATCGGCATCAATAGTACCCGGCGAATTAACAATACCGATACCATGTTTGTATGCCAACCCGCTGCGCGGACGGATCTGCGCCTCGTAACCTTCGGGTAATTCGATATGCAACCCAGTTGGGACTAACTTACGCTCCAATGGTTTAAGCGTTATTGTTGCTTCCAGATCGGCACGGAGGTCCATTCCCGCGGCGTGGGCCGTTTCGTAGGCCGGTAAAATATTTTGCGACTTGTTAATTACTTTTATAATCATCTTTTAAATATGCTCATCAATTCTTTACGTTCAAAATAAAATGCAACGCCGGTGTAGGCCAGTAGCATGGCGTTACCTATAAAGATGTTGCGCTTAAAAACAACAAAAGATAAATATACTATTGCTACCGACGAAATTATATAGGCGAGGTTCTTTTTTACATTATAAGGAATCGGGTAGTTCTTTTGTCCCCATAAATAGGATAGTATCATCATGGAAGCATACGCCGCCAGTGAGATCCAGGCCGAGGCCACATAGCTGTATTTAGGGATAAAGATGATATTGAGCACTATGGTTAGTAACGCGCCAATACCCGAAATGTAAAGCCCGTATTTGGTTTGATCAGACAGTTTATACCATACCGACAAGTTCATGTAAATACCCAAACTGATATAACCGAAAAGCAGCACCGGCACAATTTTCAATCCCGACCAATAAAGCTCGCGCTGTATCGGGTTTGACGCCCTGATGAAGTACTTAAGCAGTTCGATATTGGCTATCAGCGCCACAAAAATGAGGCATATTGCTATCACAAAATAATTCATGATACGGGCGTAGGTTTGGCCCGAATTTTTGCTTTCCGCATGGCTGAAAAAGAAAGGTTCGGCACCTAAGCGGAACGCCTGTACAAATATGCTCAGGAACAGCGCTATTTTGGCGCATGCTCCGTAAATGCCAATCTCCTGCTCGCTGATGTTTTGCGGCAACAGTTTATCAAGCAAAAGCTTGTCTAAATTCTCGTTAATGATGAACGACATATTGGCCACCAATATCGGGAAGCTATACAGCAGCATCTCCTTCAATATGGCCTTATCGAATTTCAATTTTATCTGGAAGATCTCCGGCAGCAGCATCAGCAGCGTAAAAGCACTGGCTACCAAATTCGACAGAAACACATAGCCTACCCAATGCAGCCTGTACCATTGCTGCATCCACGCGGCACCCGGCAAGTTATTATTGATAATGTACGGCACACCAAACAACAGGAACAAGTTGAGCGATACCACTAATACCACATTTAAAAATTTGATGTAGGCGTAGCGCATCGGCCGGTTATCGGCACGTAACTTGGCAAAGGGTATTACGCAAATAGCATCAATAGTCAAAATATAGATGAAGCAGCGTACGTAAAAAACATAATCTTCAACAGTATTGGTATTACCCGTTTTGAGCCACAGGGCTATGGGGCGCGAAAACAATACGCTAAAGGTTAAAAACACCACGCTCATGGCCAAAACGGCTATAAAAGAGTTAGCGTAAACCTTATCCCTACTATCGCTACGTTTATTGAGGTACCTGAAATAGGTGGTTTCCATACCGAATGAAAGCATGGCACCGAGGATAGATGCCCAGCTGTACATCTTGGTAAAAATACCGTACACCTTTACCGATAATATATTGGCCAGTATAGGGGTAAGTATAAAATACAGCGTGCGCGAAACAATGGTACTTAGACCATAAATAGCGGTTTGGCCGGCAAATTTTTTAGCAGTTGACAATGATGTAAAGAAGAAAAGTTTTAAAATCCGTTACCAGGCACGGTCCTTTTTCATGACCTCAAAATTACGATAGTTTTTTAATTCGCCATCATGGCTTTCAACCGAGCTTACTTCGGCATCTTCGGGGCCTTCGTTGCACCATTCCAAAAACATTTCAAGCGTGGGGGCATCGGCTTCGGCAGCGATAAAAACATCGCCCTCGGGCTGATTTTTTACATAACCGCGCACGCCCAGCTGGTCGGCAACGGCTTTGGTGGTAGCCCTGAAGTATACGCCCTGTACCTTGCCTTTTACCGTAATATCAATATGTTTTATCATTTATAGTTAACAGGTGAATGTAAATTGTGTGTGGCTATTTCAACACTAATGCAAATTAACTCAATACAATTTAATCAACCTAATAACCGCAAAATTAAGGCTATATCAAACGTTTTACCTTAGTATCAGGAGTAATTTTAAAGCCATCCAGGCCGGAGATCAGGTTAAGTCCTGGGGTTTTACCTGCCTGTAAGCTGCCTATTTCACCTGCTATACCCAAAAATTCGGCACCGTTGAGCGTACCCCATTGTACCAGTTTCTCCAGCGTTATGGCCGGGAACTTTTGCTGAATGGTACGCATTTCGTTAAGGATGCAAAGCCTGGTGTTTGAGGCCAAACTATCAGTCCCCAAGGTAATATTAAAACCCTGATCTAAAAACAGGTTGATTTTTGGCAGGCGTTTTTCGATATATAAATTAGCATTGGGGCAAAAGCACCAGTGTATGTTACGGTCAAACCGTTTAATAAAGTAAATATCCTTCAGGTTAGTGCAGGTATTATGCACCAGCAATATATCCTGGTTACTGGTAAGCAGCGGTATTATTGATTGTATGGAGTTACGTGCCTGCGGTTTAAAGTGGCTGATATCAACCCCTAAAAATTCATACAGCTCATTAAAATTACCCAATTTGTAGCGATAAAACTTGTTCTCATCCTCACACTCCTGGTTGTGCATGCTAATGAGGTTATTATTGGCATCGCTGTGCTTTTTTATCAGCTTAAACAATTCCTTAGATACCGAGTATGGCGCGTGCGGCGTAATTGATGCCGGGGCGGGTTTAAACTTTTGCAGCAGTTGCAGGGCGTTGTCGAATATCTCGTTAGCCTTATCGGGCAAAAAGCCCAGCACCTCTACAAAGGTATGGTAGTATAATTTGCTTTTGGCTTTTATGGCCAGGCTAACATCGGTATTGGCAATATCGCCAACGGCAACAATACCGTTATCATACATTTCCTGGTCGGCCTTTTCGGCGGCGGCAATGGCATCGGCCTCTACCTCGCCATTACGGCGAATAGTGATAATTTCCTTTACGAAATTAACCAGCCCGTTACCCTGGGCTATTTTATCTTTAAGGTGCGAAAGTTCGAGATGGCAGTGGGTGTTTACAAAACCGGGGCAAATAATACCGTTCAGGTTTTCGATATCGCCGGGTTTTACACCGGCAGCGGAGGGATTATCAGTTACTGATATTATTTTACCAGCATCGTCAACGGTTACTATTCCATTTTTTATCGGATCGGCATAAACAGGGAAAACGTAATCGGCTTTAAAACTTTTCATCGGTATCTATTAGCATCTTCTATAAACATCCTTTTTACTTTATCGCCCATTTAATAAAATACAATTAACCTATAGTTATTGTTTTTAAACCAAATAAAAGAAATGATTTTAAAAAAATATAAATTTTTTTAATTTAAGTACCTTTGTATTGTGAATAATACAATGGCAAAAATTGACATCCGCAATCTAACGCTTGAAAGTCTGCAACAGCACTTTACACAAATTGGTGAAAAGAGCTTCAGGGCTAAACAAGTGTATGAATGGCTATGGAAGAAATCGTGCTTCTCATTCGACGAAATGAGCAATATTTCAAAAGAACTACGCACTAAGTTAAACGAAAATTTTACAATTAATAATGTTAAAATTCACAGTTCGCAGCTTAGTGGAGATAAAACTATAAAAAATTCTTTTATTTTACACGATAATCATTTAATTGAAGGTGTTTTAATACCAACCACTGATAGAATGACGGCTTGCGTATCATCGCAGGTTGGGTGCAGCCTTACGTGTAAATTTTGCGCTACAGGTTACATGGAGCGCAAGCGCAACCTTAACCCCGATGAAATATACGACCAGGTGGTGTTAATTGATAAGCAATCGCGCGAGAATTATAATACTCCTTTAACCAACATTGTTTACATGGGCATGGGCGAACCCCTGCTTAATTACGCCAATGTATTAAAGTCGATAGAAAAGATCACTTCGGAAGAAGGGCTTAACATGGCTGCCAAGCGTATTACGGTATCTACTGCCGGTATTGCCAAAATGATTAAAAAGCTTGGCGACGACCAGGTGCGTTTTAACCTGGCCCTGTCATTGCATGCCGCAAACGACGAAAAACGTAATACTATTATGCCTATTAACGAGCAAAATTCGCTTAAAGCGCTTGCCGAAGCATTAAAGTATTACTACGCCAAAACCAAAAACGCGGTAACTTACGAATACATTATTTTTGACGGCGTGAACGATGGCATACAGGATGCTATAGAACTGGCCCGCTTTTGCAAGCACCTGCCTTGTAAGGTGAACATTATTGAATATAACCCGATAGCCTTTGCCAGCTACATTAATGCCGGTGAAGATAAAGTAGAAGCCTTTGCCGATTACCTGCGCAAGCAAGGCATCACCACCAACCTGCGCCGCAGCCGTGGTAAGGATATTGATGCTGCCTGCGGTCAGCTGGCTATAAAAGAGAACGAAAAAGAAAAGGTTTCTTAATAAATACAGCCCATAGCATATTAATGAAAATAAGGAACAGTTACCTTGCTGATTTTATTTCGTTGATATTCCCCGAGCTTTGCGCGGCCTGCAACGGCAGCCTGGTTGGCGGCGAAGATATTTTATGTATCGATTGCCGCTATAATCTCCCCTACACCAATTTCCATCAGCATACCGATAATATTTTGGCGCGCCAGTTTTGGGGCAAAATAAATATTGAAGGCGCTTATGCCCTGCTCCACTTTGCCAAAGGCGGCAAGGTGCAAAATATGGTGCACCGTTTTAAATATGATGGCGTGCAGCAAATAGGCGTACTACTGGGCAGCATAGCGGGTGAGCAGCTAACCCAGGCATCTGCTTACAACAGTATCGATCATATTATCCCTGTCCCTCTGCATAAAAGCAAACTGCGTAAACGTGGTTTTAACCAAAGTGCCTGCTTTGCCGATGGGTTGGCAAGTAAGCTAACCGCCACGGTAGTTATTGATAACCTGGTAAGGATAAAGGCGACTGAAACCCAAACCAAAAAGAGCCGCTTTTCGCGCTTTGAGAACATGCAGGAAGTTTTCGCGGTACAAAACCCCGAGCAACTGGCAGGCAAACATGTTTTATTGGTTGATGACATTGTAACCACCGGCTCAACCCTCGAAGCCTGCGGATTGGAACTCCTCAAAATACCCGGATTAAAATTAAGCGTAGCGGCGATTGCGTATGCGGAGTAAGGGTTGTAAATATCCTGTCATCCTGAGCGAAACGAAGGATCTTCTTTGCCATACCTTGCAAGTGACAGATGCTTCGTTTCTCTCAGCATGACAGGGGAAGTAAAACACAAAGCGCGATGGGTTCCCCATCGCGCTTTGCATAAAAAATCATTCTAAAATCTACTATTCACCACTAACTACTCACCATTCACTACTCCCCCCTCAACAAATTATTGCTTTTGGTAGCGGCTCAATTTATTGTAAAGCGTTTTCGGGTCGAACGGTTTCAGCAGGAAATCGTTCATGCCTGCATCGGTGATCTGGTTGATCTCCGCATTCAGCATCGACGCGGTTAGCGCTATAATAGGCAACTGCTGGTAATACGATTCGTCGTTTGAACGGATAAGCTGGGTGGCTTCCAGTCCGCCCATTTCAGGCATGTGGATATCCATCAGTACGGCATCGTAGTTATGATTAGCTAAAATTTTATCTACAGCCTCACGTCCGTTCTCGGCAAAATCTGTTGATGCTCCCCATTTTGTAAGCACTTTGTTAACCAGCAACCTGTTTATCTGGTTATCGTCCACCACTAATACGTTAATATTTAGTTCTGTTTCCACTGTATTATTATTACTAAGCGTTTGGCCATCGGCCTTGTTAAATGTAATTGTAAACCAAAAGGTAGATCCCTGTTCGGGCACACTATCCACGTTAATACGTGAATCGTGAAGTTCTATCAGGCGTTTACTTATTGGCAACCCTAAGCCTGTTCCGCCGTATTTGCGTGTGGTAGCCGCATCTGCCTGCTTAAAAGACTCAAATATGGTGTTTATCTTATTATTGGGTATACCAATGCCGGTATCTGTTACAGCAAACCGTATACGTACGCTCGATCTACTTTGTTCTATTACTTTTAAATCAATTGTTACGCCACCCTTTTCGGTAAACTTAACCGCGTTGCTCATCAGGTTAAGCAGTATCTGGCATAGGCGGGTGCGGTCGCCAATAACTACATCGGGTATGGTTGGGTCAATATTCTGCGTAAGGGTGATGTTCTTTTCGCGGGTACGGTAGCGTATAGAACTGGTAACGCTTTGTATCAGCTCGCGCATATTCATATTCGCTTTTTCCAGCTCCACGTTGCCGGTTTCAATCTTGGTGAAATCGAGCACGTCGTTGATGAGCGTCATCAGGTTCTCTGCCGAAAACTTCAGGATGTTCAGGTTTTCGCGCTGCGATTCGGTAGCGGCATCTTCCACCAACAGGTGCGACATGCCTATCACCGCGTTCAGCGGCGTGCGCATTTCGTGGCTCAATACCGATATGAACATATCCTTAGCACGGTTAAGTTGCAAGGCTTCTTCTTTGGCGGCTATCAGTTCCAGCTCTACCTTCTTTTTGGCGGTGATATCAATAATTACCTCAATGTATTTATCAACCTTACCCACCTCGTTCAAAATTACCGAATTGATCACCGAGATCCATAGCGGTTGCCCGTCTTTACGGTATATCAGCAAATCAACCTCAAAAGATTGTTTATTTTTTGATAGTTCGCGGGTACGTTCAATAATGCTGAAGTCGGTTAATTCACCCTTCACCACATCACCAAGGTGCCTGCCGCGTACGTCATTTATATTATAACCGGTTATTTTTTCAAAACCGTTGTTTATCCACTCTACATTGCCATTATGGTCGTTAATAATAACGCCACCCGTAGTGCTGCTGGCCACCAGCGACAGCATTTTCAGTTGCTGGTCTGATTTTTTGCGTTCGGTAATGTCATACATCACCCCTATCTGGCGCTCTACCTTACCGCTTTCGTTAAACAGAGGACTGTTAGACATGCTCACCCATTTTACAATGCCATCTTTAGGGTATATGTTCAGCTCAACATCATAAGCCTTATTTTCCTGCACTGCCTTTACGGCCGAGTTAAATACGTCAAGGTCGGTTTCTTCGCCTATCAGCATCTTGCCCATGCTTTTACCTTCTACCTCTTCAAAGCTATAGCCTATCACCTCTTCCATGGCTTTGTTCATCCACATTACCACGCCGTTAGCATCGCGAATGATGATACCGTTTGGCGATTTACGTGCCGCGAACGACATGATCTCCAATTCCTGCTCGGCTTTTTTACGCGGGGTAATATTGATAATTACACGGATGTATTTATCGGCATTACCATCCTGATCGCATATTACGGAGTTGAGCACGGTGATCCAAAGATCTTCGCCATCTTTGGTGGTACTAAGCAGATCGATCTCGAACGACTTTTTACGGCTCATCAACTCATCCAGCTCATCTATCGACGCGTTTTGACCCTGTTCTTTCAGTATCACATCGCGCAAGCGGCGATCCTTTACATCGGCAAGGTTAAAGCCGGTAATGGTTTCAAAGGCATCGTTTATCCAGGTCACCTTATCATTGGCATCACTGATCACCACACCATTGCTGATCTTACTGGCTACTAACGATAGCTCTTCCAAATCGGCAAGTACCTTTTTTTGATAGCTGATATCGCGGCCGCTGGCATACCATTTATTTTGCTTAAAGGTAATTGTCCAGCTTATCCACTTAATTTCCTGTAGTTTATTGATGATGGGGGTTTCCATCTCAATGGCCCTTTGCTGTTTGCCAAGGCCTTCTTTTAATATTTTTAACGAGGCTACTCGGTTTTCCTCCGGGAAGAAATCCCATATAGCATGGCCGATGGCTTCATCAACCTCGTAACCCAAAATACGGGTAACCGATTTATTGATCAGCTCAATCCTGAACTCCTTATCCATTATGCAATGAATTTCGGGCGAGGTATTGAAAAGATTGGAGAACTCCTGGTAAGCTTTAAGGCTTTCTTCAAGCTCCAGTTTTTGCTTACGCAGATTAAAGTGCGACATTACCTCGCCTGCAAGCGTGGTTAAGGCATCGCGCTGTTCATCGTTCAGTTCGCGCGGAACGGTATCAACTACGCATAACGAACCTAAACGGTAACCATCCGGATCAACCAGCGGGGCACCGGCATAAAACCTGATGTTAGGCTCCTGCGAAACAAATACGTTGTCTTTAAAAATTTCGCTTTGCTGCGCATCGGGCACCTCCAGTATAGTATCATTAAGGATGGTGTAATTGCAGAAAGCATCCGCGCGGGGTATCTCTTCGGCATCAATGCCTACTTTTGATTTTATCCATTGCCTGTCGGCATCTATCAGGGTGATGAGCGCAACAGGCACCTGGCATATATAGGAAGCTAAACGGGTAATGGCATCGTACTCTTTTTCAGGTAATGTATCTAACACATTGTAAGACCTAAGCGCCCGGAGGCGCTCAGGTTCAATATCTGAAATAGATTGTTGCTTTATCTCCATTTATTATTCCCACACTTTTACTCTTTATACAAAGGGTAATCGTCCATTAGCTTATGCACTTTCTTACGTATTTTCTTGATAGAAGTTTCATTTTCCGGGTCAATAATTACCGCGTCAATCAGCTCTACGATCTCCTCCATCTGTTTTTCCTTCAATCCACGGGTGGTAATTGCGGCCGTACCAACACGTATACCCGATGTAACAAATGGTGATTTGTCATCAAACGGAACCATGTTTTTGTTTACTGTGATATCGGCTGTTACCAGGGCGTTTTCGGCAGCTTTACCGGTGATGTTTTTGTTGCGCAGGTCAATTAACATCAGGTGGTTATCAGTACCGCCCGATATAATTTCGTAACCCCTGTCAACAAATGCTTTCGCCATAGCCTCGGCATTCTTTTTAACCTGTAAAATGTACTTCATGTAGCTATCGCTAAGGGCTTCGCCAAACGCGATGGCTTTTGCTGCTATAATATGCTCAAGCGGGCCACCTTGTGTACCGGGGAACACTGCCATATCTAACAGGGAAGACATCATTCTTGTTTCGCCTTTTGGCGTTTTAATGCCCCATGGGTTTTCAAAATCTTTACCCAGCAATATTAAACCACCACGCGGGCCGCGCAATGTTTTGTGTGTTGTAGTAGTTACAATGTGGCAATGCGGCAGCGGATCGGTCAGTAAACCACGGGCAATCATACCCGATGGATGCGAGATATCTGCCAATACAATAGCGCCTACCTTATCGGCAACGGCACGTATAAATTCGTAATCCCAATCGCGTGAGTAAGCCGAAGCACCGCAGATGATCATTTTGGGTTTTACTTCCAGCGCCACTTTTTCAAGCTGCGCGTAATCAATAAGACCTGTTTCTTTAACTACACCATAAAAATGAGGCTCATATAATTTACCCGAGAAGTTAACCGGCGAACCATGAGTTAAGTGACCTCCATGAGAAAGATCGAACCCAAGAATTTTATCGCCCGGCTGAAGGCAGGCCAGCATTACCGCGGCATTGGCTTGCGCGCCAGAGTGCGGCTGCACGTTTGCCCACTCGGCATTAAACAATTGCTTAGCCCTGTCAATAGCGATGGTTTCAATTTCATCAACTATTTGGCAACCGCCATAGTAACGTTTGCCCGGTAAGCCTTCGGCATATTTGTTGGTAGCTACAGAACCGGCAGCTTCCATTACCTGTTTGCTTACAAAATTTTCAGATGCTATCAGTTCAATGCCTTCTTCCTGGCGCTGCTGTTCTTCGTCAAGCAGCTTAAAAATTAATTTGTCTCTTTTCATGTTATATTTAAAAAACGCCCCTAAGTTAGGCAATTGTGTTGAGAATTAAGAGTTAAGAATCAAGAGGCAAGACCAAATACCAAATTGGTTTTACGTATTCATGACCTGATCTTTACAATATCTTAATCAATTTACACTTCGCAGTGCTATGATTATATATGATTCGACTTATCCCAATCTCCTTATTCTTTAATCTATTCCGCTGGTTGGCTTAGCCACGTCGTCCCGACTCCTGAATCTTTATTCCTGAATCTCCTTGGCCGATATCCAAAAGTTATTATACCCTAAGCCTATCTGTATATCTATCAGTTCCTGCTGCAGCATTTCGAGCATGGCTAAAAAGTTGTATACAAAATGCACTTTATTTTCTGATTGGCTTACCATCGCCTTAAAATCCATCATCCGGTTTATGCGGAGCAAATCGCCGATGGCCGTTTTTTGATCTTCTATAGTATATGGGTATTGTACAATAGTATGCTTTACTTCCTCGGTACGGTTATAGTAGTTCTTCATCAACCTGCCATAAACTACCATCAGGCGGTAAAGGCTCAGGTCTGAAAGTTCTTCGCCGGGGATGGGAACTTTTTCCAGCTGCTCCAAATCCTGCTTTATGTTGCCGCGCTTTTCCTGCTTAAAGCGCTCATCTTCATATGGGCGAATTTCTTCGCACAAGTCTTTAAAGCGTTTATATTCTACCAGTTTGCGTATCAGTTCTTCCTTGGTATCAATTTCGTTGCCGGCTTCGTCGGTTTCGTAGCGGGGCAGCAGCATTTTGGCCTTGATGCGCATAAGGGTAGCGGCCACAAAAATAAACTCGCTGGCTACCTCCATGTTCAAAATGGTCATCTGGTGAATGTAGTTCAGGAAGTCGTCGGTAATGCGCGCGATGGGGATGTCCTGAATATCGAGCTCATCTCTTTCTATGAAGAAAAGCAACAGATCAAACGGACCTTCAAACTGGGGTAATTTTATTTCAAAATTATCGTCAGACATAAACTGCTCAAAATTAAGGTTAATTGAGACTTAAATGAATACCCGGCAGCGTTTTATTTAAAACAATTATATGTTGCGGCTTGTCGTGATATTTATAATTATTTACCGTAATTTGCAGGTTAAAATTTGTAATTAATGTCGATGCAGGTACCCGCCGGGAATTTGTTGGAGAAAATACAGTACCCGGCTGATTTAAAGCAGCTTAAAGAAGAGGAATTAGAACAGGTTTGCCAGGAGCTGCGCCAATATATTATTGACGTTGTATCGGTAAACGGTGGGCACTTTGCCGCCAGTCTTGGCGTGGTAGAACTTACCGTGGCCCTGCATTATGTTTTAAACACCCCTTACGATCAACTGGTTTGGGACGTAGGCCACCAGGCTTACGGCCATAAAATACTTACCGGCCGCCGTAACGATTTTCATACCAACCGTGTTTATAAAGGCATTAGTGGTTTCCCCAAACGTGGCGAAAGCGTATTTGATACTTTTGGCGTAGGCCACTCGTCTACCTCTATCTCTGCCGCTTTGGGTATGGCTGTGGCTTCGCAATATAAAGGCGAAACCGACAGGCAGCACGTGGCCGTAATTGGCGATGGCGCCATGACCGCCGGTTTAGCCTTTGAAGCGCTTAACCATGCCGGTATTGAAAACTCAAACCTGCTGGTGATCCTTAACGACAATAACATGTCTATCGACCCTAACGTGGGCGCGCTTAAGGAATATCTTACTGATATTACCACTTCAAAATCATACAACCGCTTTCGCGATGATATTGCGCATGTACTGAACAAGCTTTCGGCCATTGGGCCTGATGCTTTTAAAATAGCGCAAAAAATTGAGAAGAGCATTAAAGGCACACTGCTGAAAAAGAGCAACTTTTTTGAGGCCCTGAAGTTCCGCTATTTTGGCCCTATCGACGGGCACGATGTAAAACATCTGGCAAAAGTATTGAGTGATTTGCGTGATATTCCCGGCCCTAAGTTGTTGCATTGCATCACCGTAAAAGGTAAAGGTTATGCCCTTGCCGAAAAAGACCAGACCAAGTGGCACGCTCCCGGTTTGTTCGATAAAATAACCGGCGAGATCAAGAAAACGAAATACGATAAACCCCAGCCGCCTAAATACCAGGATGTGTTTGGGCATACCATTATTGAACTGGCCGAACAAAACCCTAAAATAATGGGGATTACTCCGGCTATGCCATCGGGCTGTTCGCTCAACCTGATGATGAAGGCCATGCCTAACCGCGCTTTTGATGTGGGTATTGCCGAGCAGCACGCGGTTACATTTTCTGCCGGGTTGGCTACACAGGGCATGGTGCCTTTTTGTAACATCTACTCCAGCTTTATGCAACGCGCTTACGACCAGGTGATACACGACGTGGCCATACAAAAGCTCAACGTGATATTTTGCCTTGACCGTGCCGGTATTGCCGGTGCCGACGGACCAACACACCACGGTGCTTATGATTTGGCGTTTATGCGCTGCATTCCAAACATAGTGGTATCTGCCCCGATGAACGAGGAAGAACTGCGCAACCTGATGTATACTGCCCAGCAGGAAAACATGGGGCCATTCGTAATCAGGTATCCGCGTGGTAATGGGGTGATGGTAGACTGGCAACGTCCGTTCAAGGCTATACCTGTAGGTAAAGGCCGCAAGGTTTGCGATGGTGAAGACGTGGCGATATTAACTATTGGCGCTATCGGTAACGAGGCAACAAAGGCCATTGCTACCCTTAACGAAGAAGGCTACTACCCTGCCCATTATGATATGCGCTTTGTAAAACCTTTAGATGCCGACCTGCTGCATGATGTTTTCCAAAAATTCGGCAAGGTTATTACTGTTGAAGACGGCTGCCTTGATGGCGGTATGGGAAGCGCTATATTAGAGTTTATGGCCGATAACGGTTACAGTGCAACAGTAAAACGCCTGGGCATGCCCGATGCTATTGTTGAGCACGGCGAACAACCCGAGCTTTGGGCCGAATGCGGTTACGATGCCAATTCCATCGCCGAAGAAGTAAAAAAGATCGGCATTAAGAAGAATACACATACTATAGCTTCGTAAAGGAGTATATTAATATATAAACAGGAAGAGCGGCTATTGGCCGCTCTTCCTGTTTATATAAAACTCGTCATTGCGAACGTAGTAAAGCAATCCCCGGCATACAGAGTCGTTTACTCGAAAACCATTACCCTCAACTGTAAGCTGAAAGCTTACGCCATGCTAAGTCACGAGTTGCGCTATGCTAAACTCGCGACAGCTCTTTTATTTACTCCGTCAGCAAACAGCTTCGGGCGAAAACGGGCAGAACTTTGGTGGCCATGAGCGCAAAGGCGGGCATAGTGAACTTGTTGCATGTGTGAAGGGATAGCGGGGCGGGGCAAAAGTTCCAGCCCCAAGTTCTGCACGGCTTGCAGGGGTATGGCCTTGTGCGGCAAAGAAGCCTTTTGCTGGACAAGGGTTTATTCGCTGTTTGTTTGTTTTTTATAGGTACTCATGAGATCGCTTCGCTTAGTATGTTACTTTTGCCCTCAAAAGTAATGGGGCCCTGCGCCCAAGAGCAGACTAACATTCATTATAGCACAAGCACAGCCTAAGTAGAGATTGCTTCGTTCCTCGCAATGACGCGATTTATATAGGAAGCGCAGAACGCGACGAGATTGCTTCGCACCTCGCAATGACGATTTGGCTAAATGATACTTCTATTTAATGTGCCCTGTAACTTGCTAAATCATTATAAATATTGCGGAACGAGCTGCGGATACCGAAGGTTAACATGGCTGTTTTATCATGAAATTGGCTGTTCTTTTCATCGCGGATGATGCCACCGAGTTCTATCCTTAAATTGTATTTAGGGTTAAGCAGGTAGGCTACTTTGCCTTCGGCGTATACCATATTGGTGGTTAGGCCCTGGCCTATATAGTTACCGTTGGCCTTTGCCGGATCGCGGTAGCTTTGGAAGAGGTCTTTACCGTAGTTTAGTCCGTCCATATCTAAACCGTAGTGACCGTAATCAACTTCGGCAGAAAAATCAAAACGTTTGTAAGAATAGTTCAGCAAGCCCACTACCTCACGGAAGTTTGATCCCCATGGATGTGCGAGTGGTTCGCTGTTGCCGGTATGGTTAATAGCCGTGCTACGTTCCGAATAAGTATATGGCCTGATGTTGTTGGTTTCTACCAGGTAACTCAAGTTCTTCACCTGGAACAGGTTCGCGCCACGGATACCTAACTGCCAGCTGTATTTGTTACGTGAGCTGCCACCGTTCGAGAAGAAGTTAGAGGCCTCAAACTCATCCAGCGCGAACTGGCCGTAAGCGGTGATACCATCGGTAAACTTGTATTTACTGTTTAAGCCGATCAGCGCGTTATCCGGCGATCCGCCTGTGGCCTCAACCGGCCTTAAGAAAATGATGGGATTGATGTACGAAAAATCAAACCCGCGGCTGTGGCCCAAATCGTCCTCATTAGCCCAAACTACGCAATCGAAAAAGCCTAATGATAGCTTGTTGGTCACGTTCCAGTCGAGGTAATGGTAGATGGCCCACTTTTTACGATCATGGCTATAATCATTGATCAATCCGTTTTGCGGGTCGTTGTAATAGCTCCACATGGCCATATATTTCACATTGCCCAGCGTACCGGTCAACCTGAAAAATGGCGCTGGCGAACTATAGTCCGACAAAAACACCGAGCGGTAACCATCGCCAATAAACGTCCTGTCTCTGCCCGCAGAGATATTCAGGTATTTAATGGGCGTGTAAGATACGTTAGCCGTAATGTACGACCACTCCTTGGTTTCCTTGCCACCGCTCCTGTCATAAGCCTGGCCGGGCACAATACCCACCTGGTTAATGTAAGTATCTAAATATTCGGGGAATATACCCCTGTTTAAAAAGCCGCCAATGTTATATGAGAACTGGCTGCCAACCGTACCGCCCAATTGCAGGCCGTAGGTGGTAATGTAAGTATTCTTTTTTTCGCCCCTAAAAGTACGACCAACAGTTATATCGGGTAAAATGTCGGCATAAAAAGTACTGTTTGCCGATTTTTCATCAATCAGGTGTTCGGTAAATAATTTGCGGTATCCCCAGCTATGCGTGCTGCCATCCACATTGTAGTTCATTACAGAATCATAGGCTTTACGCAGCAGCGAGTCATCCACTAAAAATGGCTTCAATGAAGTATGCACCCGCGTTTTGGTAGAGTACACGTCGGCATTTAATTTTTGGTAGAACTGGTATGAATAGGGTTGATATTGTGATTGCGCACCCGCAACATTAATAATTAAAAATAAAAGTATAATGCTGCTAAATATCTTCTTCATAAATCAAATTTATCATTAAAACCTATTCAAAATAATTAAGGGTTTTAAAGCCCCCTTTTTGCAAGTAGTCGTCTTTTTTCACCAGATGCAGATCTGATAACACCATGTCGGTCACCAGTGCCTGCAAATCATATTTAGGTATCCAGCCCAGTTTTTCGCGGGCCTTTGTAGCGTCACCAATTAATAAATCAACCTCGGTAGGCCTGTAATATTTCGGATCAACCTTTACTACCGTTTGGCCAAAACGCAAGGCATCGGCATTTAAGCCAAGATCGTGTATTTTTTGTTCATCGAGGTCAATAATCACCCCTTTTTCAAATTCATTTTTTCCGCTGAACTCAATTTCAATACCCAGCTCTTCAAAAGCGAGCTTTATAAAATCGCGCACGGTGGTGGTTACCCCGGTGGCTATAACAAAATCTTCTGCTACTTGTTGCTGCAACATCAGCCACATGGCCTCAATATAATCTTTGGCGTGCCCCCAATCGCGCTGTGCGGAAAGGTTGCCAACATACAAAAACTGTTGCAGGCCAAGCGCTATTTTAGCAGCGGCACGGGTTATTTTACGGGTAACAAATGTTTCGCCGCGTATAGGGCTTTCGTGGTTAAATAATATGCCGTTACAGGCATACATGCCATAAGCTTCGCGATAATTAACGGTAATCCAATATCCATACATTTTGGCCACAGCATACGGCGAGCGCGGATAAAACGGCGTGGTTTCACTTTGCGGAACTGCCTGCACCAAACCATAAAGTTCGGATGTGGAGGCTTGGTAGATGCGTGTTTTTTGTGTAAGCCCTAACAGTCGGACGGCCTCTAAAATACGAAGCACACCTATCCCATCAGCATTGGCAGTATATTCGGGCGTATCAAAGCTCACCTTAACGTGGCTTTGCGCAGCAAGGTTGTAGATCTCGTCGGGCTGTACTTCCTGAATAATACGGATGAGATTGGTTGAGTCGGTAAGATCGCCGTAATGAAGTTTGAACTTTACACCCTGCTCGTGCTGGTCGCGGTACAGGTGATCAATACGATCGGTATTGAATAACGACGAGCGCCGTTTTACCCCATGCACCTCATAACCCTTCTTCAGCAAAAACTCTGCTAAATAAGCGCCATCCTGACCGGTAATACCTGTTATGAGTGCAATCTTCATGGATAATGTTAGACTTTACAATATTATCTAATTTAATTGTAAAAACAGGCATGGTTGATTGGGGTTTATTGGGGAGGGGGATTAAGCACTCCTCTTCGATAAGAATACAACCATATTTTTAAAGTCAGCAAACAGCTTCGGGAGAAAACGGGCAGAACTTTGTTGGCCATGAGCGCAAAGGCGGGCATAGCGAACTTGTTGCATGTGTGGAGGGATTGCGTGGCGGGCAAAAGTTCCAGCCCTAAGTTTTGCCTGTTTTGCAGGGCATGGCCTTGTGCGGCAAAGAAGCCTATTGCTGGACAAGCCTTTTTGTTACTTTTGTGGCGACAAAAGTAATGGGGTACTGCGCCCAAGAGCAGACTGACGTTAATTACAACACAAGCTCAACCTAATTAGAGATTGCTTCGTACCTTACAGCAATGACGAATTAAAAAAACTGTCATTCCGAACGCAGTGAAGAATCTTCTTCGCTACACTTATCTGCGATAGATGCTTCGTTCCTCAGCATGACAGTGGAGAGTGGTTGTCAGATCGTCATTTTGCTTTCAAAGTCCAAAATATTTAAAATCCCCGCAATGACGCGATTTATATGAGGTGGGCTAATTTAATTATATCCCCGCTACACCCTCTTCCAGTTCCTTGTACCATTCCTCGCCGTATTTGCGGATCAGGGGTCCTTTCAGGAACTCGTATACGTGTACTTTGAGTTCGTTGCCGAAGCTACAGGCCGGGCTACAGATGCTCCAGCGGTCGTAATTGAGTACGTCGAACTCGGGGTATTTGGTAATGCGGATGGGGTACAGGTGGCAGGAGATCGGTTTTTTCCAGCTTACTTCGCCGGCTTCCCAGGCTTTTTCAATGGCACATTTAGTGATGCCGTTTTCCCAGGTTACATAAGCGCATTCTTTGTTGGTGTCCACACATGGGGTGGTATAATCGCCCTCAAAATCGGTTACATAGGTGCCTTCACGCTCAATAGTGGCTATGCCTTTCTCGGTCATGTAAGGTTTTACTTTAGGGTAGATCTCGTCGAGTATGGCCAGTTCTTCATAGTCTAAAGGGGCGCCCGAATCACCTTCGAGGCAGCATGCGCCTTTGCACTTGTTAAGGTTGCAAACAAAATTCTCTCTCAACACATCCTCGTGCACCAATATGTTACCTACTTCGATCATCCTTATTTTTCTTCTTATTTTTTTATCGGGTTTAACGGATACTTCAGCCCTTTGGCATCGGTAAGGTCCATTGTTAAACTCCCTACAATTACTTCAACATGCGCGCGTACAGGTATGCGGTTGGCATCGTCGGTTATCCACAAATATAGCTTACTATTCTTTTTAAATATTTTACCGGGAATAATTGTCGGGTTAAACTTCAAACAATTAAAAGTCCCCATAGAACATTTCATTTTCTCTTTACCCAGGTAGGTGATGTTTAACTTATGTACGCCATCCTCTAAAAAGTAGGGCATATCAATAGTTTCGCCAATTTTCAGTTTTGATATATCCAGCGACCGGGCAAAATAGTAGGCCGATACAAAATCAAACATCTGCCCCTTAAACGGGAACACGCCTTTATCAGCGGTGATCTTGCCTGTTTCGTGGTCAAAGCTTACCTTATCGCTATGTTTGTAGCTCCCCTCCTTACGGTTTTCGGTGTAGAGGTAAGGCAGCAGCGTGCTTTTATCTACAAAGCTTTCGTAGGTATTGCGCACCTTGTAAAATATATCAAAGGTTCCGGCAGTTTTGCCTTCGGCGATGATATGAAAGGCGGGCTTACCATTAAACTTCTGACTGCTTTCTTCTGTTCGCAAATTCGCTTCGGCAGCGGTAAAAAAACCATATTTGAGTTTATAACTCAATTGCTCGCCAACACCAAACACGGTATTGTTCACTTTATCGATGTCCTGCGCAGAGCTGCTTACAGCACTTGCCAGTAACAAAAGCGTGGCGAGTATATATCTTTTTATAGAGTGTTCTTTTTGCACGTTATATAAATATGTAAGTAAAATATGCATTAGTGTGTTTATAATTATACCGGGTTTGACTTACACCGCCGTGAATAGTTTAAGCCCGGCTATACAACACATTATCGCGCGTATTATTACATCAGTGCAAAAAGCACACCATTAATCTTTCCTTTTATAGATAGGCACGGTTGAGCAAGGCTCACCAAACATCAAACTTTTGGCCACAGGCGTAAGCTTTTTAGTTAGTTCAACATAGGCCGATACCGGTACCGGGATATCGCCACAACCTTTTATCACCAGGCGCTGATCGCGGTATTTCTCCGGATCGAGATTGGCGTTTATCGATTTTACAAATAGTACAGTTTCCAGCGTTTCGGCATCGCCAAATACTACTTCAATGGCGTAAGGCGCCAGGCGGTTAGCCAGTAGCATATAAGCCCATGCAGGTACTATGGCATCGGCGGTGCAGGTAACGGCAACATATTTACCTTCGTACTGCGTCCAGTCGTGTGTTTTTACAAACTCCCTGAAATCCTTCTCACGTAACATCAGCTCCATAAACAGGTTGTTTTTTATATCATAGACCACGCGTTCGCCGGCCGGGTAAAACTCGGCAGGATCAAGCGTAACCAATCCGCTTTGGGCAACTTTATTGATGATGTTTTCCTGTATTTCCATGGTGCGTTAAAATAAAAAATCCGGGAGTGGCCATAACGCTGCTCCCGGATACAAAATTACTTTAATTTCTATTATAAGAACTTAGCTCTGTAATCTTTTACATTCGCCTTATCTTTCAACGCGTTCAGCAGTTGGCCGCTGGCACGTTGAGTAAGGTTTTGACCTATCTGTTGTTTCTCTCTTACAGTGTTGGCCAGTGCAGCCGGTTTAACAAAACTTTCAACTACATAAGCGTAAACACCATTTTGACCTTCAACACCTTTTGACAGTTTGTTTGGCTGCGAACCGAATATTGAACCTACCAGTGAATACTCAGCACCAACACCCGGAATAACAGGGTTAGCGAATACTATATTTTGAACCGGAACAACAGGAGCGCCTACTTTTTGACCTAACTGATCAATAGAAGAAGCTGAAGCTGATTGTATTTTCTCTAACAGTTGTTTAGCTTTTACTTTGTTGCGTACAGCCGCTTCAATTTGCGGTTTTACTACCTCTAAAGGTAAAGTGCCTTCAGGCTTAATAGTGGTTAAGTGCGCAACAACATACTGATCGCCACTGGTGAATACCTGGTCAGATACATCGCCTGATTCGGCTTTAAATGCCCAGCGTACCAGATCACGTGCCGACTCAAGACCCGGAAGTGACGCTGTGATACCGCTTACATCATTAGCAGGAGTTAACTGTAGTTTCTCCTTTTTTACCTCGGCATCAAAGTTACCACCGCTTACGCTGGCCAAAAATGCCTGCGCCTTGTTGTAAGCTGCCGATTGTGTTTCTTTACTCGGGATAAGCGGTTTATCAACAATAGCTATCTTAGCTACTTTTGACGATCCTTTTTGATCAACAATTTTTATAAGGTGTACACCAAACTGCGAAGTAACTATTTTGTATTCGCCTTTGGTACCGTTAAATACCGCTTCGTCAAACACTGGCACCATAGTACCACGACCGAAAGTACCTAAGTCGCCACCTTTTTCGGCAGATTGCTTATCGATAGAATATATTGTAGCCAGGTCAGCAAATGATTTGCCGGCAACAATCAGTTTCTTTAATGAATCGGCTTTAGCCAATGCTTTTTCAACACCACCTTCTGTAGCAGGGTTAATCAGGATGTGGCTTGCTTTAACTGAATCCGGACCAACACGTGAGTCAACCAGTTTAGCCAGCTTGTAGCTGCCGTTTGACAGGTACGGGCCATATACAAATCCTTTTGCAGCGCTAAACATTACCGAATCAACCGCAGGCTCTAACGCGCCTTTCTTTTGATAAACAAGAGGCGTTTTAGTTTCAGAGTTAACCTGTACGTATAACGAATCGTTAGTGCTTGCTTTAAAATCAGGCAGCATTTTTTCTACCTGCGCTTTTACAGCGGCGCTATCAGCTTTTGAAGCCGCACCGTTAAAGGTTACGTATTCAATGTTTCTTAATTCCTGGTCGGTTTTAAATGATGCTTTGTGCTCATTGTAGAAATCGCTGTAATCGCCATCAGTAATGGTTACTTTACTATCAGGGATAGAGGCGTATGCAAGCGCTACATATTTAAAGTTAACCAGTTTGTTTTTGGCTTCATAGTCATCCTGCGCTTCAAGCGAGTTAACATATAAGCCATTGGTTACCAATGAAACATATTTTTGTGCTTTTTTCGACTCTATCATCTGAGCAACAAAAGCGTTCCATTGTGATTTCATCGGGTCGCCTTCTTTAGCTGCTTTAATGTTATTTAAAACATTGTTCAGTTTAACCCTGTCAACCTGACCGGTTTGAGGATCGCCGAAAGCTTGTATAATTTGCTGATCAGGATTTTTACCGCTGATCATGTCCTGGGTTTCGGCAGTGCCTACTACCAGGCTTAATCTGTCAAGTTCCTTTTTAAGTATAGCCTGGCTTAATAACTGGTTCCAGGTGTTCTCCTGAATGTAGCTTGTAATTTGAGGCGATAAATTGGCACCGTATTGCTGCCTGTATTGATCGGTATTTTGCTCAACTTTTTTGTTAAAATCAGCGTAAGGTATCTTTTCACCTGCCACAACACCAATTGTATTGGCATCGCCCCTAAGTAGCGAACCTCCAAAATGGATTACCTCACCTGCAATAAATGCAAGTAACGCGACAGCGATGACGATAACCAGTATCATACCCATTCGCTCCCGCAGAAAACTCATTATTCCCATATAAACGTTATAATTCTATAATATTATGTTACTTAAAAAGAGGGCGCAAGATACAACTTTTAGTAAAATTCTATAATACAAAAAATTGCAAAAATAAAACAATTATTGCGCGGCGGGGTTCTCGGTCACGTTGAAAATTCCTGTAGTTTGTTTCAGCTTATAATGCGTCATGTTTTCATCACTTTCAAAGTCGGTACCATTAATAACATTACCGTCCTTAGTGGTTATCTGCACCGGCATGGTTGAGTACATGATATGCTTATTCTGGTCCCATATCAATTCTTCTGATTTGTATACGGTACCTTCATTGTTTGATGCCACTACATTTTTGTGCAGCTCAAAAACACCTTCGGCATCTCGCCACTTGGCCGTGTTGGATACGATCTTGGCTGTTTCCTTCAGGCTATCTATGCGATAGATAGTCACCCCCTTAGGCATATCCTTGTATGATTTTTCGGGTTTGACTTTAGGCGTTTGGCTGTCTTCCTGGTTAAATGAATAATCAAGCACCAGCGGCGCTAAGGCTCTTGTTTTTACTCTTGCCGAATCGCTGAATATAAGCTCAACATTGGTGGTACGCTGCACAGGCTTGCTTACATCTCCCGCGGCAATCTCCTGAATTTTTTTCAGGTCGTTCTCACAGGATGACAATAGCATTAAGGCGGCTAATGCCGGTATAACCATAACCGATGTTAACCTTTTACTCCACATTGCTTTATACCAATTAATCAAATTTGTAACGACGGAACCACTTATCGTTAAGTGTAAAGCCTAAACGGATATTTACGTAGCTTTCGCGTACTAAGCCATTGGTAAGGCTGCCTCTCTTACCAACTTCGGCAGAGATATTGATCTTGTAGAAACTGCTCAATCCCGGGCGCAACGGTAAACCTAAACCTACTGTACCGGCATATTGGTTAATATCGGTATTGTTCAAAGATAGGTAGGTTTGGTTGTACATAAAGCCGAAGCGATAATCAACCAGTGCCCAATAGTTATTCAGTTTGTTGATATTAGGTGTTATTTGCGCGCCTACATTAATCGTCTGGCTGTTTTTAAAGCCTTGTTTTTGGCCGTCGATGGCAAAATCAGACCATTTACCCATACTATAATCGGCACCCACCAATAATTTGGCACCCATACGGTACGATATACCGAAACGGTTGATCTGCGGTAGTTGCAATTGATTTTTAGGCCCCAATACGCTTGTTAAGGTATCTGTTGCCGGGATTTCGTTACCGGTACCATCTGTTGTGTAGTGTGTCGTGTATTTATTCGTTTCGATATCAAGTTTTGAATTGGCCGAACCCGAGTAACCGATAGTTAAACGGTTCTTTTCAGAGATATCAAACATGTATTGGATACCGTAATCGTAGTTTAAGCCTTGTATACGCTGGCTGATCTCAGTACGAGTATTTTGTGTACCATATAATGCGGGGATCTCGGTAGAACTGTAGTTTTTAAGGTTACCGAATATATAAGAGATATTACCACCTATTGACAGGTGTTTGCCAATACCAAATCCATAACCGATATAAGCTTTTGTAAGCCCGCCCTCACCTGTATAAATAAAATTAACAGCGTTGGTGTCAATAGATGAACCTGAGCCTAAATTACTTTGCGATTGCCTGTAGTTATAACCCACATCGCTGTAAGGCGTTAAACCGAACACGATGGCCGAGCGCTTGCTTACCGGTAAACCGAAAGCCAAATGGTTCAGGCTAAAGTTTTTGCTGCCCTGCGCTGTTTGACCTGATTGTGAAAGCGTAACAAAGTTGCCGTATACACCAACATCGATAGTAGTAAGATCAATCATGGCGTTGGCAGCCGGGTTGGTTAAGTTAATTGTACTGTAACCGCTTATTGAGTTGATACCTGTAGAAATGCCCCCCATACCCGCGTTTTGAGGCAGCAATTGCGGTGCAATTTCACCTATACCGTACCTTGAATAAGGCGAACTTGTATTGGTGCTTAATTGCGCGCTTGCCTCAAAAGTAACGGCAGCAAATAAAAATGTTATAAGAATTTTGGAATATTTAATCATTATGCTGTTGTATAGCTGCGTTTAATCCTTTTAAAACCAAGTATGGTTCAATTTTTATATAGGGGGCAAAGATGCTATTTTTCAGTAGAGTATCAAAAAAAATGCTGTCGCCGCCTGTTAGTATAATATTTAGTTGTTCGTTGTTGCTTCTGTAGCTTTCAATAAAGCCCGTTAATTCATATTTAATACCGTTTTGCACGCCCGATTTAATGGCGCTGGTGGTATCGTTACCAAACCCGGTGTTAAAAAGTTCGTCGCTCTCTATAAGCGGTAAACCCGCTGTATAGTAATTCAATGCTTTATAACGTGTATTTAATCCGGGTGATATACTGCCCCCGAAATAATTTCCTTCGGCATCAATCCAGTCATAAGTAATAGCAGTACCGCCGTCAATTACCAAACTGCCTGTGCCCGGGTACAAATATTTAGCGCCGGTTACAGCGGCCAGCCTATCGAGCCCCAGCGTATGCGGTGTAAGGTAATGGTTATTGATACCTGCGGCAATTGCAGCGCTGAACCAGGTTACCGGTACCGTTGCCGCCAATACTGTCAGCCACTCGGGCTGTTCTTTTTTTACTGATGATATAATAGCTTCATCAAACGCGTAAGCAGCTTTCAAATCATTAATAAGGTTGGTATTAACCACCGTATAATAATCGGTAAACAGCAATGTATCGTGTTCAAAAACAGCCAGCTTTACCAGCGTATTACCAATATCGATAACCAAATTAGCCATTAAGCCGCTGTTGATATCGGGGTTAGTAAAACAGCCTGTACGCCTGCATTAAAAGCTACCACGCCAAATTTCATGTTACAAAGCTAACATAAGGGCTTAAATTGCAACGAAGATTAAAGTTAAAAAGTGTTAAACTGAAAGTAAATGATACCTGCAAGCAGTAACAAATAAAGGCTTTCGTAAAACCACTTACTGGTGGTATACAGAAAATAATACGCGAAAGTAATGGCGACCGGCACCACGCACAATAAAAAGTGATTCAGCTGAAACTGCCTCTTTACATAAAAAGACAAACCTGCTATGATAAACATTATCAACAATAACTGAAACGCTTTACGGATGTGCACATAACTTTTAAAGAAACCCTGCTGTAGCTTAAATACGCTTAATACCAGTATAAATACCACCGGTGCAAGCAATACATACGTGTAATTATTAATGCTGATGTGGTTAGGGAACTGCGTACCCAGCGGCAGCCATATTTTATAAAAAGTATGAAACCTGTCGTTAAGGTAATACAGCACAGCCAAAAAGAAGAAGATGGTAGCATAGCCTAAAATAACAGCTATCCACTCGCGCCAGTTGAACGGGCGAAAAATGATGAGTGCTATCCACACCGCCAAAAACATGTAGATAAAAGGCAGGTAGATCAACGAGCCTATGGCCACGATCATCCCCAGATCATAGCCCGAAGATTTTATATCATCGCCTTTGTACAGGCTGAACAGCTTATACAGCATCCATATCACCAAAAAATTACAGATGAGCGGCGCGCTTAATATCAAAAAGGGTGTAAACAGGGCCGATATGGTAACATACATTAACGCGGGTAAAAAACTGGGCTTCCCCAACAGGTTAAACTGGTTAACCAGCTTATTAAGCAGCAATGCCTGCGCGAAAACCAATGCCCCGGCCAGCAATACGTTCAAGAAAGGCGTGAGCGCGTACTCGTACGATACAGGTACCAGCAAACGGGCGAATGATTCTACAAAAACAAACTCCAGCTTATCGGGCGCGCCAATGATGTAGCCTATGCGCAACGCGATAACCAATACGGCCAGCCATAGTATATTTAAGGGATTGTAGGACCTGAAAAGATTGATCATTTATCGCCGGGGTTTTGCAACCGCAATATTAACGAAAAAGCAGTTAGGTTAAAATTGCTTGTGGCTTCGCGTACTGCTTTATCATGTTATCCACTATCTGCGCAGTTTCATCGGGAAAGTTAACCCTGATCTGTTTGGTATCGTTCACCCATTTTTCGGCATGCTGTACAAATCTGTCGTCGATAGTGTTTACTACCGGCACGCCCAGTTTTGATGCAGCCAGGGCGTTGCACTGTTGCTCAAACTGCCCGTGCATGGGTATCATCATCACCTTTTTTTGTAGAAACAACGCTTCGGCAGGGCCTTCGAAGCCGCCGCCGGTAAGCAGCCCTTCACTGCTGGCCAGGCTGGTGTTAAAGGCCTCATTATTTACCGGGAAGATCTGTACGTTGCCTTCGCGGTAAGGTGTTTTTTGCCTTTTAGAGAAGATATGCCACTCTACATCTACCTTACTTAAATATTTAAGCAGGGTTTTATCATTATAAGCAGGCAGATATACCGAGTAATGGCCTTTATTAGAGGTTTCGGTATTACGGATGTCGCTGCGGATAACTGGGGTATGGATAAAATCGTCATACCTGTCGAAATGGAACCCGATATGGTGCGTAGTAGGCGAATAATATTTGAACAACCACTCGGCATAGTTCCACTTGGGCGGCCGTGGTGTATTGGGCGATTTAAACGAACACTGGTGACTTAACGATACCGATGGCACTTTTTGCAACTTACAGGCCCATGCGCTTACCGGTTCAAAATCGTTAATTACTATATCGTATTGCTTTAGGGGCAGATGATTAATATCGTGCCACAGCTGGCGCAAATTCATGGTTTTGTAGGTGGCCCATTTATCTACGCCCCCATTTTTCCCAAAAATAAAGCTGAACCCATGAAAACGGTATTTAAGCGGCTGCGAAAGACTTACTTCGGCTTCGGTGCCGCTTACCAGTAGGTCTACCTCGCCGTATTGTTGCAGCAGTGGTACAATTTCGCGTGCGCGGCTAATATGCCCGTTACCTGTTCCCTGTATGGCAAAAAGTATTTTCATAGATTGTAAATGCGGTACAAGTTAACAAAGATAACAGCAATTAGTGCGATTCCTGCCTGAACCTTTCCAGCAAGGTTTTTACATCCAATTTGGCGTCGAGGTCTTCTGCATCGGTTTTATCATCATCTTCGGCCTCGTTTTCGGCTCCAAATTGCTCGGGGTGGTATTTATACACCGTCCAGCTTTTGTTATGGTATTCGAGCGCGGTAAGGCTCTCCACCCAGTCGCCCGAGTTTAGGTACAGCACCGAGCCGCTGCCATCAGTAGCATGCACTTCCCTGATCTCGGCATGGTGAATATGGCCGCATATTACGTAATCGTATTGCTTATCAACGGCAAGGTCGGCAGCGGTTTGCTCAAAGTGATTGATAAACTTTACCGCGTCCTTAAACTTGGCCTTTATTTTTTGCGAGAAACTCATTTTTTGCCTGCCCATGGCGGTAAGCAACCAGTTGGTAAAGCTGTTTAAAATAATCAAGGTATCGTACCCTACAGCGCCCAGTTTGGCCAGCCATTTGGAGTGCTGCATGGTAACATCAAACACGTCGCCATGAAATATCCAGGCTTTTTTGCCATCAATATTTAATACTACCTTATTAAGGAGCTGAAAGGTACCCAAATCAAAATCGGTGAATTTACGCAGCATTTCATCGTGGTTACCGGTAAGGTAATACACGGGGATGCCTTCGGTAATAAACTTCATGATGCGGCGCACTACCTTCATGTGCGTTTCGGGCCAGTATGATTTACTGAACTGCCATATATCGATAATGTCGCCGTTCAATACCAGCATTTTGGGTTTAATGCTTTTGAGGTATTTAAGCAGTTCTTTTGCGTGGCAACCGTAGGTTCCTAAATGGACGTCGGATATTACAACTATGTCAACTTCGCGTTTTGCCATTAATGTTTAGCAAATGTTTCTTTATCCCGGGCTAATGCGGCAGGTTATTTAATTTTATTAAGAAAGTACAGGCGTGGAAAGAACAGATCACTCGTTATCTTCTTCCTCGTCAACCTTCAGTTCGTACGGACTCAAATAGAACAGGCCGGTTAATCCCAGCAGTGCTATCACTATCAAATAACCAAACTCAAAATTCATCTTTCCGGGTTTTTACAAATATCAGCAAATCAACATTATCTGATTGTTAAGACTTCGTTAAAGGTTGAAAGTTAAACGTCAATTAATATTTTTATTTTTCCACAAAGAGGCGATAATGTTTATAACCATGACGCGTTTTGGTTTAAATACGCTTTTTGCGCTATATTGCACGTTATAAACCTGTTATAAAACACCAAATGAAAACATCAGCCTGTCGCAAAACTTACCTGTTGCTTATCCTCATCTTTTTAATATTAGACAATACTATTAGTCACGCCCAACAAAAAGCCGGGATAAAATTTGTGCACGGCCTAAGCTGGGCGCAAATAAAAGCTAAGGCTAAAAAGGAACGCAAGTATATTTTTGTGGATGGTTATACTACCTGGTGCGGCCCCTGCAAAATGATGGCGCAGGATATTTTTCCGCAGCAAAAGGTTGGCGATTTTTTTAATCAGCACTTTATTAACGTAAGCGTACAGTTCGATGTAAGTAAAACCGACAATGCCGAAACCAGGAAGTGGTATAAGGATGCCAAATACCTCGAAAATACTTATAAAGTAAACTCGTACCCTACCTTCTTGTACTTTAACCCCGATGGCGAGCTGGTGCATACCATATCGGGCGGTACTACCAATCCCGATGAGTTTATCAGCAAATCGAAAGCGGCGCTCGATCCTAAACTGCAACTGATCTCCCTTAAAAAACAATTTGATAAGGGTAAAAGAGATACCGCGTTTTTATCAACGTACATCAGCGCGGCACAGCAGGCCAATAACGATACCCTTGCCATAAAAGGCATAAATGCTTACCTGGGTACACATCCCGATATGCTTGCGCCAAAAAGTATAGGTTTTATCGTTATCGCCACTAAAACCTCAACCGATCCGGGTTTTAAAACATTGCTGAACAATGCTAAAGAAGTTGATGCTGTAGCCGGCAAAGGTAAATCGGCAGAAATACTGAATGACATTGTATTTGAAGAAGAGGTACTGCCATTTTTACGAACCGATGGTAAAATTACCCGATATCCGGGAGGTATGATAACAATTTCGGGCGATGTAATAAAAGAGGTAGCTTGGGACAAGGTGAAAGAAAAACTTGAACAAAAATATCCGGGTATAAGTGATCAAATCATTATGGCAGCCAAGCCTTCCCATTACGAATGGCTGGCCGACTGGCCGAAATATACCGAAGCGGTAACAGCCTATATAGCCAAATACGGCAGCAGCATCAGCGATGATAAATTGAGCGGATATGCCTGGCAGGTATTTTCTAATACGGATGATAAACAAAACCTTACCACTGCTGCCGGATGGATAAAACCCGCGGCTACAGATGCCGGCCTTAACAATTTGAACAGTGTGTACACCTATGCCAACTTGTTATACAAGGCAGGGCAAAAAGAACAGGCTATTACCTACTTGCAGGATGTAATGAGCAAATCACCGGAGAAAGGCAAAAACTTCAGCGGACTGTTAACCAAAATAAAAAACAACGAACAAACCTGGCAATAAACCGCTACAGCAGTTGCATCAGCTCTTTCAACTGGGTGATTTGCTGTGGTACGTCGGCAGGCTTTTCGGCGTTGTGAGGGTTAAAGTAAATGGCATCCATACCGTAGTTTAACGCTCCGCGGATGTCGGCCTCCACGCTATCGCCAATCATCAGGCAGCAATCTTTGGTGCAGTTGGCCAATGCCACCGCGTGCTCGAAAATGGCTTTATCCGGTTTGTTTACCCCTACCACTTCAGATATAATGATGTTTTGAAAATAGCCCGCGATGTTAGTTCCGGCAGTTTTTAACTCGGTAGATTCTTTAAACCCGTTGGTGATCAAATGCAGCGTATACTTGCCTTGCAGGTATTGCAGGGTTTCGTGCGCATGCGGAAAGAGGTTGGTTTTGGTTGGGCATAGCTGCACGTACTCGTCCTCAAAAGTAAGCGGCATTACATCGGGGTGCAGCCCAAGATCAAGAAAGGTTTTTTTGAAGCGGGTTTCACGCAGCGCCTGTTTACTGATTTTGCCAACATGGTAATCGGCCCAAAGCTGGTGATTGTTGCGGGTATAAGTTTCAATGAATACATCTGCAGATGGCAGCCCTATATCATTAAGGCGATGAGCGATATATAATTCGTGCAGGGTTTCCTCCGCGTTCTTATCAAAATCCCAGATGGTGTGGTCAAGATCGAAAAATATATGCTGGTATTTGGTACTCATTGCGCTGCTAATTATGTTTCAAAAAGGTAATACAGCACAAAGTTAGGCTTTGACTGATAAATAGTTTCATCTTAAAAACATAAATCACCAATTGAGCGTTCCAAATGCTGCGTTGTATTAAAACGCTTCTCTTTTTGCTATTATTTTTGGTAATTTTGTTATAGATGGATTTTAAACTTACCTCTGAATATAAACCTACCGGCGACCAGCCCGAAGCCATTAGGCAACTGGTTGAAGGTGTAAACGGCGGCGAACCTTTTCAAACCCTGCTGGGTGTTACCGGCTCGGGAAAAACGTTCACCATGGCCAATGTGATAGCACAAACGCAAAAGCCAACGCTGATACTAAGCCACAATAAAACACTTGCCGCGCAGCTGTACGGCGAATTCAAGCAGTTCTTCCCCGAAAACGCGGTGAACTACTTTGTATCTTATTACGATTATTACCAGCCCGAGGCCTTTATACCTACCACCAATACTTATATTGAAAAGGATTTACAGATAAACGAAGAGATAGAAAAGCTTCGTTTACGTACCACCTCGGCACTCATGTCTGGCCGCAGGGATGTGATTGTGGTGTCGTCTATTTCCTGTATTTATGGTATGGGTAACCCCGAGGATTTTGCCAAGTCGGTATTTAAGTTCGCGGTGGGTACCCGCATTAGCCGCAACGCTTTTTTACACCGTTTGGTAGAGATACTTTACGCTCGCACCACGGCCGATTTTAAACGCGGTACATTCCGTGTTAAAGGCGATGTGGTAGATATTTTCCCGGCTTATATGGATTTTGCTTACCGCATATCCTTTTTTGGCGATGACATTGAAGAGTTAAGCACGTTCGATATTACCTCCGGCAAAACCATCGAAAAGATGACGCACATGGTGGTTTACCCGGCCAACTTGTACGTGGCACCGCGCGAACGTTTTCAGCAATCGGTATGGGCGATACAGGAAGAGCTGGAAACCCGCAAAAAGCAGTTCATTGGTGATGGCCGTTTCCTTGAAGCCAAGCGATTGGAGGAAAGGGTTAATTACGATTTGGAGATGATCCGCGAATTGGGTTACTGCTCGGGGATTGAAAATTATTCGAGATTCTTTGACGGACGCGAACCGGGGATGCGCCCCTTCTGCCTGCTGGATTATTTCCCTGATGATTACCTGATGGTGATTGACGAAAGCCACGTAACCGTACCGCAGATCCGCGCTATGTATGGTGGTGACAGGTCGAGGAAGATGTCGTTGGTTGATTATGGTTTCCGCCTGCCCGCGGCATTGGATAACCGTCCGCTTAACTTCCAGGAGTTTGAGCGGTTGGCACCGCAAACAGTATATGTAAGCGCAACCCCTGCCGATTTCGAACTCGAAAAATCGGGCGGTGTGGTAGTGGAACAGGTGATTCGTCCGACAGGGTTGCTCGACCCTGTGATCGACGTGCGCCCGGTAATTAACCAGGTAGATGACCTGCTCGACGAAGTGGACAAAACCATTAAAATGGGCGACCGTGTACTGGTAACCACCCTCACCAAACGTATGGCCGAAGAACTGGCCAAATACATGGATAAACTGGGCATCAAATGCCGCTACATTCACTCGGAGGTAAAAACCCTACAAAGGGTAGAGATTTTGCGGGGCCTGCGCCTTGGCGAATTTGACGTATTGATCGGGATCAACTTGTTAAGGGAGGGTCTGGATTTACCCGAGGTATCGTTAGTAGCTATTTTGGATGCCGACAAGGAAGGCTTCTTAAGATCGGAACGTTCGCTGATCCAAACCATTGGTCGTGCCGCCCGTAACGACCGGGGCCGTGTAATTATGTACGCCGATAAAATTACCGATTCGATGCGCATTACGATGGATGAAACCAATCGTCGTCGTGAGAAGCAGATACAATATAACGAGGAACATGGCATAACGCCGCGTACCGTTGGCAAATCGCGAGAAGCCATTATGGAGCAAACTTCGGTGGTTGACTTCCAGGGAGGGGTACAAAAGGCTTATGTAGAAAACGAAGTAGTAACATTGGCCGCCGACCCTATTGTACAATACATGACCAAAGGCGACCTCAAGAAATCTATCGACAACACCAAAAAAGATATGCTTGCCGCCGCCAAAAACATGGACTTCCTCCTCGCCGCCAAACTCCGCGACGAAATGTTCGCGTTAGAGAAAATGATGGAGGAGAAGTTTTCTTAAGTTGTAAGTTGCGGGTTATAGGATATGGGTTGTAAGTTGAAGGCTGTGAGTTGTATGTAAAATTGCGTCTGGGCCACAACTTAGGGCTTACAACCTGCAACACACAACTTACAACCCATAACACAACACAACTTGCAAACAATTTATACGTTAATAACTTATATTTGTAGCTTTAATTTATTCAGATGATATTATTACGTTTTCTGCTTATATCGGTATTAGTGCTTTATATTGTGCGTCAGTTGGCACGTATATTTTTGCCTATGCTTTTTCAAAGTGTTATTAATAAAGCCACTCAGCAACAACAGCGCAACCAAAATTACCAGCAGCCTAAACGCCCGGAAGGTACTGTTAAGGTTGATTATGTTCCGCAAAATACCAAAAACACCGTGCCTGATAACGAGGGCGAGTTTATTGATTACGAAGAAATTAAGTAGTAAATGCTGCCCGAACAAGTTTATAAACGCAGAAGGCGCCATGATAATACGCCCGATACCCTGCTGCTTATTATCACCAATTACATTGTATCGGTACTAAATATTCAGCTGTTTGGTATGTGTACCAACATAAACAGCTTTTTTTGGATAGTAACCGGAGGCCTGGGCCTGTACAACGTTTTTATGGTACGCAGGCACCGCGAAGAGTATAACCGCATCAATATTATCGTATACGTGTGCAGCGTTTTGGTGCTGGTGGGCATGTTCTTTTTATTCCGCACAAAGGCTACCCCCTGCTAAATCAAATCCTTTATAAACTTAATCATTCTATTCTCGTTCAAATTTCTATTTTTGGGAACGATATACCCATTTTTAAATTACTTTAATGAATAACTGGTTCAAACGTAATGGTGTACACTTTGCTGTAGCTGCCATTTTTTTAGTGATCTGCTTTTTTTACTTCACCCCGGCTTTTCAGGGTAAAACATTAGGGCAAAACGATGTTACCCGGGCACAATCAACCCAAAAAGAGATAAACGATTACAGGGCCAAAGACACCACCATCCTTTGGACCAACCAGATATTAGGCGGTATGCCGGCCTTCCAGATATGGGCACCGTATACTGATAACGTAACCACACATGTGGTTTCTGCCTTAAAAACGGTATTCCCCAACCCGGTTGATACTGTTTTGCTGTTCCTCTTCGGTACATACCTGTTATTCTGCGTATTAAAACTTAATCCGTGGTTATCTGCTGCGGGCGCTGTAGCTTTTACATTTTCATCCTACAATATTATATTGCTCCTCGCGGGGCACGCAAACCAGGCCTTCGCTATCGCTTTATTTGCACCTATTATCGCGGGTATTATTTTAACGTTGCGCGGTAAATACTTGTTAGGCGCATCGGTAACGGCATTCTTCCTGGCATTAGAGATAAGGGCCAATCACCTGCAAATGACCTATTACCTGATGCTCGCCATTTTGATATTGGTAGGTATTGAGGTTTATCATGCCATCAAAACAAAAACTACAGCCTCCTTCTTAAAAAGCGTGGGTTATTTGGCTGCTGCTACCGTGCTGGCCTTATGTGTAAATGCTTCTATTTTATGGAGCACTTACGAGTACAGTAAAGAAACTATCCGCGGTAAATCAAACCTTACCCATAGCAGCAATAACGAACCAAGCGCAGGCTTACCAAGAGATTACGCCTATGAGTGGAGCCAGGGTGTGGCCGAGTGTTTCACCTTCCTGATCCCCGATATTTACGGTGGCAGCACTCGCGGTTCAAACGACCCTAATTCGCATGTAATTAAAGCGTTATTAGATCGTGGTGCCGATATTAACCAGGCGCAAAATATTTCGCAGGGCGCGTTACCATTATACTGGGGTGATAAACGCTTCACCGAAGGACCATTCTACTTCGGCGCTATTATCTGTTTCCTGTTTGTGGCAGGTTTACTGATTGTTAAAAACCGCTTAAAATGGTGGATACTGGGCACGGTTATTTTGACCATGCTGCTTTCCTTCGGCCGCAACTTTCCTTTTGTATCCGATCTGTTCTTTAATTACTTCCCGCTTTACAACAAGTTTCGCGCGGTTGAATCGATACTGGCAGTGGCGCAATTAAGCTTTGCATTACTGGGCTTACTGGCTATTCAGGAGATCATTACTAACCCTAATAAAGCAGACCTACTTAAGAAAACCAAGATCGCCCTGTACATTACAGGTGGCCTTAGTCTTTTATTCGCGGTATTGCCGGATGCATTCCTGTCGTTCAGGACAAGCAACCACCAGGAGTTTACCCAGTTTTTAGGTAAACAATTAGGCGGCGATGCTACACTGGCAACCGATTTGGCCAACGCTTTAATAAAAGACCGTATATCAATTGCCCGTGCAGATGCTATCCGCTCACTGATATTTGTATTAATCAGTTTCGGACTGGTGTGGGCATTCATCAAGCAAAAGATCAATGTTACTGTGCTATCGTTAGTATTTTTTGCGCTGATATTGGTGGATATGTGGCAGATTGACAAACGTTACCTTAACGATGGCGCATTTGTTGAAAAACAAGTAGACAACAAACCAAAACCAAGGCTGATAGATCAACTGATAGCCCGCGATACCGACCCGGATTACCGCGTGATAGATCTGGGCCAAAACCTGCTATCTGATTCATATACCCCGTACTTCCATAAAGCGGTAGGTGGTTATTCGGCAGCAAGGTTAAAACGTTACGACGAGCTGGTAGAAAACCAACTTACTCAATCTTTAAACCAGGATGTGCTTGATATGCTGAATACCAAATACATCATCACGTACGACCCTAAAACGCAGGAGCCGGGCATGAAGAGCAACACTACCGCTTGCGGCCATGCATGGTTTGTAAAGAGCGTTAAGTTTGCAGATAATGCCGATCAGGAAATGCAGGCCATTAGCAGCTTTAGTCCGAAAGATGAAGCCATTGTTGACAAAAGCTTTAAAGATCAGGTAAAAGATAAAAACCTGGCTACCGATCCGGCTGCTTCTATTAAACTGGTAAGCTACAACCCCGATCACATGGTATACGAAAGCGGTTCAACATCCGATCAAATAGCCGTGTTCTCTGAAGTTTACTACGATAAAGGCTGGAAAATGCTGATAGATGGAGTAGAGCAACCTTATTTCCGTGCAGATTACCTGCTGCGTGCCGCGCAGATACCATTGGGTAACCACAAAATCGAGTTCATTTTCCACCCTACTTCTTACTACACAGGCGAAGTGATCTCGTTAATAGGTTCTATTATATTGATACTGGCATTAATTGGTGCTTTATATCTTGAAAACAAAAAGAAAAGCGGTGAGTTAAAAACTGCTTAAATTAAATATCATTTTAATGAGAAGGGCGACGAGTTGAATACTTATCGCCCTTTTATTTTTATTAAAACTTGTCATTGTGAGGTACGAAGCAATCTCGTCGCGTTCTGGATGGCGTTATCTCAAACTATCGTCATTGCTGTAAAGGTTATATAATTCGGTAACAAGATTAGCTTTAAAAAAAGTTAGTCACCATGCGCATCAACACGAATGACCTCACCCTTAAGCGGAACTATCTTCAGACCTACCGGTTGCT
>NZ_BAABFT010000011.1:0-173782 GCF_039541195.1 Mucilaginibacter gynuensis
GGAAAGCCCTTGCATCAGTATCATGTGCAGAATAAAAATCCTTAGCGAATCTAAAGACGGCATGCTCGCCCCGCTTTACCTGCTCATACTCACTGATCAGGAATCGATATTTGCTAAGATAATTCCGTTTTAATGTAAGATCATTGTTAATGTTTCGCATAACGTTTAGCTTTATAACATAAAGCTAATTCTGTTACCGAATTACTTGACCTTTACAATTGCGAGGTACGAAGCAATCGCAAAGTATCCAGAGCGAATTTGTACAGTTATGTGATTGCTTCATTACGTTCGCAATGACACATTTTCTAAATCCAGGCCTTTGCTTTTATCACTCATCTATAACTAAATTTAAAAAAGCTACAACATTTTTTAACTCCCTGATGTTAAGGTTACAACAGGAGCAACCCCGGCTTCGGTTCTGTATGTTTCTATCAATCAATATACTTAAACAATATCGATACTTATGAAACTTAACGATTCCTTTAGCAGACGAAATTTCCTGAAAAGTTTGGGCTACGGCGCAGGTGCGTTGGCGCTGGCTCCGGCCTTAAACGCGTTTTCGCAGGGCTTGCCTGCCGATAAAAAGCTGGGCATAGCATTGGTAGGTTTGGGCGGTTACGCAGGCGGACAATTAGCTCCGGCCTTACAGCAAACCACCAATTGTTACCTTGCCGGTATTGTTACGGGCACACCATCAAAAGCCGACGAGTGGAGCAAAAAATATAACATCCCCGAGAAAAATATTTATAACTACGCCAATTTCGATTCGATAAAGGATAACCCTGCTATTGATATTGTTTACATAGTGCTGCCGGTTGCCCTGCATAAGGAGTTTACCATACGTGCGGCTAAAGCAGGTAAGCACGTAATATGCGAAAAGCCGATGGCTCTAAATGCCGCCGACTGTACCGAAATGATAGAAGCCTGCAAGAAAGCCAACCGCATGCTATCGATAGGGTATCGCCTGCATTTCGAGCCGCATAACCAGGAGGTGATGCGCCTTGGGCAGCAAAAGGTGTTGGGCAAAGTAACAGCGATTGATACCGCCAACGGCTTTGTTTACGGTGGCGATCCGAATGCCTGGCGTTTAAAAAAGGTGTTATCAGGCGGTGGCGCGTTGATGGATATGGGTGTGTATTCTATTCAAGGTTCAAGATACAGCGTGGGTAAAGAGCCACTGTACGTAACCGCTACCGAAGAAAAAACCAAACCCGACCTGTTTAAAGACGTAGATGAAACCATCTTCTGGGAACTGGAATTTCCGGATGGCTTGAAGGCCAAAGGCAGATCGAGCTATAACAATAACTGGGGCTACCTGAAGGTGACTGCCGAAAAAGGGAATTTCGAATTGCAACCCGCTTTTGGCTATGGTGGTATACATGGCAGTACCTCTGCCGGGCCCATGAACTTTCCGCAGGTTAACCAGCAGGCCCTGCAAATGGATGATTTTGCCCGCTGCGTAATCAACAAGAAACCAACCATCGTGCCCGGCGAAGAAGGGCGTAAGGATATGCTGGTGATAGATGCTATTTACCGCAGCATTGCATCGGGGAAGAGAGAGAAAATAGGTTGAAAGCTTAAAGCAGAAAGACTAAAGCTGAAAGGGGCTCTAAGCTGAAAGGATAAAGGTAAAAGCTGAAAGGTACATGAAGCGATAAAAAACCAAGTACAAAAAAGGCGAAAGGTTAAAAGCGGACAATCCACCTTTAACCTTTCGCCTTTAAGCTTTAACCTAAATGAAGCTTTCAGCTTTAGTCTTTTAGCTTTCTGCTTTCTGCTTTCAAAAGGTTCTTCCAGCTTACCTGGTCGCCGATTATTTTTTCTAATTGGCTGGCCGGTACGCGTTCTTGTGCCATGGTGTCGCGGTAGCGGATGGTTACAGTATCGTCTTCCAGTGTTTGGTGATCTACCGTGATACAGAAAGGTGTACCGATAGCATCCTGGCGACGGTAGCGTTTACCGATAGCGTCTTTTTCTTCGTATTGCAGGTTGAAGTCGAGCTTCAGTTTATCCATTATTTCGCGTGCTTTTTCAGGCAGACCATCTTTTTTGGTCAGCGGGAAAATAGCGGCCTTTACAGGCGCAAGGGCAGGGTGCAGGCGCAACACGGTACGGCTATCTTGCTTTTCCTCAGTGCTCAGGTCTTCTTCCTCGTAAGCGTTGATCATGGTAAGCAGGAACATCCTGTCTAAACCTATTGATGTTTCAATTACATAAGGGATATAGTTACCGTAAGGCTTGCCGTCTTCACCCAGTTCAGGATCGAAGTATTGCATTTTTTTGCCCGAAAACTTTTGGTGCTGGCTCAAATCGAAATCGGTACGGCTGTGGATCCCTTCTACCTCTTTAAACCCGAACGGAAAATTAAATTCAATGTCATAGGCCGCGTCGGCATAGTGTGCCAGTTTGGTATGCTCGTGGTAACGGTATTTAGCTTCGTCGGTGCCCAGGGCAAGGTGCCATTTCAGGCGGGTTTCTTTCCATTTGTTAAACCACTCTTTTTGTGTGCCGGGGCGTACAAAAAACTGCATCTCCATTTGCTCAAATTCGCGCATGCGGATAATGAACTGGCGCGCGATCACCTCGTTACGGAAAGCCTTACCAATTTGCGCGATACCGAAAGGGATTTTCATCCTGCCTGATTTTTGTACGTTCAGGTAGTTCACAAATATACCCTGCGCGGTTTCGGGGCGCAGGTAAATAGTATCCGATTCATCTGCAATAGCGCCAACCTGCGTACTGAACATCAGGTTAAACTGGCGTACATCTGTCCAGTTGCGGGTGCCGCTAACGGGGCAGGCAATTTCCTGCTCAATGATCAGCTCTTTTAAACGCGGCAGGTCTTCAGCTTTCAGGGCATCGTCCATAGCGGTTTGCAACGCAGCAGCTTTGTCGGTTTTGCCGTCGGCCTCGTATTTGGCTATCTTGTCTTCCAGTAACTGGTCGGCACGGTAGCGTTTTTTCGAATCCTTGTTGTCAATCATCGGATCGCTGAAGCCATCAACGTGACCGCTTGCTTTCCATATTTTAGGATGCATGAAAATCGCGGAATCAATACCCACAATGTTATCGTGCATTTGCACCATGGCTTTCCACCAGTAAGTTTTAATGTTGTTCTTTAACTCGGCACCATTTTGTCCGTAATCGTAAACAGCACTTAGTCCATCATATATTTCGCTTGACTGAAATACAAAGCCGTATTCCTTAGCGTGTGATATTACGTTCTTAAAAAGTTCGTCGGTCGCTTTACTCATAATAGTGGCAAAGATAGTTTTTACTATGAAAGTGCGAAAGTTTGAAGTGCGAGATATTTATATCTCGCAATAAGTAGTTTAGGTATGTTTAATCGAACGCGAAATACAGCACAGTTTCTTTT
Source organism: Mucilaginibacter gynuensis (assembly GCF_039541195.1). Classification (NCBI taxonomy): domain Bacteria; kingdom Pseudomonadati; phylum Bacteroidota; class Sphingobacteriia; order Sphingobacteriales; family Sphingobacteriaceae; genus Mucilaginibacter; species Mucilaginibacter gynuensis. The sequence goes on from NZ_BAABFT010000011.1 coordinate 3,377, forward strand.
TTCTTTTTAGCGTAAGCAATTGAATACACACCTTCGTATCCTTTATTATAGGTAAAGCCTATAGAAGTGGCATCGTCTTTAATAGCGTCAAAGGCAGATTGTATAATGTAGTCCTTATCTATCTTGTCCGTTTTGTTAATAGCCGGTGTTTTAAATGCCGACTGATGAAAGAATCTTTTAAAGCGTGCATTGATAGTATCTTTTTGTTGCTGCTCACTGCCCTCAAAGTCACCAAGTAAATCCTTGCCATTAAAATCGTCGGTAAAGATCTGTTTATTGTTAAAGCTGATTATTTCAAACGTGACCTTACTGTTAAGTATGGTTGGGCCTGATAAGAATAATTTGAATGTGTCTTGCTTTTGCTGATCAGAAAAAGCGTGGGTGACAATATTTGTCAACTTATACGGTGTTTGTGTGGTTTTTAAAGATGACGAATCTGAAAGGGATTTTGTGTTGCTGTTTGGCTTTTGCTGGCAGGCCGTAAGTAACGTGCAGATTAAAAAAATGTAAGCGTACTTCATGATAAAGGTTAAGTTAAGGTGTAAATAAAGGTGATAAATAAATCATAAACATACATAATTATCATATCTCTATGTCACATTTAAAATCTATACCATAATTTTACCGCCATGAGTATTTCGGTAGAAGGATTGACCAAGATATACGGTACACAAAAGGCGGTTGATAATATTTCGTTTATGGCCAAGCCCGGTGTGCTGGGTTTCTTAGGCCCAAACGGGGCGGGTAAATCAACCACCATGAAAATACTTACGGGTTTTATTCCGCAAACATCGGGCAACGCGTTGGTATGTGGGTTTGATGTAATAAAGCAGCCGCTCGATGTTAAAAAGCACATCGGCTACCTGCCCGAAAACAACCCGCTTTACCAGGAAATGTATGTGAAAGAGTCGCTGGGTTTTATAGCAGGCATTCATAAACTAAATGCCCCCGAACAACGCATAGCCGCCATAATAGAACAAACCGGCCTTGGCCCCGAGCAGCATAAAAAGATTGGCCAGCTATCAAAGGGTTATAAACAACGCGTTGGCCTGGCGCAAGCCATATTACATAACCCCGAAGTGCTGATACTGGATGAACCTACCTCCGGGCTTGATCCTAACCAGTTGATCGGCATTCGCCAGCTGATACTTGATCTGGGTAAAACCAAAACCATTGTGCTATCCACCCACATTATGCAGGAGGTAGAAGCCGTGTGCGATCATGTGATCATCATTAATAAAGGAAAGATAGCCGCCAACGATACCTTGCATGATTTGCGCCACAAGAACGGCGACAAAACGCTGGAAAATATTTTTATACAACTCACCAACAACTAAACCCTTCTATGAAGAAGCTTCTACTGGCCCTGTTATTTTGTTACGCGCTTACCGCCAAAGCCCAAACAGCTACACCAACCGCCGCTTTCAGTATAGGGCCCGAGCTTGGAATACCTACCATGAGCATTTATAAAGTTGGGTTTTCGCTGTTGGGCAAAGTAGAGATACCGGTTAGCGATCCTTTAAGTTTGAGCATAACAGGTGGCTACAGCAGTTTTGGCTTTAAACGTACACTTATTGGCAGCAATATCAGCCAGGAGGCGGCTAAATTTGCGCCTGTAAAAGCAGGGGTGCGGTACTTTGCAAGTTCGGGGTTTTATATAGAAGGAGAGTTGGGGGTGGCCATTGGCCTGAACTATGAAAAAGATAAATTATTCGCCTATTCCATCGGTCCCGGTTTTCTGATCCCGGTTGGTGAAAAACAAAACGTCGACCTTGGTTTCCGCTACGAAAAATGGAGAAATCAGCTAACCCAAACCGGCATCCGAGTAGCTTACAGGATAGGCTGGTAAACACTAAAATATATTCATTATTCATTGATTGCCTATGTTAATTGGAAGTTAATTATTTCGATGAAAATTTGCTTGTATCATAAATTCTCCTATGTTTGTCCTCGAAAAATTAACCTAATTTACAGTTTCACATGAAAAAAATTATCTTATCATTACTTGTACTGGGCGCAGCGACGTTCAGTTCTTACGCACAAACTTCTGACGAAGGCGGCAAATTCAGCATCGGTGTTGATGCAGGTTTACCATTAGGCGATTCAAAAGACGTTTCGTCATTTGTAATTGGTGGTTCGTTAAAATACGATCATCCTATCGCCGAAAACCTGTTTGCTACACTTTCTGCCGGTTACCAAAAGTTTTTGTTAAAAAGCGATATTAAAGACGCTTATAAAGCACTTGGTCTTGAAGAACCAAAACTTAGCGCTATCCCTGTAAAAGCGGGTCTTAAATATTTCTTTGACGAAGGTTTCTTTGGTGAGGCCCAATTAGGCGCGGCGTTTTTATCAGATGGCGGCGGTACTGCATTCGCTTACGCACCTGGTGTTGGTTATGCCTTTGCCGGTGGTTTTGAAGCAGGTGTACGTTACGAAGCATGGTCAAAAAATGGCACTACAAGCCAGGTAGCTTTACGTTTGGCGTACAAATTTTAATAGCAAAAATTCACAATTGTTACAGAGGTTCGGGTATTTACCCGAGCCTTTTTTTGTTTAGTGAGTCGATGGTTTGCAGGTGAATCACAAAAAATATAAATTTTTTTTTCGGGTTATTTGAATACACTAAAGCTAAGGTTTGTGGCCATAATTGTTAACCTGATTTGAATAAATTATTAACCTAATAATGTTTAAACGCTGATACACTAAGTGTTTTTTATTTTATTTTTTTTGATGACCGGCTGTAGCATCCTGCCGATAATGTGCGTCAATGTCATCAAACTGCGGCAAAACAGATGGTACCCTGTGGCGTCGCGCTAAACATTACACAATAATTAAAATGAAAAAATTCTTATTCTCATTAGTCGTATTAGGCGGCACAGTATTCAGTTCATTCTCGCAAACTACTCCGGCCGATAAAGGCAGGTTCAATGTTGGTTTAGAGTTAGGCGCCCCGGTTGGCGATGCCAGCGAAGGTTTCTCTTTTGTTATCGGCGCATCTCTTAAATATGAACACCCTGTAGTTGAAAATTTCTTTCTTACAGGTTCGGCAGGTTACTCCAACTTCCGTATTAAAAGCGATTATAAAGTTGAAGGCGGTAAATCGGGCTTTGGCTTTATCCCTGTAAAGGTAGGTGGTAAATACTATTTCCAAAAAGGTTTCTTTGGTGAGGCTCAATTTGGCGCAGTATTTTCAACCGAAGAAGGTATGGGCACCGCCTTCGCTTATTCACCTGGTATAGGTTATTCCTTTACCGATAATGTTGAAGCGGGTATTCGTTACGAAGCATGGTCAAAAGACGGCACCATCGGTCAGTTTGGCCTGCGTTTGGCTTACAAGTTCTAAGCTTAATCAACATAATCTTAATAAAAGAGGCAGTACTTCAGCTTGAGGTACTGCCTCTTTTATTATATACTGAGCTGCGCCATAAAATGAAGCCGGTAATTAAGCTAAATAGTAGTGTTAGTGTGCTTTATACAATATGTTCATTTTATAGCATTACAACTACAGGTTGTTCGTTTTGTTCATAATAGCCTAAAGAAACTTATTTAACCTTCGATTCAATTATTTTGTGATAGCAATTAACCCAATATTAAAAAATTAGGCTATGCTATCACCAAATCACATCAAAGGCGGGTTTTTTAACCCAAACGAAATATTAAAAAAGGCACTGTTTACAGGCGCGTTTTGTTGCCTGAGCCTGACGGCTTTACATGCGCAAAACTTTAAAAGCCAGATCAGAATTACCTCTGACAACGATGCCTATATATCGCGCATGAAAGACAGGTATTATACCAACGGCGCTTCTTTAAAATATACCCACGCGCTCAACCGCGATAAGATCACTAACCCCAATCTTGCTAAAAAGATAATAGAGATAGAAGGCGGTCAGCAAATTTTCAATCCTTACTCGGCCACCCTCAAAAAATCGCGGCCCATCGACCGCCCATTTACCGGCTACCTGTTTGCAGGCGGATCAATGAACTGGCTGTACAAAAATGAAAGCGCCATAAAAGTGAGCGCGCAGGTAGGGGTTATAGGGCCGGCGGCTTTGGGCAAAGAGGTACAAAGTTGGTTCCACTCCGCTTTTAAACTTCACGAGGTAAAGGGCTGGGATTACCAGCTCCGTAACGAGCCCGGTTTAAATGCCCGGTTTGATTATCAGCGGTTATTGTATCGTAATGCTTCCAAATGGTTTGATGTTACTGTAAGTCCATCAGCATTACTGGGCAATACCTTTACCGGGGCGCAGGCAGGCCTGCAGTTAAGGTTCGGACTGCTCGATAAACTTTTTCAATCGGCGGCTACCAATAGTCGCTTGAGTTTTGGCGGCGACAGGCACCGCAAGGTAGAGCTATACGTTTATTTAACGCCCCAGCTTAACTATGTAGCGTACGATGCTACTATTGAAGGCGGCATGTTCCGTAATAATAAGGGGCCTATAACTTTTGGCGTGCAGCCTTTTGTATACGAGCAAAAAATGGGTGTGCAGTTTGCCACATCCCGCTGGAGCGCCACATATGCGGTTAGTTTGCGCACTAAAGAAGTACAAAGCCGCGCGGCAGGTAGTCAGTATGGTTCTTTAAGTGTGGGGTATAGTTTTGATGGTTTGTAATTGGTTTGTTTTAAACTTTTGTTATTGTGATGTGCGAAGCAATTCTGTCGCGTATATAAATCACGTCATTGCGAGGAACGAAGCAATCTCTCTTAGGTTGTGCTTGTGTTATTATCAATGTCAGCCTGCTCATTGCCGCAGAGGCTACTACTTTTGGCTATGCCCCAAAAGTAGCAAAAGGTCATGTCCAGCAAAAGGCTTCTTTGCCGCACAAGGCCTTGCCCTGCAAACCGAACAGAACTTGGGGCTGGAACTTTTGCCCCATGCTTCGCCCCTCATTTCTTCCCCACATGCAACAAGTTCCTATGCCCGCCTTTGCGCTCCTGGCCATCACAGTTCTGCCCGCTTTCGCCCGAAGCTGTTTGCTGACGGGAAACGAAGCATTTTCTAAAGCCCTCTCCCTTGGAGAGGGTTGGATGAGGCTGAAAGATTGCCTTGTTGTGCTTAGTTAGGGCGACAAATTAGAAATTGAACATCCGAAATTCGAAATCCAAAAATCAAATTGCGTTAGGCTGTTTAATATTGTAATTTCGGCCATTAACGTAATTATCTGTGTTAAGTATCTTAAAAAAAGAAATAACCGCTTATTTAAGCTCATTGGTTGCTTATGTTACCATCGGGGTGTTCCTGTTGGTGCTGGGGCTTTTCCTGTGGGTATTTCCAGAATCAAGCATCCTCGAATACGGTTATGCCGGGCTGGATAGTCTGTTCAGCACCGCGCCATACCTGTTCATGTTCCTGATACCGGCTATCACCATGCGTTCGTTGGCCGAGGAGCGCCGCGAAGGTACTTTTGAGCTGCTGCTTACCCGTCCGCTTACCGATTGGCAAATTGTGCTGGGTAAGTTTTTAGCTGCGTTACTGTTGGTGCTGTTCGCGCTATTGCCCACCTTGGTGTATTACTTTTCGGTTTATACATTGGGTTTGCCCGAGGGGAATATAGATACCGGCGCGGTAATAGGTTCGTACATTGGGTTGTTTTTATTGGGCGGCGGATTTGTTGCTATTGGTTTGTTCGCTTCGTCGATCACCAAAAACCAGATCATCGCGTTTACCGTAGCCGTGTTCCTATGCTTCTTTTTTTATAGCGGGTTCGATTCTTTGAGCCAGCTGCTTTCACTACAAAACCTTGGCTTGCAATCGCTGGGGATTACCGAGCACTACCAGTCGGTAAGCCGGGGTGTTTTAGATACGCGCGATTTGGTATATTTCATCCTGCTGGCCGGCTTTTTTATATGGCTTACCCTGTTCATGCTCATCAGGCAGCAGCAAAAAAGTATCCGCGGTACCATTATGCTGAGTTTAATCTCGGTTATGATCTCGCTCGGGCTGTTATCTCAGTTCGCTTTTACCCGTTTTGATTTTACTAAAGAAAAAAGATACACCATATCCGATATAAGCCGTAACCTGATGGACAGCCTGGCCGCGCCGGTTAAGGTAACGATCTATTTAAAAGGCGATAACTTCCCCGGAGGTATGAAGCGTTTGCAGCGCGCTACGGTAGATATGCTGATCGACCTGCAATCGTACAGTAAACGAAAGTTGCAGTATGAGTTGGTAGATCCGCTGGAGAAGATAAAAGGCCTGTCGGAAGATGAGCAAAAGCAAGCCTACCAGAATTGGTATGATAAAGGCATCGAACCACAAAACCTAAGCGTAAAAAGCGATGATGGCGTATCGCAAAAGCTGATCTTCCCATTCGCGCTGGTATCATCGGGCGGGCATGATATTGCCGTTAAGCTGTTGCAAACCCGTATCGGGTTATCACCCGAAGAGGTGCTGAATAATTCTATCCAGAATTTAGAATACGCCTTTTCATCGGCCATAAAAAAAGTAACCAGTAATGGTAAGCCGCGTGTAGGTTTTACCGAAGGCCATAACGAGTTGACCAATCTGCAACTGGATGACGCTTTTAAATCATTATCCGATGGTTTCTTAGTAGGCCGAGTCGATCTGAAAACGATCCCTGTGGATAGCTTGAACAAGATAAGGCTGCTGGTAATACCCAAGCCGGATGCCCCTTTTACCGAGGCCGAAAAGTTTAAGGTAGACCAATATATTATGCAGGGCGGGCGAGTGCTATGGACGATAGATCAGGTAAGCGCCGAGCTTGATAGCCTGCGCGGTCATGGCGGGGAGCAATTGGCCTTCCCTAAGAAATTGAACCTCGACGATCAATTGTTTCGTTACGGCATCCGTATCAATTACGACCTGATAGCCGATATGAGCTGTTCGCAGATCCCGGTGGCTGCCGGTAACATGGGCGGGCAGGCGCAGATACAAATGGTGCCCTGGTTATTTTACCCGGTATTTATCCCGGTATCAAAGCATCCGGTAGTGAAAAATGTAGACGGTATCCGCAGTGAGTTTGCCAGCACCATTGATATACTTGATACCAAGGATATTAAAAAAACCGTGCTGCTTACTTCATCGCCATATAATAAAAAACTGAACGCGCCGCACTTGTTATCATTACAGGCACTGGAGCAGGAGCCTAATCCGAAGGAGTTTCAAAGCGTACCTAAAGTAACAGGCGTATTACTGGAGGGTAATTTTACCTCTGCTTTTCGTAACCGCCCGGTGCCCGATAGCGTAGGCAGCCATGCCGCGGTACTGCCCGAAAGTAAGCCGACTAAAATGATCATCATTAGCGATGGTGATATTTTAAAGAACCAGGTAGGCAGCGACGGCTCACCGTATCCGCTGGGTTACGATCATTATACACAGCAAAGTTACGGTAACAAAAACCTGCTGCTCAACATAGCCGACTACATGACCGACGATTCGGGCCTGATAGCCTTACGCGGTAAGGAAATAAAACTGCGCCTGTTAGACAGGGCGCGCATCCGTACCGATAAGTTGTACTATCAAATAATAAATACTGTAATTCCGTTGGCAATGGTGTTGATATTTGCTATTTTTCAACATTATTTCCGCAAGAGAAAGTATGCCCGTTAAATTTTATACTTTTGAGTGATCAATATAACTATATATGCGATTTATTGTTTCTACATCAACATTACTTAAGCAATTACAGGCTGTTAGCGGCGCGCTGAGCAACAGTACCGTATTGCCCATACTGGAAAACTTTTTATTTGAGATCAAAGAAGGCAGCCTTACCATTTCGGCTACCGACCTGCAAACCAGCATGACTACCTCGCTGGCGGTTGAAGCTAAAGAGAATGGCCGTATAGCCATCCCATCACGCATATTATTAGATACTTTGAAATCATTACCCGAGCAGCCAATAGCTTTTTCGGTAGATGATGCTACTTTCGCTATTGAAATAAGCGCTGGCGATGGTAAGTACAAATTAAGCGGAGAGAACGGTGAAGATTTCCCGAAAATTCCGGTTGTTGAGAACGCGTCGCAGGTAAACCTGCCTGCATCTGTACTGGCCGAAGCTATTAACAAAACCATTTTCGCGGTAAGTAACGATGAACTACGCCCGGCCATGACGGGGGTATTCTGCCAGCTATCAACCCAGCACCTTACTTTTGTAGCTACCGATGCCCACAAGTTGGTACGTTACCGCCGTAAAGATGCCAAAGCTGCCGGTACTACTTCGTTCATATTACCTAAAAAGGCTTTAACGTTGTTAAAATCATCACTACCTGCTGATGATGTAAATGTGGCGGTAGAGTATAACAATACAAGTGCTTTCTTTAAATTTGGCAGCATTAATTTGGTTTGCCGTTTAATTGACGAGCGTTACCCTGATTACGAAGCGGTTATTCCGTTGAATAACCCTAATAAATTAAATATAGACCGTTTGGCGTTTTTAGGTTCACTTAGCCGTGTTGCTATTTACGCTAACAAGACCACTCACCAGGTACGGTTAAAAATAAATGGTAGCGAGCTGCATATCTCGTCAGAAGATATCGACTTTGCTAACGAGGCGCACGAGCGTTTAGGTTGCCAGTACGAAGGTGAAGATATCGAGATCGGCTTCAACGCGAGGTTCCTGATCGAGATGCTGAAAAACCTGGGCAGCGAAGAGGTGGTACTTGAAATGTCGACCCCTAACCGTGCCGGTTTATTGTTACCACAAGGTGGCGATGAAAATGAAGATGTGCTGATGCTGGTAATGCCGGTAATGCTCAATAGTTATGCTTAAGTTGTAAACTTAAATTATAGATCCAACCTAAGTCCGGCTTAACACCCGGACTTTTTTTATGAGCCCTTATAACAAATCGTTATAAATACGTTATAGCATTATAAACCAAAATTATGAAGTTAAAAACATTTACTTTTCTTACAATAGCGGTGGCTGCACTTACAGCCTGCAATAAAAAAGATCTGGTGTTTCCGGAGGATAATGATATCGCGTCGCTAAATGTGTACAACCTGTCTACCACCTCTCTAAATGTGTTTTTAAATGGTAACAGGCTTAACACCGTAGCTTCCATTACGCCCATTGGCGCATCGGGCTATATGAGTGTTACACCGGGAGCGCAAACGTATCAGTTTAAAAAGAGCGGTACGCCCGACGTGCTTTTTACAAAAGCGTTGGATTTAGAAGTTACCAAAGATTATACCCTTTTTGTTGCCGGCACAAGCGATGCCAACTCATTTTTGGTAAGCGATGCCTTTGCAACCGATACCAGTAAAACGGCAAGGATCAGGTTTGTGAACGCGTCGACAGATAATGCAGGCAACAAGGTAACCTTAAATACAGATACAGTAGTGTTTAATGGTATTATGTTTAAAACAGCTACTGAATTTGTAAATATCAAACCGGGAAAAAAATTGCTAACTGTATCGCAAGCCGGTAGTGTGGCTGTATCTGATTCGGTTACTTTTGTATCGGGCCGCGTTTATACCATATTTTCAAAAGGTACTAAAACAGGTACAGAAGATGCCGCTTACGGAGCAGGCATTGTAGCGAACAATTAATTTTATAAAATGCGCAATAACAGCAGCAAAGTATTACTTACGTTATTTTTAGTTACCATCAGCATGATGGTTATTCCGTTCATATCATCGTGCGGTAAGCAGGGTACCATTAACCCTACCGAATCGAAGATACAGTACCAGGTATTAAACCTGAGCTACGATGTATTGCCGGTTTATCTGTACGTTAACTTTTTAAAGCAGGGTAATACTTACAGCTATCCGAGCGCGTCGGGGTATTTTGATTTGAATACTATTGATACTCCGTTCCAGATCAGGTCGGCGGCTACCGCTTCTGTTACCAATTTGCTGCGTATCGATAGCAGCCGTTTAAATCGTAATACCAAATACTCGCTGTATATTGTAGGTACAAGAAAGAATAATGACCTGAGCTACCTCTTTACCGTTGATACCTCTACAATACCACCGATAGGAAAGGGCAAGATCCGTTTTGTGAATGCCGCGCCAACCGTGGCAGGCACTTCAGATCAGGGTCTTAATTTGGCTGCTAATGGTACTAACGCGTTCAGGCAGCAAAAATATAAGAGTGTAAGTAATTATATTGAGATACCGGCGGGGGTTTACAATTTCCAGGTAAGCGGTAGTAATCCGCCTAATGGTATAATAAAGGAGCTGAAACGCACTACTATTAACGACGGCGGCTTGTATACTTTATATACTTACGGGCTTGCGGGTCGCGTTGATACGGCGGCTTTTGGTTTTGCGATACTTACTAACCGTTAAGCCATTTTATTTTATATTTTTACGGCAAATTAAACACCCGTGGAAATAATAAAAAGCATCATAGATTTTATATTGCATATTGATGTGCACCTGGCACAAATAACGCACGATTACCAGGCCTGGACATACCTTATTCTTTTCCTGATCATTTTCGCGGAAACAGGTTTTGTGGTTACCCCATTTCTTCCCGGCGACTCATTGCTGTTCGCGGCAGGCGCGTTAATAGCTGGCGGTAACACAGGGTTGAATATCTACATCTTAACCATTTTGCTTGTTATAGCGGCCTTTACAGGTAATACAGTAAACTATATGCTGGGTAACTATTTAGGGCCAAAGGTATTTAAAGAAAGCAACAAGATATTAAAGCTCGATTACTACCTGCAAACCAAGGCTTTTTTTGATAAGCACGGTGGTAAAGCGGTAATATTCAGTCGCTTTTTGCCTATTATACGTACTATTGCACCCTTTGTGGCTGGCGTAGGAAGCATGCCTTTTGCACGGTATAGCCTTTATAACATTATAGGTGGTTTAGCCTGGGTGGTTAGCTTTTTATTTTTAGGATACTTTTTTGGTGGCATAGAAGTGATAAAAAAGAATTTTACTATCGTAGTATTCGCTATCATCCTGTTCTCCATCATTCCGCCGATCTTCGCCGCGATAAAAAGCAAGACCTCTAAAAAGGTTACCGGCCAATAATTTAATGATTGGTATAGAGCGTTTTGCCTTTTCGGTAAAATGCTTCTTCTTTTAATATAGCCGCTTTTTGGTTTACAGAAAGCGGCTTTTCTATTAATTTATTCAGATCGGGTTGCCCGGCATCAACCCATGCGGAGTACCAGTAGCTGCCAATATCAACTATTGATGCCCTGATGCGCCTTTCAACCATGCCTTTGAGCGCTTTATTATAAGCGATGCAATAGGCAGGCGAATAATCTTTTATAGTGCGCTTACCACGTTTTACCATGGCATATTTTTTATCCTGCGGAAAAGTTCTGTTCAACAAACGCTCGGCACTTAATACGGTATCCGCTCTCCTGAATGAGCTTTGGCAAATGCGGAAAGCCTCGGTAAGCGGATTGTCGATATAATGCGCCTTGCCCGCGTAATAATTGAATTTGTAGCTCAATAGTTCGGGCAGGCGGCTTTCCCAAAGAGCGTGTATGCCTGTTTGGTTGGTAAGTTGACCATCGTGGTTAAGCACTATATGCAGGGGCACATGCGCGTCGGCCACGTAATGGCCCAGGTTTGATGAGGTGATAAGTATGGTGGTAGTATCGTGTGCTTTAAAAGCCCGCACCAGTTTGTAGTATTGGTATTGGATGGTCCAGGGCAGGGTGCCGTTTTTATTAAGCGTATCAATAGTATATTTAGCAGCTGCCTCTTTCCATTTTTTAGGGATGGTCTTAAATGGGTCTTTAGCCTTACTGTAAGCATCGGCGTTAAAAAAGTGATGCGGTATCTCGGTCGAATCTACGTAGCGGCGCTTATCGGCACTGATGGCGTGCTCGGTAATGAGTTCGATATTGCTTTGGTAAAAGCCGCTCATGGCTTTTGGCAGGGTGAATACCGCCAGCCTGTTTACCCGGTAATGTACAAAGAAACCCCACGATGAGCATAGTAACAGCACCAGTAGCCCGGTAAAAGAAACGATGAGATTCCGGTATTTAAACATGGCTCAATTATAATAAATGTAAATAAAACAAGTACTTTATAAACAAATAAATAAGAATTTACAACGTAAGCCGTAGGTGTTAATAAGTAATGATAGTTTTTTAGTTTAAAAAGCCTTGCATAATTAAAAATATCATTCTATATTTGCACTCTTTAAAAATAATAGAATAACAAAGCTATACAATGGCAAATCATAAATCATCATTAAAAAGAATCAGATCAAACGCTGCGAAGCGTCTGCGTAACAGATACCAAGCGAAAACTACTCGTAACGCTATCAAAAAGTTAAGAGGTGCAACTACTAAAGCTGATGCAACTCCAATTTTAGGTAAAGTAATTTCTATGCTTGATCGTTTGGCTAAAAAGAACGTTATTCACAAAAACAAAGCATCAAACAATAAATCAAAACTTACTAAATTCGTTAACGGTTTAGCATAAGCTACATTTATTTGTAATAATATTGAAAGGGATAGTGCACTGCATTATCCCTTTTTTAGTACCATGATTCTGGATCAGAATTTTCAGGATTTATGAATTTACAGAATGCTTTGACCGGTATTATACCCTGATCGCTGGCGCACGCATGCCGCGTGTGCCTGTGGAGCCCATGTTGTAAACATTCTGAAAATTCACAAATTCAGTAAATTCTGTTCAATATTTTCAGAAAGCGAAACCTTGTAGTACTTTGCATCTGCAATTCTGAAAATTCATAAATCCTGAAAATCCTGATCAACTGATGGATAATTACGACAATAAGATCAGTATAAAATCCTGGGCCGAGGAAGATCGTCCGCGGGAAAAGCTGAGCGGGCAGGGGAGGCGTTCCCTTACCGATGCCGAACTGATCGCTATTCTTATTGGTTCGGGCAGCAGGGACGAATCGGCCGTGGAGCTGAGCAAACGCATCCTGCATCATTACGAAAACGACCTGAATAAACTCGGCAAGGCCTCCATCAGCGAACTATGCAAGTTTAAAGGTGTGGGAGAAGCCAAGGCGATCTCTATTATTGCAGCGCTGGAGATCGGTCGACGCCGCAGCGATACCGAAGTAAAGGTGCGCGACCAGGTAACCGGCAGTAAGGATGCCTATAACATTATGCGCCGCCATCTTGTAGATCTTAACCACGAAGAGTTTTGGATACTGCTCATCAGCCGTTCCTCAAAAGTGCTGGCTAAGGAGTTGGTGAGCAAAGGCGGTTTATCAGGTACGGTAGCCGACCCCAAGATTATCTTCCACATGGCATTGCAGCACCAGGCCAGCGCCATCATCATGATCCATAACCACCCATCCGGAAACCTGAAACCAAGCCAGCTGGATATCGACCTTACCAAAAAGATAGCCGCCGCCGGGCGTATGCTGGATATTAATGTACTTGATCACCTTATAATTACCGACACCGGCTATTACAGCTTTGGCGACGAAGGGCTGCTATGATTTCGGATTTCGGATGTTCGATTTCGGATCCAGCCTCACCCAACCCTCTCCAAGGGAGAGGGCTTTAGAAAATGCTTCGTTTCCCGTCAGCAAACAGCTTCGGGCGAAAATGGGCAGAACTGTGGAGGCTTCGAGCGCAAAGGCGGGCATTTGAACTTGTTGCATGTGGGAAGGGATAGTGAGTAGGGGCAAAAGTTCCAGCCCAAAGTTCTGCACGTTTTTCAGGGAAGGCCTTGTATGGCAAAAAAGCCTTTTGCTGGACAAGGGTTTATTCGCTGTTTGTTTGTTTGTTTTTTTATCGGTGCTCATGAGATCGCTTCGCTTAGTATGTTACTTTTGCCCTCAAAAGTAATAGGGCCCTGCGGCCAAGAGCAGACTAACATAAAATACAGTCCAACCAAGGGGGGCGTGTTTTAATGACAATTCTTTAGGTACGTTTAGTTATTTTCTGATTTTGAATGTTTAATTTCACACTTAACATTTATAAATTAGCACAAACAACAATTACGGCACAGCGTTACAACTAAACAACTAATATTTAATACCATGATAGAGCCCGAAGACCAATTACAGCAAGACGATTCCCTGGATCAAAATGATGAGCAGGCCAGCCAGCAGGACATTCACTCCAATGGCTTTGACGAAACAAACGAAGATATTGGCGAAACGGACGAAACCCAAAAAGCGCAACAAGCTTATGACGCTGCCGAATCATCGTACACCCTCAACCTGGATGACGATGGTGACGATCTTGACGATGAAGACTAATCACAAAAATACATAGCGAACTCGCTGCTTAACCGAGCTATAGTGATGGATACAGCATCCGTCATTATAGCTTACTTTTTTGTATTACACCCAACCTCATCTAAAAGGCAACCCTTTCCGCCTTGGCCTTTTAGCTTTCTCCTTTAACCTTTCGCCTTTAGCTTTTCCCTTTTCTGCTATAACTTTCTTGCTTTTACCTTTCAGCTTTTCGCTTTAAGCTTAAAGATGCGCTTTCTCCTTTCCGCTTAAATTGTATCTTTGCCGATTATCATTTTGCTATAATGAAGATATCTTATAATTGGCTTAAAGAATTTATACATACAGATAAAACCCCCGAAGAAATTTCGACCATTTTAACGGGTATAGGTTTGGAGGTGGAAAGCCTTGAAAAGGTACAGGCCATCCCCGGTGGATTGGAAGGCTTGGTGATTGGCTATGTAAAAGAAACCGCCCAGCACCCCAATGCCGACAGGCTGCGTGTTACCAAAGTTGATGTAGGCGGTACCGAAGACCTGCAAATTGTTTGCGGCGCTGCTAACGTAGCCGCCGGACAAAAAGTAGTAGTTGCAACCGTGGGCACTATGGTGTACCCTATGGAAGGCGACGCTTTTAAGATCAATAAATCGAAAATTCGTGGTGAGGTATCTGAAGGCATGATCTGTGCCGAAGATGAAATTGGCCTTGGTCACTCGCACGATGGTATTATGGTGCTCGACGATGCCGCCGTGATAGGTACATTCGCCAAAGATCACTTTAAAATAAACGACGATTTCCTGTTCGAGATAGGCTTAACCCCTAACCGTGCCGACGCGGCTTCGCATTTGGGTACCGCGCGTGATATTGCCGCTTTTTTAAAGATAGGTGTTAACAAACCTGATGTTTCGGCATTTAAAGTTGATAATGCTACATCGCCAATTGAGGTAACGGTAGAGAACGTACAGGCGGCACCGCGTTACAGCGGCGTTACCATCAGCGGGGTAGAGGTAAAAGAATCACCAAAATGGTTGAAGGAGCGTTTGGCAGTTATCGGCGTGCGTTCTATTAATAACATTGTAGATGTAACCAATTTCGTACTGCACGATCTGGGTCAGCCGCTGCACGCTTTTGATGCTGCTAAAATAAAAGGTAACAAAGTAATCGTTAAGAACACTGCTGAGGGTACGCTGTTCAAAACCCTGGACGACGTAGAGCGCAAGCTATCTGCCGACGACCTGATGATATGCAGCGCCGAAGAGCCGATGTGTATTGCCGGTGTATTTGGCGGTATAGATTCGGGCGTAACAGCGGGCACTACATCCATATTTTTGGAGAGCGCTTATTTTAATTCAGTATCGGTTCGTAAAACGGCAAAACGCCATGGCTTAAAGACTGATTCATCGTTCCGTTTTGAGCGTGGTACCGATCCGGATATGACGGTTTACGCGCTTAAACGTGCTGCCCTGTTAATACAGGAAGTAGCCGGCGGTACTATCACATCTGATATTGTTGACCTGTATCCATTGCCTGTTGCACCATTTGAGGTTGAGTTTTCATACAAAAACGCCATCCGGCTGATCGGTAAAGATATTCCGCATGAAGAAATCAAATCGATCATCGAGGCGCTGGATATAGAAGTGGTTGCCGAAACAGCGGAAGGGCTGTCGTTAAAAGTTCCTCCATACCGTGTGGATGTAACCCGTGAGGTAGATGTGATTGAAGAGGTGCTGCGTATTTACGGCTATAATAATATCGAGATCCCTACACAGATCAGGGCATCGTTAAATACATCGGTAAGGCCCGAGAAAGATATCGTGCAGAATATGCTGTCGGATTTGTTAACGGCTAATGGCTTTAACGAGATATTGTCGAACTCGCTTACCAAATCGGCCTATTCTAATAACCTGGATGCGGCTGTTAAAATATTGAACCCTTTGAGCAGCGATCTGGATGTAATGCGTCAAAGTTTGCTGTTTTCCGGATTAGAAGCTATTGCTTATAACCAAAACCGCCGCAGTGCCGATTTAAAACTGTACGAATTTGGTAAAGTGTATAGCGTAGCCGAAGATAAGTATACCGAAACCCAGCGTTTCTCTATCTTCATTACCGGCGACAGCGCTGCCGAGCAGTGGAATCAAAAGGCCAAAGAGGTATCATTCTACAACCTGAAAGCTATTGTTGACGGTATTATTGAACGCCTTAACGTGAAAGAAGTAACCGTTACCGATGCTACCTGCTCAAAACTGGCCTATGGCCTGCAATACAGCCGAGGCAACAAGCAACTGGTTAAGTTTGGCGCAGTAGCTGCCGATGCACTGAAAAAGGTTGATGTAGACAAGGCCGTTTTTTATGCCGACTTTAATTTCGATATGATATTAACGCTGGCCCGTAAAAACGTGATCGTGTACCAGGAGGTGTCAAAATTCCCGGCGGTAAGGCGCGATCTTTCCATGCTGATTGATAAGGCTATTACCTTTGAGCAACTGAAACAAATTGCTCAAAAAACCGAGCGTAAATTATTGAAAGCTGTAAATGTATTTGACGTTTACGAGGGCGATAAGCTGCCTGCCGGTAAAAAATCGTACGCGTTGAGCTTTGTGTTGCAGGATGTGGAGAAAACCCTTACCGACAAAGCCATTGATGCCATAATGCAGAAATTAATTATTAATTTAGGCAAAGAAGCAGGAGCGGAGATACGCAAGTAGTGAGTGAGTGAGTGAGTGAGTGAGTGAGTGAGTGAGTGAGTGAGTGAGTGAGTGAGTGAGTGAGTGAGTGAGTGAGTGAGTGAGTGAGTGAGTGAGTGAGTGAGTGAGTTGTTCAAACATTCGTACTATCGCCAATTCACTAAATCAATAATTCAGTAACTCACTAATTCGATAAAGTCAACTAATAAAAAAGAATGTCGCAGGTAGCAGATCAGTTAAGTAATATAATTGATAAAACCGAAAGGTTGATAGAACTTTGTGCTGCCTTGCAGGAAGAGAACGATTTGATGAGACTGGAAAATCAATCGTTAACGGTAGCACTGAATACCAGCAGGAATAAGACTTCGGAACTGGAAGAAAAACTTCGTGTATTGAAACTGGCCAAGTCGTTTTCTGAAACAAATGAAAAAAGTCTTGACATAAAGCAAAAAATTAACGACTTTGTGCAGGAAATAGACAAGTGTATTGTATTACTGAAGAAGTAGTGCAGAATGTGAAAAGCTCAAATGGGAGAAATCTCAATAAAAATAAACATTGCTGACAGAGTTTACCCGCTAAAGGTAAACATGGAAGAGGAAGAAATTATACGACGGGCAGCCAAACTGATCAACGACCGCATAAAGGAGTATCAGGAGAATTATGCAGTTAAAGATAAGCAGGATCTGCTTTCAATGTGTGTGTTGCACTATGCTACATCTACGTTAAAAGCCGAAAAAAGGGTCACGGTGGAGGATACCGAAGTGGCCGATAAAGTTTATCAGCTTGATGATCTGCTGTCGGAATTTTTCTCGAAGTAATAACGTTCTTTAAACATAACCGAGCATATTAAGATATAACCGCAGTTAGATCTTAAGTTTCACTATTAAAAACTTAACGCTTCAATATCAGCGGATCGTGTAAGAGGCATACGTTACTTCGTGTATTTAACGATAGCCCTTGATCCCCAAATCTGATAAGAGGTTTTTCAATACATGAGACTTGAGATTTAGTTGCGGTTTTTTTATTTATAAACCTTAAAAATGGACATATTATATATTATTATCGGCCTCCTGGCAGGCGCCATTATTGGCGTGCTGATTGGCCGCTTCCTGTTACGGAAGTTATTTAAAGACCAGGAAGTATCAGCGCAAAACAAAGTAAAGAAGATATTAAAAGATGCTGAAAACAATGCCGAGATCTTAAAGAAAAATAAGATGCTTGAGGCAAAAGAGAAATTTTTGCAACTGAAAGCCGAACACGAGCAGGAAGTAAACAATAAAAACAACGCTGTTCAGCAACGCGAAAACGGCATTAAGCAAAAAGAACAATCGTTAAACCAGCGTTTAGAGAACCTCAACCGTAAGGAGAGCGAGATAGATAACGTTCGTAAAAACCTGGAAAAACAAACCGACATCGCTGTTAAAAAACAGGAAGATGTTGAGCAGCTTAAAAACGAACATGTTAAGCAACTGGAAGCTATAGCGGGCTTGTCGGCAGAAGATGCCAAGAACCAGCTAATCGATAACCTGCGCGAGGAAGCCCGCAGCAAGGCTATGGCGCAAATAAAAGATATTGTTGATGAGGCTAAACTTACCGCAACCAAAGAGGCTAAGAAGATAGTTATACAAACCATACAACGTACCGCTACCGAAAGCGCTATCGAAAACACGGTATCAATTTTCAATATTGAAAATGATGAGATCAAAGGCCGTATCATTGGTCGTGAAGGGCGCAACATCCGCGCGCTGGAAGCGGCAACCGGTATAGAGATCATCGTTGATGACACCCCGGAAGCCATCATCCTGTCGGGTTTTGACCCGGTAAGGCGTGAGATAGCCCGTTTGGCTATGCACCGTTTGGTAACTGATGGCCGTATTCACCCTGCCCGTATTGAGGAAGTGGTGGCCAAAACCAAAAAACAAATTGAAGAAGAAATTGTTGAGATAGGTGAGCGTACCGTAATTGATTTAGGTATCAACGGGCTTCACCCGGAATTGATTCGTATGGTTGGCCGTATGCGTTACCGTTCATCGTACGGGCAAAACCTGTTACAACACTCACGCGAGGTAGCTAACTTTTGCGCCACCATGGCTGCCGAATTAGGCCTTAACGTAAAACTGGCCAAACGTGCCGGCTTACTGCATGATATTGGTAAAGTGCCTGATGACAACCCTGAATTGCCACACGCGATTTTAGGTATGCAACTGGCCGAAAAATATAAAGAGCACCCTGAAGTGTGTAACGCTATAGGCGCCCACCACGATGAAGTGGAGATGACCTCGATGTTATCGCCTATCATACAGGTGTGTGATGCTATATCAGGTGCCCGCCCGGGTGCCCGCCGCGAGGTGGTTGAAAGCTACATCAAACGTTTGAAAGAGCTGGAAGAACTGGCGCTGTCATATCCGGGTGTTGAAAAAACCTTCGCTATACAGGCCGGCCGTGAGCTGCGTGTAGTAGTAGAGAGCGAAAAGATAAGCGATGCCCAGTCGGAAGTACTGGCGGCAGATATATCCAACCGAATACAAACTGAAATGACCTATCCGGGCCAGATAAAGGTAACCGTGATTAGGGAAACCAGGTCGGTAGCATTTGCAAAATAATCATTACAGCCCTCCCTAAAAAGAGGGCTTTTTTCATACATACAAGTGGCCCAGTTAAAAAAAACATCTACGGCAAACCAACCGGCGCAACCACAGCAGCGCCCCATTGATAAAGAGTTTGCCGCTTACAGCGCATCCCATCAAAGCCCTGCAAATAACATTATCCATTGGATATGTATACCCTTATTTTTTTTAGGGCTATTTGGTTTGTTATGGTCAATCCCGTTTCCGCATATAAAAATACTGGGCAAGTATAATGGGTTCTTCAACTGGGCATCGTTCCTTATCGCACTAAGCATTTATTATTACTATAAGCTGTCGCCGGTATTATCGTACTTTATATTGTTCACCTTATTTGGTTTCAGCTATGTTATCATCCAACTGGAGCAATTACAAAAGGCCGGTGGTCCCATGCTGTGGCAAATAAGCGGAGCGATGTTAGTATTATCGTTAATAGGTATAATAGTCGGTAACAATATGGAAACCACTAAACCAAACATAGGCAAGCAATTGAAAAGCCTTGCTATCGCTCCAATATTTCTATGGCACCTGATTGTTAACAAACTTGGTGTTAAATTCTAAGCTTGGTTAACACCAAATTAACATTATGACTATGTTAAGGTAATTGCAAACTAACATTCAGCTAACATTGGGTTAATAGTTTTGCCCTTGATAAAAAGAAATCAAGTGAAAAAACTATTACCCTTAATTTTTACGCTATTAGTCGTAAACCTATTATCAGCAAATCTATATGCGCAATCGACGGGTAAAATCGTCGGTAAGATCATAGATCAAAAGACAAGTGAAACCTTAATTGGTGCTACTGTATTGATACAGGGTACATCAAAAGGCGCCGCCACTAACGTTGATGGTCAATACGCATTAAGCGATCTTAAAGCAGGAAGCTATACAGTAATTGTAAAATATGTTGGCTACCAAAGCAAATCAATATCTGACGTTGTTGTAAAAGGCGGCAGCGCAACCAACCTTGATGTGGCCCTGGCAGAAGCCAGTACGCAAGCGCTTAAAGAGGTTGTTATTAAAGCAACTTACAGACAAGCGTCAGTAGCGTCATTATACGCGGTTCAAAAGAACAGCGTTTCGGTATCTGATGGTATTTCATCAGAGATTATCAAAAGATCGCCGGACAGAACTACAGGTGACGTTTTAAAACGCGTTAGCGGTACTACTATACAGGATAACAAGTTTGTTGTTGTGCGTGGTTTGAGCGATCGTTATAACAACGCCTTGTTAGATGGTACGCCACTGCCAAGTACCGAGCCTAACCGCAAGGCTTTCTCGTTTGATATTGTTCCATCAAGTTTGATTGATAACATCACCATCACCAAAACTGCAAGTCCTGATATCCCGGGCGATTTCGCGGGTGGTACTGTACAAATCTTTACTAAAGATATCCCTGATCAAAACTTTGTAACTATTGGTGCAGGTTACAGCTACAATACGGCAAGTACATTTAAAAACTTCCAAAGTGGTTACCGCAATACCAGCGATTATTTTGGTTTTGATGGTGGTGCACGTAAGTTGTTGAACAATTTCCCAACTACCGATCAAATTGCGTTACGCCAGTTAACCCCGACCCAAAACATACAAGCGATAAATTCATTAAACAACAATTTTAATGTATACAATAAAAACGCGTTTTTAGGTCAGAGCTACCAGTTCACTTTAGGTAACGTACAGGAAATAGGCGAAAACAAAAATCGCTTCGGTACTACTATCGCTTTAACCTATCGTAACGCTGAAACCACTACGCCAAACATCATCAGAAACTATGATGACTTTAACTTTTTGGATAACCAGTACAAGTTTTCGACTAACGTAGGTGTTTTGGCTAACTTTGGCTACAGCTTCGGTGGAACCAAAATAACCTTCAAAAACTTATACAATCGTATTTTCGATGATGTGTTTACTTACCGTACCGGTCCTAACTTAGGTAGCAGCAGCAACGATAACCGTTTTTACGCTTTTGACCTTGTGCAAAAGGCCCTGTTAAAATCAACTTTAGAGGGTGAGCACAAAATTGGATCAAAAAATGCTAAACTGAACTGGAACCTGGGTTACAGTAATATCATTAACGATCAGCCGGATCAAAGAAAAGTAAACTACATTCAGCAAAGTGCCGGCGATCCTTACTACGCCAGTGTAACCAGTATTGGTAAAGCTAATACAAGGTTCTTTTCATACCTGAAAGAAGATATTTATTCCGGTAAAGTTGATTTCAGGTTGCCGGTTAAAATGTTTGGTCAAACCAGTACTTTTAAAGTAGGTGGTTCATCTCAATACCGCGATCGTCGTTTCGATGCCCGTTTCATTGGTTTGGTTATCAATACCAACGATCCTAATTCTTCAGCGATACTTCAGCGCCCTATAGAAACATTGTTCGGTAAAAACGCTATTAATTCAGGTATTTATACTCTGGATGAAATACCTAACCCTAACGACAGGTATACAGCGCACAGCTTAACTAACGCAGGTTATGCCATGTTAGATAACAAGATCACCGAGAAATTCAGAGCGGTATATGGTTTACGTGTTGAGCAGTTCGATCTGAAACTTGACACTAAAGACCTTACACAATCGCAACCAAGGGCACAATTGAAAAAAACAGACCTTTTGCCTTCAATTAACCTTACTTATAACTTAACCGAGAAAGCTAATTTAAGAGCAGCATATTACCGCACGCTTGCCCGCCCTGAATTTAGGGAGCTGGCACCATTCTCATACTACGATTACGAGATATTGGCTACGCAAGAAGGTAATAAAGACCTGCAAAGAACGCTTATCGATAACTTCGACCTGCGCTACGAGTTATATCCTTCAGCCGGTCAAATCTTCTCGGTTTCGGCCTTCTACAAAAAATTCAAAAACGCAATTGAGCCATACATTGATGATATTAACTCATCAACTACCATATCATACTTTAACAGGGATGCTTATGTGTACGGTTTTGAAATGGAAGCCAGGAAAACCCTTGATTTCTTAAGCGATCAGAATTTCTATAAGAACACTACAGTATATGCCAACGTATCTGTTACAAAATCAAACGTTAAAAATCCTGAATTGGGTAATCCGCTTGAAAAGGAGAGGCCACTTGTTGGTCAGTCACCTTATGTAATAAACGGTGGTATACAACACATGGCATTCAACAATAAGCTATCTATTAACGCGCTGTATAACAGACTTGGCCGTAGGATATTTTATGCAGGCGGTTCAAAATTGCCAAGCGTTTGGGAAAATCCAAGGGACGTGATCGATCTTCAACTGGGTTATAAAATATTAAAAAACAAAGGTGAGCTCAAACTTGCTGCAAGCGATATCTTAAATCAGCAAAATGCTTTTTATTATGATAATGATAACAGCAAAACCTACACACCTAACAATGGGGACAGACAGTTTAAGAGATACATGGCCGGTTCAACCATCTCACTAACCTTTAATTACACATTCTAATAACAATATGGTAATGCATTGTTAAATCCGTTTTAACATGGATTTAACAATGTTGAAGTTCCTTTACATTAAAATTGAAAGAGATATAAAATGAAAAAACAATTATTATTCTTAGCATTATCAGCAGGTCTATTTATCACTGCTTGTAGTAATAGAGACAGTACTATCGATCCGATAATTCCATCTGATACTACTAAAACCCCGGTAAGTAATGTGGTTGAAGTGAGTGGTGATATTGCTACCAGTACTACTTGGAAAGCCGATAAAATTTATTTGCTTAAAGGATTTGTTTATGTAACTAACGGCGCAACATTAACTATTGAGCCGGGTACTATTATAAAAGGTGATAAAGTATCAAAAGGTACGTTAACCATTACCAGGGGCGCTAAAATATCAGCAATTGGTACTGTTGAGAAACCTATTGTATTTACATCAAGTTTTGTTGCCGGTACACGTCAGGCTGGTGACTGGGGTGGTTTGATCCTTTTGGGTAAAGCTCCTGTTAACAAAGCAGAAGGTGTTAAAATTGAAGGTGGTTTAGATGCAAAAGGTGATCCTGCTAAATACATCCAATATGGTGGTACTGATGCTAATGATAACTCAGGTACTTTAAAATACGTTCGTGTTGAATACGCAGGTATCGCATTTTCACCGGATAACGAGATCAATGGTGTTACTTTCGGTGGTGTTGGTGCCGGTACTACTGTTGATTATGTACAAGTTTTCCGTTCAGGTGATGACGGTATCGAGTGGTTTGGTGGTACAGTTAATGCTAAACACTTAGTTGTTATTGGTTCTACTGATGATGATTTCGATACTGACTTTGGTTTTTCAGGTAAGGTACAATTTGGTGTGAGCCAACGTTACCCTACTATTGCCGATATTTCAGGTTCAAACGCGTTTGAATCAGATAACGATGGTACAGGTACTAATGATGCACCTCAAACAGCAGCAGTATTTTCTAACATGACTTTGTTAGGCCCAATTGCAAATGCAACCTCTCCTAACATCAACGCTAACTATCAGCACGCTGCTCAAATTCGTCGTAACTCTGCTGAAAGTATTTTCAATTCGGTATTTGCCGGTTTTGTTGAAGGTATCTATATTGATGATTCAAAAGTTGTTACTCCAAAAGCTACGTCAATTAACTATACTGCCGGTCGTTTGGTGTTTGTTAACAACCTTATTTACGGTAGCAATAAAAAGTTAACCGAAGTTAAAGGTGAAAATAAATCTGATTTTGAAACTAAGCTGAGAGCTGAGAATACATTTGACGCTGCTTTATATGCTGACGCTGTTATTACTGATCCATTCAAATACGCTGCAGAATATGCTAACCCAGGTACTCCGGTATTTACTGTAAAAGCTGGTTCGGCTGCTGCTGCTGGTGCTTTATACACAGATGCAAAATTGAACGATCCTTTCTTTGATAAAGTTGCTTACAGAGGTGCTTTTGGTGCTGACGACTGGACTATCGGTTGGACAAGCTTTAACCCACAAGCTTTACCTTACACTACTCCGGGTGTTGTTAAATAATCACAACTTCCTGTTAAGTATATAAAAAGAGGTGTTCCAAACGGAGCACCTCTTTTTTGTTGATATAGTTATCAATAAAAAAAGCTCCGCGATTTTAATAGTCGCGGAGCTTTTTTATCTTGTGGGAATGTGTTAAAGATTTTTGCCCAGTTTTTCTAACATCTCCTGAGGTACCTTATCCAGGTCGAGTACCAGGAAACCGTCTAACGAATCGGCAAACTTAGGGTCGATGTTGAAGCAGATGATCTTGGCATTAAGGGCGATGTACTGGCGAAGCAATACCGGTACCTTCATGTTGCGTGTCTCGATGTCGGATATGATGGCATCGAGCGTTTTGAAGCTATCCTCGCCGGAGGCTTTCAATACATCGGCATCAACGCTGGAGAAATCAACCTTGAATTTTTTACGCGGTTTTACATACTGTGCCATTTCATGGTCAAAGTGGTTACGGTTAATGTAATCAACAATGAGCGATTTGGATAGCGTAGAGAACGAGTTACTGATGCTCACCGGCCCAATCAGGTAACGATAGCGCGGATTATCAATCAGGTACTTGAATATACCCTTCCACAGTAAAAAGAGTGGTAAAGGTTTTTGTTGGTACTCCTTACGGATGAACGAGCGGCCCAATTCAAGGCTTTTCTTTAATACCGGGGTAAGTTGCGGACGTATTTTAAATAGTTCGGCTACGTAGAATCCGCTTTTACCCATGCTGTAAAATATCTCGTCGCCAAGGCCAATACGGTAAGCGCCTACTATGCGTTTGGCATCGGTATCCCAAATAAAGAGGTGATGATAGTAAATATCATACTCATCAAGGTCTATCTTTTTATTGGTGCCCTCACCAACTTCACGGAAGGTGATCTCGCGCAGGCGGCCTATCTCACGGATAATACAAGGCAGACTTGATGGTGGGGCGATGTATACCTCGTAATGATGCTCCTGCCATACACGATAGTTTTCGCGCAGGGTTTCTACCTCTTTTTCAAGTACGGCGGTATCCGTTTCGGGCACTATCTCTTCGGGCGTTTTACGGATCTTGAACAGGTTGCGGGGACTGAAGAGTTTCTTCTCTTCTTCCAGGCCTGCACCCAAAGCATACGTTTTTGCCCTTAAGAAGCTAAGCAGCTTGGTGTTGTTGGTATTATCGGGTATATCCTGAAATTGTATCGGCTTGCCTATGCGTACCTTAATGGTGTGGCCTTGCTTATTGAACAGTTCCGACGGTAACTTGGCTGTGCGCAATGCCGGGTGTATTAAACTAAGCAGGTTAAACAGCAGGCCGTTGTTACCATGAAAGTACACCGGTACAACCGGCACTTTGGCTTTTGATATGATCTTGCCTACAACCGGGTGCCAAAGGCGGTCGGTTATTTCTTTTTTATCTACCTTAAAAGTTGATACTTCGCCGGCAGGGAAAATACCGATAGGAGTGCCTCTATTTAGCAGTTCGAGCGTGTTTTTTAATCCACTGATGCTGGATGAGTGCTCTACATTTTCGAAAGGGTTAACGGCTATAAAATACTCGCTCAGGTTAGGGATCTTTTTCAGCAGAAAGTTAGCCATGATCTTGGCATCGGGACGGGCGGTACATAGCAGTTTAAGCAGTACCATGCCCTCAATACCACCATAAGGGTGGTTGGCAATGGCAATAAAGCCGCCCGATTTCGGAATGTTCCGCAGATCTTTCTCATCGTACTCAATGCTAACACCGCAGCCTTTTAATATGGCATCAACAAAGGCAGGGCCTTCATTGGGTTGTGCCTGGGCAAACAGATCGTTAACCTGGTTAATTTTCATCAGCTCCATCAACAGGGCTGCCAGTCCGGGCATTTTTAGCTTATCCAGCTTTGTGGCCTTGGCAAACTCTTCGGTGGTGATTATCTTCATGTATTATTTCGGGGTGTTACAGGTAAATCAAAATTTAAATATGCCAAAAAATATTTACTTTGTTAGCTGATCAATATGTTCAAACAAGCATGAAACTTAAAAATGACCTGTCCATCACTAAAAAAGAGTGGAATGGCTTGGTATTGATGCTTGCATTGATAGCAGTGGTTTTGGCTGCCCCTTACGTATATCAATCAATTAGCAAAGATAACACAATTAACTATAGCCTATTTAACAACAGGCATGCCATAGCTGTAAATAATGCTAAAAACAAAGTTAATGCCGGCTATTCGCATACAAATGATAACGTTAATAGCCCCGTTACATTGTTCCGCTTTGATCCGAACGGATTACCTGCCGAAAAATGGAAACAATTAGGCCTAACCGACAGGCAGATCACCGTGATAAAACACTACGAAGCCAAGGGCGGCAGGTTCTTTAGTAAGCACGATGTGCAGAAAATGTACTCGCTATCGGCAGCCGATTATGAACGGTTAGAGGCCTACATCGCTCTGCCCGAAAAAAGCGACTACACCCCAAAGCCCCGGCTTACCGAACCGGTAGAGCTCAACACGGCTGATTCGGTAAAGCTGACCACCATACATGGTATAGGCCCGGTGTTTGCCTCGCGCATTATTAAATACCGGCAGCGTTTAGGTGGATACATCAGCAAGGTACAGCTAAAGGAAGTGTATGGCGTAGACGATAAGAAGTACAACGAGATAGCCGACCAGGTAAAAATAAACCCGGGGCATATACAGCATATAAACCCCAATACCGCTACCTTTGACGATTTTAAGCGCTTGCCCTATCTTACCTTTAAACAAATGAATGCCATTATACAATACCGCCTGCAACATGGCGATTATAATAGCGTAGCAGATATGCAGGGTATAGCAATTTTAACCAAGCACGACATCGATAAAATAAAACCATACCTCATTTTTAAATGATAGAACAACAGATAAAAGCGGCCATAAGGGACATCCCAGATTTCCCGAAGCCGGGCATTATTTTTAAAGACATCACCCCGATACTAAAAGACCATAACCTTTGCGAAGGTATTGTTGACGCTTTTATTGAGCAGATAAAAGGCATAAAGGTAGATGCCGTTGCCGGTATTGAAAGCCGTGGGTTTTTGTTCGGCTTAACTTTGGCTAATAAACTGGGCGTGCCTTTTGTACCCGTACGTAAAGCAGGAAAGCTGCCTTATACCATCAAACAAAAGGTATATGAACTGGAATACGGCACCGCCACTATTGAACTGCATACCGATGCATTTGAACCGGGTAGCCATATATTAATTCACGACGACCTGCTGGCTACCGGCGGCACCGTTACCGCGGCCAGCGAACTGATACAGGAAATGGGTGGGGTAGTGGCCGGTTATACCTTTGTGGTTGGTTTGGGTTTTTTAAACGGGAAAGAACGCATTACCCCTGTAAGCGATAACGTGATAGTACTGGCCGAGTATTAATAATAGCTTGAATACTATAAACGAAGATAGCGACACCCACCAAGCTCCCCGGCATACGTATGTGCTGGATAAAGAGCTATCGGTACTTACCGAGGGCGAGCTGTTAAAGCATAGCTTGTACATAGAGCAGGCCTCTTCCTATTCGCAGGGTATTGTAGCGGTTGAGTTATCAGTTAACGAGGGACTATTCGGGAGTATATCTAAATACAGCCAGTTTCCGGAAGTGGCGATTGTGCAGCAGGCAGGGCGTGTAGTGCTTTCGTGTGGCTGCGGCTTGCAGGAAAACACGCTTTGCGAACACCAGGTGCAGGTGCTTACCCATATTATAAGGAAGGAAGATGTATTGACTTTCTTCGATCCTTCGCTCCGCAGGCGCAAATTGCTGGAGGTTGCCCGTGCTTACGGACTGGAAGAAGCACCCGATCTGGATGTTTACTTTCAGTTGGAATACACAGGTCAGCGTTTAAGCGCCAAGCCTAAAATAGCTTCGCTTTTTTCATCGACTGCCGAAAGTTTGAAAACAGTGAATGAGCTGCTTTTTAATAACGGTCAGCCCGATTTGTCCGTAGCCGATGTTGCGGGCGACGATACTATCCGCGCCATTGTATTGCGGGAGCATAAGTACTACAAGCACCTCATTATTGAACTATATGACGGAGCCGCTACCAAGGAGGGGAAGATCAAAAACCCGCTGGCGGCGGTCAATATCTTGTCGTTACTGGCGGGCAATGAAGACCTGCCTGCCATGAAGTTTTTGGCAGCTACCGCTTATTTTCAGCAGGCTATTGATGCCAAACGATCGGCTACGGCATTGAACCATTTGCGGGCGATAGTGAAAAACCCGATGGAATATGCCATATATGCCCACAATGCCGAAGCAAGCGAAAAGGTTACCGCGAGCGCTTTAGGCCCGGTGCAGTTATCAAGAATCTCCAAGAACATCAACCTATCGGTAACACCCAAAGGAGAGTTTTATGAGATAAAAGGTTTGCTGAAAATAGGGGATACATCTTACCTGTTGAAAGATCTCACGCTGAAATTTACCTACTTCATCGAATTACAGGATACGCTTTATTTGGTGAAAGACCTGCAAATGCTCGGGCTGATCCAGTTGTTCCGGGATAAATACGAGTTGCTGATCCATCATACGCAGTACAAAAACTTCCGCGGCCAGGTATTGGGTAAGCTGGAAGAACAGATGGAGGTGAACTATACACACATAAAACCCGCTACCAAATCACTTATTGAAAGGCAGCAGATCTACCAGAACGAGGAGCGGATCATCTACCTGTCCGACTTTGGGCGGCATGTAATGATAGTGCCGGTGATGCGCTATGATGAGGTGGAGATCTCCATCCGCACCACCAAACAAATATTTACATCAGACGATAAGGGCAACGAGTATCTCGTAAAGCGTGATGAGCAGGCCGAGCAGGATTTTATGGCGATGCTCATCAAGCAGCATCCCGATTTTATAGGGCAGTTAGAGGATGACCTGCAATATTTCTACCTCCATAAAAAACGCTTCCTGGATGCCGGGTGGTTCCTGAATGCTTTTGAAGAGTGGCGAAACCAGGGCATCACCATACTTGGCTTTAACGAATTGAGCGGGAACAGGCTCAACGCGCATAAAGCCAAAATAACGGTACAGGTAATTAGCGGGGTGAACTGGTTCAATGCCAAAATAAACGCGCGGTTCGGCCGAAAGAAGGCTTCGCTGAAGCATCTGCATAAAGCTATCCGCAACAAAAGCAAATTTGTACAGCTTGACGACGGCACCCTGGGTATACTGCCCGACGACTGGATAGAGAAATTCACCAAGTATTTTACCTCCGGCGAAGTGCTGGACGATGATACCCTCATCACCGCAAAAATAAATTACGAGGCTATTGCTGCGCTGTACGATAAGGAAATGATTGATGAGCAGGTAGTGCAGGAGATAGCCGGTTATAAAGCCCGCTTAAGCAAGCTCGAAAATATAAACGAAGTGCCGGTGCCCACAGGGCTGAACGCTACCATGCGCCAGTACCAGCACGAAGGCCTCAACTGGCTTAACCTGCTTGACGACCTCAATTTTGGCGGATGCCTTGCAGATGATATGGGGCTGGGCAAAACCTTGCAGATCATTGCTTTTGTGCTGTTGCAACGCACCAAGGTCGATAAGAACGTGAACCTGTTAATTGTGCCTACATCACTGGTGTTTAACTGGCAGGCCGAGGTGCAAAGGTTTGCGCCATCTATAAAAATACTCACGCTGCATGGTGCAGGCAGGGTAAAGGATGCTAAGGATTTTGATGGATACGAACTGGTTTTAACTACCTATGGCACCCTGCTGGCCGATGTTGGCTTTCTGAAAGGGTACATATTTAACTATATTTTCCTCGATGAATCGCAGAATATTAAGAACCCTGGCTCGCAGCGTTATAAGGCTGCCCGTTTATTGCAGGCCCGTAATCGTATTGCCATTACCGGTACGCTGATAGAGAACAATACCTTCGATCTGTTCAGTCAGCTATCCTTCACCTGCCCGGGTTTGCTGGGCAGTAAGCAATATTTTAAGGACATCTACTCATCGCCAATTGATAAGTTTAAGGTAAGCAAACGCGCCCGCGAACTGCAAAATAAGATTGCGCCTTTTATATTAAGGCGTACCAAACAGGAGGTAGCGCAGGAACTGCCCGATAAGACAGAAATGGTGCTGTACTGCGAAATGCAGGCAGAGCAGCGCAAAATGTACCTCGCTTACGAACGCGAGTTCCGCGAATATATATCGGCCACTACACAGGAGGAACTGCCGGCTTCATCAGTACATGTACTGCGCGGACTAACCCGTTTGCGCCAGCTTTGCGATTCGCCGCTGTTATTGGGCGATGAGAAACTGCCGGGTGAGGAATCATCAAAGATCGATATGCTGCTGGAGCAGATTGAAATGCGTGCGCCGCATCATAAAATACTGGTGTTCTCGCAGTTTGTAGCCATGCTCGACCTGGTTAGGAAGGAGTTGCGGTCGCGTGCAATCAGGCATGCTTACCTTACCGGCAGCACGCGGAACAGGGAAGAAGTGGTGAATGATTTTCAAACCAACCCCGATACGCGGGTGTTCCTGATCAGCCTGAAAGCAGGAGGGACGGGGCTTAACCTCACCGCTGCTGATTATGTATATCTGGTTGACCCATGGTGGAACCCTGCGGTAGAGAACCAGGCCATAGATCGCTGTTACCGTATCGGTCAGCATAAAAACGTGGTAGCCGTACGGCTGATATGCCCCGATACTATTGAAGACAAGGTGCAGAAGCTCCAGGAATCAAAAAAGGAACTGATCAACGGTCTGATACGCTCGGGCAGTTTCAATTTGCAAAACCTCTCGAAAACCGACCTGCTTTCATTGCTTGATTCTTAGCCGTTTCAGCTATCAGAAACATAAATATTCATATTTGAAATTAGTGTTTGATTTTCAAAACTTTGTGCTTACCTTTGTCGTCCCTGAAAGGAGGTATTAGAGGATTATGATTATAATAAACGTAAAAGACGGTGAATCATTAGATAAAGCATTGAAACGCTTTAAAAAGAAATTTGAAAAGACCGGTGTTTTAAGAGAACTACGCAGTCGCCAGGCTTTTGAAAAAAAATCTATTACTCGTAGAACTACAGTTAAAAACGCTATCTACAAACAAGGCTTAAACTTAGATCCATCTTAATTTTTCTTTGTAAAAAGAAATTTTCAGATTTTCTAACTACATATTAAAACTATTTGTACATTCATTTCCCTGGATGTATGAGTAGTTTTTATGTTTTTAGAGCGTTTTATACAATATATTAAATTTGAAAAGCGGTACTCACCTCATACAGTTGCTGCTTATCAGTCAGATCTTGATCAGTTCATCCGTTTTCTACAGAGCGATCAACCCGTAACACATCCTTCCGAAATTACACATCACCACATCCGCAGCTGGATGGTGACCATGATGGATGATAAAATTATTGCCCGTTCCGTTAACCGCAAAATAGCCACGCTGCGCAAATACTTTAAGTTTTTGGTGCAGGAGGGCGTTATTACCGTTAACCCCACCGCCAAAATCAATACGCCCAAAATTCCTAAAAAACTACCCGTGGTGGTAGAAGATATAAAACTGGCTAAAATGCTCGATGATGATTCGGTATTTAATACTGATTTTAAGGGCCTGCGCGATAAGCTGGTGATAGAACTGCTGTTTGGTACAGGCATACGCCTGGCCGAGCTGTTAGGCATCAAAGAAACCGATATTAACCAATATGAGGGTACGGTAAAGGTTTTAGGCAAGCGCAATAAGGAACGCATCATCCCGGTGAATACAGAGCTGAAGCGTTTACTTACTGATTACGTGGAATTAAAGAAAATGCAAAATTTTGATAACAATTCTTTAATATTGATCGTTACAGATAAAGGAGCAAACGCTTACCCGAAACTTATATATTTAATTGTGCATAAATACCTCTCCTACATATCTACCCAAAATAAAAAGAGCCCGCACGTGCTTCGGCACACGTTTGCAACCGCTCTTTTAAACAACGGGGCCGATCTTAATTCTATTAAGGAATTGCTGGGGCACGCCAATTTAAGCGCCACTCAAATCTATACGCACAACTCAGTTGAACGATTAAAGTCTATTTATAAACTCGCCCATCCAAAGGCATAAAACGGAGGAACCATGAAAATCACAGTGCAATCAATTCATTTTACTGCAGACAAAAAATTGTTGGATTTCATACAGAAAAAAGCCGATAAGCTCGATACATTTTATGATCATATAATTAATGGGGAAGTTTATTTAAAGCTGGAGAATGTTGAAGATGAAGCAAATAAGATATCGGAGATAAAACTTCAGCTGCCGGGCAATACCATATTTGCCAAAGAAAAATGTAAAACCTTTGAAGAAGCTACTGATTTGGCTATCGAGAGCCTCCGCAAGCAGATAGAAAAGCACAAACAGAAGAAAAACGCGGCTGATGCCGTTGCCAAGAAGGCAATACTCACATCGGCCGAAGAGGAATTTTAAACGTAAAATACAGTAAATCAAAGCGAAAATCGACAGGTAAAAAGCCTGTCGATTTTTTTTGATAAAAAATTTTGAACGGGTATAAATTTTTGTAGATTTGCAGTCCCTTTCGGGGAGGTGCTTAACGGCGCAAAAACGAAGAAAAGGGATCGTTCTTTAAAAAGAAAAAAATAAAATTTGTAATTATAAAACCATTTATATCTTTGCGGCCGCTAATAAGGTGAACAGAGATAGAGAAAAGGTAAAATAATAAGCCTCCTTAGCTCAGCTGGTAGAGCAACTGACTTGTAATCAGTAGGTCATTGGTTCGATCCCGATAGGAGGCTCTGTTTATTTTAGGTTTGAGATGCAAAATGTACTGATGCTTCCATTATTGGTGCATAGAGCATGGAGAATCTAAAATTAACAACCGGGGGGATACCAGAGCGGTCAAATGGGACGGACTGTAAATCCGTTGCTTCGGCTACGAAGGTTCGAATCCTTCTCCCCCCACATTTTAATTAGTGATGGATTGAATGAGTGAATTGTTGATTTGATCTGAAAAGATTAAGCGATAATTCACTCAATCACTAATTTAAAGAAAAGCGGAAGTAGCTCAGTTGGTAGAGCGATAGCCTTCCAAGCTATAGGTCGCGAGTTCGAACCTCGTCTTCCGCTCAATAAAAATAGTGGACAGTGCAAGGTTCGCGGTAAGCAGCATAACAACTGCAAACTTTAAACTGGCAACTGAAAACTAAACATCAGCCGACGTAGCTCAGGGGTAGAGCACTTCCTTGGTAAGGAAGAGGTCATGGGTTCAAATCCCATTGTTGGCTCAATTTAAGAGATTAAAGAATATTTTTAAATAAAAATTAACCTACAAAATTAATATACATCATGGCAAAAGAAAAGTTTGACCGTAGCAAGCCGCACTTAAACATCGGCACTATTGGTCACGTTGACCACGGCAAAACCACCCTTACAGCTGCAATTACAAAAGTATTAGCTGATGCGGGTTTATCTGAAGCTCGTTCTTTCGATTCAATCGACTCTGCTCCTGAAGAAAAAGAGCGTGGTATCACTATTAATACAGCGCACGTTGAGTACTCAACTGCTAACCGTCACTACGCACACGTTGACTGCCCGGGTCACGCGGATTATGTGAAAAACATGGTTACAGGTGCTGCCCAGATGGATGGTGCAATCATTGTGGTTGCTGCAACTGATGGTCCGATGCCTCAAACCCGTGAGCACATCCTGTTAGCTCGTCAGGTAGGTGTACCTGCACTTGTTGTTTTCATGAACAAAGTTGACATGGTTGATGATCCGGAATTATTAGAATTAGTAGAAATGGAAATTCGTGAATTATTATCATTCTACGAATATCCAGGTGATGATATCCCAGTTATTCAAGGTTCAGCTCTTGGTGGTCTTAACGCAGATCCTCAGTGGGTTGGTAAGATCATGGAACTGATGGACGCTGTAGATAACTACATTCCAATTCCTCCACGTTTAACTGATCTTCCTTTCTTGATGCCGGTTGAAGACGTATTCTCGATCACTGGTCGTGGTACTGTAGCAACAGGTCGTATCGAGCGTGGTGTAATTAACTCAGGTGAGCAAGTTGACATCTTAGGTATGGGTGCTGAGAACTTAAAATCAACCGTAACTGGTGTTGAGATGTTCCGTAAGATCCTTGACCGTGGTGAAGCTGGTGACAACGTAGGTTTATTGTTACGTGGTATTGAGAAAACTGATATCCGTCGTGGTATGGTTATCTGTAAACCAGGTTCAGTAACTCCTCACACAGATTTCAAAGCTGAGGTTTACGTATTGTCAAAAGCAGAAGGTGGTCGTCACACTCCATTCTTCAACAAATACCGTCCGCAATTCTATTTCCGTACTACTGACGTAACAGGTGAAATTTCACTTGCTGAAGGTGTAGAAATGGTTATGCCAGGTGATAACGTTACCATCACTGTAAAGTTGATCAACGCTATCGCAATGGAAAAAGGTCTGCGTTTCGCTATCCGTGAGGGTGGTAGAACAGTAGGTGCCGGTCAGGTAACTGAAATCTTAAAATAATCCCCTTTAAACGCGCAAGCACTAAAGGTTAGGTTAATTATACAAACAAAGTACTCGGATTAGTCTGAGTACTTTGTTTCATAATGAACAACAATAATACACGGGAATAGTTCAACGGTAGAATAGAGGTCTCCAAAACCTTTGATCAGGGTTCGAATCCTTGTTCCCGTGCATATAGAGCAAAGTAGAAAATGGCTAACGTAACTGAATATATTAAGGAGTCGTACATAGAGTTAACCCAAAAAGTAACCTGGCCAACATGGAAAGAGTTACTTAACAGTGCTATACTGGTATTGGTTGCTGCTATTATAATCGCTGCCTTAATATTCGTGATGGATCAAGGTATCGGTTACTTGCTTAAACAGTTTTATAGTTCACTGGCTTAATATTTGATATAGATGAGTGATCAGTTAAAATGGTACGTGGTAAGAGCCATAAGTGGTAAAGAAAAGAAAGTAAAACAATATATAGATGCTGAGGTTAGTCGCCTCGGTATTTCTCATTTGATACCGCAGGTGTTAATACCTACCGAAAAGTATTATCAAATGCGTGATGGAAAAAAGATAGCTAAAGAGCGTAACTATTTTCCGGGCTATGTTTT
Source organism: Mucilaginibacter gynuensis (assembly GCF_039541195.1). Lineage (NCBI taxonomy): Bacteria > Pseudomonadati > Bacteroidota > Sphingobacteriia > Sphingobacteriales > Sphingobacteriaceae > Mucilaginibacter > Mucilaginibacter gynuensis. Next base: position 38,839 of record NZ_BAABFT010000011.1, read on the forward strand.
AATGGAAGCCGCCCTTGATGGCGAGCTTGAACACATTATTAAAAACATTAATAGTGTAATTGGCTTTTTAGGTGATAAAGCAGGTAATGCTATCCCTTTACGCCAGGCAGAAGTTAACCGTATTTTAGGTAAGGTTGACGAAATGACATCACAAACCGAAACCATCAACGTGCCATATTACGTGGGTGAAAATGTAAAAGTGATGGATGGCCCTTTCAATGGCTTTAGCGGCGTAATTGAAGAGGTTAACGAAGAGAAAAAGAAACTGAAAGTAATGGTAAAGATATTCGGCCGCCGTACGCCGCTCGAATTGAATTACATGCAGGTAGAGAAAGAATAATTTGGTGAGCGGTAAATAGTGAGTTATTGATTCACTTGCATACTGCCATACATATATAAAGAAGTTGGGTGATTGTTTTTATGATGGGCTACGGCTCACCATTCACAAAGCACCACTCATCAACAAAATGTTACATAGCTTCCACTTACTAACATTGAGTAATAATTAAAGTAAATTAAAATGGCAAAAGAAGTCGGTGCGTTAGTAAAACTACAAGTGAAAGGCGGCGCTGCGAATCCATCTCCACCAATTGGCCCTGCATTGGGTGCAAAGGGTGTGAACATTATGGAATTTTGCAAGCAGTTTAATGCACGTACCCAGGATAAACCTGGTAAAGTGCTACCTGTGGTTATTACTGTATACGTTGACAAGTCTTTTGATTTTATCATTAAAACCCCACCGGTTGCTATCCAGTTATTGGAAGCTACAGGTTTAAAAAGTGGGTCGGCTGAGCCTAACCGTAAAAAAGTTGCCAACGTAAGTTGGGATCAGGTTCAAACAATCGCCACAGATAAAATGACTGACTTGAATGCGTTCACAGTAGAATCAGCCATGAAAATGGTAGCAGGAACTGCCCGCAGTATGGGGATTACCGTATCTGGTACGGCTCCCTGGAATAATTAATTTATACAAATCAGTTTAAGACAGTGGCTAGATTAACAAAAAATCAAAAAGCGGCACTCTCCAAAATTGAGGCTAACAAATCCTATAGTTTACAAGCTGCGTCAGCATTGGTAAAAGAGCTTACTCTAACCAAGTTTGATTCATCAGTTGATATAGATGTTCGTTTAGGTGTTGACCCTCGTAAAGCCAATCAAATGGTACGTGGTATAGCAACATTACCTCATGGAACCGGTAAAACTGTACGTGTTTTAGTACTTTGCACGCCTGACAAAGAGCAGGAAGCAAAAGACGCAGGTGCAGATTTTGTAGGTTTGGATGATTATATTGCCAAGATTGAAGGCGGATGGACTGATGTTGATATTATCATCACTATGCCAAGTGTTATGGCTAAAGTAGGTCGTTTGGGTCGTATTCTCGGTCCGCGTAACCTTATGCCTAACCCAAAATCAGGAACAGTAACACCAGAAGTTGGTAAAGCTGTAACTGAGGTTAAAGGTGGTAAAATCGACTTCAAAGTTGATAAAACAGGTATCATCCACACTTCAATAGGAAAAGCATCTTTTCCTGCGGATAAAATTTATGAAAATGCTTTGGAAGTATTGCAAACCATTTCAAAATTAAAACCATCTGCAGCGAAAGGAACATATTTCAAGAGTATCCATCTCTCTTCAACTATGTCGCCAGGAATTGAAATTGAAACCAAAACAGTAGCGGGGATTTAATCATGAATAAAGAAGAAAAATACGATCTTGTTCTTGCCCTTACTGAACAGATTAAAGAGTACGGTAATTTCTATATTACTGATACTTCAGATTTAACGGTTGCAAAAATCAATAATATCCGTCGTCAATGTTTCGAAAACGACATTAAGATACAGGTAGCAAAAAACAGCTTGATCAAAAAAGCTATGGAAGCTGCCGGCGGAGATTTCAGTCCGATATATGATGTTTTAAAAGGTTCTTCATCAATCTTCTTTTCAAAATCAGCAACTGCTCCGGCAAAGTTGATCAAGAAACTAAGAAAACAAGGTGACAAACCGGTTTTAAAAGCAGCATACATCGATTCAGCTGTATTCATAGGCGATAATCAGTTAGATACTTTGACCAAACTAAAGTCAAAAGAACAACTGATAGGCGAAGTGATAGGATTACTGCAATCACCGGCAAAGAACGTTGTTTCTGCATTGCAATCAGGCGGAAATATACTGGCAGGTGTTGTAAAAACATTGCAAGAAAGAGGTTAACGAACACCCTTAAGTTCGATATTAAACAAAACGTATTAAAGTAAAAAATTAAATAAAATGGCAGATTTAAAAGCCTTTGCTGAACAGTTAGTTAACTTAACAGTAAAAGAAGTAAACGAATTAGCTCAAATCTTAAAAGACGAGTATGGTATTGAGCCTGCTGCTGCAGCTGTTGCTGTTGCTGCTGCTCCATCTGATGGTGGCGATGCCCCTGCAGCTGCTGCTGAGCAAACTGCATTTGACGTTATCTTGAAAGAAGCTGGCGGTTCAAAATTAGCTGTAGTTAAATTGGTAAAAGACCTTACAGGCCTTGGCTTGAAAGAAGCTAAAGACTTAGTTGACGGTGCACCTAAAGAATTAAAAACTGGTGTAACTAAAGAAGAAGCACAAGCTCTTAAAGCACAATTAGAAGAAGCCGGAGCGGTAGTTGAGGTTAAATAATTAACCCCACACACAATAGCATCAGACTCCGACCGTTTTAGGTCGGGGTCTATTGTTGTTTATATTACACCCATTTTTGTTTGAAGTTCAGGAAAAACTTTAATCAAACAAGTACACAGTTTATTAGTAAACTAAAATTATAATCCCTTGGCAAACAAAAATAATCAAAGAGTAAACTTTGCAACCAGCCGTAAGGTATTGGATTACCCGGATTTCCTGGATGTGCAGTTACAATCTTTCCAGGAATTTTTTCAATTGGAAACTACTTCAGACAACCGCTATAAAGAGGGGTTGTTCAAGGTGTTTGCTGAAAACTTTCCTATTTCCGATTCAAGAAACATCTTCGTTTTGGAGTTTCTTGACTACTTTATTGATCCGCCACGTTATGATATACAAGAGTGTATCGAGCGCGGGTTAACTTATAGTGTGCCTTTAAAAGCAAAACTTCGCCTTTCATGTAATGATGAAGAGCACGAAGATTTTGAAACCATAGTGCAAGATGTGTACCTGGGTACTATCCCTTACATGACACCGAAAGGAACCTTTGTTATCAATGGCGCCGAACGTGTTATCGTATCACAGCTGCACCGTTCACCCGGTGTGTTCTTTGGCCAGAGCCGCCACACCAACGGTACTAAATTGTACTCGGCCCGTGTAATTCCTTTCAAAGGTTCATGGATTGAGTTTGCTACTGACGTTAACAACGTGATGTATGCATATATTGACCGTAAAAAGAAATTCCCGGTTACCACGTTACTTCGTGCGATTGGTTATGATTCAGATAAAGACATTTTGGAATTATTTGAACTTGCCGATGAAGTGAAAGTAAGCAAATCAGGCTTAAAGAAATTTATTGGCCGTAAGCTTGCTGCAAGGGTGCTTAAAAAATGGGTTGAGGATTTCGTGGACGAGGATACTGGTGAAGTGGTATCTATCGATCGTAACGAGATCATCCTTGAGCGTGAAACCATACTTGAAGACGACCATATCGATATGATCATCGACGCGGGTGTTAAAACCATCATCCTAAACAAGGAAGATGCTTCAACCAGCGGTGATTATACTATTATATATAATACATTACAAAAAGATACTTCGAACTCTGAGAAAGAAGCGGTGGAGCACATCTACCGTCAGTTACGTAACGCTGAACCACCTGATGAGGAAACTGCACGTGGTATCATCGATCGTTTATTCTTCTCGGATAAAAGATATGACCTGGGCGATGTGGGTCGTTACCGCATCAACCGTAAATTGAAACTGGATACTTCTGATGAAACCAAAGTTTTAACCAAACAGGATATCATCGCTATTGTGAAGTACCTGATCAAATTGATTAACTCTAAAGCTGAGGTGGATGATATTGACCACTTATCAAACCGTCGTGTACGTACGGTAGGTGAGCAATTGTATGCACAGTTTGGTGTAGGTTTAGCACGTATGGCCCGTACCATCCGTGAGCGTATGAACATTCGCGACAACGAGGTGTTCACACCAACAGACCTGATCAACGCGCGTACACTGTCATCAGTGATCAACTCGTTCTTCGGTACCAACCAGCTATCACAGTTCATGGATCAAACCAATCCACTGGCAGAGATTACGCACAAGCGTCGTCTGTCAGCCCTTGGGCCCGGCGGTCTGTCGCGTGAGCGTGCAGGTTTCGAGGTTCGTGACGTACACTACACCCACTACGGTCGTTTGTGTACTATCGAAACACCAGAAGGTCCGAACATTGGTTTGATCTCTTCACTTTGCGTACACGCTAAGATCAACAACCTTGGTTTTATCGAAACCCCGTACAAACGTGTGGTTGACGGTAAAGTAATGGTTGATGAGGCGGTTGTTTACCTGTCGGCAGAAGATGAAGACGGTAAAACTATCGGTCAGGCTAACGCTTACTATGATGATAAAGGTGAATTTGCCAACCCGCGTGTAAAAGCACGTTTCGAGGGTGACTTCCCGATCATCGAGCCGGAAAGACTTGATTATATGGACATCGCTCCAAACCAGATCACATCTATCGCGGCATCATTGATCCCATTCCTGGAGCATGATGATGCTAACCGTGCATTGATGGGTTCGAACATGCAACGCCAGGCCGTACCATTGTTACGTCCGGAAGCGCCTATTGTTGGTACCGGTTTGGAAGGCCGTGTAGCTAAAGATTCACGTACACTGATCAATGCCGAAGGCAATGGTGTGGTTGAATATGTTGACGCTACCGAAATTAAAATAAAATACGACCGTAATGAGCTTGACCGCCTGATCTCTTTTGACGGCGATACCAAGACTTACCGTTTAACCAAGTTCAAGAAAACCAACCAAAGTACTACCATGAACCTTAAGCCTATCGTTAAGAAAGGTGAGAGAGTTGAAAAAGGACAAGTACTTTGCGAAGGTTACGCTACCCAAAATGGTGAGCTTGCATTAGGCCGTAACTTAAAGGTTGCGTTCATGCCTTGGCAAGGTTACAACTTTGAGGATGCGATCGTGATCTCTGAACGTGTGGTATCACAGGATATCTTCACCTCATTACACGTTGAAGAATTTGAATTGGAAGTGCGCGATACCAAACGTGGGGAAGAAGAGTTAACACCGGATATCCCTAACGTATCAGAAGAAGCTACTAAAGATCTTGACGAAGACGGTATTATCCGTGTAGGTGCCGAGGTTAAAGAAGGCGACATCCTGATTGGTAAGATCACCCCTAAAGGTGAATCTGATCCTTCACCGGAAGAAAAATTATTACGTGCCATATTTGGTGATAAAGCAGGTGACGTTAAAGACGCGTCATTAAAAACTCCGCCTTCAATTGCGGGTGTTGTAATTGATACCAAATTATTCTCACGTGCTAAAAAGACTTCAAAAGCTGAAGAAAAAGCGCAGATTGAGAAACTGGATACTAAACACGAAAAAGCGATAAAAGACCTTAAGAATACTTTGGTTGACAAATTATTCGAAATTGTTAACGGTAAAACATCACAAGGTGTTTACAACGTTTACAAAGAGCTTTTTGTAGCTAAAGGTGTTAAGTTCACGCAAAAAATACTGGCCGAACTGAACTACGAAAACATCAATCCAACTAAATGGACCACTGATGATGATAAGAACGACCAGATAAAAACACTTCTTCATAACTATAATATTAAAGTTAACGAAGAGCTGGGCGCTTACCGCAGGGATAAGTTCGCTATCAGCGTAGGTGATGAGCTGCCATCAGGTATCGTACAAATGGCTAAAGTATACATCGCTAAAAAGCGTAAGCTTAAAGTGGGTGATAAAATGGCCGGTCGTCACGGTAATAAAGGTATTGTTGCACGTATTGTACGTGACGAAGACATGCCTTTCCTTGAAGACGGTACTCCGGTTGATATCGTGTTGAACCCGCTGGGTGTACCTTCACGTATGAACCTTGGACAGATCTACGAAACAGTATTAGGCTGGGCAGGTAAAGAGCTGGGTATGAAATTCGCTACGCCGATATTTGATGGTGCAAGCCACGAAGAGGTTGAAGAGTGGGTTAAAAAGGCAAACTTACCTGAATCGGGCCGTACTTATCTGTACAACGGTTTAACAGGTGACCGTTTTGATCAGCAAACTACTGTCGGTATTATCTACATGCTGAAATTAGGTCACATGGTTGATGATAAGATGCACGCGCGTTCTATCGGGCCATACTCATTAATTACACAACAGCCATTGGGTGGTAAAGCCCAGTTTGGTGGTCAGCGTTTTGGTGAGATGGAGGTTTGGGCATTAGAGGCATTCGGTGCTTCAAATATCCTGCAAGAGATATTAACCGTTAAATCGGATGATGTTATCGGCCGTGCTAAAACTTATGAGGCTATTGTTAAAGGTGAAAACCTGCCTACACCATCAGTTCCTGAATCATTCAACGTATTGGTTCATGAATTAAGAGGTTTAGGTTTGGATATCACGTTAGAATAAGGGGTTGTTGTAATGTTGGAAGGTTGTAATGTTGAAAAGTTAAATCAACGTTACAACATTCCAACTTTATAACCTTTCAACAACAATAAAACAAAAGGAGACTATGTCTTACAAAAAGGATAATAAAATCAAAAGTAATTTTACCACTATTACTATCAGTTTAGCCTCTCCGGAGTCTATCCTTGAGCGTTCAAGCGGTGAAGTTTTAAAACCGGAAACCATTAACTACAGGACCTACAAGCCTGAACGTGATGGTTTGTTCTGCGAGCGTATATTCGGTCCGGTGAAAGATTATGAGTGCCATTGCGGTAAATACAAACGTATCCGTTACAAAGGTATCGTGTGCGACCGTTGCGGTGTTGAGGTTACTGAAAAGAAAGTACGTCGTGAGCGTATGGGCCACATCAACCTGGTGGTGCCTGTTGCGCATATCTGGTACTTCCGTTCGTTACCAAATAAAATTGGTTACTTATTAGGACTTCCAACTAAAAGGTTAGACCTGATCATTTATTACGAAAGATATGTAGTTATTCAACCGGGTATTAAAGAAGGTGACGGCATCCAGAAAATGGATTTCTTAACTGAAGAAGAATACCTTGATGTATTGGATACATTACCAAAAGAGAACCAGTACCTTGATGACAAGGATCCACAGAAATTTGTGGCTAAAATGGGTGCTGAGGCTCTTGAAGAATTATTGAAACGCCTTAACTTAGATGAATTATCATACAACCTGCGTCATCAGGCTGCTAATGAAACTTCACAACAACGTAAAAACGAAGCCTTAAAACGCTTACAGGTTGTTGAGGCTTTCCGCGATGCTAAAACCAGGATCGAGAATAACCCTGAGTGGATGATCGTTAAGATCGTTCCGGTTATCCCGCCAGAACTGCGTCCGTTGGTACCACTGGAAGGTGGCCGTTTCGCTACTTCAGATTTAAATGACCTTTACCGTCGTGTAATTATCCGTAACAACCGTTTAAAACGTTTGATCGAGATTAAAGCACCGGAAGTTATTTTACGTAACGAAAAACGTATGTTACAGGAAGCTGTAGATTCGTTATTCGATAACTCACGTAAAGTTAACGCGGTTAAAACTGAAGGTAACCGTGCTTTGAAATCACTTTCAGATATCCTGAAAGGTAAACAAGGCCGTTTCCGTCAAAACTTATTAGGTAAACGTGTGGATTATTCTGCTCGTTCGGTAATTGTTGTAGGCCCAAGCCTTAAATTACACGAGTGCGGTTTACCAAAAGATATGGCTGCCGAGCTGTTCAAACCATTTATCATCCGCAAAATGATTGAGCGTGGTGTGGTTAAAACAGTAAAATCTGCCAAAAAGATTGTTGACCGTAAAGACCCATTAGTTTGGGATATATTAGAGAACGTATTGAAAGGACACCCTGTATTGCTAAACCGTGCGCCTACGCTGCACAGGTTGGGTATCCAGGCGTTCCAGCCAAAACTGGTTGAAGGTAAAGCGATTCAATTGCACCCGTTAACCTGTACGGCTTTCAACGCGGATTTTGACGGTGACCAGATGGCCGTTCACGTACCACTTGGTAACGCGGCAATTTTGGAAGCCCAGGTATTAATGCTTGCCTCACACAACATCCTTAACCCTGCTAACGGTACCCCAATTACAGTACCATCACAGGACATGGTGCTTGGTTTGTACTACATAACCAAAGGCCGTAAAACAGATGAAACACGTGTGGTTAAAGGTCAGGATTTAATTTTCTACTCTGCCGAAGAGGTAATTATCGCTTACAACGAGAAGAAACTTGACCTGCACGCATTTATTAAAGTAAAAGGCAGGATCAAAGAACGCGATGGCAGCATCGTTACTAAATTGATTGATACTACTGTAGGCCGTGTATTGTTTAACCAACACGTACCTGAAGAAGTAGGTTATATTAATGAGCTGCTTACCAAGAAATCACTTCGTGATATCATTGGTGAGGTAGTAAAGATCACCGGTATGGCACGCGCCGCCCAGTTCCTTGATGATATTAAGGAGTTAGGTTTCCAAATGGCATTCCGTGGTGGTTTATCATTTAACCTGAAAGATATTAACATCCCTGAGCAAAAAGTTACGCTTATCGAACAAGCTTCAAAAGAAGTGGAAGAGGTAATGAATAACTATAACATGGGTTTCATCACCAACAACGAGCGTTACAACCAGATCATCGATATCTGGACACGTATCAACAACCGCTTAACCGCGAATGTGATGGACATCCTGTCGAACGATAACCAGGGCTTTAACTCGGTGTACATGATGCTTGATTCAGGTGCACGTGGTTCTAAAGAGCAGATCCGTCAGCTTGCAGGTATGCGTGGTTTGATGGCGAAACCTCAAAAATCAGGTTCAGGTGGCGAGATCATCGAAAACCCGATCCTTTCAAACTTTAAAGAAGGCCTTTCGGTATTAGAGTACTTTATCTCTACCCACGGTGCCCGTAAAGGTTTGGCGGATACGGCGTTGAAAACGGCTGATGCTGGTTACTTAACCCGTCGTTTACATGACGTTGCCCAGGATATGATTGTTGGTGAGGTTGATTGCGGTACTTTAAGAGGTATCTACACAACTGCGCTTAAAGACAACGAGGATATCGTTGAGCCTTTATACGATCGTATTTTAGGCCGTACCTCTCTGCATGAAGTGCATGACCCTATTACTAACGAAGTGTTGGTATTGGCAGGTCAGGACATTACTGAAGAGATTGGCAAAAAGATTGAGAACTCTCCGTTAGAAGGTATCGAAATAAGATCGGTATTAACTTGCGAAAGCAAACGTGGCGTATGTGCTTTGTGCTACGGCCGTAACCTTGCAAGCGGTAAACGCGTGCAAAAAGGTGAAGCTGTGGGTGTAATTGCAGCACAGTCAATCGGTGAGCCGGGTACACAGTTAACACTTCGTACATTCCACGTGGGTGGTACCGCCTCGAACATCGCGGCAGAATCACAAATTAACGCGAGGTTTGATGGTGTTATTGAATTTGAGAACGTACGTACCGTTAAATATGCCACTGCTGAAGATGGCGATGTTGATGTAGTATTGGGTCGTTCTGGTGAATTCCGCATTGTTGAGGCAGGTACTAACAAGGTTATCGTAACTAATAATATTCCTTACGGTGCTTACCTGTATGTTGAAGATGGTTCTAAGATCTCTAAAGGCGATCGTATTTGTTCATGGGATCCGTACAATGCGGTAATCATCTCTGAATTTGCAGGTGTTACCAAATTTGAGGCTGTATTAGAAGGTATCACGTTCCGTGAAGAATCTGATGAGCAAACCGGTCACCGCGAAAAGGTAATTATCGATACAAGGGATAAAACTAAAAACCCTTCTATCCAGGTTGCCGATAATAAAGGAAACATAATAAAAGGATATAACATTCCGGTAGGTGCCCACATCGCTGTTGATGAAGGTGAAAAACTACAAACCGGACAGGTTATTGCTAAAATACCTCGTTCAACCGGTAAAACGCGAGATATTACGGGTGGTTTACCACGTGTAACAGAGTTGTTTGAAGCACGTAACCCATCTAACCCGGCTGTAGTAACCGAAATTGATGGTGTAGTAACCTTAGGTGGTGTGAAACGTGGTAACCGCGAGATCACTATCGAATCGAGAGACGGCCAAGTTAAAAAATACCTTGTACCACTTTCTAAGCACATCCTTGTACAGGATAATGACTTTGTGAAAGCCGGTATGCCGTTATCAGATGGTTCTATCTCTCCTGCCGATATCCTGGCTATTAAAGGCCCGGCCGCGGTACAGGAATACCTGGTAAATGGTATACAAGAGGTTTACCGTTTGCAAGGTGTAAAGATCAACGATAAACACTTTGAGGTTATCGTTCACCAGATGATGCAGAAAGTAGCTATTGAGGATGCAGGTGATACCCGTTTCCTTGAAAGAGAAGCTGTTGACGGATGGGATTTCATGATAGAGAACGACGAGATCTTCGACAAGAAAGTTGTTGTTGAACCGGGTGATTCATCTACATTGAAATCAGGTCAGATCGTATCACTTAGAAGACTGCGTGAAGAGAACTCGGCCCTTAAACGCCGCGACTTGAAACTGGTTGAAGTAAGAGATGCTATCCCGGCAACTTCAAGCCCGATACTGCAAGGTATCACCAGGGCATCGTTAGGTACCAAATCGTTTATCTCTGCGGCATCGTTCCAGGAAACAACTAAAGTACTGAACGAAGCAGCTATAGCAGGTAAAAAAGATAACATGCTTGGTTTGAAAGAGAACGTTATCGTAGGTCACTTAATTCCTTCAGGAACAGGTTTACGCGAATACGAAAATATCCGTGTAGGTTCTCAGGAAGAATTTGACAGACTGATGGCTTCTAAAACAGAAGAAGTTGATGCTTAATAAGCTATTCTGAAAAAGAATAAAATACAAAACCCGGCAAAGTAATTTGCCGGGTTTTTTTGTGGATTAATATTTTTGTGGATGAGGTAATGCGCCTTATGAAATAGGATATGGATCTTATTTGCTGATGTCGGCAACAACCGGATAATGATCAGACAGTTTTTGGCGCACCACCCGGTAATGCTGTACCTGTGTGTTTTTAGGCACCAGTATATAGTCTATTTGAAAAGGTAACAATGATTCGGCGTAAGTAGAACCATAGCCCGAGCCCTGTTCTTTAAAAGTATTGATTAGCCCTTTTGATAATTTATGGAAAGTATATGAGGCCGGCGGATCGTTAAAATCGCCCGTCAGTATAACAGGGTAGGGGCTGGTGCGAATCTCTTTACTTAGCTGGTTAACCTGCCGGCTTCTTTTAATAAAGCCCATTTTTAATGAATTAACAACGCTTGCGGCATAGGTCAGATCTGATTGTCCGGCTTGCTTTAATGGAAGAAAATACGATTGCAGATGCAAGGCATATACCCGCTGTACCCTGCCATGTATCAATATATCTGCAATTATACATTGATCACATGCTGTCATACTGTTGTTGAGATTTTTTTTATAGATAATTGGATATTTCGAGAAAATGGCGATACCGGTATATTTTTTTTTGACAGGCTGAAAGTAAGCATACTCTGTATGCATGATTCGCTTTATTGAATCTGTAATATCTATGCGCCTGTTAGTCTGATCATAATACTCCTGCAAACACAAAATGTCCGGATTGACACTATCTATAAGTTTAAGCATTTGATGTGTTAGTATTTTAGATTTTCCTTTTAATGGTTGAAAATGGTGTACATTCCAGGTCATGATCCGCATGGCGGATGCGTGTTTGGGCAAGATTTTATTTGAACCCGGTGTTTTAATGTGGTGTGATACCAACCCTAATCCTACTAAGATCACCATCGCAGGTATAAATAGAAGTGCGCTCCTTTTCATACTCCACCATATAAATATTAGCAGGTTGGCAACCAAAAATATTGGATAAGCTAATCCTGCAAATGCGAATAGCCAAAACTTACCGGGATCTATTATGGGTGACAGTATACCAGAAGCCAGGCCGATTGCAAATAGTGTAGTGGATAACAAGTCCCATTTGATGTTATGAGTCTTTATTCCTAAAGTTGTTATTTTGCTGGACATCTTCATGCTAGAACAATTGGCTTTAAATCAATTTGGATAATCGTGAAAATAGCTAGAAGTTTAACTTTATATTTGACACATACAATCGATCTGTTTAAACAAATCTGGAATATTGCTCATAAGCTAAGTAATTGAAAATTTTAATATCAATTATTTAGATATTAGGCGAACCAAAGTAAATCTAATACGTACAAGGTATTGCTTTTATGAAAGTTTTTAAAATATTTTTAAAAAAAACAATTTCAAAATGATTAATTTATATTTTTTTTAATATTTTAGTGCCATATTTTAAAATATACATTTGCCGGTTGTGAAAGTTAAATTTATGTAGTTGAAGCTAACACTTGCTATATAACGGATCTGTGAAGGTTGCCAAGACCGGAAAAATACGTATAGTATTCAGTAGTTAATCAAAGTAAAAAATATAAACAAAGTATTTGATCATTAATTTTTTATGAGTAAAAAAATAACGAAGATTTGCTGTATCGGCGCCGGTTATGTAGGTGGCCCAACTATGGCTGTTATTGCACAAAAATGCCCTGACATTCAGGTAACTGTAGTAGATTTAAATCAGGCCCGTATTGATGCCTGGAATGATCCGGATACTGAAAAGATCCCGGTTTACGAACCAGGTTTGGATAAAGTAGTGGCTGAAGCCCGCGGAAGAAACCTTTTCTTTTCTACCGAAGTTGATAAGGCTATTGACGAAGCTGAAATGATCTTCATTTCGGTAAATACGCCAACCAAAACTTACGGTTCTGGTAAAGGTATGGCTGCCGATCTTAAATACATTGAGCTTTGCGCACGTCAGATAGCCCGTGTTTCAACCACTGATAAAATAGTAGTTGAAAAATCAACGCTGCCTGTACGTACTGCCGAAGCTGTAAAAAATATTCTTCAAAATACCGGTAACGGTGTAAACTACCAGATACTTTCAAACCCTGAGTTTTTGGCTGAAGGTACTGCTGTCGAAGACTTACATGCACCTGATCGTGTATTAATTGGTGGTGATACCACTCCTGAAGGTCAGGATGCGGTACAATCATTAGTTGATATTTACTCACGTTGGGTACCAAGAGAAAGAGTGTTAACTACTAATCTTTGGTCATCTGAGTTATCAAAACTTACTGCTAACGCATTCCTTGCACAACGTGTATCATCTATTAACTCATTATCTGAGTTATGCGAGCGCACCGGTGCTGATGTATCAGAGGTAGCCCGTTCAATCGGTACCGATAGCCGTATCGGCCCTAAATTCCTGAAATCATCAGTAGGTTTCGGTGGTTCATGTTTCCAAAAAGACATCTTGAACCTGGTTTACATTGCCAGATCATATGGTTTAAGAGAGGTTGCTGATTACTGGGAGCAAGTAATTATCATGAACGATCACCAAAAACGTCGTTTTGCTAACAACATTGTAAAAACACTTTACAATACTGTGTCAGGCAAAAAGATCGCTTTCCTGGGTTGGGCGTTCAAAAAGGATACTAACGATACCCGTGAGTCGGCCGCTATTTATGTAGCTGATGACTTGTTGAACGAGCAGGCAGGTATTACAGTTTACGATCCGAAAGTACCGGCAAGCCAGGTATATTCAGATTTGGATTATTTGGAAACACGTAGCTCTGAAAAGAACAAACAATATCTTACTGTAGTTGAAGATCCGTACGAAGCTTGTAAAGATGCACATGCCATTGCTGTATTAACAGAGTGGGATGAGTTTAAAGATTACGATTGGAAAAAGATTTACGATAACATGAAGAAACCAGCTTTCGTATTTGACGGAAGAAGCTTGCTTGATCAGGCAAAATTGTCTGAGATTGGTTTCAAAGTTTATGTTATTGGTAAAGAAGCTGTTAAATAATATTTTAATTATCCAGAAGCAATATCAATGCATCTGGATAATTTTTTACATATCTATCTAGTCGAACATTTCATTGAATCTGTTGGAATTATTGTTCTAATAGTAGTAAATAATGTTATATCTGTTGTGAATAAGCGTTGGGCTTTCAGTTAATAAACATTAGTTTTTCAAAATCTGATTATTAATTGGCTTTGTGGTTAATGGTGAAATTCATGATTTTAACGATCAATGATTTTAAGTATTTCGCCTAACTGTTAACCGTTTATTCATGCCTATAATAGCATAATTTATTTTTCTACATTGTGGAAATTTTAATGAACTAATTTTTGTAATTATGAACTATTATTTAAAGCTTTTCAAAGCTTTCACCATTTTTTATTTTTTCATGTCATTATTGACATCATGCTCTTCTAACAAAAAAATTGCATACTTCCAAACGTTAAATGACTCTGTAAGGCTTGTTGAGCAAATAAAATTTGTAGAGCCTTTAATTCAGCCGGATGATATATTGAATATTTCCATTCAGACAATTGATCCAGCTGGGACAGCTGCCGTCAATCAGGTTGTGGCTAGTGCTGCGATAGGTGCAAGCACGGCTAGCAATTCTGGAAATCAACAAGCACTAGGTTTTTTGGTTGATAAAAATGGCGAAATTGAATTGCCAATGCTTGGTGCTTTAAAAGTTGGGGGGCTATCCACATACGGCGCAAAAGACTTGATTAGGCAAAAGGCTTCGAAATATTTTAAGGACCCAACCGTTCAAATCAGATTTGTGAATTATAAAATCACTGTGATTGGCGAAGTTGTTAGACCTGGAACCTATTTGCTACCTAATGAACGCGTTACTGTTCTAGATGCTTTAGGTTTAGCGGGCGATCTGACAATTTATGGTAAAAGAGAGAACGTATTATTAGTTAGAGATAACGCGGGAAGTAAACAATTTATCAGGTTAAACCTCACATCTGCTGATATTTTTAAGAGTGAGTATTATTATTTGAAACAGAACGATGTCATATACGTCGAACCAAATAAAAATAAATTGGCTTCTTCTGATGCCGGGAGAACAAGGTATATAACCATAGCAGTATCTGTATTAACAGCGCTTGTATTAATAATTACAAAATTATAAAATCCTAAACTCTATGGATAGCCAAAATAATCATTCTGAAAAACAACACTTGGAAGAGGATAATATTATAACAAATTATGTAGGAAAACTTTTACATAATTGGTGGTTAATATTGATAAGTTTCATCATATGCTTAGTAGGTGGATATTTTGTTATTAAATATACTGACCCTATGTTTAATGTAAACGCGCAAATACTTATTGAAGATGATAAAACCGGTGGAAGTGGTATGGGAATCGGTGGTGTTGCAAGTGAACTGAACGGAATATTCGACGTCAAGAATAATGTTGATAATGAAATCGAAGTGCTTAAATCGCGCTCGTTGATGGAAGAAGTTACTAAAGATTTGAAACTTAATATTAGTTATTATAGAAATGAAACAATAAACAAAAAAGAAACTTATAAGGCACCCTTTATTGTAGAGTTAGTTACTCAGAATGATTCAATCATGGCCACAAATTTTGAATTAAAGTTTATCAAAAAGGATCTTTTACACATTAGCTATGAGGACTATATTTCAAAAGACAAAATTGAGAAAGATATTAAGTTTAATGATGGGCTGTTTGTCAACGGTATTGGCGTTATTCGATTAGTTAGAAATGAGAGATTCCCAATAAGTAACGATGGCTATTCGTTCTTTGTTAATTCAATTGACAAAACAGTAGTTTCTATGACTAATAGTTTAACTGTTGAAGTGCCAAATAAATCCACAACATTGGTCAATATTTCTTTAAAGACCTCTATACCGAAAAAAGGAGAAGACATATTAAACAAGCTTATTGAACTTTATGTTAGAAACAACATTGAGAATAAAAATCAAATTGCGGACAGCACAATATCATTTATAAATAACAGATTAATAATTGTAGGACGCGAATTAGGTGATATTGAAGGTGATGTTCAATCTTTTAAGCAAGATAAAAAGCTAGCAGATATTGGAGAACAGTCTCGATTACTTGTTACTAACTCTGGATTGTATAGCGATGAGTTATCTAAAATAAATACGCAAATCAGCGTAATAGATGCTTTAGTAGATTATATGGAAGATGAGGATACCGGAGTGCGAGTAATTCCAGGCGCACTTTTACCTCAGGATGCTGTATTTGCAGGTTTAATAGATAGATATAATAACCTGTTAATAGAAAAAGATAAGCTGTTGTTATCATCAACTTCTGAAAACCCTTACGTGAAAAGTTTAAATGATCGTATTAAGGAAACAAAAGCTGATATGCTCCAAACAGTTTATAACACGAGAAAATCATTAATTATAAATAAAAGCCAACTCGGCAAGACTCAAGGTAAGTTAGAAGGTGAAATACGTCAAGTCCCTGCTCTTGAGAGGGCTTTCAGAGGATTGGATCGCCAGCAGCAAATTAAACAGCAATTGTACCTTTATTTATTGCAAAAAAAGGAAGAAACTGCGATTTCTAAGACATCAAATTTTTCCAATTCTCGAATAATTGATTTACCAAAATCTGAACTATTACCCTACACCCCAAAGAAAAATATCGTCTATGGAATGGCAGCATTTTTGGCACTCTTAATTCCAATAACAATTATTGCCCTAAATTCTTTACTAAATAGACGGATTCTTAACAAGGAGGACATAGTTAAAAGAACATCAATTCCTATTGTTGGCGAAATTAATCATCATCAAGCAAGTGATAATGTTGTCGTAACAGGTACTTCAAGGTCAAGCATAGTTGAGCAATTTAGAGCGTTACGTACCAACTTACAGTTCTTTTTGTCATCTGAAAATAATGAGAAAGTTATTCTTTTAACATCGAGTATGTCTGGTGAGGGTAAGTCATTTGTGGCTATTAATACAGCGTTGATGTTAGCCTTATCTGGCAAAAAGGTACTCCTCATGGAGCTCGATCTTCGAAAGCCAACTCTATCAATGAAATTAAATATGCCCAATAAGTCAGGATTTACTAATTATATGATAACATCTAATATTTCATTGGATGACATAATACAAGTATCTTCTGAAAATGAGAATCTACATTTATTAAGTTCGGGGCCTATTCCTCCGAATCCTGCTGAAACAATTTTGAATAGCAAAACGTCGGAATTGATGATCGAGTTACGAAATAAATTTGATTATATAATTATGGATGCTCCTCCAATAGGATTGGTAACAGATGCTCAGTTGTTGAGTAAATTTGCTGATTTAACATTGTACTTAGTTAGGCATAAATATACTTTTAAAGAACAGCTTTTAATAGCTGATGATATCTATAGAAATAAAAAGATGCGAAAGATGGGAATCGTTATTAATGATATAGAAATATCAAAAGGTTACGGGTACGGCTACGGTTATGGTTATGGTTACGGTTACGGTTACGGAAATTATTCTGAAAACGACCAAACTAAAACTTCATTGGTTTCGAGAATTATCCGATCTGTTAAAAAGAAAAAATAACTAATTCATTTAACAATACAAATTTCATATAATCAGGAGATGAAAATTTTAGTTACCGGAACGGCTGGGTTTGTTGGTTTTTATTTGGCTAAATACCTTTTAAACAGGGGGGATGAAGTCATTGGTATAGACAGTATTAATGATTATTATGACGTGAACTTGAAATATTCTCGCTTGGAGAATTCAGGTATTGCCAAGAGTGAAATAGAATGGCATAAAGAAGTTCAAAGTTTGAAATATCATAAATATAAATTTATAAGAATGAATCTGGAAGATTCAGACGCATTAGAAGTTTTATTTGAAAAATACAAATTTGAAGTTGTTGTTAACTTGGCAGCCCAGGCAGGAGTTAGATATAGCATTGATAATCCCCGGGCATATATTAATAGCAATATTGTTGGATTTTTAAATATTTTAGAAAATTGTCGGAGCCAAAAAACGGGACATTTAGTGTATGCTAGTAGTTCAAGTGTTTATGGATTAAATAAAAAAACCCCCTTTTCTACAAACGATAGCGTTGATCATCCAGTATCGCTTTATGCTGCGACAAAAAAGAGTAATGAATTGATGGCGCATACATATAGTCATCTATTCGGGATTCCAACTACTGGTTTACGTTTTTTTACAGTTTATGGACCATGGGGCCGTCCAGACATGGCCTATTTTTTATTTGCCAAAGCAATTTTAAACGGTGAGTCAATAAAGGTTTTTAATCACGGAAATATGCAACGTGATTTTACTTACATAGACGATATTATAGAGGGTATTGTTCGATCTATTGACAATCCTCCAGTAAGTGACCCTAATTATAATGCTGAGGTCGCGGAATCCTCGGGATCTTCTGCGCCATATACTATTTACAATCTAGGTAATAATCAACCTGCGAAATTGCTTGATTTTATTGAAGTAATTGAAAAAAAATTAGGCATTGAGGCTATCAAGGAAATTTTGCCAATGCAACCAGGTGACGTAGAGATAACTTTCGCAGATATTGACCGAACTGTTAATAATTTAAAATATAAGCCAAGTACGACTATAGATGAGGGAATTGGGAACTTTGTTGATTGGTTCAAGGATTATTATAAAGATGGTGAACAAAAATAATTACTGAAAATATAACTGAAATTTAAATGAAAAAGGACTTAAAGGCATATATAAAGGGCGGGCAAATTCCAAATGGTTCCGTTAAGGTAAGTGGGGCTAAAAATGCTGCTACACGCTTGCTTGCAGCTTCATTAATTTGTGACGACATTGTCACATTAGAGAACTTCCCAACCGAGTTAGTTGATGCTCGTTATAAGATTGATTTTATAACTAAAAATGGTGGGCTAATTGTTATTGATGAAGAAAAGCAATCCCTCGTTATCAATGTATCAGATTTCAAAAATAATTTACTTGATGACTATGATTATCCTATTCGGACAACGTATTTATTAGCTGCCGGACTCATTAAAAGGTCTGGCATTGCTCAAATTCCCTATCCTGGAGGTTGCAAAATTGGAAGTAGAGGTTACGATTTGCATATAATGGTATGGCAAAAACTTGGAGCAGAAGTTACTGAAAAACTTGATTTTATTGAAATAAAGGCGCCTAATGGCTTTGTAGCAGGGGAGATTGATTTTCCTATCTCTACTATTGGAGGAACTGAGAACGCATTGATTTGTGCCGCTAGTATTAATGGCGAGACAATTATTAAGAATGCCTATATTTCTCCAGAAATAGAAAATCTTATCGAATTTTTGAGGGTCGCCGGTGCAAAAATTGATGTTGTTGGTAATAGTTTTGTTAAAGTCCATGGAAGCGAACATCTTCGCGGTTCTAATTTCCGAGTTATGCCTGATCGAATTGAAGCGCTTACTTGGATTGTCTACGGAATTCTATCAGGGGGTAAAATAACAATCGAAGATGTGCCGTTTTCTACGATGGAAATTCCTCTAATACATCTCAAGGAAGCAGGGATCGACTTGTACAGAAATTCGAATAATATCATTGTTTCACCAGAGTGTTTAATAAATGGAAGTATACAGCCATTTGAAGTATCTTGTGGTACACATCCGGGCATTATATCTGACATGCAGCCCTTCTACGTTCTTCTTGGATTATACGCTGATGGAATTAGCAGAGTTTATGATTATAGATACCCTGAAAGATTAAAGTATTGCGAAGAACTTAGTAAGTTTTATCCGGATCAGCTAAAGTGGGAAAAAGGTGCTATAACAATTATTGGTAAAAAAAGCGCAAAATCTGCTATTGCGCAATCCACGGATTTGCGAGGTAGTATGGCTCTAGTTATGGCAGGTTTACTTTCAAACGGTGAGTCTGAAATTTATAATGTTGAAATGGCTTTACGAGGTTATAATGAATTAGAGAAAAAGCTATCTGAATTAGGAGTTTCTATATCTCTTTTTCAGCATGAGTAAGTTTGTGAAAGATCTTGCTAGTGTTATGACTAGTAAGGTATTAGTTATTGTGCTAGGACTTGTCAGGTCAATAATTATCGCTCGCTGGCTAGGACCTGCTAATAATGGTATAATAGCGGCTATTTCAGTATATCCGTCATTGTTTATGACAATCGGGGCATTAGGAATTAGACAATCCACAGCATTCTACGTGGGAAAAAATATATACCCGGAAGAAAAAGTGAAACGTTCAATAATTCATATCTGGTTGTTAAGTACTTTTATAAGCATAATTATATGCTTTTTTTTAATTCATTATTTCTCTAGTTCTGGCGACAATTTATTATTGGTATTCTTGGCGATTATGCCTATTCCATTTAGTTTGTTTGTGGACTATAACTCTGGGCTTTTTTTAGGAAAAAACCAGATACAGCAATTCAACAGAGTTAATTGGCTTCCAATATTTTTCGTCCTGATTGCAACAGTTTTACTGGTTATATTGGCGAAATGGGGTATTGTAGGCGCCATGGCATCAGCCGTAATGGGGCCGCTACTGATGGCGCTGATCATGTTGAGGAAAAACGAATTCTATAAATATTTTACCTTGTCCATAGATAAGGAAATCATAGTAAAGCTATTATCGCTTGGAGTTACCTATGCCATTGCTTTGTTAGTAATAAATTTAAACTATCGGGTTGACGTTATCATTTTGGACAGAATGTCGACAGACTATCAATTAGGAATTTATTCCAAGAGCGTAAATATAATTGAAATGCTTTGGCAAATTCCTATGATGTTGAGTACGATTGTTTTTGCAGGTAGTGCAAACTCGAAAAATAGTAGAGAGTTTTCGGTAAAAGTACACTTACTTTTGAGGTTATCAATTATAATAATTGCTATTGGTAGTATTGTCCTATTAGTTCTGTCAAAGTTTGTCGTATTACTAATGTTTGGCAAAGCTTTCGTTGAAAGCGCTAGTGTTCTTCAGTACCTTTTGCCCGGTATACTATTACTAACCATTTTCAAAGTTTTAAATATGGATATGGCAGGGCGAGGTAAACCATGGATTTCAATGAAAGCGATGGTTCCTGCGCTATTACTAAATATTGTGCTTAATATTATATTGGATCCTTCTTTAGGGGCTAGGGGATCTGCTATATCAACTACCATAAGTTACATTATTTCTGCCCTATTATTTTTGCATTTTTATTCCAAGGAAGTTCAAATTCCAATTTTAGAGATTTTAAAGTTTTCGAAAAAAGACTTTGATATCGCTATTGAAAAAATTAAAAGAAAAAAGCCGAAAGAAAAATATGAGAGTCTATAATAACTTTGATTTAACAGACTATAATTCATACCGCATTCCTGCAATTTGTAAGATAGCTTATTTCCCTGAAACCAAAAATGATATAAGTGACATTTTCAGTCTGAAAAATGATGAGAATAAAATTATTTTAGGTGGTGGTAATAATATTATTCTATCCAAATCTTATTATGATGAGTCTTTTGTTATTTTTTCCGGCAACTTCAATCACATATCACTTGACGATAGTGGGTTTTTATGTGCCGAATCTGGTGCTTCTATGTTAGAGTTGAGTGAATTTGCACTAGATAAATCGTTGTCTGGCTTAGAAGTGTTTTTTGATATACCAAGTTCTCTAGGAGGAGCGATTGTAATGAATGCAGGTGCTGGAGGGGAAGACATAAAAGACTTGTTATCTTCAGTTGAATTTTACGATCCCACGACAAATTCTTTTGCACAAAAAACGAAACAAGAAATGGATTTTAGCTATCGTAATAGCTATTTTCAAGTAAACACACATTTGATAGTAACTGAAGCCAAACTTCATTTGCGCACTTCTGATACTATCACGATTTCAAATAAGATGACGGCAATCAGAAATGCAAGGTGGAGTAAACAACCCAAGGAATATCCTAACGCAGGAAGTGTGTTTAAACGGCCTCCTGGCAAGTTCGTTGGCCCTATGATAGAAGAACTCGGGTTAAAAGGATTTCAGATTGGAGGAGCTAAAATATCTGAAAAACATGCTGGTTTTATTATAAATATGGGCGACGCAATTGGACAAGATATCATTGATCTCATCACACATGTAAAAGAGAAGGTTTTGAATAACTTCGATGTTGATTTAGAGGTAGAACAAAGAATAATATAAGATTTAAACTTATGATCCCCAATCCATTAGTAAGTATAATTACTGGATATTATAACAGAGAAAGCTTTGTTGACGAATCTATCCAAAGCCTTCTAGATCAAACGTACGAAAATATTGAAATAATTATTTTTGACGATCATTCAACGGACAATACGTTAAACAAACTTCAGTTATTTGCAGATCGCGATTCCCGCGTAAAACTCATTTCACATAAATCAAATTTGGGTTTTGTGGATGGATTAATTCACGCCGTTTCATTAGCCTCTGGTAAATATATAGCAATTCATGGATCGGGTGACTATTCTTATCCACAAAGGATTGAGAAGCAAGTACAAGCATTTCAATCAGCAACGCCAAATTTATCTGTGGTTGGTTGCTTTTGGGAAAATTATAAAGGCGGCAAGAGAATCGGCTTATATAATGAAAAGATTTCTGCTGGTGATGACTGTTTTAATAGTTTATTAAAACGAAATATTTTTAGCCATGGTGAGGTTATGTTTAATATTGATTTTTACAAGGAAGTTGGAGGTTATAGGAAGTTTTTCAAATTTGCGCAAGACCGTGACTTGTGGTGTAGGCTTTCTCTTAAATCCAATTTTTTTATTGTTCCTGAAATTTTATACAGGAGAATAAACGATGATGAGAACTCCGTCCGAAACAATCATTTGAAAAAAGTGAAACAGCGGTTTTACTCAAGTTTTTCAGTACAGTGTGCGGAGATGCGTAAGAAGTATGGCTACGACTATATAGATATTTTGGGCACCGAAGCTTTTGCATTAAGACGCCCCGATAAGCAAACATGCAAGGATATATATACCGTTGCTCTTAAAAAGTACAGAGATGGCAATTATAAAGAGTTTGAATATTATTATGTAATCTTAAAAACTCAGAAATCACACTTTCGTGCTTTTATACTTTTTTTGATAAAGAAGAAATTTTTACCATTGAATAGTATTTTGCGTTTAAGAAATATTTTCAAATAAGCCGTATGGATAATTTAAAATTATCTAACTCGAACCCTTTGGTAGATATTCCTGTTTTTATCAGACGGGCAATACTAGGTTATTGGATAATATATCAATTTTTTCTTCCATTGGTATTTTCATTAAATCGCGAACTGGTGTTTACTGAAGAGGTTATATTTGTACTTCTCAACTCGTTGCTAAATTTGCTGATATTATCACCTATTATTTTCAAATTTGATACAGTCGGATTATTCCATCCCTTAACATTTCCAGCATTGCTCGCCCTTGCAAGGGCAAAATTACAAGATCCTTTATCGTTTTTTTATGTTAACAGCGACGATACAGGATTTCTCAAGTCGTCACTAATTCAGGATTTTAATACAACCGTTGACGCTAATTTTAAATATGTTATATTTCGAATCCTTTCTATATTATTAATATATGCGGGATATTACCTTTCACAGATTCGTATTACTCGTGTTTACAACTTTTATACTAACGTTCCAATAACAAGAATTTACTTAACTGCTGGCGTGGCCACGTTGTTTTTTTTCGGATTTTTTATATCGCAAGGTGGGGTTAAGGCCTATATTGATTCTTGGGGTATGGAGGGAGGTAGACGTCAAGCTTTAGAAGGTATAACAGTTTTTGTTTCTTTTTTAAGGACGTTATATTTTATTCCATTAGTTTGGTATATATCAGATCCGAAGAATTCAATACGAAATCCAATTTTTTTAGGCAGTGCGGTGTTATTTTCTTTTGCTGGGTTTTTGGGATCAGGTTCAAGGACAAGCTTATTTAATGTTGTCTTTTTATTTTTAAGTGCTTGGATACTGAGAAATAGACGAGTCCCAAGTACTACAATTATTTTAGTTGGATTAATCGCCTTTCTGTTATTTGGAACATTAGGACAATTGCGCTCATCAGTTACAAGTAAAAAATCTCAGACTGATTTAAGTGTTCTTTCATTTTCAAAAATTAAAGACAATTTAGAATATGCAATAAGTGAAGGCGCGAAAAGGCAAGGAGAAAAGCCGTATATCGCTGTATTTGGAAAAGTTCCTGAACAAGAAGATTATATTTATGGTTTGAGTTTTGCTTCAATATTGACTACTTACATACCTAGAGTTATTTGGGAAGATAAACCACATACTGTTGCTTACTATACCGGAAAGAAGATTTTTCATGTCGGATGGTCTATTCCATTGGGAAGTGAGGGGGAGGTTTATTGGAACTTTTCATATTGGGGGCTCATATTGTTCTTTTTTTGGGGGCGATTATTTAAAATAATAACCACTTTTTTTGTTAGTTATTACTGGGCGCCAGGAATTGCCGCTGTATATTTAATCTTTCTCTTAAGCGGCGCATCTATTAACTCATTAAACTTAGGGAGTCTTTTGCAGCAATTATTGCTAATTTTTGTTGGTCTTAAGTTTATGAAGTTTATATAAAATTTTTCCAAATATTATTTGGTTTGGAAAATTATAAGTATTTCTTATGGCCAAAAAATAAGGAGATTTTAAAAAGTTAGTTGCACGAAGATATTATTAGAATCAGTTTTAATTTTTTGTCTTCGATTATAAATGGAATCATATTAATTATTAACTTATTTACTTTTTAATGAACAAATTGTTTCATATCGGTATGTTATCTGGAAGAGTTTTTGGCCTAGATCTTATGAGATTCATTGCTATATCTCTGGTACTAATTTCCCACGGAAGAGTTCTCATTTCGCCCATTTTAAAAGATAAGCAAAGCAATTTTACAATTGGTGGTTTTCTTGGGGTAGAATTATTCTTTGTTTTAAGTGGATTTTTGATCGGAGGGATTCTCATAAAGATATGCGAAAAAGACGGAGGCTTAAATGTCAATTCTTTGAAAGATTTTTGGAAAAGACGCTGGTTTCGTACACTGCCTAATTATTATTTAATTATTATCGTAACGACTTTGGTCGCATTGCTAAAAGGCAAACACCTTTTTACAAGTCCTTCTTATTATCTCTACTTCATCTTTTGTCAAAATTTTGCGTATAAACCGTCAATTGACTTTTTTTTCGAGAGCTGGAGCTTAGCTGTAGAGGAATGGTTCTATTTGACACTACCTATAGTATTCATCGTCACCTTTTTTTGTATTGACAGATTCAATTTTAGAGTCAAAACGAGCAACAAATCGCTAATTAGCATATTAGTTTTGCTTTTTCTGGGGTTCATTTTTCGATTAGTTGGTGCATATTTTACTGATTTGTCATGGTTTATTATGCGATGTATAGTTCTATTTCGATTGGACTCAATTGTTTGGGGGGTATTGTTTGCTTGGGTAAATTTTTATAGACCCGTTTTCTTTAAAAAATATTCAATTCATTTTGCAATTGCTGCTTTTATACTTTTAGTTCATTGTGTACACCATTATTGGTACCAATACAATACTCCGGGACATCTCACGGATTTTTATTCCAGGTCATTGTATTTTACAATAATTAATGTTGCATTTGCAGCCCTTTTACCATTAGTTAGCTCTTGGAATAGCACTAAATACACTAGCATTTCTAGTTTGATAACTAAGGTTAGCATTTGCTCCTATTCAATTTATTTAACGCACATAACCTTCTCTTTAAATTTTGTGTTGGCTTTGAGAAAATCAAATTTTCCAATAATTAAAGATTTTGATACAAATGCATTTTCTTCAATAGTGTCTTTTATTATTTACGTAATAATATCCGTAAGTATATCAATATTATTATTTAAATATTTCGAAAGACCAATGACCGACCTGCGAGATAAGAAAAACACAAATTCGAAGGCATTAAAAAAACAATATAGTTAATGTACTAAATAATTGACCCATGAAAAAACGTGTTCTATTTTCTATATATCAAACAGAAAATCATTCAAACGGAGGTGTTAATAGTATGTCTCAGATTATGGAACAAGATGTATCAGTTGTACCATACATTATTACTAACATACATGGACCATTTAATGTGAGATGGGAAGCCAGGCGTTGGATAATAAAGGTGACCTCAATCAAGTGGGGAGGGACAAGCTCTTCGCCTTTCAAAATTATAAAATTGTTTGATTTGCTAAAATCTAATTTGGCTGCATACCGAATGTTAAAGCGTAACAAAATAGATACATTATACTGTAATGATATACAGGGGTTTTGGTGCTCGTATTATGGTGGTTTGCTTGCCGGAGTTAAAGTAATATTTAACTTAAGAGACACGAAATCTGCTGATGAGTTATATTCATTAAAAAAATGGAAGTACATTGCCAGTAAGGCGGATGTTATAGTTGTTCTATCTAAAG
Organism: Mucilaginibacter gynuensis; assembly: GCF_039541195.1. Taxonomy (NCBI): domain Bacteria; kingdom Pseudomonadati; phylum Bacteroidota; class Sphingobacteriia; order Sphingobacteriales; family Sphingobacteriaceae; genus Mucilaginibacter; species Mucilaginibacter gynuensis. The sequence continues at coordinate 65,283 of NZ_BAABFT010000011.1, forward strand.
AAATGAAGGAATTTGTCGTTAATAAATTATTAGTAGGAAGTAATTCTGACAAAGTTGTAGTTACTTATAGTATAGTTAATCAAGAAGTTTTTCATCCTGTAAACACAGTAGAATCTAAAAAGCTAAGAGAGTATTATGAGATTGCAGAAGAAGAGTTTGTCGTCAGTTATGTAGCTGCATTTAATGCTAAGAAAGCTCAATTGCTTTTTATCAAGAATGTTGTATCTAAATTTCGCGACACCAACAATATAACCTTCAACTTCATTGGTGATTTTGATATAAACAGCAACTCGTATGCGGCCGATTGTTTAAATGAGGTTCGAAGCTTAGGACTTGAATCTTTGGTTAAATTTGTCGGACATGTAGTTGATGTAGATAAATGGTATAAGATGAGTAATCTTGTTGCAATAGCTTCAAATAAGGAAGGACTTGCAAGATGTATGATTGAAGCAATAAGCTGCGGTACCCCAGTAATTTCATTTGATGTATGCAGTGCCAATGAGATATTAGCAGAATATAAAACAGGAGAGGTGGTTCCTATGTCGCGATATGATATCTATACTCAGAAATTAAAAAATTTGATTAGTGACAGAAATCTTTTGAAGGAATATAGTAACAATGGATTCAAGGTAGCGTCTGAGTTATTTAATAAAGATACTGTTTTAAAAAGATACAAGGGAGCATACCACGTTAATGAAAATAATATAAATTCAACTCATGATTAGAACCAAACTTCTATTTTTCTGTTCTCGTTTTGGTGGTGGTGGTGCGGAAATGCATCTTTTGCGAGTGCTCTCACATGCAAATTTTGACGAATTTGAAATTCATCTAGCACTTACCAGGGATGGTGGTGGTTATGAAGAGCGATTACCGGCTCAGATTAATATACATTATTTAACAATAGGCATTAACTCTTCTTTTCTAAGTTTAATTAAATCATATCGCCCATTAAAAGAATTGATACATAGATTGGATCCTAAGGGCGTTATCTCGATTATGGATCCACAGAATTTAATGCTCTGTTTTATAAAAAAGACCAGTTCTAATTTTCCACCGATAACAATTCTTTGTCAAAATGCGCCGATTAAAAATTTATCAAGTGAGGGGATTAGAGGTAAGATTTTTCTGCGTTTAATTCCTAAGCTATACAAACATGCAAATCAAGTTATCGCTATTTGTCGGGGTGTCCATGATGAGTTACTTCAAAAGTTAAAAGTAACGAGTGCAATAGAAATAATTTATAATGCTGGATATGATCCGTCTTATAAAGTACAATCCCAAGAGCCAATTGGTGACATTACGTTTTCACAAAGTATACAATTGATAGCGTGCGGACGTCTGAACAAACAAAAAGGTTTTGACGTACTTTTGGATGCGTTAGCCATTATAAAAGATGAAATAGATTTTAATATGTGGATATTGGGTGTGGGCGAAGATAAAGAACAACTATTACAACAGAGAAGTGCTCTAGGCTTAGAAAATAGAGTGCATTTTCTAGGATTTCAATCAAACCCTTATAAATTTTTTAATAAAGCCGAGATTTTTGTTTTATCGTCGCGTTGGGAAGGTTTCGGCAATGTTCTCACAGAAGCTATGATTTGCAATTGTGCTGTGGTCTCAACTAATTGTGATTTTGGGCCTAACGAGATTTTAAAACATAATGAAAATGGTGTTTTGTGTCAAGTCGAAAGTTCAGAAGATTTAGCAAAAAGCTTAAGAGAGGTAATTCTTAATGATAAATTGAGAAAAAAACTTAAGGAGGCTGGGGCGGTTCGTGCGGAAGCGTTTGCATCAGAAGAAATTAGCAATCAATACTTTCGAAAATTTAAAGAGGTTATAAATACAACTAATTAACATGAAATGAAGATACTTCATATTTACGATCACTCTTATTACGAAAAAAATGGCTTGTTCTATAGTTCTGGTGTCTTTGGTAAACGTGCTTGGGAACCGTATTTTCAAGTTTTTGACAATTTGACCATTCTTGCAAATTTAGCCGATTCAAATAATATATCTGTCGAATCGCTAGATATAAGTAGTCGATCGGGTGTGGGATTTTCCTTTGTTGAAAATAAGCGCCTCTTCAAAAATTATGTTAAAAGTTTTTTTACTTCCGACAAAAAACTTATCAATTGCATTAGAGAACATGATGGTGTAATAATTAGGTTGCCTAGTGAATTGGGATTGTTTGCCATTAAGGAGGCTATAAAACTTAAAAAACCATTTGCAGTTGAAGTTGTAGGTTGTGCTTGGGATTCTTATTGGTACCATGGTTCTGTAAAAGGGAAACTAATGGCATATATTACCTTTTATCGAATGAAAAAGGCCCTAAAAGCTGCGCCTTTTGCTATCTATGTAACTGAATATTATTTGCAGAAGCTCTATCCTACAAATGGCTATTCAGGGTTTGCTTCTAATGTAGTCTTACCGGACCGTTTTGATCCGAATGTACTTGAATCTCACATACAGTTCTTAGAGAAATCAAAAAATAAGTTGAGGATAGGGTTAATAGGCACTTTGAATGTTGAATATAAAGGACATTTAGAAGCCATCCTAGCTTTGAAGGAGATTCAAAATTTAGTACCTGATTTTGAGTTAGTATTTGTAGGTAAGGGGGACAGTACGTGGCTAGAAAAAAAAATTGCTGAAAATGGTATGACGGAAAAGGTTATTGTTTTAGGAAAATTGTCATCTGGCAATGCAGTCTTTGAATTTCTGGATAGTTTGGACCTATATCTTCATCCGTCAAAACATGAGGGGCTCCCAAGAGCTGTTATTGAAGCTATGAGCAGAGCGTGTCCTGTATTGGCATCAAGTGTCGCTGGAACACCCGAACTCTTAGCCAAAGACCATTTGCACACCCCAGGCGATTATTTAACTTTATCTAAGCAAATACATTACGTGATTAATAATCGAGAATTATTAAAGAAAATGGCTAAAGATAATTTTGAAAAATCCAAGATTTATTCCTTCAGTAATATTAAACAGCATAAATTTGAATTTTGGAATAAATTCAAAACAACATTATTTAAATAATTATGTCTTCAAGACCAAGAATAGCTATTGTTACAAATATCGCTTGGAATATATACAATTTTAGACGAGGGCTTGCAATAGCTATTAAAAATGCAGGCTATGATCCAATATTAATTGCAGCAGACGACTCTTATGGAGCTAAACTTTCTCAAGAAGGGTGGGATTTTGTACCAGTTAACCATTTAGAAAGAACAGGTGTGAATCCTATTAAAGACTTAATGTTGTTTAATGAATTTATTAAAATCTATAAAGAATATAACATAAGTTTTGCTTTGCATTACAATGCAAAGCCTTTAGTTTACGCTAGTTTGGCTGCTGCATTTCTAGAAATTCCATTTATTCCTAATATAACGGGTTTAGCGGGGCCGTTTTCTGGAAATCGGAAATTGATCGCATTCCTTGTAACTAAGTTATATCGATGGGCGTTAAATAAGAGCGAGAAGGTTGTTTTCCAAAATAATGAAGATTTAGAATTTTTTGTAAAAAATAAAATTATAAATCTTGAAAAAGCTATTTTGATAGAAGGATCCGGAGTAAATATGGATAATTTTAAAGCGGATCTTTTTGAAGCTCCATCCGATGAGAATACCGTATTTTTAATGTTTGCCAGGCTTTCAAGAGCAAAAGGGGTTGAAGAGTATGTAAACGCAGCAAGATTTATTAAAAATCTTTATCCTAAAGTTACATTCAAGCTTGCGGGACCTTTTGACAGCGATAAACTTGCTATAAGAAAAGAAGAAGTTGAAGAATGGGTCAATGAGGGGGTAATTGAATATCTAGGTGTTTCTGATTTTATCCAACGCGAAATAAGTAAGGCTCACGCAATCGTTTATCCGTCTTATTATCGCGAAGGAGTTCCCAAATCACTTATTGAGTCTGCTGCTATGTCAAAACCGATTATCACTACTGATAATGTAGGATGTCGTGAAGTGGTACGTGATGGAGTAAATGGATATCTTATACCTGTGCGAGATAGTGCTTCCTTGGCTGCTGCATTCACCAAATTTATAAATTTGGACAAAGACCAAAGAGATAGTTTTGGTGAAGAATCGAGAAAAATTGCCACATCTCGTTTCGACGAAAAAATTGTTATTGAAGCATATATGAAATTGATAAATAGATCTATGTTAATTACTGAGTAATTTGTGTCTGATCAGCGAATCCAGTCAATCTTGATATAGTCGGTTTAATCTGTAAGCCTTTTATCAAGTTTTTGTTGTTTATAAATATGTTAGTTCCGATTTTTCCTTTGAAAAACCCCGCCGTCTTTACCACACTTAATTGACTGTTGTTTTCGACCAGTGCATTGATTATAAAGCCGCTTTCATATTTCATTATTATTGTTGTCTTATTGTTGCCACTAAAATTTAACCCATCTAATATTCCATCTTCAGTAAATTTGACTTGAATTTTTCCTGTAATTTTATTGTCAATAAAACTAATATTTTTTAATATGCCACCTAGAAAAAAAAGTTTGTTATTGGCTTTAATAGTTTCCCCTGGTTCAGTATAGGTCCCGATATTTTGCAACTGAATTTCAATGTTATCTTTATTTACTTTCAATATTTTATATATTCCACCAGTACTAATAGCTATGTAAGCATCGGGCTGAAAAATAACTTTATTCTTGTTTTCTACGTTATTTATTGAAATCGTAACCGCCTTGTTTAAAACCGGCTGTACAAATTCACTAGAAATAAGTACCGGTTTTCTATTATATTTAAAAGCTTGAAGCCTTCCCAAAAAAATATCGTTTCCGTTGTAATCTTGAGCGATATCGATTTTATTATTCTTAACAATAACATCTTTTAAGTACGGTTCGCCTCCACTAATATTGATCACATACGGGAAGGAGTTTTCTTTTCTATAATTTTTCCCATACACTCTGTAGTTCCCAATAGTGATAATATTGTCTATTATCCGAAAATTTGAGAAGGTTTGTTTATTTACAGATCTTTGCACCGGACTGGGATCATGACCAAATAGAATAGAACTGCCGTCAGCGTCTATTATTGTATTATTTGAAACTTCAAAATCTTCAAAATCAACTTTGTTTTCTGATACTGTTGTAAACGCTATTCCGTTAGCTTTAGGTCGCAAAATGTTATTACCTTTGACTTTGACCCTTTTAAGTACGCTACCACCGCCTGCGACAAATTGATGTGATTCTGCATTCGAGATGCAGTTTTCGATCGAAATATCGGTAGTAGAATCGGCAAAAGAGCTTAAATTTATACACCAAGCATCCTTCCCTTTTCCTCCTGTTAAGTCAGGATGAATCACCTTAGCACTATCCATAAACGAAAGATTATATAATTTAATATTCCTAATGAAATTGCCAGGTTTCCCTTTTAATTGAATGGGAGCAAAGAAGTCAATCCAACCACCATTAAAATTAAAATCAAAAGTCAAATTAAAAATTTCCAGATTTTCAATATTCCGAACGGAGTGACCGCTTTGATCATAATCGTAGGTTGATATCGCGAATGTCGACTTGATTTTCTTTTTTTGATAATTAGACTTTATATATGTTTTATTTATACCATCGCCAAAATACTTTCTATTTGAAACTAAGTCTACTGTCGACACCAGATAACTTCCTTTTGGAAAGTAAACATTTCCTAATGATTGTGCTTTTCTAATCAAGTCACTGCAATCTATTAATCCAGTTTTATCAGCGCCGAACCATTCAATATTTATTGTTGAATCATTTAAGATGCGTTTGTAACGACTGCCATTTGAAGAAACTATAATAGTTCCAGTATTGTCCTTTGAGGTATGATCATTAGGGTCATAATACCAATCACCTTCACCAAACTCTAATGTGTGATACCTTAATCCTTTTACTGCCGTTTTTAACGAGCGCAAATGCTTGAGACTAATCGTTTTGGAGTTAACATTAGCATGCTGATCAAAATGGGACGATTTATTTAAGAGTTGATTATTGCCATTATGAGGCGTTAAAATTAAAAAATTAATTATTGCTGACAATAGTAAATTCATTGCATCCAATGTTATTAAGTTTGTTAAAATTTGGTCGACCGACTTTTTAGTGCTGTTTAGTTCAAGCTTTTACACTTAACTGTAATAAAACGTTGTTATTGATATTATATTCTTGCATTCTTAAAAATATCTATATGCTATCCTAACTACAAAACCTTGCTCGTTTCGGCTACAACATTTTAGTCTTGTTATACAAGATTTATGCTTCACCTATGGTGCCACCAAAGTTTATCGAAAATTCGGGGTGGGCTGGTTGTATTTTAATACGACCGTTTATACTTTCAAATTTTTCAATATTATCTTCTAAAGCGGTCAGTAGTCTTTTGGCATGCTCCGGCGTTAATATGATCCTTGATTTTACTTTAGCCTTGGGAATGCCCGGCATCAGGCGTATAAAATCGAGCACAAACTCGGAGTTTGAATGCGTAATAATGGCAAGGTTAGAATAAATGCCTTCCGCAACTTCTTCCGAAAGTTCAATATTTAACTGGTTCTCATTTTGTTCTTCCATGGTATATATTATTTCTTTTAGTCTTGAATTTTAATAATAGTGTTGCTTAACAATAGCCTTATAATCCGAAAAGTTCTTTATTCCTGAACGGATATTTACTCAAATGGTCATAAGTGTCTTTCCATAAACGCTGGCTTTGAAAAGCATTCAGGTGTTCTTGGTGGTGAAAATCGGTCGCTCCTAAATCGTATGCATTGTTTTTGAGCAGTTTTAACGCGGTGTGCTTTACATCGCGCCCGTAATAACCCGTTACCGAAAGCAGGTTGAGTTGCAGCAGGCAGCCCATGTCTTTAAAGCGATCTATCCGCTCGGGTTTAGCATGGTAAAAGGTATACCTTTCGGGGTGGGCCAGTATAGGCTTGTAACCTTGCAGGTTCAATTCAAATACATAATCTTCAATACCCGGCGTTTCTGATAGGTACGACATTTCTATCAGGATATGTTTATTGGGCAGCAGCATCATATCGGCCTGCTCTACCAGCGGACCAAAATCCATATTCACCATGTACTCGGCAGCCGCGGATATTTTTATGTTATTATCTTTTATAAACTGATGGCTTTGCAGTTGAGTAAGCGCGGCGCTAATGGTTTGGCGGTTATTGGGGTACAGCTCCATAAAAATATGCGGTGTGCATATAAATGATGAAAAACCAAGGTTGCGCAGTGCCGAAATATAGTTAACTGAACTTTCTACATCCGGCGATCCGTCGTCAAGTCCGGGTAATAAGTGAGAGTGGATATCCGTGCCAATAAAATCAAAATCTACTTGTACAAGAGATTTTTTAAAGAAATTAAACATATAAACAAATACAAGCTATAAAGGTAACAAAACTTGCCTAAGATATTTAATTAGCTTCAATATTGTACGCTTATATGCTGGTTAAATTGCTATGTTTGAGCAGCTAACCGAAGGATGACTTAGTGTTTGGCTGATTATATTTTACCATTTTCAATTAATAAGCCCGAAAACAGAAATATTGTTATATTTTTATCCTTTGTGGAGGTTTTTAGAAATTTCGATAAAAAACACATCGAATTTTGTTCTTTTTAACAATCACATAACATATTTAACAAGTTGAGTTAAACAAAAATATATGTCAAGAAAACGTATACTGATCACCGGGGCCGCGGGCTTCTTAGGGTCGCACCTGTGCGACAGGTTTATCAAAGAAGATTACCATGTAATTGGTATGGACAACCTGATTACAGGCGACCTGCGTAACATTGAGCACCTGTTTAAACTGGAGAACTTCGAGTTTTATAACCACGATGTATCCAGCTTTGTACACGTACCCGGCGATCTGCACTACATCCTGCACTTCGCATCACCGGCCAGCCCGATAGATTACCTGAAGATCCCTATCCAGACTTTAAAGGTAGGTTCATTAGGAACGCATAACCTATTAGGTTTAGCCAAAGTGAAAGGCGCGAGAATGCTGATCGCTTCTACCTCAGAAGTATATGGCGACCCGAATATCAACCCACAACCCGAAGAATACTGGGGTAACGTAAACCCTGTTGGTCCGCGTGGTGTATATGATGAAGCCAAACGTTTCCAGGAAGCTATTACGATGGCTTACCATACTTTTCATGGTTTGGAAACCCGTATCATCCGGATCTTTAATACTTACGGCCCAAGGATGCGCTTGAATGACGGCCGTGTATTGCCTGCGTTCATTGGCCAGGCTTTGAGGGGCGAATCACTGACCATGTTTGGTGATGGTTCACAAACCCGTTCGTTCTGTTATGTAGATGATTTGGTTGAAGGTATTTACCGCTTGCTATTCAGCGATTATGCCCAGCCAATGAACATTGGTAACCCCGATGAGATCACTATCCGCCAGTTTGGTGAGGAGATCATTAAACTAACGGGAACAGATCAGGAACTGATCAGCTTGCCATTGCCGGTTGACGATCCGAAACAACGCCGCCCGGATATCACCAAAGCCAAAGCCATACTGGGCTGGGAGCCGAAGGTATCGCGCAGCGAAGGTTTAAAGATCACGCTTGACTACTTTAAGTCATTGCCTGATGCCGAGATCCGCCACAAAGATTTTAAATACTTTAACAAATAAGTAGTTGGTTAACAAAAAGTCCTGGAAGTAATTTCCGGGATTTTTTGTTTTTAGATGTGTTTACGAAAACTCCATTTATGATATTTGATCAGATCGTTAAATATTCCCTATGCGTTTTATAAACCATTTGCTTTTTCTTCGAAATGACTTGCTGTAACAAAGGTGTTGCATAGTCCGTAAACAGGTTACTCTAATTAATCAAGAGGCTCAATACTACCGTACTCAATATTGGTTTACATGCTACCATAAATTGAACTGCAAATTATTGGGTCCGTAACTATCGATGTATGGGACAGTGCTTTACTTATTCTTCAGCTTCGCTTAAAAAGGCTGTTTTACTTATCCTGGCAGTAATTGCATTTGACACCGCCGATGCCCAAAACAGGCTGAAGTTTGTACAGATAACCCCAAGTCAAAACACCGGGCAGGATTATTCGCCATGGTTAGATGATAACCTGGATAGCCTGGTACAGGAAGCATGGCAAAATAACTTTGTATACGTTGATGTTAAGTTGCGTTTTAAGTACCGCAGCAAAATAAGCCAGTTAAAGTTTTACGATTATACCGGCGTATTTGATGATAAGCCTGCCGAAATTTACGCAATAAAAGATACCACTAAAACCTTCCTGGGTATATTCACCGGGCCGGGTTATAAAATATTCCAGTACATCAACCTGCAAACTCCTGTTGAGGCCGATGGTATAGTGATCCATAAATACAGTAATAACATCCCCCAAAAAATATTTGCCTTTGGTACCGAGGATGCAAGCAAGCCAACTACTGCTGATGTGCAGCCCGAAGCACCGGTGCAAGTACCGAACAATCCGACAATACCTACCGAAACACCTGATGGCTTGGTGAAAATTCCTATCGAGTCTGACAGGTGGTACCAGCTGAACAATGTGAGCGACGGTCTACAAGGTATGTTTGATGGTAATACCGAAAATGAGGTATACACCGGCTGGGGTAAAATATTTAATAACTACGATGCTTACTATCCTGTAAAAGAAAATGAAAAGATAGATATCTATAAGCTCAAATTTTACAACCGTACAGGTGGTTTGGGTACCTTCCCGCTTACGGTATCGGTAATTGATAGCACCGGTAAGCGCAGTGTGGTAGGTATTTATAAGGGTGGATACTATCAAAAATGGTTAGGCCCTAATCCTGATAACGTTGGCAACTTTTATACCGACAGCGTATTTAAGAACATTAAGTACATAGTGCTCAACTGCTGGTACCAGTTTCCTACCGAAATAGAATTTTACGGCGCTTATGATGTGCGTGTATCCCGCCCCGAAACAACGCCACCTCCAGATGACTCGGTTGCCGATAAATCATACCCGTTGAACAATTACTTTGGTGTGAATGCTTTTGAGTGGGATTTTGAAGACGGTGCCAATCCCGATAACGTGGAAACCAATAGGATGACCGCTGTTAAAACCTTTTCGGCCGTGCGCCATTACATGGACTGGCAAAAGCTGGAATCGGAAGAGGACAGTTATACCTACAGCCCAACCCGCAGCGGCGGCTGGAGCTATGATGCCATGTACCTGGCCTGTAAAAACTCAAGCATAGAAGTACTGGCCGATTTAAAAACCCTGCCCGACTGGATGTTGAGGACATACCCCGAAGCTGAGCGCGATGCCGAGAACGTACCGGTAAGGTATGGTGCCGATTTTTCGCTTCCGGCCTCGTATATCGATCAGGCAAAGGTTGGTTTTCAGTTCGCGGCACGTTATGGTTATAATACCAAGGTAGATAAGTCGCTGCTGAGCGTTAACTCAACCCCACGCTGGAATGCCGATCCGGTTAATAAAGTAAGGGTTGGTTTAGGTTACATTAAATATATTGAGTGCGATAACGAACGCGATAAATGGTGGAAAGGCCGTAAAGGTTATCAAACCGCTTTTGAGTATGCCGCTAATATGTCGGCCTTTTACGATGGGCATAAGAATACCATGGGCCCTGGTGTAGGTATAAAAAATGCCGACCCTGCTATGAAAGTAGTAATGGCCGGTTTAGCATCGGCTTCGCCGGAGTATTTGCACGCCATGGTAGAGTGGTGTAAAGTGAACCGCGGTTACAAGGCCGATGGTACTGTAAACCTTTGCTGGGATGTGATCAATTATCACTGGTACAGCCACGATGCGCAAATGATACCTAACTCGGTACCAACAAGGGGCGTAGCACCCGAAGTGGGCGGTACCTTTGAAAAAGCCAAGCAGTTTTTAAAAGCGGCGCACGATTACGCTAACGATATGCCGGTTTGGGTTACCGAGGTTGGTTACGATGCCAACCCTAACAGCCCTATGCGTGCTATCCCGATAGGTAAGAAAACTATACTACAAACACAGGCCGACTGGATATTACGTTCGTCGTTATTATATGCACGTGCAGGTGTAGAGCGGATCTTCTTTTACCAGATGTATGATGATAACTACGAAAACCCTATCCAATACGGTTCGTCGGGGTTAATGAACCAGGATCGCAGCCGCAAGCCTGCCGCGAATTTTATTAACCAGGTGAAAAAGTTAATTGGGAGATATTCGTACAGAGAGACTCTTCATAACGACCCTATTGTGGATCGTTACGAATATGAAGGTAAATCTGCTTACATAGGCTGGATCCCAGATGAGAAAGGCCGTACCGCTACATATGAGTTTAACCTTGGTACAGACTCAGCGAATGTTTACACCTTAAGTTATGAAGGTAATAATATTGAACTATCAAAAAGAAAGCTTGTAAATGGCAGACTGATAAGGAATTTAACAGAAACTCCTACAATCATAGTTCCTTACGGTATCAGTAACTCTGTAAATACATTAAAAATTCAGTCAAATATTTCTGACGATTTGAAAATCACAAATAAAGTTGCTGCTGACACATCTCAATCTATATTAGTTGATGCAATTAAATTGTTCCCGAATCCATCCACCCGTTACGTAAACGTGTCGTTTAATAATAAGAACTTCAAGAGTGTAAATATTACCGTGTCAGATATATCGGTAGGCAGGGTTTACAGTAGCCATAAATACACCAAGGCCGGTGAAGATTTTTCGCAAACCATCGATATAAGCCAGGTGCCAATGGGTGTTTGCCTGGTGGTGATAAAACAAGATGACAAGGTAACCGTAAAACGTGTTATAAAAACAAACTAAAAACCTAAAATAAAAATAGATAGAAAATGCCCCTTCCCAAAACTTAAAGGGGCATTATAAAGAACATTATTTTGAATAAAGGTATTCAATGTTGATCATAATAAAAAAAATTTGAAGGTTGTGATTTATCAACTTGTAAACTCGAATTATTTTGCGTGTGCATCACTATGCAACATAACAATAAATTTATATGTCGACATTAGTTATTCATTTTTCATTAATATCGTTACTCGATTTTTTAACTACTTTCATCAACCATTATAGAAATGTGTAAATTTGGTTTCCAAAACACATCAACCATTCTGGCCCCTTCTTTCCCATTTCTGAGTTTGATTTTCGCTTTTTTACTTTTCAATAGTTTTTTTACGACCAGGTATTTTAAATGACCATTTATTTCGTTACTACTGAAATGACGGCCATATTTTACGCACTCCTCTGATACTTCCCATGTGAATTTGGGATTTTCAAAAAAGTCAGAACCGAGAAGTATGTTTTCAATAAACAATCTGCCTTTTCTTTCTGCTCTATTTGATAGAAAATAGTAATAGTTTAATTTATTGTCTTCCAAAAACTTTTTCAAAGTTGCAGATTTGGCAATGGAATTTGGAATTTCTATGTTTAAATTGAAAATTAACTTTCCATCGAAATTGAATTTTTCCCCAATTCTATTTGCTACTTTGTTCGTCAAAATCCTTCTTTTATTGAGTATTGAATAGATATGACTATCTGAAATGCCTGTGAATTTTGATAGGCCAATAATTTCTAATCCTGAAATTACCATAATATACTTTATTCTATTTGCTATTTCATGTTTGTAGTCATCATCAGTCATTTTCATTCCCAAAGGGAAAAATCATTCTTCAATAAAATTTGGTCAAAATATTTGCGATTTATTTTTTGTTTTTGTATATTTGATTGTAAATCAATTCAATAATATATTGATTTTGATAATTTGCTATTCAAGCATTGAATAATTGAATCTTGTAGTGGAAATGTAGGAACTTCTAGGGTACAAGATGCAAAAGTCAATGTCCATTTTCTATCTTTGAGATAGAGATGGGCTTGCTTTTGTATGCGCCCAAACTTCCTACAAGTTCCACAGTATACAGAGTAAGTCCCATCTCTATTAATTGCGCCTTACTATGGATTTCATTTGTTGAATGCATAATATTTAATTGATGTATTTAACGGATATTAATTTAAGGCTCGGTTTTAATTCCTTTGCTCCCAGATTGGACTGGTGTAGTTCCGATCTTTTGTCAGTACTTAAAAATAGGTTCAAGAATATTATCAAATCCCCGGAGTGAATCCGGGACCGGCAACCTGTGATCAGTTTGATAGTTAATAGTGTTTTTTATAGGTTGCCGTTCCTTTACTTTCCTTTTTTTGTAATCCCTTCTCTTACTTTAATTAATTTTTATGAAGCTTAAAATAGGCTTCCCGGAATTGCTATTGCCTTTTCGGAAGCAAAATATAACCTTGAAAAAATCTACTGTTATTAGAAAAAATGATCACTTTTCCGGTCTCCCGGAACCACATGCATTGGCCTTGCTACTTCTTTGGTTTATCGTGTTCCTATTGGGCATCCGCAACGGCCGTGCGCAGGGGGCGGAGCCTGTCAAAATTGGGCAGCTAGTGCCCGGTGTAACCATCTCAAACTTGGTCAATTATCCATCTACTAACGTCAGGTTAACTGATTTTAAAGGCAAGGCACTCATTTTGGACTTTTGGGCCACCTGGTGTTCGCCCTGTATTGCAATGATTCCTTTAATGGACAGCCTGCAACAGCAATACTCAGGTCGCTTGCAATTTATATCGGTGACCGATCAGCCCGGTGAGTTGGTAATTCCTTTTATGAAGAAGCTTGAGCGGCAAAAAAATGCTCATTACCGTTTGCCCATTGCGCTTAATGATAAAGTCCTGAGCGGTTTATTTCCACATACTACCTTACCTCACTATGTCTGGATTGATGGCAAAGGTGTCGTTCGGGCTATTACAGACCAGTTTGCGATTACTTCATCGAATATTGACGCCTTTTTGAAAGAGGGAATATTATCGGTTGACGAAAAGAAAGATGTGCCGGTTATGACTTATGACCGTAGGTTGCCCTTATTTACTGATAAAATAGCCTTGCTGGATTCTGTGAAAAAGTACCAGACCATATTTTCCGGTTTCGTCGAAGCGCTTGGCGGCGGGTATCATTTTGATTTATACGAACCCGGTAAACCCAGAAGGGTGACGGTTCGAAACTTGCCCATTTCCGGATTATTTAGATTGGCTTACGGCGGCCAGTACCGCAGTCTCGGTGATCATAAAGTGATTTACAAAGTAAAAGACACGAGTCAGCTCAATAATTCCGCAGTTGGCGCGGCTTACGAAGCCTGGATGCGGCAGGGCCATGTTTTTTGTTATGAACTTATTGTTCCGTCTGCTCAGGCTCCGCATATTTTCGAGATCATGCAGGGGGACCTGAAACGGTTTTTCCCGCAATACCGTGCCGAAATAAAAAAGTTGGACCGTCAATGCCTCGTGCTTACGAGAACATCTGCACTTGAAAAGTTCAAGAGCAATGGAGGGACATCATTAGCTCAGGCGGATAAATTTGGTTTTGAACTGACTAATGCAACCCTTGACTATCTTATCGTACAGCTGGATTCTTTTTACCTGTCTAATCAGCCCTATCCCGTGATTGACGGCACAGGTTACACCGGCAAAGCCGATTTGAATATCGATGGCAGTTTGTCCAGCGTGGAAGCTATCAACAAGTCACTGGAGAAGTATGATCTTCGGTTTGAATTAAAGACCGCACCTGTAGAGATGCTGGTCATCAGTGACGCGGATACCCCCCTTTAATGAATGCCCTAAACCTCAATCAACATGAAATATTTTTTATGCTTTCTGTTCTCCTTGTTATTTTGCCTGAATAAAAATGTATTTAGCCAGAGCGCTTATGTGATTACCGGTACAGTCTTATCGGCCGAAGACAATGAGCCTTTGCCAGGAGCCGGTATAGACGCAGGCAAGTTCAGCACTATTGCCGATGCTCAGGGTAATTTTGTGCTTAGGATAAACGGGCCGCAAGATTCGATCAGTGTCAGTTTTATTGGTTATAAATCCCAAAAGGTGACGCTCGTCCTTCCTGCGAAGACTGTTTATGCTATTAAACTTACCGCTGAGCCCAATCAGTTAAAGGAAGTGCTGGTTAGTACCGGTTATCAAACGTTACCTAAAGAGCGCGCTACAGGTTCCTATGTTAAAATCGATCCGCGATTGTTTAACAGGCGTGTTGGTACAGATGTCCTTAGCCGACTGGAAGACGTCACGCCTGGACTGATCTTTAATCGTGGTGTGATGAGTAATAATGCACAAACCGCTATCAGTATCCGTGGACAAAGTACGATCAATGCAAACGTCGATCCGCTGATTGTACTTGATAATTTTCCATACCACGGTGACCTCAACGATATCAATCCGAATGATGTCGAAAGTGTCACTGTACTGAAAGATGCAGCTGCTGCATCCATTTGGGGCGCGAGGGCCGGAAATGGCGTGATCGTCATCACCAGTAAAAAGGGCGCTAATAATCAACCTTTACAGGTTTCGGTTAATTCGAACCTGACGATTGGTAATAAACCTGATCCATACTACGAATCACAGTTATTAATTGATGATTTTATTGAAACAGAAAGGTTATTATTTAAGAATGGCTTCTACACTGCCGCCGAGCAATCGGAAGCCCATACCCCTTTAACCCCCGTTATTGAAGTACTGATCGCTCAACGGGACGGACATCTATCGGCTGAGCAAGCCGAACGTAATATCGAAGAATTTAAAAGACATGATACGCGAGCGGATCTGCAGCGCTACTTTTACCGCCGTAGTGTCGCGCAGCAGTATGCTTTAAATCTAAATGGTGGAGGAGAAAGCCATCAGTATTATTTCTCCGCCGGGTATGATAAGAATTTGGAAAACCTGGTTAGGAATGGATATAACAGGATGAGCATAAACAGTTCTAATACTTATGAGCTTTTTAACAAGCGTCTTAAGCTCAGCACTGGTCTTAGGCTGACGGAAAGTAAAACAGCGCTGAATAACCAGCTTTACAATAGCTCTTATTCGGCCGTCAACAAAAATCCCTATTACCCCTATGCAAGATTGACTGATGATCAAGGAAATCCGTCGCCTGTTGTAGCCGATTATCGTTCTGCATTCGTTGATGCGGCTACTGGATCAGGCTTATTAAATTGGGCTTACAGCCCATTGGATGAGCTGTATAATACAGATCATTACCTTAAAACAACAGATTATAAATTAAACGCAGGCCTTAACTACAGGATAATTACCGGCCTGCACCTTGACATACTTTACCAGTTTGGAAAAAGCCAGATTCGGGAAAGCAACCTGCAAAATATTAATAGCTATTATGCCCGTAATCTGATCAACCAGTTTTCACAGGTCAATGCCGACGGAACAATTGACCGGGTCATTCCCGTAGGCGGCATACTGGATGATCGAAATGCTGACTTATTTAGCCATAACCTGCGGGCTCAATTGAATTATAATAGGGCCTGGTCAGGCCGGCACGAACTGAGCGCTATGGCAGGTTACGAACTGATGGATGCCCATACTATTGGAAGTACCTACCGTTTGTATGGTTACGACCCTGAACATGCGATCAGCCGGCCCGTTGATTATATCAATCAATACGCTTATTACAACAGCCCCGGTTCAAGCGGGCAAATTCCCAACAGGGATACACGGTCTGATCTGAGCGACCGGTATATATCATACTATGCCAACGCCGGATATACCTTTGACCGGCGGTATTTTTTAACGGGCAGCGCCAGATTAGACCGATCCAATTTATTTGGTGTCCATACCAACCAGCAAGGTGTGCCTTTATGGTCAGCAGGAATTGGTTGGAATATTTATAATGAAAGTTTTTATCATTTAAAGTGGTTGCCCTATCTAAAACTCCGGGTAACTTATGGTTATAGTGGTAACGTAGACAAAACGCTGTCTGCTTATACGACCGCTCAATATGCACTTTCTAAAGCTTCCGGAACCCTGTTGCCGTTCCAGCGCATTGTCAATCCGCCTAATCCTGACCTCAGGTGGGAAAAGATCGGTACAATGAATTTTGGATTGGACTTTTCTATAAAGGATAACCGGGTCAGCGGTACATTCGAATATTACAGGAAAAACGGGATTGATCTGATCGGCACAGTGCCTTTTGCTCCATCAACCGGGGTTTCTGTATTTACCGGAAATACGGCAAAAACATATACCAAAGGTATCGACCTCACTTTGCATACGCTTAACCTGGAAGGGACACTGAAATGGGAATCAGATCTGTTGTTGAGTTTGGTGAAGGACAAAGTGACCAGTTATGCCAGTTCCCGGTTGGATGCCACAACGATGGGGACGATAGGTTATCCGGTCGAAGGGAATCCTTTATATGCTATCTACAGCTTCCCGTTTGCAGGTCTCGATCCTCTTACAGGCGATCCGCGAGGGTATCTGGAAGGGGATATAAGCAAAGATTATGCAGCCATTATAAATCAAGCCAATGCCGGGAATATTACCTTTAATGGCTCTGCCCGGCCGGTTACTTATGGCGCGATAAGGAATACGTTCTCTTTTCATAACTGGTCGGTATCGGCCAACATCACATTTCGGGCCGGGTACTATTTCCGGAAATCGTCGATCAATTATGCCACACTGCTGACCGCTCAGGGTGGGAACGGAGACTATGCGTTGCGTTGGAAAAACCCAGGAGATGAAGCCAAAACAAACATACCCTCTCTCCCCAAAGAGATAGATTATAACCGGGATAATTTCTTCCTGACCTCTTCGGCTTTGGTGGGAAAAGCAGATAACATCAGGTTACAGGATTTGACGCTTGCTTATGACGTGACTGGTCTTCATTGGAAACAACTTGCTCTGCGCCGTATGAAGATATACTTGTATATAAATAATGTCGCCTTGCTCTGGAAAGCCAATAAGTTTGGCATTGATCCGGATTTTCAGACATATCGTCCTGTACGAACAATAGCAGCGGGAATAAAATTTGATCTCTAATGATGTACTTAAATACTAATAAAATGAAAGTTCTTTCTCACTTTTCACTACTCTGTTTGGTATGTATTTCAACCAGTTCCTGCCAGAAAGCTTTTTTGGAAAAGAAGCCTAATCAGGCACTAACGGTACCCACAACGCTGACTGACTTACGGACATTACTTGATAATAACGACGACCTGAATCAGGCACCTTATCTGACTACCACATGTACAGATGATATTTATACCACCAAGGATGGCTTGCTGGCGGCAGGCAGTATCGTAAGCAATAGCTATTTGTGGGAAAAAGACGTTTATGAAGGCCAGCCTCAGGCAGACTGGAACCGTCCTTATCAACAGGTTTTTTATGCAAATGTCGTATTGGAGGGGCTGGAGAAACTAACGGGGCCTGATAAAGGAACTGCTGAGTTTTTAAACTTGCAAGGGAGCGCGCTGTTTATCCGCGCATTGGCATTTTACCATCTTGCTCAGGAATTTGCTTTGCCTTTTGATCCGGCAACAGCCTCCTTAACCCCCGGTATCCCGTTAAGGCTGGCTACCGATGTCAACGTCAGATCCAAACGGGGGACGCTGCTGCAAACATATACGCAGATCGTAAAAGATCTTGAAGCCGCCAAAGACTTGTTACCTCTTTCGGCAGCGTTCAAAACACGTCCAACCAAACCTGCGGCTTTGGCCTTACTTGCCCGCGTTCTTCAAACCATGCAGATTTATGATCAAGCAGCGGAGGCGGCAACTAAATGCCTTAAATCGAATGGCTCCTTAATCGATTATAATACATTAGACGTAAGCGCATACAGGGCATTTCCGAGAGCTATCCCTAATGGTAATGTCGAAGTCTTGTATTTTACGCCCCTGATCAATGTGGACTTTTTGGATTTCCCTACGTTGACCGCAATTGATTCCACACTTTACCGGTCTTATGATGAGCATGATCTCCGTAAGACATTGTTTTTCCGTCAATGGGATGGCTACGTCACCTTTAAAGGAAATTATAGCGGCAATGCGGCTGTATTTGGCGGTCTCGCAACAGATGAGGTCTATTTAATACGCGCGGAATGTTATGCAAGAATGGGGAATATAACCTTGGCTATGAAGGATTTAAATGAATTATTGAAGAATCGCATCATCAAAACAGCTTTTTCACCCTTGAAAGCTGCCAATGTAGAAGAAGCTTTGATGCTCATATTAGCAGAACGCCGAAAAGAATTGGTATTCAGGAATACCAGGTGGACAGACCTGCGCCGGCTAAATCAGGACAGTCGTTTTGCTGTGACACTCTTACGGCATATTGATGGACAGGAATATCGCTTGCCGCCCGGTGATAGGCGTTATACTTTCCCGATACCGGATGATGAAATACGCAATAGCGGAATAGAGCAGAATCCGCGTTAATTAAAAAAAGCTGCCGGCATAGGCCGGCAGCTTTTATCAGGGGTTAATAACATACTGTCCGGCCTCTGTATCCGGAGAAACTGGTGCGGCTGTACCATCAGCCGGTTGGCTGGTGAACCATGCGGTACAGGCCTTACTGGCGGCTGTACAACGATATTGACCGGGGTCAAGGCCTTTTGTCCGGCTGTTCAGAATCCAGTGCGTGGTCGCAGTCGTACTGGTATTGGCATATTGTTGCAAGACCTTATGGGCCCTTGGTTCCGGTGTCTTGAAGGCCAAGGCCGCACCCGCGCCGCTTAACAAAGCCAAAACAGCAAAATTGATTTTTATACGTTTCATCATATGGAATGCTTTATTGGATCAAAAAACATTCGGAAAAACTTTAATTTTAATATGAAAAATAATGAATAGCCTACTCTTTTTATCGGGTTTTCAGCGAACCCCGCCGCGTACCTAACCTGGTCAGGACACAATGGTCATCTTTATTTTGTCAGACCTCCTTTCTCTGTTAGTGAAATATATACTCCGTAAAAACTTAACAGCAAAAAAAAGAGGTTGAAAACAAGATGTGATTTCCAGCCCAGTAATTTAATAACACCACCACAGGAACAAGGGACAAAACTGAAAAAGTGGAAATTGATCAGCGCAACATAGCCTGTAAAGCAAAACATTAAAAATGCCGATAGATAAAAAGCTTGCCGTCTTGTCGTTTCAAAGATTAATAACAAGGCTGTTAGTAACTCGATTAGGGGTAGCAGCCAAATTAAAAATTCGTTTATTGCTGACGGGATAGGCTGATTATGCATCGCTGCTTGGAATGTTTTAAATTCCAGTGCTTTACTTAGTGCGGAATAAGACCATAACAAGGTTAACGGTATCGAAACCCAATATTGTCGATGATAGTAAGTTGTTGATTTGACAGCCATAGTGTAAAGATATTGCTGCCATCAGGCCAAAAATTGGCCCTATTAGGAGGAGATGTAATATTTTTTTTCTAAACGGTCGTAACAGATATGATAACCTTTTTCACGGAGATGTTTGAGCATTCTTTTAACGGTTCGTTCGCTACAGCCAAATTTGGAGGCGGTATTGGCAACTGAGCGAAACCGCTTTTTCTGAATCAGTTCCAACATATAATAAAGCCGTTTTTCATAGGTCAGGTAATCCATGTTTCATCATCTCTGTTGACCAAATAAAGATGATGATTGAAGTTCGTAATCTTTATAACTCAGGCTTGTAATTTACCACTTGAACTGTTTCTATCTGTCACTTTGATAGCCAGTATCGGATCTTGACTAGTTGTTTCCAAAAATTTCGTCCAAACATACTTTTTGAGCTTCCTCAGAATTCTTATAATGGAGTCCAGGTTGATCGCAGAGCCGGATTTTGGCTTGGGCATTAATAAGAATGGAGAGATCTCAAGTATTTCAGCAACTTCAAATACCCGTCTGATAGTGATTTCGGTTTCGTCGCGTTCCATCTTCGAATAAGCCGCCTGAGATATGCCCAGTTCATAGGCCATGCCCGCCTGGCTATAATTACGAATTTGCCGCTGGATGCGTATGTTTTCGCCGGTTGGTGCCATATGAATAGGGTTTAAAACCTAAAACTACAAGTTGTAATTTACAATTTCAACTTGTAGGACAAGCCTGACAGAAAAATGACCTTTAATTAATTCCTGCTATTAGGAAGAGATTTAAAGTGTTTAGCTATGAAAGAGTTATCTGATGAACAAGCAAAGCAACTTAGAGGGGGGATCAATCACTGTCTCGCATCTGTTGCGTTTTCTGCTTCATTTGGCGGTTTATTTGGTGGTGTTGGTGCCGTAGTCGGTGCCGCAGTAGCCGCCACGGGACCAGCTTGCCTGCAATTATGGTAAAAGTTTCCGCCTCGTAATCATTACGAGGCGGTTTCGAAATTAGATCGTGAATATCCGGTCGGAGTTTTTGATTTGTGTTTAAAGTATAGTTAAGGACTGCCGTAGACCGTTTCCGTATTATAGTATAGCAATGAAAAAAATGCTTTTCTTATCTTTTGGGTCATTATATGATTGCGTACGTCTTAGAGCTTTAATTATAAATAGCAGTGATAGTTAACATGTTCTTTTTGGAGGGAACGTGTTTTAAGTATATAGCTTATCTGTGTTCTTTAAAGGAAAGATAAATGCAGGCGACAATAAGTACGAATAGTAAGTATTTGAAAATAAACATTTTGCTATTTTATCTTTTTGTAAAATGAAGTATAGCATTTATAACATTTATAGTGTTTTATGCTATCTGAAAAGAGAAACCTAACTAATGGTGATTTTGGAATTCGTTGTACTTCTTTGTTTTTGCATTTGGGACACTCTAAATGATTAGAATTTTGGATTGCAGGGGTGACAACCATGGTAATATTATTTAAAGGTGAAAGATGATCTTGCTCTCCTTTTACGAGATTTATTCGTATAGGTTGTGGGGATTTTTCATTTTAATAATATGTTGATGGACTTCTTTTTAGGACCTGGAGCAAATTGATGACGAGCAGGGGAAACGAAGTTTTGTCAGAATGCGCGTAGGAGAAGGTATGCCCATTATCGTGCAAGCCTATACAGAACTGTCAAGCCTTACCTAACCACCATATTGAAGGGATTAATAGGCCCGAGGGGATGTACCTGATCCCTATCATTTTGTTAACATTAATAGAAATCATAGTTGCCGTCAAACTTAGACGAGGTTTTATTGTCTTCCGAATTCTATGACCGTAAGTGTTATGTTAAGAATGAGAATAAATCGTTTACGATAAGCATTTACATGTTGGTGTGTATTATTAAATAGAATACTTACAATTTATTATATCCAGGAAGCCTGCTAAGTAACAATGGTTGCCATTATGCCGATTAACTATTCCCAGTTTTATTACTCCGATTGGTAAACTTAATTGCATAGGTGTCACCAATTTTAACAGGCTCGATCAAAAAGGTTTCTCCATTGTCTAAATCAACTATGACAGGAACGTATTTGATAAATTTTAGTGCCGATAGCAGTCTTAGTTGAGTATCCTGGAGCTGGAATGATGCCTGATTGAGTTCGTCATCTGCCGCTTCTTTATCCGCTCCGATATTGATGACCCGCTGTGCTAATGAAAATGAAATAAAATTGATGTCATCCTCTGAAATGTTGTGCTGCATTTCTAATAACTGTGCTCTGAATTTCGCTTGATCTTCAGCAGCTATAGCATGTCTTTTTACCGCTGATATATAATTTTTCACCAGGCTTTTCAAGTCCATTCGGCAAGTTTAAGGAAATTAAACCGGAGTTACCAGATAGGACGTATGTAATAAAAAACAATAAGCCGTTTGTTGATGATATTGGAAACCTGACTGTTCTATATGATATTCAGCGCGTTTCATTCTTATTTAGAAAGTAAAGCGAGGCGTTCAGGATTGTTTATCCGGTCAATTTCCTCAATGATAAATTGTTGCATATTATCGTTTCCCAAGTTCAAAAGCTGCTGGTTGTATTGATATTTATCAGGAGATAATGTCCTGCTCCAGAACTGAAAGGTTTGATCAAAAAAATGATAAGGTTGTCTGGTATATACTGTTAAATGGGAATAGTCGAAGTCTATTCCAAATCCTTTTCCGGCTCCATTACGCTCTATAGCTTTAAATGCTTGATGGATAACGTTAAGGGCGACCGCGCCGGCCAATCCTCCGATGATACTACTGAAAATCTTTTTCATATTAGCCGAATATACTTTGTGCTTTTTTTATGGTTTTGGCCAGGTCTATACCTTCGCCTAACACGCCTTTAAAAAGGTCGCCGGTTTCTTTCAGGCGGTCAAGTGCGTTATGAATATTAAAATGCTGTATGGTCAGTCCGGGTTTTACTTCGTCCCAGGCAAGCGGCATAGAAACCGTAGCTCCGGGCTTTGGCCTGAGGGAGTATGGCCCTGCAATTGTAGCGCCGGGCCGGTTTTGTAAAAAGTCCAGATACATTTTACCTTTCCGTGCGGCAATGCTGCGTTCCAGGCTGGTGAAATCCGGTATCTCTTTGTGTACCAACTTAACTATGATATTGGCGAACATTTGCGACTGGTCGTAACTGTATTTGCCTTCTAAAGGGATGTAGATATGTATACCGGTTGAGCCGGAGGTTTTCGGATATGCGGGAACGTCAATGGCATCTAAGACTTTTTTTACTTCCAGCGCTGCTTGCACCACCTGGTCGTATGTATGTTTGTCCGGATCAAGATCAATTACGCAGTAGTCAGGATTATCCGGTGTCTCTGCACGGCTAAACCAGGGATTGATCTCTATGCACCCTAATGAGTTCATCCATAGCAAACTTGCCTCGTCGGTTGCTACCAGATATTTCGTAACTTTCCCTTCTCCGGTGACGTGGTCAAAAGTTTTGGCCCAGTCAGGGGCTTTGTCCGTTACATTCTTTTGGTAGAAGCTCTGGCCATGTATGCCCCCCGGAAATCGGTTTAAAGACATAGGTCGATCTTTCAGGTATGGCATCATATATTCGCCGACCTTATAATAATAATTGAGCATCTGCCCTTTGGTGATCTTATCTTCCGGCCAGTAAAGTTTTGTGACGTGGTTGAATTTGAGCTGATAACCGCAAACGGTTTTTGTTTGTGTATCCTCAGTGGGGTTAAGCAGCGTTTTTCGCTCAGTGGTTTTTATGGGTTCCAACTTCAGACCGGCATCTTTGGCTTTGGCTTTTGTTGTTGTTTTTGAGGGTGTTGATCTGGGTTTTTCTATGGTTTCCGGAATTGATGTTTCAGCTTCCGCAAGGGTTGCTTCGGTATCTACCGGAGTTTCCAAAACAACATCTTTCGCTTTTTTGTCACTGCGCATCCCTTTAAAAGATGCCTGGCGAAATACGCCGTCACCGGTTACTTCGGCAAAGCCTACTTCGCAGACCAGTTCGGGTTTTAGCCAGGTTGGTTTCGCGCCCGTTCTTTTCGGCCTGAAGCGAGTGGGCTTGTCCACATCTACTTCATAATTGAAAGGGCTTTCGTCAGTGATTAAAGGCTTGAACTGCGCCATCATTTCCTTTTGTAGTTTATCAGAAAAGCCAGTACCAACTTTGCCCACGAATTGAAGTTCCTTGCCTTTGTAAACACCCAACACCAAGGCGCTAAATGATTTCCCCGTGCCCTCATTTTGGGTGTAGCCGGCGATCACAACTTCCTGCCGCCGCTGCACTTTAACTTTTAGCCATTCCTTGCTGAGCAAATCAGAGGTATAAACACTGTCCGCTTTTTTGGCAATAAAGCCTTCCAATCCCATTTTTTCAGCAGCCGCAAAGAAGTCGATACCGTTAGCGTCAAACACTTTGCTTTGACGGATATGATCATTATCGGTCGGGAGGATTTCGTTAAGGATCGCCTGGCGTTCAACGAGCGGTAGATCCATCAGGTTTTTCCCCTCGTACCATAAAATATCAAAGATGTAGTAAACGAGGTTGCCATCCGCTTCACTGCGCCAGTTTTGCATAGCACCAAAATCAGAAATGCCTTTTTCATTCAATACAAGTAGTTCCCCATCAAGTACGGCATTCATGCTCCAACTTTTTAATTTCTCGTTGATGGGGTAATATTTTTCAAAGGGGAGATTGTTGCGGGAGATCAACTGTGCACCATCTTTTTTATCAAGTACGGCTACCGCGCGGTAACCGTCCCATTTTACTTCAAACAGCCAGCCGGGTTCATCGAATGGTTCATCTACTAAAGTGGCTTTCATCGGTTTAACGTTGGCAGAAACTTTAGATTTGGGCGCGGCTTTTAAAATGGCCTTTACATCGATATCCGGCGCATCTTCGGTATCTACATCTTCCGCCAATTCTTCATCGGGCGCCACATCTTCTTCATGCCCGTTTTGCCACACTTTCTCACTGGTTTTTTCCATCGTTTCTATGGTCTTTCCGGAAAGCACCGATTTGTCCTGTTTGGTGATATCCTTATCAGTGGCGAACTCATCCTTATGCTTGATCATCAGCCAGCCATTCTCGCCCATGCCATGTGTTTTCACCATGGCAAACTCCCCGTTTAGTTTTTCGCCGTGCAATTTAATTTTTAGCCGGCCGCTTGCCAGTTGCTTAAGCAGGTGTTTTTCCCGCGCCTTTTTCCCCTTGATCGGTTCTATCGGTTCATAAGTGCCTTCGTCCCAAACGATGACCGTCCCGCCGCCATATTCCCCTTTGGAAATAATTCCTTCAAAATTTAAATAGTCAAAGGGATGGTCTTCAACCATCATGGCCAGGTGTTTAATCTTCGGGTCAAGGCTTGGTCCTTTAGGGACAGCCCAGCTTTTTAATACGCCATCCATTCCAGTCGGAAATCATAGTGCAGTCTGGATGCATCATGCTTTTGCACGACAAAAATGAGGTTATTCTTATCCTTGCTTTTTCCTGCTTTGGGTTCGGCGGTCTTTTTAAAATCCCGCTTTTTGGCGTATTCCTTCAGTTTTTCCATGGCAGACAAGAAAGCCCCTGACGGGGCTTTACGATTATGCGTTGATCATTATTATTTGCCTTTAACAGCTTTTTCAACCGTTGTACGTTTGTTGCTACCCGTCTCTTTTTTGGCAGCTTCTACAGCTTTTGATGTCGTACCGTTTTTTTTCGCTTCGTAATTTAACTCATGTGGTTGCTCAGACACCGAGTTTCTTTCCACTTTTGCTCCTTTAGTTGCCATAGTATTAGTGTTTTAGATGTGTATTGACAACAATATTTGGGGGATGGTGTTTTAATTTCTAATATAATTTATTTCATTGGCGTTTTGAATCTGACTAGATCATAATAACTGCCTTTTTATAGTCCTTATCAAAAGGCCGATGCTAATGAACAAGTGGACACTCACATAATTATGGCGTTGACAAACTGTAGGTTGTCGGAGTAATTATCGAATTACCTTTCGGCCGAGAAAGTTTTTTATCGTAGCCGCTATTTCTATACCATGACTTTCGAGAGCGAAATGCCCTGTATCAAATAAGTGGCATTCCAGGTTTTTGACATCTTTTTTGTACGCCTCAGCAACAGATGCCGGGAATATGTAATCGTTTTTACCATATACGATCAGCATTGCCGGATTTTGATCCCGGAAATATTGTTGCCATTCCGGGTATTTCGGTGGATTGTTCTTGTAATCATAGATCAGGTCGAGTTGTATCTGCGCATTTTCAGGCCTTTCCAAATGGCGCAGATCCATTTCCCAATTATCAGGGCTGATCACTGAAGTATCAGGGACACCGTGTGTATATTGCCATTTTAATCCATCAGGATGAAAGAAACTACGGAGTATATCTTCCGCGTTTTTATTATCCCGGTTGTGCCAGTAAGCTTTTATCGGCTCCCAGAATGTATCCAGGCCTTCTTCATAGGCGCAACCGTTCTGAACGATCAATGCGTCTATATTTTCAGGATGCTTTGTGGCCAATCGATAACCTATGGGGGCGCCATAGTCCATTAGGTAAATACTATATTTTGTAATGCTCAGCTTCTGTAAAAGTTCTTCTATAATTGCCGCAAAATTGTCAAATGTATAAGCAAACTCTCCGATAGGCGGTTGGTCACTTTTGCCGTAACCGGGATAATCCGGAGCGATCAGGTAATATTTATCGCATAAGTCATTAATAAGATTTTTGAACATGAAAGAAGATGAAGGGTAGCCATGTAATAAGAGTAGGGTTGGGGCATCTTTAGGTCCGGCTTCACGGTAGAAAATTTTCACTCCGGCGATCTCGATAAAGTTATAGGTGGTTTGGTTCTGCATTATATAAACTAAGCTTTCTATTATTTTCACTGTACTCTATCTTTGGGTAGAATAGTTCCCATCTCCGGCTGATCACAGATGTTTTTGCAGGGTTTATAAAAGAATGCCCGGTACGCTAAAACTTGTGATTTGGCCCCATAATGGCCAGTATCTTGTGTAAAACAAATGCTATTGTCGCTGTATTTGTTTTACATACAAATATAAGACTAGCATATCTGGCCCGTATGTGACTTGAGTATTACCTGAATGATAATTGTTATCATAATTGTGTTGACTATCAGGTGTTATTTCAACGAAATTAGATAGGATTGATAACCTTGGGCTGCCATGTATGAATATCCATCCGCGTTCTTATCTATTAATATGAAAAAAGCATTAAACCAGCTTTACGGTCGGCTTAATGCTTTTTTTTCATCAAGTATAAAAGTAACTTCTTCAGCCGCCTTTAATATAGTAACCAATGTGCCGGGTAATGCTGTTATCCTACATGGCGCTGTGTCTTCGTGAGCTAAATGAGATCTCTTTACAGCACATGGTGTTAAGATTACTTTACATGGCTGCTTTAAAGATCACTTCTGCTACTTCTGCCGGTTTTGACAGCATAACAACATGGCTCGCCGGGATATGATAAGTAGTGGCATTTATCTTCTTTGCCATTTCAGCTTCAATTTGAGGCGATATAATTTGATCATTATCGGCCACTATAAAAAAGCTCGGCCTGGTTTTCCAGGCCGGAACGGTAATTTTGGCCGTTAACGTACTTACATGAAAACGGCCCTGAACCGCGGCTATATTTTTAGCTTCCTGTAAAGGTAAATCTTGCGCAAAATATTTAATGATCGTTTCTTCCTTCAGGCGAATATAGCCGTCAGTAATTACCGGGTCGGTAAATCCGGGTACATTCGGAATTTTTCTTTCCGCATAAGCTTCCCTGCTTATACTGTCAATACTTTGGCCCTCGCTGGGCGCATAGGCTGCAACATATACCAGTGCTTTAACTTTGTCATTATTACCGGCCTGTGTGATGACCGCTCCGCCCCAAGAGTGGCCTGCCAAAACAACTTTTCCCTTTACTTCTGCAATGGCACGTTCAACCGCTGCAACATCATCTGCCAGGGATGTAAGAGGATTTTGGACGGCGATTACCTGGTATCCCTTTTTTTGGAGGATAGGTATCACCTTGTTCCAGGAAGAACCATCGGCGAAAGCACCGTGGACAAGAATGATAGTTGGTTTTTCCTCTTTCTTAAGTGCGGGCTTTTGTTGAGCGCTTCCCGGGAAAGCCGTAGATAACAGCAGGATCACCAGTGCTGATACGGTCATAACGGTTAATTTAAAATTTGTTGTTTTCATGATTTTTTGATTTAGTGCTAAGTAAATAATGCTTCGTTCGGATCCTTTCTATTGGGCGGCCCACTCAGCCAGATATCTCTTTAATGGAGTCCAGTAAATTGTCGGAACCGGCTTCTTTACCTAAAGGATTGCTCACAAAGCATTTATACGAAAGTATTCGATTTTTATAACCCTAAGGCGCATTTTGCCATCACCCTTGTAATAACTGTCATTATAAAAATGATGATAATAGAATGTTGTTTTTCAGTTATTTAGCCGTTGGGTTTCGGTTTGTGCTGTCAATATCCGCAGGCCTTATATAATAACCTGGCAGTTATTGTTAATGCCTGTTAGCATTATCGTTTACCCGTTTATATTTTAACTTTTATTTATGAAAAGAGAATTTTTATTGGTGCTTATGACCGTCTTCCTCGCCTGTAAGCAGCCTCAACCTGCTGCTCAGTCCTTGAGTAACGCACCGGGCGACAGCATTAAAACAGGTGGAAACAGGCTCATCAGTGTTGACGGCAAATACAAGGTATGGACCAAAAAGGTAGGAAATGGAAAAATCAAAGTGTTGCTCTTACACGGAGGGCCGGGTTTTTCACACGATTATATGGAGTGCTTTGACGATTTTTTACCGAAGGAAGGCATGGAAATTTATTACTACGACCAGTTGGGTTGTGGTAATTCAGATGCGCCGACTGATACCTCTTTATGGAACACTCGCCGTTATGTTGAGGAAGTTGAGCAGGTACGCAAAGGTTTGGGATTGGAAGATTTCTATATCGTAGGGCATTCCTGGGGTAGCATGTTAGCTATGGAATACCTTGATAAGTACCAGTCGCACGTAAAAGGAGTTGTATTTTCAAATATGACAGCCAGCATTGCGGATTATATTGACTATTCGGCTACCCTTAAAACTAAACTATTTACCGCCCGCGATCTGGCCGTATACGATTCGCTAGACCGGCGTAAAGCTTATGGAACACCACAATATATGGAGCTTTTGATGAATAAGCTTTATACCCGGGTAATTTGTCGCCTGCCGCTTGACCAATGGCCCGAACCATTGACGCGTGCATTTAAAAAAGCAAATCAAACAATTTATATGAAGATGCAGGGCGTTGATGAATTTCACGTCACCGGAAACTTTAAGAACTGGGATTTTTGGTCAAGGCTGCCAAATATAAAAGTACCCGCACTGGTGTTGGGTGGCGTTCATGATGAAATGAATCCGGAGAGCATGAGAAAAGAGGGGCGACTATTGCCGAATAGCCGGACCTACCTTTGCCTTGAGGGAAGCCACATGGCCATGTATGATGACCAGCAGCGCTATTTCAGTACCCTCACAAGATTTTTAAAAGAGGTAGATGCGGGTACATTTAAAGCTGATAGCAGGTAAAGGTAACAGCAGAACCTTAAATGGTCTGTTGTAAATTGAGTTAACAAAATCGTCCCCGGACAGGGAGATAGCGTTGCCGCGTTACTAACTAAAACATATACCTATAAATACCACCCGCAGCATTAATTTGATAATAGCACATATCATTAATATGATATGTGCCCAAGCCTTTCCCTGTCGAAATTAGTGGAATGAAACACGAACGGATAAAACAAGTTTTTTCAGGCACCGATATCATTCCCGGCATAGCATGCATGCTGCTGATGTTTCAGGCTTATCTTATCGCACCCTTATCGCCAACCCTGGCAAAAGATTTCGGTTCTTTTTTGATAAACCTGGCTGTACCTACGTTTGCAATCCCTTTTGCCATAGCCGCGGGTGGAATGATTTTTCTGAGGCCTGTAATAAACCCCCACAAGTGTTTTTTATTTTCGCTGGCAGCGCTGTGCGTTGGTACTTATCTGCTTAGTGTGGCTACCTCTGTTGGTATGTTTTTACTCATCAGGGCCTTTACCGGCTTTGGAACGGGGGCTATGCTGCCCTCGGCAATACTATTGTCTTTGAGGCATTATGGAAATAGGCGATCACTTAAAAATATGGTGCTGATCATATTTGCATTAGCAACAGGTATGACTTTCGGCCCGAGTTTAGGGGGATGGTTGAATGATATCGTCGGCTGGAGATACCTTTACCGGTTCATCAGCATACCGGCTGCAATACTTTTTTTGATCTACTTACTGAAGTACATACAAGAACGGCAGGACGGAATAACACCATTCGAGATAAAAGCGGCAGCAAAGTCAGTATCCGACTGGAAAAGCCGGTATATCTATGGCTTTGTATACCTGACAGGGGTATTTCATTCGGGGGTATTTGTGTGGATCAGTTATTATTTCACTACACAGTATGGGTTAGATGAATTCCACATCGCTACCGATCTGTTCATTTTCGGCCTTCCAGGTTTTGTGGTTACCATATTGATGTATCGTTATCAACTTGATGAAAAGGTTGTTACTATCCTTTATGTGTCACTTGGGTTAACAATTGCCGGTCTTTTGGTATTAATGGGGAATTTACCTTTGTGGCTGGCGGAATGCTTATTGGGCATCATGTCCGTCGGATTCGGTTGCAGTCAGCCTTTGTTTATCGGTATACTTAAATTGCCACGCGCGGGTTCATCGCCAATAGGGCCTGTGGCCAAAGGTTCCGGGTTTCTTTTTGCAGGCTATGGCAGCGGGCCTTTAATGATGATCGCTTTACTCAATGTTGATTTGACTACCGCCATCCTTTTTTTGATATTGCTTGTCCTGGCGCTGGCTTACATTTCGCGCCGTGTATGGAATGTAAGGGGGCGTAAAGTAGTGACACTTTCAGCAGGCTAAGCGGAAATAGGGTTACTGTAGGGGACAGCAAAGCGGGCGGCTAAGTATATCCATAACTTTTGTAAATTCAGGGAGCAGACACGGGTTCGCGCTTGCAATAGTATTTATTATTTTAATGATAAAGCTTATAACTTACCTAATTGCATAAGTCAGAATGATCCGGGGTTTTCTGTCTAAATTGCATATCAAAGGGGATTGACAGGCCTTCGCTAACAGCATAAATCATTTTAAACACTCAAAATTAAAACAATATGATCACAATATTTTATCCATCAAACGGCCTTGATATTACCGGCTGGCAAGAGCGCTTAGACCGTGCTTCCTTAACGTACGAACTCATTATAGAAGAAAATTCTACAGTGCCACGGTTAGTTGACGGCGATAACGTGGCAGAAGGAATACCTGCCATTGAAGCCTACTTGGAAAGCCAGGAGCAATTCGTAAAAGATTGGTACGATGACCGCTGCGACAAGTATGAATTTGATCCGGATGCTGCACCGAAGATCAAAGGCATCAACGGATAAACAGGCAGATTTTACTATTACCCAATCATTCAAATATATACACGTATGGAACAAAGAGTACCACTGCCGCCATTTACTTTAGAAACGGCGCTGCAAAAGGTTCAATTGGCAGAAGATGCCTGGAACAGCCGCGACCCTGAGCGGGTTTGCCTGGCCTATACTATTGATACGGAGTGGCGGAACCGCGCCGAATTTATTAATGGCAGAGAGGAAGTAAAAGCCTTTTTGAGTAGAAAGTGGCAAAAAGAGCTTCATTATAAGCTGAAGAAAGAACTATGGAGTTTCCATGATAACCGGATAGCGGTACGTTTCTATTATGAGTGGCAGGATGTAGCCGGGCAATGCTACAGAAGCTATGGTAATGAGTTATGGGAATTTGATGAGAATGGCCTGATGCGGAAACGCTACGCAAGCATTAATGACCTGGCCATTGATGAGAATGAAAGAACATTATGATCTGATTTAGTTGCTGCCAATATGAATTACGAACAAATAGCATTTACCGATGCGGTGAAGAAATTACAAGAGTTGCATGGGAGCCGTACCGTTTACGCGAGGATGGAAAGGGGTTACCATGAAGATGGATTTACCGAGGCCGAAGTAGCTTTCATCAGCAGCAGGGATAGCTTTTACATAGCCAGTGTCAGTCAAACAGGCTATCCATATATACAGCACCGTGGAGGGCCAAAAGGCTTTATTCACGTACTTGATTACACTACCCTCGGGGTGGTCGATTTCAGTGGCAACAGGCAATACATCTCTGTAGGTAACGCAGCCGATAATGCCAAGGTGTCTTTAATTCTGATGGATTATCCTCAAAGAGCCCGGCTTAAGCTGTTCGCGGATATAAAGATTGTCGAAATCTCGGAGAATCCTGAACTTTTTCAACAGCTTGATCCTGCCGGCTATAAACATAAAGCCGAACGCATGTTGCTTTTTTCGGTAAAGGGTTACAATTGGAATTGTCCGCAACACATTACGCCGCGGTACACATTGGAAGAAATAGAGGCCGCATTTGCAGAAAGGAATGGGTATGTACAATCTCTGGAAGAAGAGGTTAAGCGTTTGAAGACGTTGCACGACCGATAGCATTTACAACACAATTAAAATAGAAAGGAAGATAGTACCATGAACACTGAACCTACATACACAGATTCTGAATTTAAGGCGGCGCTGCACGGGAAATGCCCTAAATGCCGTACCGGAAATATGTTTTCAACAAACCCAATGATGATCTTCGGCCAAAAAATGAATGAGAGATGCCCGCATTGTAACTTTCAGTTCGAGATAGAACCCGGATATTTCTACGTAGCCATGTTTGTAAGTTATGGCATGAATGTGGCCATCATGTTAACATTTGCAATCTCCACTTATATCATCACTCATAATTCAAATCCCTGGGTTTATATTGCTGCTACGTTAGTACCTGCTTTTCTGTTTTGGCCATTTACTTTTCAATATTCCCGCATTATCCTGTTATTCTGGTTAACACCCGGCGTTCACTTTGAACCTGAGCGCGCCAAGCCCGACTATCATAAAGAACACGCCTGATAATATTATTTCAGATCTATATATACTGTGTTTGTTAACAAGACAATGATATTGTCTGTTATAGAATATGGAATTTAAATTTGTTTTTACACCAAAAAGCTTGCTTGTTCGTAAGCAACAAGCAAGCTTTTGACACAGCGTTATAAAGAGCTATCCGGTGTAAGTCTTATGTTGGTTAAGAGCTGATTCAGATTGAATTACGTAGCCTTGGCCGTATTTTTGTTAGCCGGAATATTAATTAATTTACCGGTGTTAACCCTTCATGGCACTGTGGCCAGTTCCTGGTTAAAATCTCTTCCAAGTATTTAATCTCCTGGGGATAAGCAGTGTTCTTACGCTTTCCGAAATATAGGGTGTTTTCTACAGGAGGGCTGCCTTCCCAGGCCAGCTTTACAGCATTGCCTGCAATTTCGTTACAGCAGAGAAAATCAGGCACTACCGCAAAACCTTTACTATTTGACAAGCAACGCAATATCGAACCAAGAGAAGGCAAAACATATTTTGGCCTGAAGCTTGGCAATGTATCAAAGCTGGCAGACCAAAAGCGGTTTAGATGCTCCATGTCAGACGCGGTTGTATAAAAATTCTGAACGGAGAGCCACTCCTTCAGTGCCGGGCGGTCATCTCTCAGGAGGAACTCATCCAACTCAGTGGTATCCGTTTGATTACCACAGATCAGCACTATCCTCTCTTTGGTGAATGCCTTGTATTCAAGGTTATGCTGCGTGCTTTTTTGGGGTGTAAGGATCAAGTCTAAGGTGCCGCTGTTCAGTTCCTGGAGCATTTGGGGGTAATCGCCAAATCTGGTAACCAGGTTAAAGGGCAGCTCGGAAATATGAGATTCGAGCATATATTGGAAGATACCTGTAGACATACCTACACTTATCGTTGGCTTTTCCATCTTAGATTTTCGGTGGAGATTATGCTCTGCCTCTTCGAGCTTGTTCATGTGGTCGATAATAAAGTTATAAAGCATGGTACCTCGCTCCGTAGCGATCATTTTCCGGGTATCACGATCGAAAAGACGGTGACCGGCATAAGATTCCAGCGAACTTAAATGAAGACTAACTCCGGGTTGGGAAATAAATAAAGCTTGTGCAGCCGCAGATAGTGTTCCGGCTTCATAAATAACTTTAAAAGTTCTGAACCATTCTAAATTGATCATAGTTGTAGGATTTAATATTTTGAAAAATTCTTATTTGGGTAGCGTTACGCTTGACCGGCATTTTCCCATTGCAATCCGGACGCTAAAAAGTTTTCTGTAGTGTGAGTTCCGCTGGTGACATTAGCATCAGTGCCGAAGGATTAAACCCTTTCATTCAGCCAGTGCAGGATATCCTTCGTAACGATGTCGTTATCTTTGTCATTCAGCAGATCATGATAATGCCCTTCATATAATTTAAGCTGTTTGTCAGCAGATGACGCATGTTTCATAAGATACTCGCTTCCCGCAGGTTCGGTGGCTTTATCAGCCGTGCCATGCAGTATCAGGATAGGAAGTTTAATTGCCTGCATTTCTTTTTTCAAATATTCCCCTGCCAGCAAAAGTTGTTGCATGGTCTTGGCTGGCTGTTTTTCGTTTTCCAGCAGTGGGTCTTTGTCCATTTTAAACACGAGCGATTTATCACGTGAAAAATCTGCGTTATTTAGTTTAACAAGCCGGGTGTGTGGTATAATATGCGCCAAAAATTTAATTGCCGCAAGGGCAAAACCGGGAGCCGGAATTTGAAATGCAAAACTTTCTGAAATAAGTCCCTTCAGCTTACCCTGATTTTGAACTGCATAAGCAGAGGCGAAAACGCCGCCCGCGCTATGCCCGAACAGAAATATAGGTTTTGATGGACGAGTAAAACCGGCGATATTCATTAACAGGTCAATGTCTGCAAACACATCGTGGTAATCCACGATATAGTAACGCTCTCCTTCAGACCGGCCACGGCCGGCAAGGTCTATCGCGTAAACTTCAAATCCATCCTCCCGGAGCCGGGCTGCAAAATCCTGGTAATATCCACTGTGTGAATTTAACCCGTGGATGATTAGAACAATGCCTTTAGGCTTATCCTCGGGTATCCAGTTTCTATAAAAAACCTGCTGCCCTTGTTTATTAATGAATGTTGCTGTTTTTGGTTGATTTGTTGATTGCATGACTACAGCATAGTCAAATACGTGCCATAAACATTAAAGCCCACAGCTTTGCTAATTAATTATATAATATGCTGATATCCATTGATTTGAAATCTCAAATAAAAGGAGCGGAAAAGAAAATTGATAACCATCTCCGATTTTTTCGGAGGCGATCCGGCTCCGGCTCTGAAAAAATTGGAGAAAAGTGGGGGAATGGAATTGGGCAGGATGTAATTATAAGCGCTTGCCTTGCTGAGATAATTGCAGGATGGGTTCTTTTTATCAATAAAAGCTAAAAGGAGGTACCGTTCAGTTTTGTGCCGGGCCCCAATAATCTTCTCTTTTTACACCTAATTTAGCCATTCTTGATTCCAGCGTAGTAGGCTTAAGGTTTAGTAATTCCGCCGCGCCGCTGTTCCCGCGGATGCGCCCTTGTGTTTTTTTGAGAACAGAAATAATATAGGCTTTTTCCGTTTGCCGCTGATTGTGTTTTATATCTTCAAGTGTTACTATATCGGCTTTGCCCGGTGCTTCTGTAGTAACACCGGTGAGATGTTGCTTTAATTCTAATTCAGAATTTCCGCTGGTAAGAATAACGGATCGCTCCAGTACATTCTCCAGTTCGCGAATATTGCCCGGCCACTGGTAAGCAAGCATCGCATCTATCATTGAAGCCGAAATACCGTTAAACTCTTTATGAAAGTTATTGCAAAACTTGTGGGCAAAAAAGTTAACCAGATCCACAATATCACTTTTCCTTTCCCGCAGCGGCGGCAAAGTTATCGGAAACACGTTCAAACGATAATACAGATCAAGCCTGAAATTTCCTTCGGCCACTTCTTTTTCCAGATTGCGGTTAGTAGCGGCCACAATACGTACATCCACTTTTTTGGGTGTATTGCTGCCTACGTAATTTATCTCTCTTTCCTGTAAAACACGTAGTAATTTAACCTGCATTTCTAACGGTAACTCGCCAATTTCGTCCAAAAAAACGGTGCCTCCTTCTGCTTGTTCAAAACGGCCTTTTCTTTTTTCGGTAGCCCCTGTAAATGAGCCCTTTTCGTGGCCAAATAATTCTGATTCTATCAGTGTAACCGGTATTGCACCACAATTTACTTCAATGAAAGGCCCGCTTTTTCTTGATGACAGGTCGTGAATGGCATGAGCAACTTTTTCTTTTCCGGTCCCGCTTTCGCCCAGTATCAAAACCGAGGTATTGTAAGGCGCTACTTGGGTGGCAAAATCTAACGCGGCCAGTAAAAGAGGGTGCTTTCCGATAATACCTTTAAATACCTGGCGGTTCGGCCCTTTGCCGGTCTCATCGATGGTGGTAGCTGCTTTTACGGTAGGCGATACGGTTCCTGGCAGCAGCATTTTGTCGGTAACACTTGTTAAACAGCTCTTAAAACGCTTTAATACGGCTACATGTTTTTGTGTGTACACGTTGCGCTCACGGCTATAAAAGCAATAATTTACCGTCACTCCGTTGCTGGTGACCAACGAGAACATAAAGGACGAGTTTATTTTAAAACAATCGGTCCATACTTTCTGAAGCGGAGTGATAGCTGTATGATTGTCTGATATTCCTTCATAAACCGTACTATGGGCTAAGGGGTAACTGTTTTTGAGTATCCCGGAGAGGGTTTTGCTGCTCAAACCGGCAATGGTCATCAATTGCTTTTCACCAATATACTGGTACTCATCATAACCAACACGTAAATAACCTGTATCGGTGAACTGGGCGGCATCTTCCGGGCGACTGCCTGAAACAACAAGATCGAAGGGGATGAATACCCGTATTGCCTGCGCGACCTTCAAAAGTTTATGTTTAGCATCCGACGTTTCATTACCGATGTCTGCCAGATGTTTTTGTAGAAGCGTCTCCTGCTGTAATCTCGACTCCAGGGCGTTTCTTTGCCGGTACGAGGCAATATCAAGCGTTACCAGCAGGTCTTTTTCCCTGAATGGTTTGATCAGGAATCCGTAGGGGTCAGTAGCCTTGGCTTCTTCGAGTATTTTTTGGCTGGAATTTGCAGATAAGTATATAAAGGCGATATTGTCGTCGTTAAGCTTGCGGGCCAGGTCAATGCCTGACCGTTTTCCGTCTAATTGAATGTCCAAAAGTATGAGATCTGGTTTCTGAATTTGCAGCTGCTCATCGGCATCTTCCGCTGAAGAAGCGATGCCCGTTACCATGTAGCCCGCTTGCTCCAGTGTAAAACGCAGCGCATTGGCTACCACAAATTCATCTTCAACTATCAGTATTTTTTTATTCATATCCACTTATACTAATTATTAACGTTCATGCTTGCTTGTAACTACACAGCGAACCGAACCGTGATATGTACACCCTCAGTAACTTTGCAGGGTAAGGTCACCATTGCCGCTATTCTTGGGATGGCCATTCGAATAAAGAAAACGACCCGGAAACCTGGCGCCATTATTTTTTGAGCGATACAGTGAGGTTTAAATTTCATAGCGGATTTTATCAATTTTTAGCCGGGTGAACCAGGTTGTGATTTTGATAAACGAATATACCGAATATTCACTTATAACAAGGAGAAGGCAGTGATGCCTTTTACTCATTACCATAAAGCCAGCATGTTTCCGGATTGATAAACGGGCGTTATGATACAATTTCATAACACCGGTTTGCAGCGCAGCACGATTTGGGTAGATGCCTGCAATGCCCTGAGCGCCATAATATGTGCGGCCATATTTTGCCGCATTTTTCACCAAATAGTTATGTGCCATATTCTCGGGGACGTAATTTGGCTAAAGCTACAAATAGCTACTTATTCAATATTAACCTGTTTCATCATAAGGCTTATAACAGTTATCACAAATATTATAGACGGCTCTATAAATCCGGTTAACGATCAGAAAACATTTGACGGAATGTTAAAGTATTTTAACGCTTTAACAAAGAATGCTTTGGTAATGAGCAGGAAAAAGTAATTGATGCACCTATTATAAAACTAATACCAGTTACTATATAAATGGTATACCAATGCATGCAGATCAACATAATTTTGACTGATATAGCTGAAGCGTTACGACTTAATTAGCCGCTTAATTACCCAAAGTCAACCACAATAATAAAACGAAAAAATGATGAGAATAGCTAACAATAATGATGCACTTTGCGTTCGCTACAATACAGTAAAGATTGGCAGCGTGGATCTCTTTTACAGGGAGGCAGGAGATCCCGATAAACCTACTATCTTATTACTTCATGGGTTTCCGTCGTCGTCGCACATGTTCCGCAACCTGATCGAACAGCTTTCTTCAGACTATCATTTGATAGCGCCCGATTATCCCGGTTTTGGTTACAGCAGCTGCCCGGATCCTTCCATATTTGATTACTCGTTCGATCATCTCGCAGAGATCATTGAGCAATTCATCGATAAGCTGAAGCTGCAGCATATCAGCTTTTACATGCAGGATTACGGCGGACCGGTCGGTTTCCGGGTAATTAAAAAAAGGCCGGAACTGGTTAAAAGCCTGATCATACAGAATGCCAATGTTTTTTTAGAAGGCCTTGGGCCTGATGTACAAAAGATTGGCGCGCTTACAGCGGCACAGGATTTCGCAGGCCTGGATGTAGCTATCGAGTATATGATGTCGTTAGAGGGCATTAAAGAGCAATATGTTTCCGGCACCTTGCACCCGGATCGTATCAGTCCTGACAGTTATTATATGGATCATTTCTTTTTCGGGCAGCCCGGAAGAAAAGCTGTTCAAAAAATCCTTTTTGCCAACTATGGCAGCAACTTCCCCAAATACCCGGAATGGCAGGCATATCTTAAGCAGCATCAGCCGCCCGTGCTGATCACCTGGGGTAAAAACGATACTATTTTTCCGGGCTCCGGCGCTTTAGCTTATCAAAAAGAGGTGCCCGGTGCAGAGATCCATTTATTTGACGGCAGCCATTTCTTGCTGGAAGAATATGGAACAGAAGTAGCACAGCTTATCAGATCCTTTTTACAAAAAAATGCCAGTCAATAATGCAATTAATTTGCCCTGAAAGCACCCCTGAAATCCCGTTAGTCGACAGGCGAACGGCCGTAAAAAGCAGGAGCGCTCGTAGTGTCAACACATCAATAATAACCACTGCGCCAAGTTTACTTCAATAAAGAAAAGACCGCCGGCCACGCCGGCGGTCTTTTCTTTTCTTCATCCAAAAATCTTTGAAAACTTATTTAAATAATGGATCGCCCGCCGGTTCAGATTGGATTTTACACGCTTGGTGAATTCAGCATAATACCGTAATGGAATTTGTGTTAAATTATTGTAAATGAATATTTTATGTAATATATCAATTTAATGATAACATGTATCATTAGCGTGATATACAAAATTTTTCGGAGGTGTCTACTTTTGAATTGTCGCCGGTAAGGATCAATAATCCGGCAAAAAATTATCCAGATATCTTAAATCACTAATCATTAAAATCATGAAAAATCAAACAACTTACGAGTTTATCGACATCAACGGAGTCAACATTTTCTATCGCGAAGCAGGGCCGAAAGATGCGCCAACGCTGGTATTGCTGCATGGCTATCCGGCATCGTCATTCATGTTCAGAAACCTGATCGACCAGTTATCAGACAAGTACCATTTGATAGCGGCTGACTACCCGGGTTACGGCCGCAGCGAGCAGCCGCCTATTGCCGAGTTTGATTATACATTTGATAATTACGCGTTAATTATTGAAGGGCTACTAAGCAAATTGAATATTACCAAATACAGCTTGTACCTTATGGATTATGGTGCGCCCGTGGGCTGGAGAATTGCTTCAAAACATCCGGAAAGGATAGAAACACTCATAGTGCAGAATGGCTGTGCTTATGAAGAAGGCCTGGAAACTTTTTGGGACCCATTCAAAGTTTACTGGGCAGACCATAGTAATAAAGAGGCCGAAAATACGCTAAGCACCTTCCACAATCCGGATGGCCTGAAATGGCAGTATACGCACGGTGTCGCCGACACTTCCGTGATCAGCCCGGATAATTGGGAAATGGACCTTCGCCATTTGGAAAGACCCGAGAACGGGCAGATACAACTCGATATGTTCTACAATTATGGCACTAACCCGCCAAAGTACCCTGTATGGCAACAGTACTTTCGCGACCATAACCCGGAGATGCTGATCGTGTATGGAAAGAACGATTATATTTTCCCGGTAAGTGGCGCTGAAGCTTACAAGAAAGACGTCAAAAATCTGGAATACCATCTGTTCGACGCCGGTCACTTCGCCCTGGAGAGCCACGGCGATGAAATAGGAGAGAAGATTAAAGATTTCCTGGGTCGTAAAGTTAAGTAATAATACACCTCAACCTGGATTAAGACAAGTCTCCCGCAAAATGGCGGGAGGCTTACTATGTCTGATCCTCCATTCACTTCAAAAGGGAGTACTCCCTAATCTACCTGACACAAAACA
Organism: Mucilaginibacter gynuensis; assembly: GCF_039541195.1. Lineage (NCBI taxonomy): Bacteria > Pseudomonadati > Bacteroidota > Sphingobacteriia > Sphingobacteriales > Sphingobacteriaceae > Mucilaginibacter > Mucilaginibacter gynuensis. Next base: position 106,072 of record NZ_BAABFT010000011.1, read on the forward strand.
ATTACACACCATTAAAAATACAACAATGAAAAAGTTAATCTTATCATCAATACTTGCCCTTACATCGTTATGCTGTTTTGCTCAAAAACCAAGCCCGGCATTATTAAATCCAACAAATCACACGTTGGTATTGATCGATTATCAAAGTCAAATGGCATTTGCAACCAAAAATATCACTATTGAACTATTGCGCAGCAATACCGGGCTCGTTGCAGGTGCTTCAAAAATATTCAATATACCTACAATAGTAACAACCGTTGCTGCAAAGTCGTTTAGCGGCCCGGTATTTCCGGAAGTGACGGACTTCTATCCTCAGGCCACTTCCAACTTTCTCGACCGAACTACTATGAACAGTTGGGAAGATGCCAATGTATACAAGGCAATTGGCGCCAAGGGTAAAAAAACTATCGTTTTAGGCGGTTTATGGACAAGCGTTTGTATTGTTGGCCCTGCATTATCAGCAATTAACGACGGATATACCGTGTACTTTATTACAGATGCTTGCGGTGATGTATCTAAAGAAGCGCATGACCAGGCAGTTACCAGGATGGTACAGGCGGGTGCCCACCCTATCACCTCCATGCAGTATTTGCTGGAATTACAGCGTGACTGGGCCCGGTCCGAAACCTATAAAGCCACTACCGACCTGGTTAAAAAATACGGGGGCGCTTATGGTATTGGTATTCAATACGCACAGGAAATGATGAAGCACTAACAACTAACAATTGATACAAAAGGCGGAAGATGATTCCGCCTTTTTGTATTCTAAAAAACATACTCGTATGAAACCTTCGTTTATTACAATCATCATATTCCTTGCTTTTACAAGCATACTTTATGCCCAGCAAAAGGCCGACCTGATCATCACCAATGGCAATTTCATCACCCTTGATGATCAGCATGCTACAGCAGAAGCGATTGCCATTGCCGGTAACAAGATACTTGCCCTGGGTAACAACCGGCAGATCCTTCGTTTTAAACGTGCCGGGTCGCGAATAATAGATGCTAAAGGTAAAACAGTGATTCCGGGTATTTATGATTCGCATCTTCATGTGATACGCGGAGGACGATTCTATAATACGGAGTTACGATGGGATGGCGTAAAAACACTGAAACGTGCCTTGGCTATGCTTAAAGAACAGGCAGCTCGTACACCTGATGGTCAATGGGTAAGAGTGGTAGGAGGATGGACCGAGTACCAGTTTGAGGAGAAACGCATGCCTACGTTGGCCGAGATAAATGAAGCGACAGGCAATACGCCCACCTTTATCCTTTACCTGTATGGCCAGGCTTATTTAAATAAAGCGGGAATTGAAAAACTGGCTATTTCCGGTGATACACCAAATCCTGCGGGCGGTCTTATCCAAAAAGATCAGTCAGGGCAGCCAACCGGCCTTTTGGTAGCAGAGCCCAGTGCTTTTATCCTGTACTCCACGCTTTCGAAACTGCCCGAATTAAGTGAGGAAGAAAAATTTAATTCTACTAAACTATTCATGTCCGAGCTTAACTCCCTTGGCGTTACCAGTGTGATGGACGCAGGCGGAGGCTTTCAAAATTTCCCTGATGATTATGCTATTACCGATTTGTTAGCCAAAAAAGGTGAGCTGACCGTTAGGCTGCCATATTATCTTTTCGCGCAGAAACCCGGTACCGAGCTGCAGGATTATATCAAGTGGATCAGTATGGTAGAGATTACGGAACACAGCGTGGATAACCATGCGGATAATCAACCAACTGAATATTATATTCAGGGGGGCGGGGAGAATCTGGTGTCGTCGGCGGGCGATTTTGAGAACTTTATTAAGCCGCGCCCAGAACTCCCTGCTGTGATGGAGGGGCAGTTGAAAGCGGTTATATCAGAACTTGTTAAACATCGCTGGCCTTTCAGGCTGCATGCTACTTACAACGAAAGCATCAGTCGCTTCCTGAATGTGATAGAACAGGTCAACAAAGAAACAGCGCTGAATGGACTTACCTGGTTCTTTGATCATGCGGAAACTGTGAGCGATAAAAACCTCGACAGGATTAAGGCGTTGGGTGGAGGTGTAGCGATTCAGGACCGTATGGCATTCCAGGCAGAAACCTTTATCTCCAGATATGGTAAAAATGCCGCGCTTAACACTCCTCCTGTACGCAGCATGATAGAGAAGGGCATCAGGGTAGGCGGGGGAACCGATGGAACGAGGGTTTCCAGCTACAACCCATGGATCGGTATTTATCAGTTCGTCACCGGAAGATCAGTAGGCGGAATTGAATTTACTGCAAAGGAAAACCGTCTTGACAGGATTGCGGCACTGAAATTATACACCCAGGGCAGTGCTTCTCTGATCCATCAGGAACAGAGTAGGGGAATGCTTAAAAAAGGCTATTTGGCCGATCTGGTAATCCTTTCGGCCAATTACCTGAATGTGAACGAGGAAGATATAAAGAATATCCGATCAGAATTGACTATTTTAAACGGTAAAGCAGTTTACGGTTCCGGTGAATTAAAACAATATGCACCGGTAGTGCCAAAGGCACTGCCAGCCTGGAGCCCGGTAAACTTTTACGGAGGGTATCAACATCAATAGGCATTGGCAGTTCTGGCAGATCAGGAAAAATAAAAAGCGAAAAGGCAATACTTTAAATCAAAGTAATTGCCTTTTTTTTGATCCGGTAATTCTAAGGTACTTCGGATGAATCAACTTGGGTCCTACGTTACGATACCAATGGTAAGTAATAATGATGGTTATTTCAACGGGAATGCGTAATCAGATACTGACCCGAATAATTAAAATTTAAATGATAACTGGGCATTAAAATATTTAGAGTTCGCCCAAAGTGGCTTAATATCTTTTATAAAACCACCTACCTTAAAATATTGTCCCCCGCAGCTCAGGGAAAGATACTTGTTAAATTGAAAGTCTGCGCTGAGCAAATAGGTTGTGCCAATAAAGCGATGGCCGGAGCCTGATCCGGTGGTATTAAAACTGCCGCTTGGCCGGTATAATCCATCTTGTAACGAATACCTCCAGTTGAACACCAAGTCCCCCTGCATAGATAACCTGTCGGTGATAGCGAGGATCAAATAAGGGTGGATATCGATCAGGTTTGATGGGCCTATTAATGGATTAAAGCCAAAATAGCCACCTTTTGGATACAAGGGATTAAAGGTCTGCAACTTTCCGTCACCGTTATGTTTATCCCCGGATATATAATCATTTCGAAGATTGATGGATGGTTTAAACTTAACGTCATCAAACGTATAACCCAGTTCGATGGCTGTTGTCCAGGCACTGATATTTCCTTCCCCGAATTTTCCAAACTGGTAGGCCGCTTCTAAATTATAAGTGAATCCTTCACTGTTTTTCCAATAACGTGCGGCCAGCGTATGCCTAATCTCTCGTTCCCTGCCTTCTTCAAATTCTGCATTGTCGCGCCTGGTACCCAGGTAATAAAGATCGAGATTTCTTGCTTTTTTAAGTTTGATATTCGAATAAGTACCCCAAAGGTTGGCCTGGCGGTTGGTACGATTGTCAAATACACCAAAATTGATTTCATCAGCAGCCATAACAAAAGCGTCTAAAGCAAAATAAGGCGTGGTGTACAGTAGCTTTGCCCCGGTAAAATACTGACGGGTAGTATTACCATCCCGAACGGAGATGAGCCTGCCCGACCCATAATTGATCTCCTGGCGACCCAGCCTGAAAGAAAGCTGGTGCTCAGGATCTTTTAGGATTTTATATTCCCCGAATAAGTTCTGAACATTGAGCTTATCTTCATCAGTAGGCCCGGGGCGATATTTACTACCGCTTTCAAGGGCGCTGTTCAATTGAGCGAATAACCTAAACCGGGAACCTGCATGGAGATCTGCATGTAACGAATAACGCTGAAGAATGGAATAATTATAACCTTGATCTTTGATCCAGTCTTCATCAATCTTTCCCCCGAATTCATTCCTGATCTCGCCACCGAAACTCAGATGTATACTATTATCAGTTGTAACCGGCAGAAATTTTAATTTATTGTAAAGGCTTTTACTTGAATCCTTCAGAGAACTATAATCTTCATTGTAACGCAACAGCTTAAAACTTTGCGCTTGCAAGGGCACCGCCCGTAATAATAATAAAATGAATAAAGCAATTGTTCGGCAGATATATTTGATAGGGGGCATGATCTTGTTAAACTTTCATCGATCCTGACAGCAAATGACAAACTGCTCTTGTATAATTTATTTCAATTTGGTTAGATTACTTGCCGCCACTTTTCATTGATAAAGTTACCGTTGCTTCAACCCGAAATAATAGTATATAACTGATAAGAGTTATCAGTAATTTGTTACGTACGTTGCTCTAAGTGATTGTGGTACATGGTCATTGACTGAGCCGTGGCAGCAAAGATGTAATTCTTAATAAACACACTGTTTATCAGCTTTTGGGAAATATATTTTTTACTTGATCAATATATCTGATAAAAAACGATTGGTAAATTAACCCTTTACCTTTTAGTTGTTAAGCAGTTGCGCCTGAAGGACGGGGATTTCAACAGGGAATTTTAAGGTAATCGTTAGTCCATTATTGTTTTCGGCAGTAAATGTGCCTTTAAGTTGTGCGGTCAATCCTTTTAAAAGCGTTATTCCGAGTGTTTTTGTACTGGCTAAACTGAACCCCGCCGGCAAACCTACTCCATTATCACTGATCTGCATTTCTATAAACTTTCCTGTTTGTTTAACGAGGATGGTAATTGTGCCTGCTTGATCATTTGGAAATGCGTATTTCAAAGCATTGGTAACAATCTCATTTAATATGATACCTACGGGTATTGCCTGTGAAACATCAAGCGCGATATCATCAATGTGGCATGCTATCGTGATATTGTTAATTTTTTTATTTAAGGAGCCATCCAGCGAATAAATCAATTCTTTTATATATGACGAAAGGTTGATTTGTGTAGAGTGCTCGGTTTTGTATAATTGATCGTGAATAAGCGCTATAGACCGAACCCGGTTTTGGCTTTCTAAAATAGCTTGTTGTGCTCTTTCGTTTGACATGTATACAGATTGTGACTGCAACAGGTTCATCACGATCTGCAAATTGTTTTTAACCCGATGGTTCACCTCTTTTAAAAGCAGATCCTTTTCTAACAATAACCTGTCCTTATCTTCAAGAAGTTGGGTTTTATCTATTACCAGGTATTGAAGAGCAATATTCTTTTGATCTATCTCCAACTTTTGCCGCGTGAGTAATGCGTTACTGCGTTGCTTCAATCTGTAACGACTGTAAATTAAACCGGTGATTGTCAAAAGCATGATACAGCCGCCAATGGTTACCTGCTGTATCAGTTTATTGCGCTTCAGTTTGCTGTGGTTTATCTGTGCCTGCCGGGTGAGCGAGTCGATATGCCGGTTTTTCTCCAATGTTTCATTTTCAACATGCAGCAAGGATAGCTGGTAAGTTTTTGAAACATTGTCTATCGAATCTTTGATCGCTTTTTCTTTAAGAAAGTGCACCATGGCAGATTTTTTGTCTCCGTTAAGTGACACCAATTGATAGTAACGGTATTCGGCTGTTCTGATACCTGCGGCATAATTTAATTTGTGGGCTATCCTGGCATATAACTCCGTATAGCGATAAGCCTGCTTTACCTTCCCCGTCTCGGAATAATAGGAAGCGAGCGAGTTATAAACGTTCATTAGTTCTTTTACATTTTCAGGATAGATTTTTGGTAACAAATCTTCCAATTCCTGCACATATTGGGCAGCCTGCTCAAACTGTTTCGCATAGATAAGATCATTTAAAAACTCTAATGTTACCGCCAGTTCTTTCAGGAAACCTCCAGGCCGGGCTTTCATTTCATTGAGTATGGCTAGTGCTTTGGGTAGTTGGTTCGTATGGGTATATACCAAAGCCAGCGCAAAAGCCCCGGAGCGGATAAAGCCCTCATCATTGTAACGTTTGGCCATATTAATTGCCTCTTTGCAATAGGGGATTGCCCGGTGATAATCGTGCATCTTAATATAGGTGGAAGCGATAAACTGATTAATCACACAGGCTTGCAAAGTAGTATCATTAACCTCTCGTGCTGTTTGTATAGCTAACAAATTGTACTTTAATGAATTATTGTAATCCCCTAAATTAAAAGAGATCCTGCCTATGTTCCAGTAAATTCCCTCAACGGTCCGGCGGCTTACCCCTTTACCCAAATTTAAAGCTTCGAATAAACACCTTAAACCCTCAGTAATCCGGTCCGCCTGAAATAAGAGGTCTGCATTTGCTGTCAATAAAAAAGAAAGCCAGGTTACATTCTTGTTCTGCCTAAATATAGTGATCGCTTTGTTTATATATAGTATCCGTTTTTGAAGCAAGACGGGATCGGAGGTTGTTAAATGTTGTGCTATCAGGTGGTATGACCTTGCCTCGCCGTCACTATTGTGGTGCTTTTTGGCGAAGGCAAGCGCGCTTTCAGCTATCCTGACACCGGTTTCCCCGTCACCCCGGTTATAATAGGTCTCCACGCTCAACAGCATGGCATTAATTATTCCAAAATGATAGTTGAGCCGGCGGCTCAGGTTCCCGGCCTGGGCTGCCAACCTTATCGCTGTATCTATATCGTTGTTGTTTTTGGTAGGCTTCAAAAGTACTAAATGCCCCAAAGCCAGTTGTAATTGAACCTTCGTTGTATCATCTGTACTTGTTGCCAGTTTTTGCCTTAATACAGGCAAAGGCAGTTCATCCAAACTACTGGTTTGCGCCAGTGCAGGTATTGCAAAGTAAAGTAAGAAAATGCATAACAATGCGTTTCTCATTAATTGTTTCGGTTATAGGTGTAAATACATCCTGAGCTTTTATTCCCCGAATATAATACAATAGCAATTAAGATAAGAAATCATAAATATATACAGGCTTGCCTACTGCGGTGTCTCGCTTAAGGGGCTGTTCCACTACAAACACTTTGTTGTTCCTTCACTGGATTTCCAATCACACTACCAGGGACATCTCCTGAGTACCGATGAACCAACGCTTGATTTTGAACAGCTTAAATAAGAAATTTAATACGTTCTTATCCTTTAACTAAAAAGCCACGTTTAATTTAAATATAAGTATTACTACTTCACTTTATCAAGTCTTCAATTCAGCCTCGTAAATAGCATGGCAAGCCCTCCGGGCCGGGCTATACGCTGTATCTGCTACGCAGGATGTCGCTGCTATCCTTCTTGCGAAGAGAAAATGGTTATGTTTTTTCCTGGCGCGTGAGATCTATTCCATTAACGTGTTAACGCAAAGCTATTCAATTGGAGGATTTAATCGCCTGCGGCTCCAATGGCATTTATTTATATAATCAATTACTATTTTAAACGAAACGGGTAAAAAGCGCAGCTAAAATCAAGCCCGGATCTGTCGTGAGGTTTGCAAAAGACCCGAACAAGGGTATTTCCACGGTGATCTATAATAATTTTGATCTACCTGCTACGGTTACATTTAGCGATGGTCGTTCTGTCACCTATCAATACGATGGGGTTGGAAATAAATTAACGATGACAGCAGTATCCGGTGGAAGTACAACGACCATTGATTATGTTGGAGCAGTACAGTATGAGCAAGGGCAGCTGTCATTGATATTTACCGATGAAGGTGTCGCCCGGAAAAATGGCACCAATTATCGTTATCAATATATCCTCACCGATCACCTGGGGAATGCGCGGGTTGTCATTCAGCCGGAGTATCCGAATGAAACGGTTGCCAGTGTGTTACAAATTAACAACTATTATCCATTCGGACTGCGAATGGGTTCAAATGATGCGTCAATCCTGATCGGCTATTCTGGGGGCGATAATAACCGTTATCAATTTAATGGTAAGGAAATACAGGAAGTTACAAATACCTATGATTTCGGGGCACGATATTACGACCCTGCAACCGGCCGATGGAGCGCCCCTGACCCTGCCAGTCAATTTGCGGAGCATTCACCATATGCTGCTATGGGCAATAATCCAATGGCCCGTATTGATCCTGATGGCAGGTGGCATATATTGGTCGGTGCACTTGTGGGAGGAATAGGTAATCTTGCCATTCATGCTATGCAAGGTAAAGTCAAAAGCTTTAAAGACGGCTTTGCGGCATTTGGGATTGGAGCCGTAGCGGGTGCAGTTACTGCTGCTACATTTGGCACTGGTAGCGCATTGGTTGGTGGCACGAGCGCTGTTAGTGCGATAGCCAATTCAGCAGCCACGGGTGCTGTAATGGGAGCGACAGGAAGCACCATTCAAGGTGTCGGTAATGCTCTATATTTTGGCGATTCGTTTGGGCCACAGGATGTTCTAACTGGGGCTATAACAGGGGGCGTAGTCGGGGCAGCAGCAAAAGGAATTCAAATAGCCATAGCCAGTAAGTCAGCGTTCGTTACAGCCAATGGAGTAAAACAGGGAGCGCCGTCGCAGACAGAATTGGATGATGCGCAAGCGATCAATGATGCATTTCGCCAGGAAGCTGATGATATAGCTAATGGTGGGGTTAAATTTACAAGTAATAATTATCGATCTAATCTGGCAGCTAGTACCGGAATTAATCCAGCAGACGCACACGCTCATCATGTGTTTTCTCAAAAATTTAGTGCTGAGTTTTTAAGAAGAGGAATTAATATAAATGATCCAAAGTATTTAACCTGGTGGAATGCAACTAATCATTTGCAAAGTGCTAGAGCATATAATATGGCATGGGAAACTTTTTTAAGAAGTAATCCAACACGTTCCCAAATTTTGACTTTTGGCCGTGAATTAATGAGTAATTTTGGCCAAACTGTAAGATATTAATAATATGGTTATCAACAACTTTTTTACTGTCGAGAGCAAGCTGCTTTCATCGTCTTTTCAAGCCGCACCAGTTGGACTACCCCATGAAGATGAAAATAGGTTATATGGTGAACACAAATTAATACAGGGTGATTATAGTGATATAACATTCCCTGTAATTTTTAAATATTCATCAGGTAATAAACTCAACGATGTAATAGATACGGGATGGGCAGGCTTGTATTTAATATCAAATAAAATGCTTACAATTCTGGAGGAAAATAATGTTTCTGGTTTTAAAGCTTATCCATCTTTAATAATTGACAAATTGGGAAATCCAATAAAAGGCTATCACGGATTTTCGGTTACTGGACGGTGTGGAGCAATCGACTATGAGAGGCCGGAAATTATTGAAAAGAGCTTTGTCCCCAACGGACCTTTAGTCAGATTTTACAAAGGTTTATATGTTGGTTTAGATCAATGGGATGGAAAAGATATTTTTTTGCCTGAGGGAAACTTCAATATAATAATAAGCATGCGGGCGGCTGAGGTATTAAAAAAAGCTAAACTAACAAATTTAGTATTTAGGAATCTAGCTGATATCGAAACTCCGTTATTTGGAGTTCTTAAATAATAACTAGGTAAAAATCATTTTAATATAGATGATATAACAAACGTTCAACTATAATTGTAGGAACCAAAAGCTTAGTTATTAATAAAGTAACTAGTTAGGAATTGTTTCAGATTTATTCGACACCGGAGTTTTAATTTGAACAATTATTTATTCAGCAGGAAAGATAGTACCTAGTCCATATTAACGAAGCTATGAATACACAAATATATTTTTTCGCCACGCAAATATTCAATATTTAACTTCTATAATAGTCATGGACAACTTTTGTTGCGTTCACAAAAAGATGAGAATGAAAAATATAATAGTGATATAGAAAGACTGTCTATATCCGTCCTTAATCTGTTACGAAAGCTCGATGTAATGGAAGAAACGTCCAAAAGCATGAAACCCTATTTCGGGAAGCGATTAGATGGTACAGGACCGGAAGAACTGAACATTGCTTTCGATGACATGGAAAGTGTGCGCTTGCAATTTCTGGAAGAACTCAGGGATCTGGCAGACAAAGTGGATCTGACATTACCCGTGTGCCGGTCGTCATTGGATCCAGACATCTTGTTCATAGATAAAAATATTTACCTCATTGAGATATTCGCCATGTATGGTGCAATATTAACTACTGGATGTGTCTGTAATAAAAATGAAATTTACAGGAGTGCTGTAACACTGTTTTCTGATTAAAAATCAAATTTTTGCCGTGAGTAAGTATATTTGGATATTCCGGAGCCATTGATCACCGCCTTCCGAAAAAGAGGCAAATGTGTTCTATTACACTTTGACCATGATAAGTACTTGATTTGAAGCTTTGAGTTTATCATTCAACAACACAACACCTTGATCTGATTAGCACGGAATAGGATGATTAAGAATGCCAGAATCTCCAGTATTGATATGATTTTCAGTCAATTATGGATAATTAAAAAAACGACTCACCGAATGACTCACCCGTTTTTTTTCACAAAAAACGGGTCGCAAATCTTACCTGAAAATAGCCGTTTTCCAGTAAACTTACTAGTGCTTTTTTGCAGGATTTCGATACTTACCCGTCATTCAATCCGTCGAGCATCGCCCTCCACCAAGTGGTCGGTCTCTTGGCTAAAATACCTTTCAGGCGTTCTTCCAATATCGCCGATCCGGCAAGCAGTGTTTTGATCTTCCGTCCGATCACCCTGGAGCAAACCAATTGCAAATAATCGCTTTCGCCGGTATCGTACATGAACATGGTATCAAAATGTTCTTCATAGATATACCCGTCATACAGGTCGAAATAAAAGTTGATGATATGTTCGATATCGGAGATATCCTTTGTCCGTTCCGGGCGGTCATCATTGGAGATGAGCTTGAGCAGGATGATCCCCTCCATCGTGGAGATCTTAACCGTTAGTTCTTCATTTACCACCAGGTCTTTGACGAAAGGATAGATTTCCCTGAAGCCTGGCATATTGATCACGAAGCGCGGGTCGGTCAAATGAACGTGCCGGTCCGGCTCCTCTATATCTCCAAAAGGCAACAGATCTACTTCCAGCGCCTGTTTATAAATAAGTTTGATATTTTCCGTAGGATGCAGTTCAAAGTTTCCGGTCGCTGCCAGGGCCTGCTTCAAAGCGCGGAATTGTCCCTCATCGTTAATATGGATGGCGAGGTCCACATCGTTTGTTTTGCGATAGGCTGCTGAATTCGGGTCGGCGCTCAGGTGGATATCCCGGGCGACCGCGCCGACGATATAATAATCGATCCCGAATTGTTCAAAGACCGCTGCCATATCGTGCAGCATCTCAGCGATTGCCGGGTGTAACAGGTGTTCAGTCAAGGTATTTGGCTTTAATGCGTTCAGCGGCTTCCCGGTCCCTGCTGTCGTATTTGGTTATTAGTTCGGCAAACGCCAGCAGTGGTGGAACCGTAGCCTGTGTATTATCATTTTCTTCATCGCGCCAGAATTGCTGCAGCATCTCCACCGGGCCATTGGGGTCCGGAACAAGTTTCAGCTTTTTCATCATATCTACCCGGTTTCCGGTAATGTATATCGTGAATCTTTCGGGATGCAGGAAACCGGTCATCAGTGCCGCCGCATTCTCTCCGCCCCATTTAAAATCCACTGTTTTAAGTTCCCGCCAGTTTTTGATGTTGTTCTGGTCCATAAAACGAAAATTACCGATCCACTCCCTGGGCCGGAGGTTGGCCTCGTAGGCTTCTGCCCAACGTTCCATCAATCTTGTATTTTGCTCGATAAAAAAGCCCTTCGTATTGTTGATGATCCCATCCCGTAAAAAACCTTCTTTACGCAGCTCTTCCAGATACCCGCCTATATTTCCTAGGGCGATTCCGGCCTCATCGGCAATTTTCCGGTAAGGACCGTTCAATAAGTCCGGGTGACGCAGGATCGCGAACAGAAATTTAAGACCGGCCATTTTCCATAGCTTGCCCTCGGCGGGTAAACGGGTCGCGGTGACTTGCTGGTCATTTATGTATAAGAATATTTCAGCTGTTTCAATATAACAGTTGCCTGCTGCTTCCAGATAATTGATCTTTAATTCCCTGAGTTGGGCTTTTAACGGCATGGGAATATATTGGCAAACCAGCAGGAATTCCTGTACTGTTTCTGTTTTTAGTTTTTGCACAGCCGGGATATGATTAATGCGCAACTCATTTCTTACTTCTATTATGAATACCGTGTTGCGTGTTCCAAAAGTCAGTTCGACGGTCGCGTCGATCTCTTTCTTACCTGGATGCTGCGGATCAGGCAAATAGGTTACCGTACCGCCGGTCAGCATGGTCAGCTTTTCTATTGCCTGATGGAGAATATCGAGCGCTTTCATGTTCATTATATTTGGATGTTCATGACTCATGAACATCCAAATATAATGAACAAACTTTGTTATTCCAATATTGCGTTCATATTATTAATGCGTTCATGGGTCATGAACATATTAATAATATGAACATGGTCAAGCCGCAAAATATATTGATAAGAAGGATTCTCTATGTATCCGGAAAATTTCCGAGTTGAAAGTTTAAAACTGCAAGCCTTAAACTAATACAAGTTAAGATACGGGTCCCGTGTCTTTTTATCGTGCTCCACTGTGATGTTTTGTACAATTCGATAGAAATCAACAACCTAAAATATTGCAATTTCTTTAAAAATCTGAAATACCAAAAAAATATTTTTTTCTTCAATCCGACTCGGATAACATCGGACACATTTGCGGGGTAGCCTGTCCAGATTTGCTGAACAATTATTCAAATGAATAATTGTGTCAACCACATAAAAAATACATCATGGCAAAAATCATCACGTTGGCGCATCAAAAAGGAGGCGTTGGAAAAAGCACCCTGGCGTTGAATCTTGCACTGTGTTTTAAGGACCAGTTGAAGGTGGCCCTGATCGATTCCGATCTGCAGGGCAGTATTTATCATTTAAAAGAAGACTTTCCGGATCTTGATATTCTGGCCCCGGAAAAGATCAGTGAAATCCCCCTGCTGGAATATGACCTGATCATCGTGGACACCCCTCCTTATTTGTCAAACCGTCTGAACGAATTGTTTAACTATTCTGACTATGTACTGGTACCTACAAAAGCTGGTTTTTTTGATGTCATGGCTATCAAATCAACGTTGGCGCTGATTAAGTATTCACAAGCGCAGAACCCAAAACTAAAATCCGGTATCGTGCTGAACATGATCAAGCCCAGATCGGGCATTACCGGGGAAGTCGTGACACTTCTTGAAACATTTGGAACACCTTTACTGAGGTCCCGCATTTTCGACAGGGTCAGTTTGGCACGTTCATCCATGACTGCCGGCATCTTAAAAAGTACGGATCAAAAGGCCATCGAAGAATTGACATCTTTAGCTGAAGAAATCGTCGGACTGGTCAGTGAATAAATGCAGCAATGAATATTGGTTCAAATGTTCATTTGAATAAACCTGCAAATAGGGAAATGTAGTTTTATCTAAATGTTCAAATGCAGAAAGCTGGCAATGTTCAATAACGCATTAACAGTTAAGTCCAAATATCATTGCTATTCGAAGACACCTGCAAATAATCATAATGCTTACCGTTATTGGACATTCCGACATGCTTGATCATTCAATTCCGTGCGAATCAGACCAAGGTATCGTTTTGTTTAGAAATAAATTCTAATTTACAAATCAGTTACTTAGCATGGTCAAAGTGTTACGGAACAACTTATCCTCTTTTTCCGCACGCGGTGATCAGTGGCTCCAGAATGTCCAGATAAATACCTATATCCAAGCTAAATTAAACACATAAAATGTTAACTATTTCCACTTGTTTCTACCTGCTGTTCTTTTTAAGATTATTAACGATTTTTATCTCGGCTAATACCGAAAAGAAGTTGAAGCGCCTCGGTGCCATAGAAATGGGTGTTACAAACTCCAGATTTTTAGTCGCTGCGCATTTTGCCTTTTATGCGGCTGCACTTACGGAAGGCTATCGGAAAGGAGCCTTTTTTAATGATCAATATACATTAGCAGGAATCTGTCTTTATGCCTTTTCCATCGCGATTCTTTATTATGTGATTTATGCTATACGTCATGTTTGGACGGTTAAGTTTAAGTAACTAATTGTAAATCAAGAATGAACATTTAACTTAATGTAGCTGATCATTTGACGAAACGCGCTTCAGGATTTGTGAAAGAATAGCCGCAAAGACGACATAACCCGCAAAAATATAAAATCCCGGCTGAAGTGAAGTACCGTTATCGGTCATGACCTGTAAGGTCTTGTCCTGAATATTCAGCGCGGATAACTGGCTTTTTAAGATACCGTTTAACCCGATATAGGTCATGAGCATGCCGACCACCATTACATCGGCCATATCCCATTTGTGCAGTTCAAAGGTCAGGTATCGCACCACGACATTTTCCGCGATCTTTTTAGGGCTCAGTACATAAATACCCTTGGCGATCAATCGAAGAAGTGGCAGTACCAGGATAAATAATAAGATCAATATACCCACCACGATGGTATCCGGTTTCGGCTGTGAGAGGAGCGTTCCCACGATCCCGGCAATACTTTTGCTTTGATAGAACAGCACCTGGTTTTGAAATATGATCTTTTCACCCAGTAACTGCAATTCAAGTGACCGGATGCGCGCATCGACCTCGATTACCGGGATCACACTCCCGGTCACCAGCAGCAGCAGGGCAAAAAGCAAGGCGAATACAAACAGTACCGTCTGCAACTGCACCTGTTTGCGCAAGGCAAACCATAAGGTCAAGGCCGCGAGAATGCTACCGATCAAACCGGCTACATAAATGATCTGTTGCGTATCGATCAGTGCCAGTTGCCCGTTGATGCGTTTATTAAAAGCAACAGGATTCGAAACCTTATATTTCTGATACATGTATTTCGTCACGGTGTCATTGGCTACCCGTACGCTGTCATAAATCTGGGAGGTCAGTTGCGTAACCTTGCTGCCGGCAATTCGTTTCAGCCTTCGCTCACTTTTCGGGCTGGCCACCTTTGCCACGATTGTCCGGGCAAAAGGGCGCACCTGCGCCTGTAGTTCCGCTGAATCAACCAGCGCGTTAAAGGCCAGCTTTTTCAACTTACCGCCCAGGCTTTTTTGCGGACGGTTGATCTCATTGACCGTTTTGCGCACCAGGCCATGCATTTCCTTTTCCACCGTGGCTTGCAGGTCTTTTTTCTGCGCCGGTGTAATATGGAAATCATGCAATTGGCTCCTGATCACGACCGAGATACGATCCTGCCAGGCATCGATCGAGAAAAGCCCGAGGCTGACGCTGTTAGACAAACTGTAATCTTCTTTGAGGCTTTCCCGTTCTGCCGAAAGCGCGTCAAGTTTGTACGCGGAAAATACGCCAATGGCCAGCAAAAAGCTTAGCCCTAACAATAAACTAATGGTGGCAAATGAGTATTTCATTTAGTGAGCGTCGTTAGGCGTGATGTATTTCAAGATGGTCGATAAAATGAGACCGTACAGCACGAAACTGATGAAGATGATATACCCGGGCTGAAGCGCGGTATTGTTCGTCGAGATCAGCGTCAGATCCTGCGAGCGGATATTCAATAAAGCCAGCTGACTATTCAGCAAACCGTTTAACCCGATATAGGTCATCAGGATCGCGATAACGATTACGTCGGCCATACTCCATTTCCCGGACTGAAAGGCAAAATATTTTACGATCCGGTGCTCCGCGATACTTTTCCGGCCCAGCAGGTGCACTCCGGTCGAACTCAGTTTCAGCACCGGGAACAGGATACTAAATGACAGGATCAGGATACCGACCCCGATGGAATCAATGGCCGGCTGTTTGATCAGTACCTCTACCACACCCAGGATACTTTTGCTTTCATAAAACAATACCTGGTCTTTGAACAGTACATGCTCACCCAGCAGCGTAAAATCCAGCGTGCTGATCCGGCAATCCACCTCGATCATCGAAGCGCTCAAACCGACCCCCAGCAAAATAAAAGCGAAGAGCAAAGAGAGGATGAACAGCGTGGTGTGCAATTTGACCTGTTTGCGCAGGAACCACCATAAAGCCAGCACAATGACAATGCAGCCCAGTATCAAAAAGCAATAGCGGTACATCTCGGCGCGTATCGCTGTCAGTAAATGATCCAGTTTGCTGTTCAGGGCAGGGGTGGAGCCCACCTGATATTTACGGTACATCTTATCAAACAGCTGGTGATTCGCGCGTAAAGCGCTGTCAATAGGCTTAGCCTGCTGCAGATCGCTGAATTTGGACATGGCCAGGTCGCTCAACTTAGCCTTTTGTTCCGGGTTGTCGGCTTTGGCGATAATATCACGCGCCATGGCCGGTACCCCGGCTTTGATCTTATCCGTATTGACAAAAGTTTTGACCGCCAGTTTCCGGATCTTGCCTGCCAGGCTTTTCGGCTTTTTCTCCACCATTGCTTCCGCTTTGGCAATCAGCGCGTACAGTACTTCTTCGATCTCGGTCTGCAATTCCTTCTTCTGCAGTTTCGTCAACTTAAAATGTTTGACCTGCCGTGTGACCACCCCGGCGATCTCATCCTGCCACTGGTCCACGGACAGTAAACCATAAGCAATACTGTTGACCTCGGCATGATCCGCTTTGATCATTTCCTGCCGCGCCGATAACTCGTGAAGCCGGTAGCCAAAGAAACTCTCTGCGGCCAGTAAGACCAGCAGACCAGCTATTAATAGCAGTTTCGCGGTAAAGGGACTTAATCGGGAGGTTGTAGCAGGCAATTGGTCGGATATTAATGTGGGTATATAAACCCATAAGGTGACGGATGGTTTTAGCCAAAAGCATTTTTGTGGCCGGTTGGCTGTTTACCCTTATGCCATAAAGTTTGCTTATAGTATTGTGATGCGCTTTTGCGAAACTATTTAAAAGCTAAATTCCAATTCAAGTTGTTATGTATCGATAAAAATGCGTTTACCGTTTAACCGGGTAACGATATAATAATGTTTTTATGGGCTTAGGTAAAAACATCGCCTGGAAATATCTTGCCACATCACCCGCATAAATCGCTCCGTTTACATCCAGTTCATCAGCAGTTAGTTTAAAGTAAAGAACGTCAGTGCTGCTAATCAGGTGACGCTGCAATAACTCTTTTATCATGCGATCTTCTAATTTTCCGATGTTTATCTTAAAATCATCCACTTTCCCCATAAGCTGTACACCTGTTTGAGTTTCAGGTTGTGGTGGCAGATTGTCATAATAAGATACTTTAGGTAAGGCTTGTTTATTTGACTTTACGCCTTAAAGTATTTTGAAAATCTTTGCAGTTACTAGCCTCATTAAAAATAGGCTTTACGGTTTCCTTTCCCCAAATAGTTTTTCCAGCTCTTTTTGGGTGCTTCCTGAAGTGCGCATTTCTTTCGTCAAAGTAGGAGGTAATAGCCGCCTGGCACTCTTCGACAGATTGATAATCGCTGTTGTGCATAACAGCCCTGGCCAAACCGCTGAAAACGGATTCGATCACGTTCAGGAACTGGGCAGTAGAGGGCAGGGGAGCAAGTTCCAACTGCGGCCCACGTGTTTTATTCAGCAGCTGGACATGCGCTTTTAGTTTTGCCGAGCTGTGCCATGAGGCTGCATCCCAAGATAAGTAGAGCTTTTGGGCTGATGCGTATCGGGTTACTAATAAATCAATGAGTTTGATCATTTCGTCGGTATCTTTCTTCCTTGAATAAAAATGCGTGACCTGGTTGGTGGATAGTTCCAGTGCCGCAGTACAGATTGACCAACCTTTGCTTTTTTGAAACTGTTTGACGGTCTTGGGATGATCCATTTTTGTATAGGACCAGCCTGGTTTCATTTTAATAGAAAAGGGACCGTACTCGTCAATGGAGAAAAATTTCTCGTCCGGCTTTAATTTAGATAAGACGGATTTAATGTGATCCAGTTTTTCTTGGAAATTCGGATCAGGGCTGGTCAGAATGACTTTAGCTTTTCGGAAACCAACTCCTTCCTGGCGAAAATACAAGGAAATGGTAGAGGTGGCCACATTTACGCCATAAAGATCGTAATAGACTGCTGATAAATCTGCCAAAGTCCAGGAAGCGCGGTTAATACCATGCAGGCGCGGAGATTGGTGAATCAACTTCATTAAGTTTTGTTTTTTTTCTTCTCTGGATTTAACCCAATGGTCGTTTGCACCGTTATATTTTCGCTTAAGGTTAACGAGCCCCCCTTCCTGGTATCTGGCTATGTATGCCAGCACTGTTTGATTGGAAAATTGCACTTTCTCAGCAATTTTTTTAAGGTGCATACCACTAAAAGAATCTGTGATGATTGTGGCATGACGCCACAATCGTAAGTTATTTCCTGCAAGCCAGTGATCAAATACTATTTTATCTTCATCGGTAATGACCATCACTTTTTTATGTGCGAACAGGCAGATATTACTTGCTTTGTGCCAAACACCAAAACGCTTCCTGAAAGTTTCATACCCATAGCCATCAGGGCACGCTTCACGGTATAAATCAAACACTTTGGGAACGGAAGCTTTACCAACGGATAGACCAGCGATCAATCCCGGCAGTACCGAACGCATCTCTGTCAGGTGTTTGGATGGGGGATAAACCTTCTTGGGCTTTTTGGGGAAGATATGAATGTTTGAGGGAGTTGGGCCTAATGCAATGAACTCCAGGATATACTTATCAATTATCGGCGGACTGACAGCAATTTTTCGGGAGAGCGCAATGCGGCTAAGCGCTTTCGTCAAATAATTGCTCCGGATAGATCTTACCTTATATTTGGATATAGCGCTTGTCGACATTGGATAATGTTTAAAACGAAAATACACTTTATCTTTTCGATTATTACCAATTAATCGCCGTTATTTACGGGCGGCGGCTGACCAGAAATCTTTCACGGTGAGTACGATACCCCGGGAATTGTAGTTTTTCTTCAACTTTAGCTACAAGTGCCTGTTTTTCTGTTTCGAGAACTTTTTTATACCGTGCCAATCGGTTGATCTCATCTACCAGTTGATCAGTTAACTTATCACTTAATTGTTCATTTTTGTTGGCTTCCTCTAACGAGGACTTGAAAGTCAATAAGGATCCTTCCCTCTCCTCCAAAATTAGTTTCAAACTTTCATACCTCTTCTTATGCATTTCAGTGATCTCTATGTCATTGTTCTTTCGTTCAAGATCCAGTTGCTGCTTCAAAGTATCCAGCTGCGCTTCTTTGGCCTGCCTATATTCATTTAATGACTTGACCCTAAATATACGGTCAATAATAAACGCAACTAATAACAGTATATTGATCAATGCTGAAATATAAATTGGCTCGATTCTACTTTATTTATGAAATACGAATTTACCCATTTAAATCTTAAGAAGCTAAAAATATTAGTAATTTAAGGGGTGTCCTTTAACGGTTATATTATAAAAAAGTTGTTGGCAGCTTTATGCTAGGTTAGAATTTGCTCTGGCAAGTTAATGATTAGGTCACTGGGCTATGTATCCATTATAATACTTTATTGACTAGTAAAAAAAGAACAAACTTTTGCTTCATATTTTTACTTCGATGCCATAACTGTCTTAAAAATTACGCTTACAAATGGTTATGTCTTTCTATATTCAGCCACAGGTGGCTGTATTTGTATAATGTAGTTGAATATTGCCACACTGCGGATTATATGATATTTTCTAGTTAGATACGCAAGCGCCTTGTACTTTTAAGCAGAGTAATTTAGTTCCACGGGCCTTTAAAAACATTCCAAATCGTAAACACGATAAGAATCAACAGAATATAGATCATCAATAGCTATGAAAATCTGTTTACGATGATTTTAGCGGATTGGTTTCCCTATAACGTTTCGTTGTGTTCACAAAATGAACAAAGCAACGGGCGGATTAAATCGTTATAAAAAAATGTTCCCAGTTATAATTATCATCCTTGAAATAGCTTTTATTACGCTAGCTGTATATTATCGTAGAAAGTCAGCTATGCTTTTAAATTCGGGTCGCCTTCCTGATATTATCGAATCGAGAATAAAATCGAGATTATTTTTCTTTTTGACAATCATGTCAACACTCGGCATACTGTTCTTTTTCATAATTAACGAATAAAGCGACGTAGGGAAAATTCTTTCTCGGTAGAATAAGCTATTGCATTTAAAACACATGAAATGCTTAATGAAATAAAAAATGAATAGTTTAACAAAATATGATCCTGGATTCGGTGAAGATTTTTTTATACTTTGCCCATTGTGGTTAAATGCGATGTTTGTGATTAAAAGTAGTGACCCTGACTCCATCATTCTTCTCTTCCAATTATTTGATAATTAAATGTATCATGGTTATCGGACAGGCATTGCATCCGGATCATTATATGATTATTAATTTAAGTAATACTACCTGGGACCGGGCAATCTTGAATGCATATAAAAGCTTCAAAAACTTATTTGAGTGTATGGTATGGAATGGATCTGCGACAGTCGATCCGGCATAAATTCTTACAAGGCTTCCAGTAAAATATCAGGAAATAGGCAAAGTGCAGCAATTGTTCCTCCCAGTGCTCCGGCAATGTGCAGTTCAAAATTTATTTTTTCCTTTCTTTTACTTCTCCAAAGCGTGAATAAAATATAGAGTAGCCCGCTGTAGATATTCGGTATTCCGCCAACGTATGGAATATATAACAAGGGCGTTAACGGATTAAGTAACATACACGCGAACATACAGCCCATGATACTTCCTGAGTTACCAACACTGGTATATTGTTGTTTATTCCTATGGCGTATAGCGATATACAAATTACCGGATAACATGCTGACAATATATATAATCAGGAACTGAAGCTGTCCTCGATCACCCATTTTCATTAATTGGTCTTCCAGGCCAATGCAAAAAGCCCACATCATGAATAAATTAAAAAACAGGTGCCGCTGGTCATTATGTACCAGATCACCTGTGAAAATACGGTAATATTCCTGCCGTTTCCAAATGCTTGGTGGATGAATACAAAGGTTAAACAGGAGGCGTGGAAATTTAAACGCAGCCATGCTGCAAAGCATTACGATTAAAAATAATAAAAAACTGAATCTGAAATCTGCAATAAAATAATCAACGGCAACAAACATAGTATTAATAATAAATTTCTTTTTAAGCAACTGCTAAACCTTGTAATTTACAAGGTAAGCTTGTAGGATATGGCGCGATATACTGTGAATTTTGGAGTAAAACGAATGATTTATGAAAAACGCCATTACCCGGAGCATTGTTATCTTAATGTTAAGTTACATATTTTTTTCGTTATGCTTAATAAAAATTGCTGGCAATTTAATTTTGACACCCGCCTTTTTTCATCAGGATGGAAAGGAATTCGGTGACGACCCGGGAACAGTTGTGGAATTATATCTTAAGATAAATAGGTGGCTATACGTTTTTACAGCATTATATCTGATCCTGAAATTTCTGGTGATAAGCATTGTGCTTAAAACCGGATTTTACCTTTTTCGCTGTTCTGCATCCTTTAAAACCGTTTTCCGTGCGACTGTTCTCGCTGAGTTTATTTTTTTAATTCCCGCAATGATTAAAATTTATTGGTATCCGAAAGCTTTTCCTGATGGCGGAATGAATGAATGGGCACATTTTTATCCGCTCTCCGCAATGTCATTGCTGAACTATCGAGGTACAATCTGGGTATATCCGCTTCAATCGCTAAATTTTTTCGAAGTTCTATATTGGTTTTTATTAGCTTATATATTGTCCCATAACACCAGTGTCAGTTTTGATAAAACAATCAAGGTGGTACTTAGCAGTTATTTACCAGCGCTAATCATTTGGGGAGTTGTAATTGTTTTTTATACGATTATTGTGCTTCCTTCCGGTTAAACTTATTCTCCGTTACCAATTAACCATACCTAAGTTATATGAGATCATTCTGTTGATACTTATATAATAAAAATGCAAATAATTCAACAACACATTCGGCACACTTTTGTCATGCAGGATGGACCTTTTGATTGCGGAATCGCCTGCCTTAAATCAATTGTTAACTATACAGGGGCCTTAATGCCAGATTGTCTTGAAAACAAGTACACTACGATTACCGGATATGGCATTAGTTTATATGATCTTAAAGATCTGGCAATAAGTTGCGGTTTACCTGCAGTGTGTGTAGAGATGGATTTATCTTATTTACTTACAGTGGAAACACCTTGTATTTTACACATCACTGAGGTGCCGGATCTGGATCATTATATCATTTATTATGGTAGTAAGTTTGTTAAACATAAACGATTGATTCTGATCGGAGATCCGGCGGAAGGATTAAAATATCTCACTGAATCAGAGCTGGATCGCTTATGGAAAAGCAAGGCCGCTCTTCATTTTTCGGCATTAACACCTTCCATTAGAAAAGATAGTGCTAATAAAAACTCAATTCTGATCGTGTTTGAGCAGCCTGCGATTTTGATCATACCCCTTTTGGGTTTGGGAATTGGTGCTTTCGGGATCATGGCTTCCTTGTTTATTCAACAGACCTTTGACTCCTCAGTTTTAGGAAGGAATATTGCCATGCCTCGTAGTGGTTTGCTGATCCTATTAACGGTCATGTTAATCAGGACTTCATTGATATTTTTTCGACAGAAATTGCTGATCTCCTTTACTTGGGAAATTGGAAAAATATTATTTAAGAAGACGGTTCAAACCATCTGGTCACATCCTTATATCAATCATGTTGAGGAGTTCTTCATTCGCGTACAAAAAATACAAAATGCCTTCAATGAATTTATTGTCCGTATACTAACGGACGGCCTCATTCTCTTATTGATTCTCCTGGCGCAGTTTTATTGGATGCCTCTGATAGGGGTAATGAATATTATTTTTTTGACCATCATGTGTTACTTAGCTTACCGTGATCTGGACAACATGAATAATCAAGTGAAGCGTGTGGAGCAGCATTTGAAATTGGCCACCGGCAAAACTAATTACCTGTTAAGGCTGCCAGATATGAGAACGTCAGGAGTTAGAGGCACTCGCTATAAGTTTAGAATTTGGCGCTACATCCTGAACTATCAACAAACAATTAAGCAGGTAACTAATCAATTGAACCGCCGGACACTCCTTTTTCAGCTTCATAGTAATTTGCTCGTGTTTATTGTATTGGTCTATACAGTCCGGTTAATGTCGAAAAGTGAAGAGCAGCACTGGATATATCTAAGTATGAATTTTCTGACCATTATGGTGACAATGCTCATCTCCAAAATCCTACAGGCAATGCAGTTAGTGCTTACAGGTTTGGAGGAATTAAAAAGAATTCTCTCACCTACTGAAAAGTTTTGATACCGGTTAGTTAGCTCACTGTGCCGACGTGGCCATTATGGAAATAGTGCCCCAGATGGATGTCAAGCAAAAGTCGGCGAGTTACCAGTTATCCGGGTTCCTTAAATGATAAACAATAACCATTATACAATAACGATGATCAATCAATTTGCGGCGCAATCTTTTCCGGAAATGAAAGAAGAGATTGCATTCTTCATGGAGATGGGTACCCTCTCTGTCAAAAAAGTATCTGGGGGGCTTGCTGTCGTAGACCGATATCTGCAAAAGTTAAAAGATTTTCTTGCGGAACACCCCTTTACGGATGAACAACAGGAAATTCGGTTCTTTAAATATGAAAAACCTCGTTTTCTGGCAGAACGGCTGTTTATTCTTGAACGTTATACAGTAGATAGTGCAATACCGCTCCATGATGATGAATTAACAAAAAAATATTTTGAGCAGGAGCTCGCCTTCGTCAGGCGCTTCTTTCACCAAAATAGATTCTTGTACCAATATCATCAAGTGGACGCTTCAGAGTTAGACCACCTGTATTTCATCAGGGGGGTAGATGTTACCGGTCTCTTGATTAATGATGCCAAATATGTTGATCCGCAGTTCTCAACCGCCTGTGACCATCTTTTTGCACAGTTTATTGCACATGAACTCTTGCAAGGGTATCTTTTGAACTGCCTTAAAATAACACCAAATAATAATTCCACTTTCAGTATGAGCAAAAAGGGAAGAATATTGAAATGGACGGGTGATAAAACAAACCTGATCGAGTTGGCCTACGGTATCTATAATACGTTGCAAATAAACGACGGAGCTGTCGATATCTCGGATATTATTGACTGGCTGGAACAAAGTCTACAGGTCAGTCTGAGCCGTTATTACCGGCGGTTCTCCGAAATTAAGGCAAGGAAGTCCGTTAGTAAAACAAAGTTCCTGGATGAGATGCGAGCAGCTGTTATGAAGCATATTGATGATAGTGAAGCTTATAAACCCTAAATCGCTACCCAATTTTAGATTTTGAACTGAATATAAAAAAATCTTAGGTGCTCCTGTTGGTGCTTGTGATAAATACTTCTCTTATCAAACCAACTTTGCTTTGTCCTCCTGCTGCTGATGACAGCAGGAGGACAAAGCAAAGTTCTTTATGACGCTCTACGAGTTCAATACCTCATTACTATTCGTTACTGAAGCCACGGATGACGTCGAAGCTTTCGGCAACAGCAAAGTGTATGGTGGAGTTTTACAAAATAAGGAATATTCGTTTGACGCTGATGTTCAAAACGCAAATGGCACGAGCGTAAGATTCAGTTTGAACGGGTTAGATCTTAGGGTGTAGCAAACAGGGATATAGAGCCATTAGATCGAATTTAAAATTTGTACGGAGATTAACTGATGAGGCTTCAATAGCCGAAACGTAGCAGTGGCTGCGTCTTAATCACAGATTAACGATAGTAGTGTCGCTACGTAGTTAGACAAGTGTAACTATAAACTTGTGAGGCTGGGGAACAAGCCGATCTAACCCCCGTGTCTGCAAATAGCAGTAATCGAATAACCCTAAACTTTAGCAATATCGTCGGGCAAAATAAACGGTGTAATGCAGCCTATTTTATAGTCAGTTACAAGCCTGTAAATGCAGAGTACACCATTTAAAAAGGATATTTATCCTGTTCTGAACTTAGACAGCCTGATTTTGCAAATGTTCTAAATAGCATTTCAATTTATAGTCAATACAAAACATTGGTGGTATATATACATTTTCGTTTGTCTGGTTGGAACATTATCATTGCGTTTTTTCATCCTTGCGACCTATTGGTTAAATATCAGTTTATGCCTACGTCTTAATCCCATTTGGTGAAGCGGTCAGACATGAGGATGTTGTTCAAGGTAAGCTTCAAATTCAAAGCGAAGGCAGCTTCTTGTAGTTATCGCCGCTGGTTGAAAACTTAAATCACATAGTTGCTCATCGACGATTACATGATTTATCATAACATACACAGCTATGACCTCATTTTTAAATGCCAAAGAGCTGAGAGAACAAGCTTCACTGGCTGAACTATTGAGCCGACTTGGTTTTGAACCGGTAAGGCGTTCCGGAAAAGAATTAATGTATCTCAGTATGCTGCGTGACTCTGATTCGGCGCCATCCTTCGCTGTAAACGATCAATTAGGATTTTGGTTCGATCACGGCACCGGAAAAGGCGGCACCATCATTGATTTTGGCATTGCTTTTTGGCCTAAACTTACCTTCAGCGAGGTGATCGAAAAGCTTCAGACAGCAAGTAATGCAACCGGCACGCCGAGAATGTCCGTTACGAGAATGTCCATTCAGGGAAAGCTGGATCGGGAACGTCACTATACAGTGGACGGAACCAAAGACATCGGTACGCATCCAGCGATAACGTCTTATCTCAAAAACAGGGGTGTCTTTGACATCGCCCGTAATTACCTGCGTGAGGTTTATTATACGGTTAAAGATGAACGCGGCGTCGGACGGTCTTTTTTTGCTGCCGGATTGAAAAACGATGATGAGGGATGGGAGGTGCGTAGTCTGTATTTTAAAGGCTGTTTGGGCAAGAAGGGAATCACCACTATACCGGTTGACCCAAAACGGGTCGTCGTTTTTGAGGGGTTTATTAACGCGCTGAGTTGGTTGCATCATAACAGAAAGGCAGGCGATAGTCTGATTATTTTAAATAGTCTTTCTTTACTGGATCGTGCTATTGAAAAGGCTAAACAATTCTCAACGATCAACATCTATTTTGATCGGGATAAGGCAGGTTTTCAGGCCTCAAAGGATTTTATAAAAATATTACCATACGCCTCAGACAGATCTTCGGCTTTTGAGAATTACAATGATTATAACGATAAACTTGTTGCCGAAATGCGTAGCCTGGTAGTGAATGAGACCTCTCAAAAGATCAAAAGAGGAAGGTGAACTTTTTGTTTCTCAAAATGCGATGAATAGTTAGTGAGAGTTTGGTCTGATTAAGCCACTTTAATGGTAACATAAGGGAAGAACAAATTACGGATGTCCACGATGACCAATTTTACTGATCATGACTTGTTTGGTTTTGGTGAAAATGTAAAATGATGAATCCCGCCAAACACATTTGAACAATGCTTATAGAGATCAGGATAATATTTAATCAACAAAACACAGCATATGACCTGGATTGTTTTTGCGCTTTGGATGAGCGGTATTTACCTAATGTATTATGCCGTGCTGATTATTTGGGACTTGCGGCGCCACAAAAACAAAAATGCCTTGTCAGGCACGGCAGAACTTACTTTCGAAGAATTCCTGCCCCCAAGATTGGAAATTCCCAATCCCGGTATGCCGGTAAACGCGATGTTTTCATCGGGAGGGGTAGGTTTGCAAGAAATAGCTCGACTGTGTGAGGAAGAGGCCATAGAATATACTAAAGCCGTAAGTTTTTAATGATGAGAAAGTTTTTTATTTTTTGCTGCTGCCTGTTGGTTGCAAAGGCACGTGGCCAACCTGGAATTGATGAAATGAGGCAGGTTAGGGCGCAATTAGTTGCTAACTTTTTCTCTGCATTTGATTGCTCATTGGTATTGTCCGCTCTTTTGGGATTGACCGGGGCTTTGAAAATTTTCCATAACTGGCAAACAGGTAAAGAGCATGTTGATGCATCTGTCGCGGCTTGGTTTTATGCCGCTTTTTTTATGGTACTAGCCGGTACTTTCCTAAGCGCGTTGTTCGGAATCTGAACGTGCTTTGCTTTCTTAACAGTTCCCACCCGGGTACTGCTAAAAGATTCCCTTCTTCATTTCCTTCATTTTTTTGCCCTGTAACACCTGTTGCTGGTTTTCACCTTAGGGTATGCTTTATAAGGCGTTGTTCGTGATCTGATCGCCTGTTGATGTTAGCTATGGTCGCCTCCCAGGTGATCAATAAAAGATCTCCGCCTCATTCTACATTCCCAAGTCAATGGTTTTCAAAGCCAAAAAAGTATGGGCGGCGGTTATTCTGCTGGCCCTGCACGCGCAGGCGTTTGCTCAGAACGGTGTAAATGGTCTTAATACTGCAACAACTACCTTAAAAACATATGTGGCTCCGGTCACGAATATTACGCTGGTCATCGGCGGCATAGTAGGTATAGTTGGCGCAATCCGGGTCTACTCCAAATGGAACAGCGGTGATCAGGATATTAATAAAGAATTGATGGGCTGGGGAGGAAGCTGCGTATTTCTCGTAGTGTCCGCATTAGTCATCAAAGCTTTTTTTGGACTGTAACATGACCCGGAAATTTGCAGTATATAAAGGACTTCAAAAACCGCTTAATTTCAAAGGGTTCAAGGGGAAGTTTATCTATTGGGGCATCGGATTTCTATTGACAGGTTTGGTTCTCGGTGCACTGACCATGTCCTTAATTAATATGTGGTTTGGTGCGCTGGTACTGATTTCCTGTATTGCCGGTGGCTTACTTTACACTGCCTCAAGGCAGAAAGAAGGCTTACATAATAAAACGCGGAATACCAAAATCCTAATTCTGAACCGATATGGCCGTGAAATCAAGTTTTAACCTGCCTTACGCCGGGGTTGATAAAACAGGTGAACATCACCTGCTCTTAGGTCTTTGCGGTGAATACTCTATAGTGATTCAAATGGTAAATCCTGTAATTCGTTATTCCGCCAACCCGGCTGAGTATGGTGAATTTCATAGTCTTTTATTAAATATCATAAAGCTTTTGGGGGAGGGTTTCCTGCTGCAAAAAACAGATATTATCAGCCATTTCGAATGGGAGAGCTTACCTGTAGCGGGTTATCTCCAACAGCAATATAATGAGCATTTTAAGGGGCGCCAAAGTTTGAAAATAGATACCTATCTCATTATAACCTGGCAGCCAAAAAAAGGGATATTTTATACCTATGATCCCAGGAATCTTAGTGACTTCCAACAAAAGGTAAATAAAGTAATTGATTTATTGCCTGAATCCAGGGTGCTGAAAGAAGACCGGATCAACCATTTGATCGTTCAGTTGCTGGGAATGGATTTCCGGCAAACTCACTTAAGCCTTAATAATCTCTTACCGTCGTCAACAGGGATCGGTATTGGAAATCGTGAAATCCGCAGTATAACACTCGTTAATATTGATAGTATTGATTTACCGGCAGAGATGAGCACACACATCGAGCTGAGAGAGTCGGAAGCGACGATGGGTTTTCCGGTCGACATTATGTCATTTCTCTTTAGCGTGCCTGATTGCGATGCAATTGTTGTCAACCAGGTGATCGAGATACCTGATCAAAACCTAACGTTGCGTAAACTCGAACAGAAGAAAAAAAGACACTCCGGTATTCCCGATCCTGCAAATCAGCTTTGCGTGGAGGACATCGAACTGTTGTTAAATAATGTCGCGCGCGAAAATCAATTGCTGGTTAACTGCCACTTCAATATTGTTTTAGCGGCACCAGAAGGAGCCCTGCATAAAGCGGCTAATTTTGTGGAAAGCGCCTTGTTTCAACAGGGCATTATCCCCAGTCGTAATGCGTATAACCAACTCGAATTATTCCGAAGCGTTTTGCCTGGCAACGGAGTTGAACTTAAAGCATATGACTGGTTTCTCACCACCGCCGAAGCTGCGGCTTGTTTCTTTTTTAAAGAAGCATTGCCTAAAGATGAGCCTTCGGATTTCCTGATCCGGTTTACCGATCGGCAGGGAATCCCTATTGCCATAGATCCTGCCGATCTCCCGATGCGTAATGGCCGGATCAATAACCGAAATAAATTTGTCTTGGGACCCAGTGGCTCCGGGAAGAGTTTTTTTATGAATACGCTGATCGAGCAATACCTCCAGTATGATATGGATGTGGTTATAATTGATGTTGGACATTCTTATTCTGGCCTAAGTAGTTTCTACAATGGAAAATACATTACTTATACAGATGAGAATCCCATTACTATGAATCCTTTTGCCATCAATGAAGAAGAATACAATATCGAAAAGAAGGATTTTCTGGTAACGCTGATCGGTTTGCTTTGGAAGGGGACGGAGGCACAATTGAGCGCCATTGAACAGGATGTGATTTCGGAAGCGCTTGATTGGTATTACGCGGAAGTTTTTAATCATTCCTCTGATGCTCCTGATAAATGCTGTTTTGATACCTTCTATGCTTTTGCGATAGCGCATATTCCATTAATCAAGGAAAAAGCGCAAATACCTTTTGATCTTCATGAGTTCCGCTACGTCCTGAAAAAGTTCAGTTATGGCGGTCAATATCAGTCTATCCTCAATGAGGCGGCTGATGCCTCTTTGTTTAACGAACGTTTTATCGTCTATGAGATTGACAATGTACAGAACAATAGGGTGCTCTTCCCAATCGTAACATTGATCATTATGGACGTATTTATTCAAAAGATGCGGCACCGGAAGAATCGCCGGAAAGCCATTGTGCTCGAAGAAGCATGGAAGGCGCTGACCTCACCTGTTATGGCTGGATTTCTGCTCTATCTTAATAAAACAGTCAGGAAATTTTATGGTGAGATCATTGAAGTGACGCAGGAGCTTTCGGATATTATTGGTAATCCAATGGTGAAAGATAGTATTATCAGTAACTCGGATACCGTCATCTTATTAGATCAAACCAAGTTCAGGGATAATTATAATGAAATCGCCTCCCTGTTATCCATCAGCGATACGGAACGCCGCAAAATCTTTACTATCAATCAACTCGACAATTCGGATGGTCGTGGACGCTTTAAAGAAGTATATATACGTCGCGGTTCTGTAGGTGAAGTGTACGGGGTGGAAGTAAGCCTCCATCAATATCTGTGCTACACGACTGAAAAACCCGAGAAAACAGCGGTGGAGAAATATGCGCTTAAATATGGCAGCTATCCGGCTGGATTGGACGCATTTGTTGGGGATTTGAAGCACAGCCAGTTGTCACTCACGAGATTTATTGAACAGGTTAACCAAAATGTGATACTATGAAATTTTTGTTATTATTATTTGGACTGCTTAGCACTTCCTATGTGAATGCTCAGCAACTGGTGTTTGATCCTGTAGTGTCAACAGCTATTGCAGTCAACGCCAATGCAATTAATAATCAGCTTAATACAACGAATAATAAGCTGACACTGATCCAAAAAGGTCAACTAGCAGTTAGTGGTCAGCTGGCGATAGTTAACAATCTGCAAAACAGACTCCTTAGCGGGCTTAGCCAGGTGGCGGCTGTCATCAACAACCTTTCATCAGTCAAAGAAATAGGTGCCTGTGGCCTCGATATTGTTAAAGATATTGAAATTGCTGTACGGCTTGCCCGCACCAATCCGGCATTGCTGCTCTTCGCTGAACAATTTGCACGGGATTTCCAGCAGAGAGCTACCAGGCTGACCGCTGAAGTGGGTGCTTATGTTTTGAAAGGAGGTAATGAGAATCTGATGGATGCCGGTGAACGTGGTAAGTTGCTGAACCATATCGTACAGGAATTGCGCATACTACGCGGAATAGCGTATGGATTGCACAGGGCGATGTATTGGGCCGGCATCAACGGGATCTTAAAGGAACTTAATCCCTGGGCGGAATGGCAAAACGCCGACGTGCGTATTGCCAATGAGATACTTAATAAAGCTCAATACCTGAAACCATGAAAACGGTGTTACTACTGTGCTGTCTATCCGCGCTTGTTTCTATGGCGGTTGCACAAAAAAAGGTCTTAGATATTGTATCACTCCATCAATTGGTTAATGAGTCAATCTCGGAACATAAATTACAGGAAAAAGCCCGTGACCGGCAACGCCTCGTGGTGACTAATGAGCAGGCAAACCTAACAATGCTTACCCGCTTAAAAATCACTTATCGTACAATCCAGAATCGTTGTCACTTACTGGGAACTGCGCTTGACGCAACGCGACTGGGATCCGAAGCTTATCCTTTGTTGTTGCGGATTAGCCGTGATCAGCAGGAAATATTGCAGCTGGCGGCGCAAAACCCTACCCTAACAGGTCTCGGTTTTCGATCTTCTATTCAATTTGTTGACAAAGCGGAAAGCCTGATCAGATATATCACTGGTTTGTTGCTCAGTGCGGGTGCCATTAATCAAATGCTTGCATCAGATAGAAAAGTGCTGTTCGACTATGTTTTAGCGGAACTCCACATGTTACAGGGGACATCTTCAAATCTGTTGCATATGATGCAGTCTGCACGCCTAAGCAATATCTGGCAACAAGTAAATCCCTTTCAGGATTACATAGATGCTGATAAAAGTATTGCCAGTGATATTATTCGACATGCTAAATACCTTAAACCTTAGTTATGAAATTCGGAATAATCATTATCAATTCGATATGTTTTTTAACAGGGCTTATGTCCCATGCTCAACAGGCTGTTTTTGACGGCCGACATTATCAGTCAGTAACCGCGAACGGTGTGGCACGAAGTACTGCCGAAGCTACACATGAATACTTCCTCTCCAACATAGTTACTAATATCGATAATCTGAACAAGAACGTCGGGGCGGTCGTACTTGCACAAACCATGATTTACCAGGCCTTGTCCAATGTAAATTCTTTATTGAAAAATGGATTGGAGGTCAGGTACATGGCGGAACTGGTTGGTAGTTTGATAGCTTATACCAATAAGGCGTTAATTCTTGTAAAAAATGATCCGCAACTGCTGATATTTGCGCGGGATATTTCGGGCGTCATGCGCGCTCGCGCAATGATTTTAGTGCGCGATGTCTCGGAATTTGTACTTCGCGGTGGCCAAAATATCCTTGCCGACTATAGTGCACGGGATCAACTGCTCCGGGCTGTTACCCAGGAGTTACAAATACTCAACGGCCTGGCCTATGGTGCATGGAAAGCAATGTTTTGGGCGAAGGAGTGTGGTACAATAGCTTCACTCAACCCCTTTGCTGGTTATGTCAATCACGATAGGCTTATCGTCAATCAAATTATTCACCATGCTAAATACCTTAAACCATGAAGAAAACATCTTTTATAGGGATGCTTTGCTGTTTAACATCGGCCGGCGTTCTTGCTCAAAAGGCCGTCAATGATGAAGCGCTCCGTTATCAGCAGGAACGTATGGTATTCCAGCAATGGGATAAAAATAAATTTAAACCATCTAGTGGCTTCTTAGGATTAAATCCCTATTACTGGGCTACCTGGGGCTTGTTCTTTCCAAGTTATCACAAAAAGGACAGGCGGCCGCTCAGTAATGCAGGTCCTCAATCTCAGCGCCTGGCACTAGTCGCCTTAGCAAATGAAATGGACAATCATTATAAATTGGAGTCTGATACGCTGGGTAATAGCGCGAAGGAACAGGTCGCAGCCTACTCTGGAGTTGTTTCAGGATTAGATCCCTTATGGGTATTATATTACAGTTATGAGTTTGAGCCATTACTGGATTATTCCACGGAATCCATTTTCGCTGACCTGGCTCCCCCGGTTCGCGAAAAGCTAATCAGTAGCGGGCTTTACGGTTGGTATATAGCTGAACTGGATCGTATCAAACAACGCGTTCAAATCGCTCGCTCTACAGATATGGCAAGGGGGGGCCGGATCATGGCTTATTACCGCCTGCTTAAGGAATATCGAAGCATAGCAGGTATTTGGAAAATCAGGTCAACATCAATACAAACTGCAATAGCTATGGAGGAACATCAAAAAAACTTGAAAAATGATAAAATATCAATTCCGGCTTGGACGCCAACGTCAGATATAGAGATTGCCAAAAGTGTTTTAAAGCGTGTCAAATGAAAAAACTTTATGTAATGCTATTGTTAGCAATAGTAACGAAAGCTAACGCGCAACCCAATGGTCATACGAACAATGGCAAGACCCTTGAATACCTTCAGGGGGATGGAATATATGAAGCAGGTGTCATGGTGTTTTTAAAGGGTCTGAAAGATTCTGTTTGGTCTCATTTTGATCTCTTTGTAACCGATGCCAAAGCGCTGGCCGCGATTTTTATGATTATCTTTTTCGCTATCAAATCCTATGAGATGATGGTGGGTGATAAGCGTTTGGAAATCATGCCTCTGCTGCGTCCTTTCGGTTTGGCAATGATCATTTTGTGGTGGGGCACTTTTGTAAAAATGGTCGCTTTTCCAACGGATCTGATCGCCAATCAAACCGAGCAAATGTTTAAAAGTGAGCAAAATGTTCTTAATGACCTGCGTGTTAAACGTGCCAGTCTGATGCTGGCGGTAGCTAATTCGCTGTACACCTATCAGGCACAGGCAGAAGTCGCTGCAAAGGAAAGTGATACCTGGTATGGGCAGGCTTGGGATGCTGTGTCCAGTACTGTAAAGGAAGGTGTCGGTGCAGTCGTCTCTCCACTGCTTGAGATTAAAAACAGGCTGACCGTAGGCATGCAATTGTTGTTTACGCAATTATTGGAATTACTGGGCATCTGGATACTCCGTCTAGCGGTCTATATTATTTTTTTATTACAGATCATCTATTCGACCATCTTGATTATTTTAGGGCCATTCGCTGTGGCAGCCAGTATTTTACCGGCATTCCGGGATAGCTTCAGTACATGGATAGCCAGATTTATTTCCGTTAATCTCTACTCCGGAATTGCTTACCTGATCATGTATATCGTCGGGCTGATGCAGGAATATGCGTTAAGTTCAGAAATTGGCAAATATCATGAATTGGTTGGCAATGATGGTGCTCATGCCAACCTGGAGAAAATGGCCTGGTTTGCAGGAAATGGAATACTTTCATTCGGCACCGTAATCATCGTTTTCCTTATCGGGGCGATCTGCATGTTTACGGTTCCCAGCATTTCAACCTGGATTATTGCTACTTCTGGCATCAGTTCAGCTACATCCACTTTTGGACGCAGCGCCGGGGCGGTAATAGGTGTTGCTAAAAAGGCAGCGGGACGCCTTTTCTGAAATGAGTTTTACTTCGCATTAAACAGGCTGCGTCATCGCAGCTATTAGCTGAAAAATATGATCATCAAAAATATCGAAGCAAAGATAAGGCTTGCCACCTTTGTTTCTGCGGGCAGTTTACTGACCGGTGCGGCCTTCGTTGGCATTAATTCTATTTACGCCTATCACCTGGTCGCGAGCGCGCAAAAGAATATCTATATACTGGATCGAAATGTGCCGGTGCTCGCACGTCAAACGGACATACAACTTAACCGCCCTGCAGAATACCGCGCGCATGCAGATCTTTTTCACTCCCTCTTTTTTTCGCTTACGCCGGATGATCAATATATGGAATACCAGATGAAAAAGGCCATGTATCTCATCGACGAATCGGGCATGCGTCAATACAATGACCTGAAGGAGAAAGGTTTTTTTAACTCGATTCTTTCATCCAGTTCCGTGTTGACCCTGCAAACGGATTCTATAGCCCTCGATATGCCGAGGCATTATTTCCGGTACTATGGTAAACTGAAGATTGATAGAAGGAGCTCCACAGTAATCCGTTCCCTCATAACAGAAGGCTTTCTGAAAGACATTCCACGAAGCAATAATAATCCCCACGGTGTGCTGATTACAAACTGGAAGACTTTGGAAAATAAAGATCTTGAAAATGTGGAAAAAAATACGTTCTAACCGCGATCCAAAATATACATTACTCAGTGAACTGGCAAAAGAATTAAAACCTTGGATAGACCCGGTTAAAAAGTGGTTAGTAAAAAAAATACATAACCACCCCAAACCGCTTTTTTTCGCAATGGCTATTTCACTTGGCCTCTCCTTGCTCTTGTCTTTTACTGTTTTCAGGCAGATCAATAACGAGGCTTCGTTAACCAGGCAAAACGAGCCACGGTATGTAAAGCCGGGCCTTGATAGTGTTGTTACCATTGCTGAACAGTTACAGCAGGTACTTGCTTTGAGGGAAATGGTTGAACGCCTGATTGCGAAAAAGAAGCTTTCTTCAAAAGATAGCCTGCAACTGGATAGTGCATTGAATCGCTTACAGGACAGTCACTCTACTCAATAGACTATTTCTCATGAAAATTGATTTTAAACAACCGAGGTATGTATTGCCAATTCTGGCACTACCGTTCATCTCTCTCTTTTTTTATGTGTGGAAAAGCAGCTTCGCCAATCAAAGCCCGACTCTTCAACCTCAAAATGGCTTTAATGGCACAGTCGTGGGAGTAGCCTCAGGTGTCCGGCAAAGAGAACTGTCTGATAAACTGGATGCTTACCGCGATACTTACAAAAATGCAGACGGTTATTCTGTAGTTAATGTTATTCCAAAAGAAACCTCCGGCAATCCTGCTTTTCACGACAATTACACGTTCAATGATCATCGAACGCTGGACTCATTGGATGAAGCTTTAAAAGCTAAGTATGGACAGATGCCGTTTGCCCAAAATGGTAATACTGAAACTAATACTCCAGATCATCTATTGCCGGAATACCAGCAACGGCGTGAGCTACCACTGCCTCCACGTGAAAAAGACCCAATGGAGGTCTTTAAACAGCAAATCGCTTATATGGATAGCCTGACGAAAGTTCGGGACATGGAAGCCAAGGTCGACAACAAGGAGTTAACTACTAAAAAAGCGCAAAATGAGACCCCAGCAGATAATAAATTATCAGTTACTCGGGAAAGCGTTGATAACAGTAATTTTAACACCGTCAGGCCTGTCGTGAAAAGTGTTTTTATCACAGCAGTAATTGATGAAAATATAACCGGATATGCAGGTTCCCGGCTGCGGCTAAAACTGCTTGAAGAGATCAGGGCCGGATCGACGCATGTCAAAAAAGGGACCTATATTTTTGCACAAATCAGCGGGTTCTCAGAGCAACGTGTGACTTTGGTCATTAATACGATACTCGCCGATGGCGTAGTCCTCCCTGTAAGGCTTGAAGTCTATGACCTTGACGGGCTGCCGGGCCTGTATGTGCCATCATCTGCATTTCGTGAGTTTACGAGGGAGCTTGGTAGCAATTCCGTGCAAGGCGTTACAATTGATGGTAACAACATCGGTAGCCAATTCATCATGAGTTCGGTGGATAAGCTCTTTCAATCTACATCATCCGCTATTGCAGGTCTGATCAGAAAAAACAAAGCTAAAATGAAGTATAACTCTTATGTCTACCTCTTCGATCCTGATATGTTACAAAAAATGCAATAGGTAATCAATACTATAAAAGGATCATTTCCTGCTGCTGAATAATTTAAACAGAATCTTATGAAAAATATAATGTACTACCTGTTGTGGGTGATTGGATCTGCCGCTCATGGTCAGGGCCACCAGCCAACTGTTTATCTGCCACATGGCCAGACTTTACATTTCCTATCTCCTGAACCTATTCAGTATGTCGATATTTCCACAAAAGCGCTGGTTGGTGATCTCCCTCTAAAACACGTACTCAGAATTCGGTTAAAAGATTCTGTAAGCAGCTTTTCAAATGCAGTGGTTACTATTGCCGGTGAGAAATTCATTATTCAATATCATTTACAGCCGGGAGATACGGGCAGCACGCAAATTAATATTGATCCGAGGGATACCAGGCCCCTTGATATCGCAGATATCGGATTTTCTCAAAATCAATTGAAAATGATGGCACTCCGGATCTTTGCGGGAAAACCGGGAAACCCAAGGAAAACTAGCAAAAGTTTTGGGGTGACAGCCACACTAAACCGGATTTTTACAGCCGGGGATTATGTATTTCTGGATATTACTTATCGCAATGATACCCGTCTTAACTACGCAATAGAGGAGATTCGTTTTCGTATTGATGACGAAAAAGTAACGAAGGCATCCAACATTCAGTCATTTGAATTGCAACCGGTTTTCGCCCTATTTGATGTCTCCGCCTTTAGGAAGAACTATCGGAATGTCTTCGCATTCAAAAAAATGAGTTTCCCGGGTAACAAACAATTGGTGATAGAATTGAGTGAAAAGCAAATTTCAGGTAGAATCCTGATTTTGAGGATCCCTTATCAGGATATCTTACAAGCTGATACCCTGTCCGACTGAACTTTGACCGATTCTGTTTCCAATTAAGGTGTCAAAACTGCAAAAGCAAATAGAGTCCCCTAATTCATAAAACAATATGGAAGAGACGCATGAACAGCAGAAACTGCATGGCTTCCTGCGGTACTGTATTTATTTATCGATAATCATGGATGCGGCTATTTTTATTTATCCTAATGCCCCGGTCTGGGGCATTTTTGCTGATCTATTGCATCGGATTGCCTGCCTTTTGATCTACAGCCGTCCATTATACAGCAGGCTGGCCACTTTAGTGCTTATATGCCTGGTCAGCATTGGCACGCGGGCAAAAAAAGATACAAACCTTAGTGCACGTTTACACATCATTTTTCCGCTTGTTATAGGCCTGTTGTTGTTCTTTGGCAGCTTGGTCTTTTTGGGGTGGAACTCTGCGTTACTGTTTCCATTTACATCATGGTCTGATCTGGCTTATATGATCAGTTCATTGTTTGGTGCGCTGCTTACCAGTCTCTCCCTGGACAATCTGTCTAAGATCATTCGTTCTGGGCTGGGCAAAGATCAATGGAACACTGAATCAGAAAGTTTTATGCAGCCGGTCAAACTGGTAGAAACCCCTTACTCTGTCAACATTCCGATGTTGTTTTATTATAAGAGAAAGGTAAAATCCGGCTGGATCAATATCTGCAATGTATTTAGGGGTACTATTCTGATTGGTACGCCAGGCTCAGGTAAAAGTTTTTCAATCGTAAATCCCTTTATCCGGCAACTCATTGCCAAAGAATTCGCGGTTTGCGTATATGATTTCAAGTTTGCAGATCTGGGGCAGATTGCCTATTACCATTACCTCAAAGCGAAACAGGTTGGTAAACTTAAAAACTATGCATTTCATGTCCTTAATCTGAATGATCCGGCAAAAAGCCGGCGTATAAATCCTTGGCGCGCCGCTTATATTCATTCACTGGCTGATGCTGCGGAAACAGCTGAGGGACTGATAGAAGCACTAAAAAAGGGGGCCCGTTCGGATGGAAGCGATCAGTTCTTTACTCAATCCGCTATTAACTTTTTGGCCTCCTGCATCTATTTCCTGAGTAAGTATGCCGATGGCCGCTATTCCAGCCTGCCGCATGTGCTCGCACTTTTAAACCGTAGTTACGAGGAGGTTTTTGATACGCTTGCTTCCGAGCCGGAATTGCGCTCTCTATTGTCACCATTCATGACCGCTTATCATGCCAAAGCATTTGACCAACTTGAAGGTCAGATCGGAACTTTAAAAGTATTTGTCAGTAGGCTTGCCACCAAGGAAACCTACTGGGTGTTCTCCGGCGATGATTTTGATCTGAAAATATCTGACCCCCGTCATCCGGGCATTCTCATATTGGCTAATGATCCCAACACACAGAATATTAATTCAGCCTGTTACTCTATTGTCGTTAATCGTCTTACCAAGCTAATCAATACTAAAGGTAATTTGCCATCAGCATTGATCATCGATGAAGTACCTACCTTATTTATACATAAGGTTGAGAACTTAATTGCTACGGCCAGGAGCAATAAGGTTGCTGTGTTACTGGGATTACAGGAATTACCACAATTTAATCAGCAATATGGAAAAGATACCGCCGCCACCATTATTTCAGTCGTGGGGAACGTCCTTTCCGGTTCAGTAAGAAGTAAGGAAACGCTGGAATGGTTGGAGCGCTTGTTTGGAAAATCCAAACAGGTAGGGGAAGGTCTTTCTGTTGACCGTAACAAAACCTCCTCATCCTTTAATGAAAAACTGGAGGCATTGATTCCTGCAGGAAAGATCGCTTCGCTGAATGCCGGTGAGATGGTAGGGATCATTGCTGCCGATGTAACTGAAAAATACACCGGACAATTCCGGACATCGGCTATTAATTGTCGTGTCGATCTTGATATGAAGGAAATTGCACAGGAGGAAAGGGCTTACAGGCAACTGCCGGTTTACTACGATTTTGGTGGGCAACAAGAGGAACGACTAACACAGAACTTTATGCGTATCACCAATGAGGTGCGGGAAATCGTGCAGCAATTTCAGGCTATGAAGCCGCCGGACATACCGAAGGCTTCCTTAAATAAATGAACGGATGAGTCCAAACGAAGAAATCGCCGGAAATTATGTTATGGTGCATCCGGAATTAAAGAATGATCCTGCCGGAAAGGCTGCACAGATAGGAACTATTCGCCATGCCGATCTGATTAGGAATGATGTCTATGTGGAATTTCAGGATGGCCAACTGGGGCTCTATGCCGCCAATGCTCTGTTGACATTGAAAAAATCAGAAGATATTTTTAAATATCTGGAACGTGATGGACATACACTGTCTTTCATTGATTACAACAATCTCCACAAAATCGCGCTGATTGAACGCTTCGGTTACCCGGAACAGGTATCACGCGCCCTTGAATTGGCGAAAGAGAGCGAAACGGTATACAGAAAGGGGCTCGTTTCCCTGGAGGATCACCTTGGTTTAAAAAATACCATCCGTCGCTTGCGCTAAGTCTGCCAGCTTCAGGTTGTTACAGATCGTTCCGTCTCGTTTAACAGGATCGATTATCAGTCACTTAATTATCAAATTATCAACAATAATCACAAACGATCATGAGTAAAAATTTCAAACCCCTTTATGTTCAATTGGCTGAAACATTGGTAAAAGAGCTTAAAGCCGGAACATCACCATTTCAGAAGCCCATAAAAGAAAATGGTTTACCTGCCTTTGTGAAACCTATCAACCCCATAACCGGAAAAGGCTATAGTGCAATGAATGCCATTAACTTAGCACTTAAAGGATATGATGATCCACGATGGATGTCCGCTGATTCCGCAAGTTACGCCGGTTACCTGGTTAAAGAAGGTTCCAAAGGTACATTGATTAATTTCCCAAAAAAGAGCGAAATTCAGGCAATGCGTACACCGGACGGCGAAAAGATAAAGGGAGCAGATGGCAAGACACTAACCCGGACCGTGGAATTTGACAGGGTCATCAATGAGAAAGCGTTCCTGTTTAATGGAACACAGATCAAAGACATCCCATCTTTACAGGAATTTCTTGAAATTGCTGCTGAAGGCAAAAAACTTAGTCCGTTGGAACAGGCAGAAAAGCTGATCTCCGACACTAAAGCTACTATTGTTCATGGAGGGCAGGAGGCGTATTATGATAAGATCAAAGATGAGATTCACTTACCGGAGAAAAGTACCTTCGAAAACGATACTAAGTATTACCAGGTTGCTGTTCATCAGTTAGCACATTGGACTGGTCATGAAACACGATTAAATCGTCCCATGGAAGGCCGTTTCGGATCTTTAGAATATGCGAAAGAGGAATTCCGCGCGGCGACTGCTGCTATGTTGATTGGTGGAGAGTTGAAGACAGGTCATCAATTCGGATCCCATGCTGCTTACGCGGGATCATGGGCCAGGATGCTGAAAGACGACCCTTTTGAAATTTCGCGGGTTTCATCAGATGCCCAAAAGATTGCTAATTTTCTACTCAGCATTGGCCAGAAACAGGATGTTAAACAAACAACTACCTCGAACGATACATTAACAAAAGGCGATGTCATTGCTTACAACGATACTTTTTATACCGTGCTGGACAAAAGAGGCAAGTCATTTGAAATGGAAAAAGGGGATACCGGCGAGCGATTCAAAATGAAGCCTACTGATAATTTGTTTGCGGGCTTGGTTGCGGCGCGTAATAACCCGCCTGTTCAGCAAATGAAACCGGAAGAAGTACCCACACAAAAAATCGGTCGCTGATGAACTTGATGAGCTTTAATGAAAATGATCTCCCGATTCCACACCTGAAACAGATCGGCCTGTTAGCTGATGGTAAAATGCTCTTAGATGTTAAGGATTTAAAAACATTGCTTTCCGGTCGACGGACAACATTGATAGAGCTTAAAAATATAGAAACGGGAAATACAAAAATTAAAATGATGAACGCCAAATTATCATTACAAAAGAATGTAAAAGGTGAGGTAGACTTGCTTATACACCCGGTCTATCGAAAATCAGTGGCCCCTATTTATTTAGATGAAAGCGAGATTCGGCAACTGGAAAAAGGAAAGATAGGTAGCCTGTTACGCCTGACAATTGATGACAAAGGGCACGAAAAGGAATTACTTATCGAATATGATAAGGAAACCAGGGAATTTATCACCTCTGACACAGCGAAGATCCTGGTACCTGATATGATCAATGACGAACTACTGACGCCGGCGCAAAAGGATGCTTACAGGAAAGGCCGCGAAGTTGAATTGGCCGATAAAACTCGATTTAACTTTTCGGGTGCAGATATTTATGGAATCCGATCAAACAAATTGGCTCTGGTAGCCTCTGTACTCGTTGATGGTGGTGTCTCTTACATGCTTTATACAGGATTGAATGCGATTTTTAATAAAAAGCGTGACCTGACAGATGCAGCGCAGCTAAGTGATAGCTATTATCGTGCTGCCTCCAACATCAGGAAACCGCCCATCCCTGAAAATAATAATCTTATGCCGCTGACCAGATCAAACTCCCAGCATCGCTGAAGATACTTAGCATGACTATCTCTTTTTGATTGGAAATTTGAGATGATTCCAAGACCGGAATATAATGCCGTCGGGCAGCAAACCGAAGTCTTTCACGGGAATGATATGGGTTATTCTTTTGGTAACAATAATAATTCTTAAAAAGTGGCAGGTATTAGAAAAAGAGGCGGTCCGAAATTAACAGATGGTAAAAGGATCCACCTGGTAAAGGCGATGCTGACGGATAATGAATTCGAACAGTTGCTAATCCTTGAGCAGGAGTTGGGTATTACTAGAATGGATCTGATGAGACAACGCTTACTTGTAAATACAGGTAAAGTGCTCGTCAACGCAAAAAAACTCCTGGATTTATTGGACGCCAGCGGAAACACGCTCGGACAGATTAGAGAAAAGCTGAATGTATTAATGCAGAAAATTTCTGATAGCAACGAAGCTGGCTTGTTGCAGGAACAGACGATGATTGTCTTTAACAGTTTATTATCGGAATACATTATTGCACAAAGAAGTACGGATAAATTGATTCGACAAATCATCCGGTTGATGATGAGATGAAAATAACTTATGAACGTCAGAATTTTAGAGAAATCCCAAACATTCCGGGGAGTATTTTACAATTTAAATAAAATAGAGAAGCAGCAGGCGGAATTATTATATGTGCACAAATTTGGCGCATTACAGGCTTTGTCTGCTTTACGAAAGCAGGATTACGTTAATTATTTAAAAGCTAATTCCGCACTAAACGCACATATCCGATATCCGCAATTCCATGCAATTATTTCCTGCCGGGGGAGAAGTCAGGATAAAGTTTATTTGAAATCTCTGGGCGAGCAATGGATGAAAGCCATGGGTTACGGCGACCAACCCTACCTGTTGTTTTTTCACAAAGATACGGCTAATAACCACCTGCATATCGTATCTACCCGTATCGGTAGGGATGGAAAAAAGATAGCTTATTCCTTTGAGCGGATCAGGTCTGTTCAGGCGCTGCATATTCTGACGGGTATCGACGTTAATCGTCAATTAAACAAAGCTATTGAACTGGTTTCAAGTTATTCCTTAGCAGATCTTTCAGATTTTGGAACGCTGATGAATACTCTTGGTTATCGTGCAGGGATCACCGGGGAAGAATACCAAATCTATAAATTCGGGATAATACTATCCAGGATACCTCTTCATGACGTCATTCGACAAGTTGGTAGGATACGTGAGCCTGCCAGGATAGAAACCATCAGACGGGCAATCGAAACAGCAAAGTTATGTTACGATCCGCGACTATATCCGTTAACCTATAGCCTTGCAGGTCATTGGGCAGAAATCCAAACGGGGTATTCCAGTCCAATGGCTGATTTCTTAAAATATAAGTATGGCCTTGAAGTGATATACCATACCCGTCACGGGTATTTACCCCACGATCTTACGATAATAGATCACCATAGCAAGGCCGTTTTTGCAGGCAAAGAAATTATACCTTTACGGGAGCTGATCGTGGGAAATAATGTTGCTACTGACCTTGGTCAAGAATTTACGTCACTTTCATTTCCTGTACGAATCGCTACAGACATTGATGACGACGCCATTCACGGACCAAAACGCAGGCGTAAAAGAAAGCATTGACAAATTTATAGTAGACATGATGGTATTAATCGGTAGTCAAAAAGGTGGCGCAGGGAAAAGTACGCTTGCGATGTTACTTGCCAATTATTTAGCCGGAAACAGATCCCAACGGGTTGCTTTACTCGATCTGGACCCTCAACATGCGATCGATATGATAGCGAAGAAGGCTAAGGTGCTGGAAAATGAGCCGCCCTATCAAGTTTGGCCGGTGGATATAGAAAATTTTGACTTTGTGCTAAAGCGTATTCATCAACTTCCTGTAGAAATGATTATTGTCGATATGCCGGCAGAAATGATCAATGAACGTTTGAGGGCTATCATTCAACAGGCCCAAGTGATCATTTGTCCCTTTAACTATGACTTGTTAACTTTGCAGCCGACCATTCAGTATGCACTATTAGTAGGAAAGATCAACACCAATATTAAGCAATTATTTATACCCAATCGTATAAAGTCAAATGTCACTTATGATACCAGAACAGATATAGAAAATATTTTAAAACGTTTAGGTATAGTCGTACCGGCGCTTGCTGACCGTATTGCTTTTCAGCGAATTAATACACAGCATACGCCATCCACGCTTATTCCGGTTGTAAATCCGGTACTGGATTTAATTTACGAATGCTATTTGAGAAAATAATGATAAATAAATTAGATCAATTACGCATCAGTATACCGATCAGGCAAATGTTTGCCAAATGCTATTTGATAGAACAAAACCGCATTTGCTTCCTATATACTAGGAATGAATTTTCTTACGAATATGAAACCGCTGTCGGCCGCAACCATGAGGTTCCGTTATCCGGATTATTTGTGGTTGCATTCTGTAACCTGCCCCGACTGGTTATGCAAGTTTATCTTTTTTGCACCGGGTTGGAGATGCTGTGTTTTTGTAATCTTAGACCGGATGTG
Organism: Mucilaginibacter gynuensis; assembly: GCF_039541195.1. Lineage (NCBI taxonomy): Bacteria > Pseudomonadati > Bacteroidota > Sphingobacteriia > Sphingobacteriales > Sphingobacteriaceae > Mucilaginibacter > Mucilaginibacter gynuensis. Next base: position 150,233 of record NZ_BAABFT010000011.1, read on the forward strand.
TTAAATAATCAAATCAATGTTGCTTTTGTGGCACTTGGTTTATGTCCTGATCAACAAGATATCAAGCAACTGAGGACACGTTACCCTTTCGCCAATTTCAATTGTGTTTTTGGAAACGATCTTTTGGGCAAAGTTTTAGATTGCAAGGTGGCCATGTGGTATCATGATAGAGACTTGAGCACTTTGTGTGACGGCACGACAGTTATTTTTAAGTATGAGAACAAGGTTATAAGGTTAAACGCGGATAGGGTTTCTTTAGATATCTTCAAACGAACGATGAGATTAAAGACGAATATAAAAACGCTTAAGCCGGCCGGAGGTTTTATCTCGTTTTTGGCAAAGCATCAATAACTGAATTGCTATTCATCTCAGCCCGCACTCAAATACTGATTGCCTTGTGTATACATGTTGTTCTCTTTCCTATAAGTTTTATCTAAAAAATGTCCCTGTTGGCAGGGACATTTTTTAGTATATTATAATTATAATCCAAAGCCATAAGCTATTCTCAACCCAACTGCACCATAATTATTCCCCTGACCGGAGAAATTCTCGTATTTAACACCGAAATCCCAAGTTTTGTCAGCCCATCCCAGCGCTGGTGAAAGCAACAACTTGGTGTCCCCGCCTTTGTTAGTTTCAAACCCGGCACCTGCTTCGGCACCGAAATAAAGGTTATCAGTAAAGAAAGTTTTGATACCTAATTTAACAGGAACCACGCCAGCATCCTTAAATCCCGCATCAGAGTAAGCACTTTTAGCGAAAAAATTATAATAACCCGAAGTTAAGGTCACTGCCAGGTTATCCGCTGCGCCATATTGTAAACGCGCTGTTCCACCAAGCTGAAAATTACTGTAATCTTTGATATCGCCGGTTGGTATTCCACCTTCAATACCAAAACCTAAGCGCCAAGCACTTTTCGCATTAGTCTGTGCATTCACATTCGTTCCGATGAATAAAGCGACAGCTGTCAAGCCGGTAGCTAGTAGTTTAGACATGTTTCTCATTGTTGTGTTATTAGTTTGTTCAATAATAACTGTCAAATCTTTTGCCAAAACATTTGTTGGATATGAAAGGCTGGAATAAACAATTAACCTTTTGCGTCAAGTAGGAGTATCAATGAACGCCAATGTGTTGTTTTTGACTGATATACTTGAACTTGACAAGATGCGATAGGATCCTTCTATATCACTTTCATCAATAACGATTCTTTTTCGTAGATAGGTTTAATCAGTATTGTTTTCAGTACATCTATAGGAAAGTCTTTAAGGATAACTCACTTGAATATTACATTTTTGATGTTAAATAATATCCTAAGGTTCTGTAAAATCGTGTATTTCATCTCTGATCCAATTAGCTATTAAAATCAAATCGCCAGCCTGTTTCGAGAAAATGTTTAATGACTCTCAACTTTTAAGTACCTTAGTTTTACTAAGTGAAATAAACTATGCAGACAGACCGTTTTTTATTCGAGTTAATATCCTCATTTGCGATTTTTTTAGTATCTGCTTTTGTACTAAGGGCAATATTGAAAATTGATACCATCGTAAGGTACTTAAAGGGTATCTATCACCTACAGAGGGCCATCGCAGAAAAGCAAGGCGTCTACAAAGAGATCATAGAAGAGGTCGATAAATTATAGCGGCCTCAAAAGGATCAAGACTCTCGGATTTATTAATATAGCGCGGAATTTCAAATATATTTATTACCGCATCGATTACGCTTGGTGGAGTTGTTACTTCTTCAAAAGAATTTGGGCAGCTTCAATACCCTAGTTAAGTGGTAATTGTTTTAATCGGGAGACTCGCATTTCTGCACTTAAGTCAATATTTCCTTTAGTTGCTACATGTTGCTTTTATAGTAATTCCATTCAGAAATGTTCAATGAATAGCGGGTATTACTGGGGGCTCAATGCTATTTAACTCAATTTTTTTGAATATTATCCGGGGATCGGCTATTGTTTATTTATTCCCGCCTATTCTGTATACCGTGATCAGAGCATTTGTTTTGATATTTACTTTAACTTCGGTCGTTTGTAGATGTCTATTTTTTACTTTCTATTAGGAAATGGTACGAATTGTTCAACGGATCACAAAATAGGGAAGCAATTATCTTACTACTAAAAGCTGCCCTGTAACCTTAACTCCATTAGCTTTTACAGTTTGATTCATTTTATTTTCATAACATTATTTCGAGTATTGTTCCCGGTTATTCTTGACGCAAGCTATTTGCGCGTAGCTCTTAATTCTCCATATTGAGGTGTTAGCCTGAATGTTTATGAGAAAGTATAAAAATAAAGTCCCTGAGCACTCGCTGCCAGAGACTTTAAACCTAAACCTTATCACATAGGCAGACAAGCGCCTGCCTAATTCTAAAGAGTAATAATAGCAATTATTTTTGAATGGTTGTTTCATCTTAGCATCGATTTTTAAAAGGTAAGGGGAGCTGATATAGTGCCGGCAAAATCATACACTCAATGTTGTAAGTGACCACCACAGGAGGCACTTTACTTCGTTGGATTATTTGTTGAACATATTTACAGCACCAATAATACCCCTCGCCGATCGCAATAAAATTGACCAGTAAATTTTTTATAAAAGAAAATTAAAATATTGGCATAATTTTAACTATCATGTAATTCTAAAAGTTTGTATACTTTAGATTTTCAGGAAGCTTTTTATCGTGAGATAAAAGGCTTCCTTTTTTGATAGCCTGATTGTGTATAGACCAAGTAAATAAGTTATTGGCTATAGATATATTGCACGTTATCTCGTCTCATTATTTGTGCGTAATTTTAACGCCAATGAGCTACAATAGTCTACAAGCCTGCGTTACCGACCTTGAAAAGAACGGTCATTTAATAAGAATAAAAGAAGAAGTTGACCCTTACCTGCAAATGGCAGCCATACACCTGAGGGTGTTTGAAAATGAAGGACCGGCTATTTTATTTGAAAACGTTAAGGGCACTAAATTCCCGGCGGTATCTAACCTGTTCGGTACGCTTGAGCGTTCAAAATTCATCTTCAGAGATAGTCTGGAGAAAGTTAAAACCCTGGTCGATATTAAATCAGATCCTATCAGGGCAATTAAAAATCCCTTAAAGTACGCTAACGTAGCGCTCACTGCGTTTTCGGCTTTGCCGATGCGTGTGGGTAATAAAGCGCCAATCAGTTTTGGACGCACACAAATAAGTGAGTTGCCTCAAATTGTTAACTGGCCTATGGATGGCGGCCCGTTTGTTACCATGCCGCAGGTATACACCGAAGATGCCGATAAACCCGGTATTATGAATGCTAACCTGGGTATGTACCGTATTCAGTTGGGCGGTAACGAGTATATTCACAATCAGGAGATAGGTTTACACTATCAACTCCATCGTGGTATAGGCGTGCACCAAACCAAAGCTAACGCGAAAGGTCAGCCGTTAAAGGTGAGTATTTTTGTTGGCGGTCCGCCATCGCACCCGGTTGCGGCAGTAATGCCATTGCCCGAAGGGCTTTCCGAAATGACCTTTGCCGGTGCTTTGGGCGGCAGGAGGTTTCGTTATTTTTACGACCAGGAAGGTTTCTGTATCTCTGCCGATGCCGATTTTGTGATCACCGGAACCGTAATGCCGCACGACAATAAACCCGAAGGCCCTTTTGGTGATCACCTGGGTTATTACAGCCTTACCCATCCATTCCCGCTGATGAAGGTGCATAATGTGTACCATCGTAAAAACGCGATATGGTCGTTCACGGTGGTTGGTCGCCCACCGCAGGAGGATACCAGTTTTGGGGCACTTATTCACGAAATAGCAGGTTCAGCATTACCCCAGGAAATTCCGGGACTAAAAGCCGTTAATGCCGTTGACGCGGCAGGGGTACACCCTTTACTTTTCGCTATCGGCAGCGAACGTTACACACCGTACCTGAAAGAGCGCAAACCGCAGGAGATCCTGACTATCGCTAATCATATACTTGGTAAAAATCAGTTGAGCTTAGCCAAGTTCCTGTTCATCACGGCACATGAGGATGATCCTACATTGGATATACACGATATCGGCGCTTTCCTGAAACATATTTTACAGCGTATCGATCTTACCCGCGATCTGCACTTTTATACCAAAACAACCATAGATACGCTCGATTACAGCGGGAATGGTTTAAACTCGGGCAGTAAAGTTGCCATAACCGTTGCGGGCGAAATTAAACGCGAACTATGGAACGAATTGCCTGCCGGTTTTAGCTTACCAAGGCCGATAGCTAATTACAAAGTAGCCATGCCGGGCGTACTGGCAATTGAGATCCCCAAGAATATTAAAGGCAGCGATATTGAAATAGTGCTGGAAATACTGGAAGAAGAATTGGCGAACAAAAACATGGAAGGCCTGCCATTGATAGTAATGTGCGATGACGCTGATTTTGTAGCGCAAAGTATCAACAACCTGGTTTGGGTAACCTTTACCCGCAGCAATCCATCGCACGATATATATGGTATTAATAGCTTTACCGAGCATAAACACTGGGGGTGCAAAGGTCCAATGATCATTGATGCCCGCATAAAACCACATCATGCACCCGTACTTGAAAAAGATCCTGAAATAGAAAAACTGGTGGATAAGATGGGGGAAAAGGGTGGTGATTTGCATCAGGTTATTTAAACGAAATTGCATAGAGAGGTTGAATGATAAAGTTTAAGATTTAAAGCCGGTTTGTTATCTTTATGTCAATATTTCAAGGATATCCTTATTGTTTTTCTATTATCTTGACAGTTTTAATAACCAAGTCGCACTTTTTTGCGTAAAAGCAATCATTACCATTGGCTTAATAAGCTGTTACTGATTTGAAAAAGCATTTATTATTTGGATTCGTTTTTGTATTCGGACTGTGGGATAATAATGTAAATGCTCAAGCACAAACTTCGCCGGCAATTACGTACCCATCATCAGGCACTTTCATAGTAGGGAAGGCCATTACTCCGATATCGCCTGTTAATACGGGTGGCGCTGTTTATCCGTCGAAATACGCTGCCCCAGCGTTACTTTCATCGTATCAGACACCCTTTAGTTTAGCAGTCGATGCTGAAAACTGTATTTACACGACTAGTATCTACAGTGGAAATCTCTCCAAATTGGATAAGTCCGGGAAAGTACTAGGGACAGTAAATACCGGGGATAACCAGGCGTCCGGGGTTGGTATTGACAAAGCGGGTAATATTTATATTGCTCAGTTTACGCAGAATAGTCTTTTAAAGTATAACCAGTCTGGTACATTGTTAGCCAAAATTAGAGGCTTTAGTGACCCTTATGGTATTGCTTTTGACTCCGGCAGCAATATATATGTTGCCAATTATTTTACTGGCACCATTTATCGAATCAAAGCAGGCACCGTGACACCTGTCGTTTACTTAAGTGGACTTAGTAAACCTTACGGCATTGTATTTGATTCTGCAAATAACCTGTATATCAGCCAGCAGGCTTCAAATAACATTATTAAAGTTGCTCCCGGATCATTAGTGCGCACTACATTTGCAAGCGGTTTTAAAGGCCCACGCCATTTAAGTAAAGATAAATTTGATAATATTTATGTCGCCGACTATGGCAACAATGCCATTAAACGAATAAGCCCTGCAGGTAAAGTTACCACTGTATTATCAACTGGCCTAAATTCACCAAGGCAGGTGGCGTTTGACGCATCGGGCAATTTATTAGTTGCTGATTATGGTACAAATTCTATTGTTAAATCAACCGCCGCTTGTTATAGTATCAATGCCCCTTTACCTGCAGGTTTGGTTTTCAATACTACTACAGGCCAAATCACCGGGCAACCTACCGAGATTATTGCTGCGACTAAGTATACGATTACAGCCTATAATACCAGTGGTTCAAGTACAGCTAACATCACTATTTCGGTAAATGCAGTTACCACTCGAACTACCTCGCTTGTAGCAACATCGAGTATTGCCCCTACCGCTGCTGTAGACAGCAGTCAAAACGCAGCGAACGAAAAAATTACTGTTAACCAGGCATTATCACCAAACGGCGATGGTGTGAATGATGTGTTTATTATCGATGGTTTGGAAAATTATTTAAAAAACAAGGTTACTATTTATGACCACAACGGATTGCCTGTTTACAATGCGTTCGATTACAACAATAAGGACCGTGTATTTGATGGCCGATCGAGTATCGATGGGCGACTTCAAAAGGCTGGCACCTATTATTATGTGATTGAATATACGGCCAGTGATGGCGGTAAAAAAAGTAAAACTGGCTATCTTTTACTTAAGTAGTGATTTGCAGGTCGCTTATTTAAAGTTTTTATAGATGGAATATATCTACTCGAAAATGAGATTTCCAGTAAACCCGCTATTTCCGGTTGGGGATTGGAAGTTATAACAATATGATATAAGAGGCCAGAATAGATATCCTATTCTGGCCTCTTCATTGACTAACAGTAGTTACACGCCCAGATCCTGCATTATCGCATTGATCTTTGCATCCAATTGCTCATCGGTTGCTTTATAGGCTGCTTTGCTTTCCAGTTTGCCGTTTACGCTGCAATAGAATTTTATCTTTGGTTCAGTACCCGACGGACGGGCAGAAATAATGCTGCCATCTTCGGTAATGAATTGCAATACATCCGACTTAGGCAATTCAATTGCCTTGGTGGTATTGCTGTTCAAATCAGTTTCTATGCTCTTCTCGTAATCTTTTAACGCGATAACTTTTGAGCCGCCCAGGGTAGCAGGAGGGTTGTTCCTGAATTTTTCCATCATGGCGACAATTTCCTCGGCACCGGTTTTGCCTTTTTTGGTGATGGAGATCAGTTTCTCTTTAAAGAAACCATACTCGATATAGGTATCCAGCAAGGCTTCAAACAAGCTGCTGCCTTTATCTTTGTAGAAGGCTGTCATTTCAGAAATGAACGCGCTTGATACTACCGCATCTTTATCACGCACCAGTTCGCCAATCAGGTAACCATAGCTTTCTTCGCCGCCACCAATAAACGTTTGTTTGCCTTCAAACTTAGTCATTAGTTCACCAATATATTTAAAACCGGTTAAAGTGTTATAGTAGGTTACATTTTTAGCTTCGGCAATGCGCTCAATCAGGTTTGAGGTTACAATGGTTTTAACAATGTACTCGTTACCAGTAAGTTTGCCGCTTTCCTGCCATGCGGTAAGCAGGTAGTTGATGAGCATGCTGCCGGTTTGGTTACCGTTAAGCAATACGAACTCGTTATCGGTATTTTTAACCGCGATACCCACACGGTCGGCATCAGGGTCGGTAGCCAAAACAAGGTCGGCATCCACTTCCTGAGCTTTTTTAAGGGCTAGGGTAAGGGCTTCTTTTTCTTCAGGGTTAGGGTATACTACTGTTGGGAAGTTGCCATCCGGTGTAGCCTGTTCTTCAACAACTATCACATTTTCGAAACCGAAAAGTTCCAGCGCTTTAGGCACTAAAGTGATACCGGTCCCGTGGATAGGAGAGTAAACGATCTTCAGGTCTTTCTGACGTTTGATAGCATCAGGTGATACCGATAGTTTAGCGATCTTTTCAAGATACGAATTATCAATGTCCGCGCCTATCAGTTCTACGTTTTCGGCAATGCGGTCAAATTTAATATCGTCAACACTGCTTACTGCTGCTACTTCTTTCATTACCGCCTCGTCTTCCGGGAAAACGAACTGGCCGCCATCGGCGCCGTAGGCTTTGTAGCCGTTGTATTCTTTAGGATTGTGCGACGCGGTAAGCATTACACCGCTTTTGCAGCCCAGTTCGCGAATAGCATATGATAGTTCTGGGGTAGGCCTTAACGCCTCAAAAAAGTAAACATGGATACCATTGGCCGAAAATACATCGGCGGTTACGCCTGAAAACAGATCAGAGTTGTTACGGCTATCATGTGCTATGGCAACTTTTATCTGCTCGTTAGGGTAGCTTTTTTTAAGATGATTGCTTAGGCCCTGGGTAGCAGCGCCAATGGTGTATTTATTAATACGGTTTGAACCCGGACCCATGATACCACGTAAGCCGCCGGTACCAAATTCAAGATCGCGGTAAAACGAATCGGTTAACTCTGTGTAAGCCTTATCATCAAGCAATTTCTGTATTTGTTGCTTCACTTCGGCATCGTAGTTGCCTTCAAGCCATGTATTTACTTTCTGAAGAACGGATGGATCTAATTCCTGCATTGGTAACTATTTTTAGTTTAGATATTGAACTTGTATTACAACAAATATGTCAATAAAATGTGAGGATACATTTTACAATATCATATTTTGTTGATTTTTTAATAAAGCCATAATAATGCAATAAGCTAAAAGCTTACTGCATTATTATTATCTTAAAATAGTGACGTAACCGGTGAGTTTTGGACCGCCTGATCGGGTATCTATTACATAGTAATATGTAGCGGCAGGCAAGCCTTTTCCGCTAAAGGTACCATCCCATGGGGTTGGATAACCTATAGAGTGGAATATGGGCTGGCCGTAACGATTGAATATGTCTACTATCGCGTCCTCATAAGCTATTAATCCGCGTATTTGCCACACATCGTTTATACCATCGCCGTTAGGGGTAAAGGTGTTTGGTATGGTAATATCAGGTGACACTTTTATGGAAAGTACATCTGTATTGGGACAACCACGGCTATCGGTTATCTGCAAAGTATAGGCACGGTCGCCGGTGCCGGTGAGTATCGGGTTTTTGATGGTGTTGTCACTCAGTCCGATATTAGGTGTCCACAGGTAAGTAACATTTTCATCGCTTACTGTTGGGTTAAGGGTTATGGTTTTACCCTCCAATACATAACGCACGCCGCCCGCGTTGACTGTTGGCGGCGGTATAAATTTAATAACTGTTTCATCCGATGCGTAAAAGCAGGTGCCTGGGTTATTAGCAGTTAGTTTGAGGCCTATTGCGGCTCCGCCTTTTCTGTCGGCATCGCTTGGCAAATAAACACCGTCGAGGCTATTAGGCGAACTGAATGTTCCTGTTCCGTTAGTAGTGGTCCAGGTAAAGCTGGTGCCGGTAAAGTCTGCGCCGGGTTTACCATGTAGTCTAACACTGCGATCTTCAATACAAGTTTCAATATCTGCTCCGGCATCTGATGCCGGCCTTAACCCGAAGGCATATTCAACCTGGTCGGTAGCTTTGGCGCAATCATCTGTACTGGTTGAAGTAAGGGTTAATATCACTTTACCGCTGGCTTTATCCTGTGCCGACGGTATATATTTTGCATTAAGCACGTTAAATGCAGGCGAAAAAGTACCGGTACCGTTAGTGCTCCATTCGCCGGTGGTGGTACCACCTTCCATAGTTCCGTTAAGCTGTATTTCATTGTCGGTTGGGCATATCAGCGCGTCATTTCCTGCATGTGGTACAGGCGGAGCGTTTACCACGACTATTACCTCGCCAACCTCACTTGAACAGCCATTGGTGGTAACGATGAGGGTATACTTACCGGCATTTGCAGTGGTTGCATTTTTAATATCGGCTGGATTCTGATCGGTTGAGGTGAAACCATTTGGGCCTGTCCACAGGAAGGTGCCGTTGCGCACGTTCGGAGTACGTAATATGATGTCTTTTCCCATACAAACCGGGGAATTGCTGTTGGCCTGCGGTTTTGCCGGTACCGGGTTTACAGTAACACGATATTGTATGGTTTTACCTGTACAGCCAAACGCGATAGGGGTAATGTCGTAAATTACAGTGATTGGCGAGTTCGTAGTATTAATGAGCGCTTCTTCAATCTTGGCTGAGATTCCTGTAGCTGCTGGATTATCGATTCCGGGAACATCAGTGCGGGTCCAACTGAAGCTTGCTGAAGATACGTTGGAGGTAATATCATAAGCTAATGCATTTCCACTACAGATAGCCCCGGTCGTTGCGCTGGTTATACGCACATCAGGATTAACTGTCATTCGCACGTTTGACGGGCCTCCTTCGCAATTAGCGGTGGCGTAAGTTAGCACATAGGTAACATCAATAGGTGCATCTGTTGTATTTGATAAGAACTCCCGGATGGTACTGCTATGTTGTCCATTTACAGCAGCATTGTCAATTCCTGGAACTGCCTCTCGGCTCCAACTGAAAATAGTTGGCGTATTGAATGTAATCACATAATTATTCAACTTCTCGTTACAGACTGTGTTGACATCTGAACTGACCAGTATCGGTGTCGGGTATACGGTAACAGTATATTCAAATGGCACTGCCGAGCACGAATTATCAGTTGATACAATGGTATAAATCACATCAATCGCGGCAGCGCTTGTGTTGATCAGCAATTCATCAATGGTATTTGAAGTTTGATCAATAACCGGGGCATTGCTGATGCCGGGTACCTGGGCACGACTCCATTTAAAAGTAGCTGTAGAAACTATCGAAGTAATAGTATAAGGCAATGGTTTGCCGCTGCACACAACCGCTTCGCTCGCGCTGGTGATGGTTGGTACGGCCGTAACGCGTGCATCTACCCTGCTTCTTTCACTGGTGCAACCGTTAACAGTGGTTTGTACATAGTAGGTATCATTAGCATTAAAGTTACTTACAACAAGGGTAGCATCTAATGATATAGGCACACCACCAACCGGTGCATTATACCATTTATAGCTGGTTGGCGAGCCTGTAGCCGTAATTTCCAGCTGACCGCCTTTACATATCGTCACCATTGCCGGTACGATTGGTTTGGCAACTACCGGTTTAACGGTAACTGTTACTTCTGTGCGTTCACCGGTAATACTGCCAATGGAAGTTTGAACATAATATTTGGTAGTAGCCGTTAAGTTAGGTGTGATAAATTCAGCACCTTCCTGAAGCGGAGTTGTACCATCAATAGTGCTGAACCACCGGTATACACCGCCCGGCCCGGTTGCCTTCAATATGGTTGAAGTGTTATAGCATATCTCTCCCGGATCCTGTACCGTAGGCTTAGGCGGAATAGGGTTAATACGGATCACCACCTGGTCGGCATTAGGACCGCATGGCCCTGGAGGATCGTTAGATGTTAAGGTAAGCGTAGCCACAGTTTCACCCGGTGCCGGGGTATAATTTGTTGTTTTGCCGGTAGGGTTACTGAAAACACCCAGTCCTCCGCTCCATCTTTGTCCGGATGAGTTACTAACTGTTCCGCTTAAGCGAACAATATCTCCAGGCTTAACTATTTGATCGGGCCCTGCATTAACATCAACCACACCATTAATAGTTACAGGTTGAGTAAATGTTTTGGTAGAACCATCGCTAAGTGTAACGGTATTTGTTACCTGATAGGTGCCGGGAGTACTTGCCCGCAGGTCTATCTGGCCGGTGGTAACGTTCACAAATACCAGCCCGCCCGGTGTGGCCGAAAATACGCCCGGACCGGTGCCCAAATTAAATACCGGGGTAGGGTTAGCCTGATTTTGGCAATAAGGGCCATTGTAAGCAAACTCCGGTTTCGGGTTAGCATTAATAATAATTGGCGCACTATAGCTGCCCGGGCATAGCCCCTGGTACGTATAAGTGATAATGTATGAACCCGGTGTAGTAGCACTGATATCGATCTTGCCTGTGGTGTTATCAACAAATACTAAACCTGCCGGTGCCGCTGTAAAAATACCTGGTGCCGGATTTACTTTAACAGGTGTGGGATCGGGACTGGTAGAATCGTAAGTGCCCGATGAATACAGGAAGCCGGTATTATATTGCGGGTTTACATTAACCTTTACCGGCAGCCTGGTGCTGTTACATGTACCTGAATTGTTTTGCGCGTAGTAAGTAGTGCCCTGCTGCAAGTTAGGGGTATGGAAATTATTGCCTGTGTGTAAAGGTGACCCGCCGGTAGGACTATCATACCATGTAATGGTTCCGCCATCAGGTGAGTTAGCTTGCAGATCGGCAGGGTTGTTATAACATACCAGTGTACCTGATGATGATGAAGTTGGCAATTGCGGTGTAGGGTTAACCGTTACCGTAACCGCCTTACGCGGACCTGTACAGCCATCAACCGTGGCCTGTACATAGTAAGTTGTAGTAGTGTTTAAAGCAGGCGTATTGTAGCTTGCATTGGTTGATAGGGAGTTGCCGCCGGAAGGGGCATCAAACCATTCAAAAGCCGCGTCATCAACACCCGACGCGATGAGTCTTATTCCGTTGCCTGAGCATACCGTCGCGTTATTTGCCGTAGGCGTACCTACGGCCGGCAATACGGTTACACGTACTGCAACACGCCTGCTTACGCAGCCGTTAACGGTGGTTTGTACATAGTAAGTTGTAGTGGCTGTTAAAGGTTGCGGTGTGGTAAATACATCGCCGCGGGCAATAGGGGTAGTGGCAGTTGATGAAGTGAACCACTCATAGCTACCACCGGGATTGGTGGCGGTTAAGGTAGCCGGTGTGCCATTACAAATCAGTGGTACAGTTACCGAAGGGTTATCAGGCGTATTGTTTACCGTAATTTTTATTTCGGCCCTGTCGCTGCCGCACTGGCCGTTGCTGGCCTGTACAAAGTAGCTGGTGCTGCGCCTTAATGCCGGTGTAGTATAGCTGCCATCGGCATTTGATGTAAGCGCACGCCCTATAGCATCATACCACTGGTAATTACCCGGTCCGGCTACTAAAGTTTTTACTTCACCCTGGCAAACGGTGATGGTTTGGTCGGCAGGTTTTGTGGGTACCGGTATAACGGTTACCGTTACCGGCACGCGGTCGCTTTTGCAATCGCCAACGGTAGTTTCTACCCAAAAGGTAGTGTTGGCGGTTAATATCTTTGTTGAAAAGTCCAAACTGGAAATCAACGGTATTGTACTGTTTCTTGTTTCGTACCATTTTACTACACCATCCGCAGAAGCATGTAGCTCGGCCCCATTGCCCGCGCATATAGTTTTAGTGCCGGTAATGACCGGAGGAGTTAATTGGGGGAGAACCCTGGCACTTACAGTTCTTCTAGTCGGACAGCCGTTTACAACAGCAATTAGATAATAAGATTTATTCTGAGTTAAGACAGGTGTAGTAAAAGTAGGGGCGGTACCTAAAGGCAATCCTGTACCCGCTGGGTTATCGTACCAGGCGTAAGAATCTGCCCCTGCATTGGCTTCAAAAGTAACACTGCCACCCGCGCATACCGGCGAATTGCTGTTGACAACAGGAGGGGTAATCACCCGCACCTGTACACCAGAACGGTCGCTTGGACACGCATTAAGGGTAACCTGAACCCAATATGTTTTATTAGCGTTAACACTATCAACGGTGAAGGTTTTTCCGGTGTGTAAAAGCGTGCCGCCATCTTGCGCGTCAAACCACTCAAAAACACCTCCATTAGGGCCTGTAGCAGTTAGGGTCGCCGAGGATCCTGGACAAATAGAGCCCGGATTGCTTACACCTGGACGATCGGGCTGCACCAATGTAGTAGTGGTAACCGCCTTGCTGGTTATAGGCGGACAGCCGGGGCTATTGATAGTCACTGTATAGCTACCGGCCCTGTTCACATCAATATAAGGCGTAGTTTCGCCGGTGCTCCAGGCATAAGTATAACTGCCACTCGCCGCCCCGGTTACGTTTGCAGTTAACCTAACAGGCGTACCGGCACAAATGGCAGTTACCGGCGCGTCGATTTTTACGCCGGTAGCACATTGGCTATACCCCGTTAGTGATAGAAATAGAAAGAAAAATACGAGTAGAAGGTTCTTCATAAACCGATATCTGTTTTGCGTCTGCTATAAATTAAATTGATCAATGAAGCCTTACTTCGATCCATAGTTTTTCGCCTGCTTAACCGCAAAAAATTATTTTTTGATGTTTGGTGTGGCAGGCAAACATTTGTAATAATGCCAGTTATACGCAGTCAAAATTGAAATGTTTAATTATTTAGAAAAGATTTATCACACATAATTGCAATAACCGGGTTTAAGCACCCTGGCTGCCGTTATTTGTTATTCGATAAATACTAAGGATACAATAAGTTAACAGTGCTTATTACAGCATTGCCACGGGCATTGCTTAAAGCGTATTGTATTTGGGGTACGAGCATACCCGCTTAGGGAAAGTAATTGGTTTAAGGCCGGATCAGGCATCTTTTTAACCTGCTTACAAGCTACAGATCTGCGGCTATAAGCTGGTGTGAAATATGTTGACTGTTTTCGCTGATATAAAGTTCAAACGACCGGGTTTGTTTTCGCTAATCGCTGATTTTATATATTAAATTATTGCTGACTTTAAACCGGAACGCTTTTACTGTTTTTCGATAATTTATATCGATACAAGCGTGAAGAAGATATCCCTTGCTGCACTATTTATATAATTGCCGTAATCACGAATAAAACGGCATTATCAAAATCTTTTTTCTCCGCGCATAAGTAAAAACCTGCCGGACTTTAGCCTGAAATTTTCACGTTTCCTGCTGTTGTTATAAAGTCAAGGTCTTATAAGCATCGAACCACTTTTAAGGTTCGATACTTACAAGCCACTAAGATAATATATAAAAGGCATAATACTTTATGAAAAGGGTTTTATAAGTATACTACTTTTGGGAATGTCAATATTAATTGCCTTTGTTTTAAAATGTTAGGGAGATGAGGAGTCTTTGTGGCTCTTTTTCGACTCGATAAACGTTTTAGGTTACAAATATTTAAACTAACAATAATATATGAAAATACCGGTGTTACTTTAAGTATTGTTTTATATTGCATGGTCAAAACTGACTTATCATTAAATGAGCACTCCAATTACTCCAACTGTTACAAACCACGCTTTCGAAAATAAGCAGCAATCAATTAATCCTGTCAAAGTATTGTTTATTCCTAACCCGATGCCGTCGCACATTATTCCTTTAATCGCGCTGGCAAAAAAATTAAACAAGGATAACTTTGACACCGCTTTTCTTTTACCAAAGGCTTTCCACGCTTATGTTAGGGCATTTAAATTTAATGTGCTCGATATTGATAAAAAAGCAGAGGACAGAACCACGCCGGAAATGATCGCCTTTTCGAAGTTTAAACCCAATGTGGTTGTTGACGACCTGAGTTATACTACGGCTTTCTCTACCCGTTTCGGTCAAATTCCGCGGATCTCGGTAGTGAGGAGGGGCGTTATTCCTCATGAAATTAATACACCGGGTTATAAACACAGTTCAAAGGCCATCCAATTTTTAGAGTCTATCGAAAAATTAAACCTGCCAAGCTTAGGCATGTGGACCCCGAAAAGCATTGCCGACCTGTTTATTGGAGACGTCAATATCATCCCTTCTTCTGCCTCCATTGAAGAATTACCGGAGCAGCTTAAGCAAGATACCTCTTATGTGTATTCAGGCGCGTTAACCCTGGCAGACGATGCCCTGATGGGAAACCTCACTTTATTAGGGGCCCAATATGAAGATAACAGGGCTAAGGTAGAAGCCTTTGTTAATACTCATGCAGACAGGCCAATCGTATATTTCACACACGGCCTAACCGAACCAACGGAGATCACCAATAAAGCGCAGTTTATCATCAAGTCATTATTAAATAAAGGGGTTGCCGTAATCACCAACTTTGAAGATAACAGCGGTATCAGCGAAGAGCAAAGGAAGCTCATCTTTGCAGCGCCTGTTTTACCTATGCAATTCATTTGCTCACACGTTAACCTGATGATACACCATTGCGGCAGCGGAACTTATAACTACCAGGTTCTGCACGAGGTACCTGCCATTATTTTGGGCAGCAGGTGTTACGATCGCGATGATGTGGCGAAGCAATTAAATAAAAAGAACGCGGCGGTGTTTATTTCAGCAGACTTAAGTGACGACCTGTGGTATGCAAAATTCGAAAAAGCGGCAGAAAGCCTTCTAAACCCTGGTTCCGAAGAGTATCAAGCCCAAAAAAGCGCGCTGGCCTTGTTAAACTCCGAAATGAGACAAAGCAGTACCGATTTTGATTTTGGTGATGTTATTGTGAAGCTTTTGAGTAAACCGAAAAGTAAAGCCTCTGCTATTTAAAACAAAAGATATAAAGTCATTAACAACAAACGCCTGGTCGTAAGAACCAGGCGTTTGTTGTTATAAGAAGTTTCGATGCTTTTTTAGATTAAGGTTTTTATTCTGAAGATGATCATTTCATTTCATCCAAAACTTTAAACATTTTCTCCTTAATGCCTTTGGTGCTGCCATTGTAGTTATTCACCATGATAGAATAGCAAAGTTCGCGGCCTTTGTAGGTTTGGTAACCGGCGTAGGTAAGCACATCGCTGATGCTGCCGCTCTTCATTTTGGTATCGTTATAAATGGGCAGGCTCTCGTAAAAGCTACTGTACCAGCTTTCCTTTTTTGCCGATTGCAGTATCCGGGCCATGGTAAGGGTGGTTACCCTGTCGCCGGGCGAAAGTCCGCTGCCATCATAAATATTGAGGGTATATGGGTCGATGCCTTTGGTCTTCCAAAAATCCTGCAATACCTTCACCCCGTTGGGTGTGGTGGGTTCTTTACCGGCCTTCATGGCTATGGTTTTTAACAGTTGCTCGGCGTACAGGTTCACGCTTTTTTGGTTGAGCCAATACACTATCCTGCCCAGGTCGGGTGATGTTATGGTGGTGATCAGCTTACCTATCGCCGGGATCTGCTGACCTTTCAGGTCATAAGTAATGGTCGACTGCGGTTCGCCGCTTACCTTAATGCCCAGTGCCTGTAAGGTATCGGTTAACCGGAACGCTGCTTCAAAAGCAGGATCGGGCACGGCGGCGGATACGGTTTTCTTGGTTTGGTCTACAGCGTAAGTACCACGCAGATACATCAGCTTGCCGCCTGTTGGCAGATATACAAACGCCCTGTCGCCGGTACCGGCAGCGGAGTTAATTAGCTCGCTGCTAAAGTTGAGGTAAGGCATATTGGGCACCGTGCGTAACACGCTGATACCGCTGCCTACCGCGCCGGTCTTCAATTTAATATCGAATTGGTTTTCGCGCCACGCAAGGGCGTTGGCACCGGCCCCATAATAGTTGCCCACATCCTGCCATATCCAACCATCGGGAATAGCCTGGGTGCCATAAGCACCATCATCGCCGATAATGCTGCCGTTTACTTTTTTAATGCCTGCTTTTTGCAGGGCGGTAACCAGCAGGTTAAGCACGTAGCTTTCTTTAGTTGTAGTGTAGCGCCAGCTGCCCAGGGTAGGGTCGCCGCCGCCTTTAATAATGATATTGCCGTTCAGGGTGCCATCGGCAGCGATAGTACCATTATAACCTAATTGGGTTTGGTACTGAAAATCTTTCCCTAACAGGTTAAAAGCCGTAATAGAGGTAATTACCTTTAAGGTAGATGCCGTAGCCAAACCCATGTTTGGGTTGGCGGCAAATACCTGTTCGCCGGTTTTAGCATCAAGCACCGTTAACGATACCGACGCGTAACGGCACTGGCTATCCTGCTGTAACTTATCAAATGCTGTTTTTAACTGTTGTTGCAGGTTTTGTGCATAAGCATGGCCTGCAAGCAAAAATAAACTAACTAACCACGTCCGTTTGTTCTTCATCCTTCCCGTTTCGTTTTGCTATATAATTTGCTACAAAATAAATAGGTATACCGCTCAGTACAATAACAAGTCCCGGCCTTGAATAGCCCGGTTTATAAATAAGCAGCAGTATACAAAATGCTAAACCCATCAATACATAAATGGCGGGTAATACCGGGTAACCAAATGCTTTGTAAGGGCGTTCCGCATTAGGGCGTTTAACACGTAAAATATAAATCCCAACAATGGTAAGCACGTAAAATATTACCACCACTAATGATATCATGTCCAGTAAATCACCATAATGACCGCTTAATGATAGTATGGATGCTACAAATGCCTGTATCCATAAACCAAATTCGGGTACCGAATTTTTATTAAGCGTGCCAGTTTTCTTAAAGAACAAGCCATCCTTCGCCATGGTATAATAAACACGCGCGCCTGCCAGTATGAGGCCGTTGTTACAACCAAAGGTTGACACCATGATCATCAGGGCGATAATTTTGGTGCCTATGCCGCCAAATATAACGGTAGATGCAGCTACGGCCACCCTGTCTTTATTGGCTGTGGCAATATCATGCAAAGGCAGTACCGCGGTATACATTACGTTAGCCGACACATAAATAATGGTAACGATAAGCGTACCTAAAAACAAGCTAAGGCCAATATTACGCTGCGGGTTTTTCATTTCGCCCGCTATAAAGGTAACGTTGTTCCAGGCATCGCTGCTAAAAATAGAACCTACCAGTGAGGCGGCTATAGCACCCAGGCCGGTAGCGAGTGTAAGGTTGCCTAATATATTGCCGTCCTTATCCATGCCTTTCATTTCCCAGGCATTGCTCCAGTTGGCGTTCCATATTTCGGTTTTAAACGCCAGTATCCCGAAAACGATTAACCCGAATAAACTAAGCAGTTTGGCAAGGGTGAAGGTTGTTTGTATGATCTTTCCGTTTTTTACACCTTTAGTATTGATGTAAGTAAGCAGGAGAATAACCACAATAGACACGATTTGCGCCGCGCTGATCTTAACGTCAAACCCGATATTGAATGTCAATAATATATTATCCTCACTAACCGCCGGAATAAGGTAAGCGGTAAACTTAGAGAACGCCACGCCAACGGCCGCTATAGTTCCGGTTTGTATTACGGCGAAAAAGCTCCAGCCGTATAAAAACGCCACAAACTTATTATAGGCTTCTTTAAGGTAAACGTATTGCCCGCCTGCTTTGGGGAACATGGCGCTAAGTTCACCATAGCTTACGGCAGCGGTGAGCGTCATGAAGCCGGTGATGAGCCAAACAGCAATAAGCCAACCTGCCGAGCCTACATTGCGTATAATATCGGCACTAACTATAAATATACCGGAGCCTATCATGGAGCCCGCTACCAGCATGGTGCCATCGAGCAGGCCGAGTTCGTGTTTGAGTTTGGAGGGAGTAGGGTTTTCTTCCATTTAATTGTTTTGAGGTGGTGTCAGTTAAAATCCAGTTTCGCCCGTTAAGGGCAAATCTGTGCACCTAATCTATTTAAAAAACTTTATAATTATCATTTACTTGTAAATAAATTAATTTACTATTTTGCATCCCCTGAATTATCGCGGTACCAATTACGCTTTACACCTTTTATAAACTAAATAATTAATATGGACTTATTAAACGAATACTTAATTTATCTGATTCCCCTGTTTGGGTTGGTGGGTATACTGGTAATGGCCGTAAAAGCAGCATGGGTTACCAAACAACCGGCAGGCGATGCTAACATGACCGAGCTTGCAGGTTACATCGCTGATGGGGCAATGGCATTTTTGCGTGCCGAGTGGAAAGTGCTGAGCTATTTTGTGGTAGTGGCCGGTATTTTACTGGCTTATTCGGGTACTACCGTAGCTACATCAAGCTGGGTTATCGCGGTGTCTTTTGTTATCGGCGCGTTCTTGTCGGCATTTGCCGGTTTTATTGGTATGCGTATAGCTACCAAAGCTAACGTACGTACTACCGAAGCCGCGCGTACCAGTTTGGCTAAAGCATTAAAAGTATCTTTTACCGGTGGCACCGTGATGGGCCTTGGCGTTGCCGGTTTAGCTATTATAGGTTTAGGATCGTTATTTATTGTGTTTTATACCATGTATGTTAAAAATACAGGTGGTGATGTAAACGGCGAAGCCATGGCGAAAGCCCTGGATGTTTTGGCCGGGTTCTCATTAGGTGCCGAGTCTATCGCGCTCTTCGCGCGGGTTGGCGGTGGTATATATACTAAGGCTGCCGACGTAGGTGCCGACCTTGTAGGTAAGGTAGAAGCGGGTATCCCCGAGGACGACGTACGTAACCCTGCCACCATTGCCGATAACGTAGGCGATAACGTGGGCGACGTAGCCGGTATGGGCGCGGATCTGTTCGGCTCGTATGTGGCTACTATGTTGGCTACCATGGTACTGGGCCGCGAGATCGTATCGCACGATAACTTTGGCGGTATCGCCCCGGTATTGTTACCGATGGTAATTGCCGGTTTAGGTTTACTCTTTTCCATAGTAGGCGCGTCACTGGTTAAAATTAAAAACGAGACTGACAGTGTGCAAAACGCTTTAAATATTGGTAACTGGGCTTCTATTGTGTTAACGGCTATCGCAACCTATTTTGTGGTGCAATGGATGCTGCCAACCGAGGATATGCATCTCACTCGTGATGTGGTTGATGGAGTATTAAAGCCTGGTGCTAAAGAGTTTGATAAAACCGACGTTTTCCTGGCCATTATTGTGGGGTTGATTGTGGGTACTCTAATGTCTATCATTACCGAATACTACACGGCTATGGGTAAGCGCCCGGTATTGAGCATCATCAGGCAATCATCAACAGGGCATGCAACCAATATAATCGGTGGTTTGGCCATTGGGATGGAATCTACCGTGTTACCTATCCTGGTGTTGGCCGCGGGTATTTACGGTTCGTATCATTTTGCAGGTTTATACGGTGTGGCTGTGGCTGCCGCCGGTATGATGGCTACTACCGCTATGCAGTTAGCCATCGATGCCTTCGGGCCGATAGCCGATAACGCAGGTGGTATTGCCGAAATGAGCCGCCTGCCCGAAGAGGTAAGGCACCGTACCGATAACCTGGATGCCGTGGGTAATACTACCGCCGCAACAGGTAAGGGCTTCGCTATTGCTTCGGCAGCGTTAACTTCACTGGCGCTGTTCGCGGCTTTTGTGGGGGTTGCGGGTATTGAGCATATCGATATTTACAAGGCCGATGTACTGGCCGGTTTGTTTGTGGGGGGGATGATCCCTTTCATATTTTCGGCATTGGCTATTTCAGCAGTAGGCCGCGCGGCTATGGCTATGGTAGAAGAGGTTCGCCGCCAGTTTCGCGAGATACCGGGCATTATGGAATATAAGGCCAAGCCTGAATATGAAAAGTGCGTGGATATTTCCACCAAAGCCTCCATCCGCGAAATGGTAGCCCCGGGATTGATCGCGCTCATTACACCCATCATTATCGGTTTCGCTTTCGGACCGGAAGTATTGGGCGGTTTACTGGCCGGTGTTACCGTATCAGGTGTGCTGATGGGCATTTTCCAAAGCAATGCCGGTGGTGCGTGGGACAACGCCAAAAAGTCTTTCGAGAAAGGGGTGGAGATCAACGGTGAGATCTATTACAAAAAATCAGAACCGCATAAAGCATCGGTAACAGGTGATACCGTGGGCGATCCGTTTAAGGATACTTCAGGCCCGTCGATGAATATTTTGATCAAGCTGATGTCGATCGTATCGCTGGTGATCGCGCCGCATTTAAATCATCAGGTAGATACCAATCCACGCATCCAGCGCGAGCTGAAACAGCAATCAATGGAGAAACCGATGATACAACGCGGGCATAAATTATAAAAAATTGATTCATGAGAAACAGAACGGGCAGCCTCAAAGCTGCCCGTTCTGTTTTAACAGGGGTATTGATCAACCCTTACCAGAATTTATAACCAATGGTACAGCTGTAAATGCCCGCTCTTTGGTCGAGGCTTTTGTTTACTTTGGCGATGCTGTAGCTATAGCCCAGGTCGATCAAAAAGTTTTTAAAGTCGACACCCGCGGCTATCTTACCTGCCGTTGTAAAATCTTTGTAAGCGAAATTTTGCACCTTAACCGGTTTGTTGAGGTTGAAGCCAAATTCGGCACCGGCACCCGCGTGTACGTTAAAACTTTCCCGGTCAATAAACTTATAGCCGACTAACAACGGCACTTGTATCTGATTGAATTTGGCGTCATAACGCTGGTTCTGAAAATCAAACTTTGATCCATACGAAATGAAGTTTACACCGGGCTCAATGTATAAGCGATCGCCTAAGCGGGCGAACACACCCGCTACAATACCTGTTTTGCCTTTACGGTCGAACGTGGAGGGATTGCCGTACAAGTTACTGTAATTGGTACCTGCGCGGAGACCAAGGGTAATACCTGTTTGCGCTTTACTAACTTGTGCGAATACCAGGGCGGTAAATAAAACCATTAAAAATTTAAGCGTTTTCATAAAAGGGAATTAATGTTATCAATTATTTCCCCTAAAACACCTGAGTTGGCTTTTACCCTGACGCGGTATTTGGTTTTATGTTGAATTTATTTTTCAAATTACGTTTCAACGGTGATCTTTTCATCTGCGAGTTCTTTTTCTTCGGCAGTAGCTACAGGCTCATCCTGAAGATGGGTAGCCTTATCATCGTATTGCAGGCTGATACACATAGGGAAGTGATCAGATCCGCAGCTTTTCATTCGCTTAATGCTGGTTAGGGTAAAGTCGGCCGAGCAAAATATATGATCTAAGGGGAACCGCAGAAAGAAATACTTCGCGTTAAAGCTGTTAAAAAAGCCTCTGCCTTTTCTGGGGTCTAATAAGCCGCTGATCTTCGAAAACAGGTCGGTAGTATAACTCCAGGCTACGTCGTTCAGGTCGCCGATAACCAGCACCGGGATATCGCTCACTTTTGCTTTTTCAGCAACTATGAGTATTTCTTTGTCGCGCTCGGTCGATCTCGGGTTCTCCTGCGGTACAGGAGGCTGCGGGTGCAGGCAGTACAGTTTAATTAGCTTACCCGAAAGCAACTTTACATTAACTTCGGCAGACGGAATATCCTCCTCAACCAAATAATTGATAGCCCCGTCAAGCAGTTCCAGTCGCGAATACAGCAACAGGCCATACGTGTTTTCCAACGGGGCTGCCAGGGTATACGGGTATTTGGCCCTGATGTCGTCCATTTTACTTTGCCACCAATGGTTGGTTTCCACCATTAATATCACATCCGGATCGCATTCCTTTATGAGTTGATGATAGGCGCGCGATTGCCTGTTTTCCTGATAAACATTGGCGATAAGCAGCTTGATATTATTCTCACCCGGCGGAAACCGGCTATCTATCAATTGCTTTTCGCCCAAGCGGGTAAAGGGATAAACCAATCGTGTTAAATAAACGAAATTAGCAACAATAGCGGCAAGCAGTATTAAATCGTTAATGTGCTGGTAATCAATGATAAATAATGCCGCGACCAATAAAACGCCGTTCAAAAATAATTTTTGAAGCCTTGGATATTCAAAAACACGAAAGATCCAAAAATCGTGACGGATCAGGGGAATTAGTGTAGTGAAAATGATAAACAGGGTGGCGTAGAAAACGACATTTAGCGGCATCAGCAATAGTAATTATGGGCGTGAACGATGAATATACAATTCAATGCCTAAAATGTTCTTGATGGGCTGTAAATGAGTAAGAGATATCAGGGAAGTCGCTTTTAAAAATATTGCGCAATGGAATTGCGCAATTCCCCTCTTGAGAGGTATGAAGGGGTGTGTTCTTGAAGTGGAATGTTCATTTACACACCCCTGGTAACGCTCCGTCTCTCCTGTCTCCTTTCAAGAACATAGCCGTCAACTTAAGAACTGATCAATATTGAGAAAGTAAATATTATAGCGCTACATCGACTCACCCCGACATCGCTGCGCTCGTCGACCCTCTCATATCTTTGTAATATAATAGATCAGAAGAAAAGGAGAAACATAGAGGGCCCTCATGACACGTATTTAAAACGATGTTGACGAAAGAGGCTAATACTCCTTTTTTACTTTTGAAAGTCCGG